>NZ_JBICYJ010000006.1:0-288387 GCF_043200835.1 Kitasatospora sp. NPDC048365
AAAGGAATCTCCAACCCCAGAAGAATCTGAGGCCGGGGATGTCAACATATCTGGCGTTGACTTTTGGCACGCTGTTGAGTTCTCAAGGAACGGACGCTTCCTTCGGACCGCCTTCCAGCGGGCCCTCCGGGCGCTTCGTTCTTTCGTGTTTCAAGCTTATCAGATCCGCACCGTGTGCTTTCCCGACTCGCTTTCGTCTTCTTCGACCTGACGGCCCGTCCGACGTTTCAAACTCTAGCCGATCCCCGCTCCGAAAAGCGAATCCGGCCGCAATCCATATAAACGCGCACACCAAATACGAACGGAGACGCGAACAGACGCGACCCGCTACGGATCAGAAGTGGTGTTTCAAGGATTGGCCGCCCCGGGATCGTCCACGTCGACACGTGTCCGGTGCTCCCTGTCAGGCAACTCGGAGAACTTTACACACCGGACGCCTCGGGTTCAAGTGGCACCTGGAAGGCGAGCACCGCCACGTCGTCGTCGTGCTCGGCGGTGACGCCCATCGCCCGGAGCAGGCGGGAGCAGACCACGTCGGGGGTGCCGGTGGCGCCGGCGAGGGTGCGGGCGAGTTGGTCGAGCCCTTGGTCGATGTCTTCCTCGCGCCGTTCGACCAGGCCGTCGGTGTAGAGGACGCCGGTGGTGCCGGGGAGGAGGCGGAGGGTGTGGGAGAGGTGGGTGCCGCCGCCGGTGCCGAGCGGGGGGCCGTTCTGTTCCTCGCCGCGCAGGACGGTGCCGTCGGGGCAGCGGAGCAGGAGGGGGAGGTGGCCGGCGGAGGCGTAGTGGAGGGTGTGGGTGGCCGGGTCCCAGACCGCGTACGCGCAGGTGGCGATCTGGTTGGCGTCGATCTCCATGGCGAGGCCGTCGAGCAGGCCCATCACGCGGTCGGGCGGGAGGTCGAGCCGGGCGTAGGCGCGGACGGCGGTGCGCAGCTGGCCCATGACGGCGGCGGCGCGCAGTCCTCGGCCCATGACGTCGCCGATGACCAGGGCGGTCCGGCCGCCTTCGATGCCGATGACGTCGTACCAGTCGCCGCCGACGGCGGCGTCGGCGCCGCCGGGTTGGTAGGTGGCGGCGACCCGGAGGTCGGCGGGCTGTTCGAGCTTCTGCGGGAGGAGGCTGCGCTGGAGGGTGACGGCGGCCTCGCGCTGGCGGCGTTCGGCTTCGCGGAGGCGGCCGGCGGCCTGGACCTGGTCGGTGACCTCGGCGGCGAAGATCAGGACGCCGATCGGGGCGGTGGTGTCGGCGCCGAGCGGCACACAGGAGATGTTGTAGTACCGGCTGCCGTTGAGGCCGAGGATGCAGCGCGCCTTGACGGCGCGGGGACGGCCGGAGCGCAGGACCTGGTCGAGCAGGGGGAGCACACCGAGGGTGCTCAGCTCGGGGAGGGCGTCGGCGGCGGGCAGGCCGATGGTGCGGGTGCCGAAGAGTTCGCGGTAGGCGCGGTTGGCGTAGCCGAGCTGGTGCTGGGGCCCGTAGGTGACGGCGACGGGGGCGGGCAGTCGGCGCAGGACGTCCCGCTGGTCGTTGAGGAGCTCCAGCTCGCACGGGTCGAGGAGGCCGGGCGGCACGACGGGGTCCCGCGGGCCGGGGACGGTGACCGGCTCGTCGGCGGTGGGCGGAGCGGCGCGCCACGGGGCTCCGGTGAGCCGGGCGCTCCAGCGCATGAGGTTCAACGTCGGCCGCTTCTTCGGTACGGGTACGGGTCGGGGCAGTCTGGCGTCGGGAGGGGTCCGTAGGAAAGAGAGGGGGCAGGTTCCAGATTAGGTACGATCATCACGATTTGCGTACAGCCAAATACTCGGCGTGATGATCCGACGAGGCTGATCCTGTCAGGCCTCCGGGTGGTTTCGGAAGTCGCGCCCTGATCGTGGCGCGTCCGTGGTTTCATGCGCCCCCGCTACGACTCCGGGCGCGCCCCCGGGATTCTGTTCTCGGTGAAGCCGGCCTCGAACTCGGCGCGGGGGTGCTCGACGGCGCCCAGGGTCACCACTTCGCGGCTGAACAGGCCGCCGAGCAGCCAGTCGGTGAGGACCCGGATCCGGCGGTCGGTGCTGGGCAGGCGGCGCAGGTGGCGGGCGCGGTGCAGCCACCAGGCGCGCCGTCCGGTGACCCGGTTGCCGCTGCGGGTGTGGGCGACGGCCTTGCGCAGGCCGAGCGAGGTGGAGCAGGCGGCCGGTCCGGGCCGGTACTCGGTGAGCGGCCGGCCGGTCAGGACGGCGACCAGGTTCTCGGCGAGCAGGGCGGCCTGGGCGAGGGCGTGCTGGGCGTTGGGCGCGCAGGGGTCGCCGTCGCGGGTGGGGTCGGGGACGGCGGCGCAGTCGCCGGCGGCCCAGGCGTCGGGCAGCACGGTGCCGTCGGCGGTGGCGACCTGGAGGGTGGGCAGGCAGGGGACCCGGCTCTCGGCGTCGAGCGGGAGGTCGGTGAGGCGGAGTACGGGGGCCGGGCGGACGCCGGCCGTCCAGACCAGGGTGCGGGCGGCGAAGCGGCTGCCGTCGGAGAGCACCATCAGGCGGTCGGCGGCGGACTCCAGCTTGGTGGAGAGCCGGACGTCGACCGCCCGGTCGCGCAGCTGGGCGAGGGTGTGGGCGGCGAGCTCGACGGACTCCTCGGGGAGGATCCGGTCGGTCGCCTCAACCAGCACCCAGCGCAGGTCGTCGGTGGTGAGGTTGTGGAAGCCCTTGACCGCGTACCGGGCCATGTCCTCGAGTTCGGCGAGGGCGCCGACGCCCGCGTAGCCGGCGCCGACGAAGACGAAGGTGAGCGCGGCCTGGCGGAGCTCGGGGTCGCGGGTGGTGGAGGCGAGGTCGAGCTGTTCGAGGACGTGGTTGCGCAGGCTGACCGCCTCGCCGACGGTGCCGAAGCCGAGGCCGTGCTCCGCGAGGCCGGGGACGGGGACGGTCCTGGAGACCGCTCCCGGCGCCACCACCAGCACGTCGTACGGGATTTCGGTGGGCAGCCGGAGCTCGCCGCGCGGGGCGGCGTCGACCCAGGCGCGCTTGGTGGCGTGGTCGATCCTGGTGACCCGGGCGGTGAGCACCCGGCAGTCCGGCAGGGCGCGGCGCAGCGGGACGACGACGTGCCGCGGGTCGATGGAGCCGGCGGCCACCTCGGCGAGCAGGGGCTGGTAGGTCAGGTAGGGCTGCGGCTCGACGACGGTGATCTCGGTGTCACCCGATCGGAGCTCCGTGCGGAGCAGCTGCTGGAGGCGGGCGGCGGTGGTCATGCCGGCGCAGCCGCCGCCGATGATCAGGATCCTGATGGGGCACCTCCGGCCGCCGTCTGCGCTGTGATCCGCTGTACGTCCTTGTTGTGTCCCCCTATGACGCACCCCCGGGAGCCCTCTTGTCCACACTCCGGATCGGATCGGATGGGCATCGGATGGGCAAAGGTCCACTTCTTCCGCGAACTTCCTTGAACTATGGTCGGATTGTGCGTCGGACCGCCGAGGGAGCCGGTCCGGGCCCGGCCGCTCCCGAGCCGCCCGCGAGCCGCCCGACTGGAGGGCGGGGTTCCGGGGAAGGGTTGCACCGGGGGGTGCGCTGGTTGGACTGTTCGGCGCCCGGGGCGGGCGCCTTCGGGGGAGGTTGAGATGACTGATCAGGAACGCGCGACGGTACTGCCGGTGGCCGTGGGCCGGCATGTGGTGCCCGAGCAGCGCGGTCCGGTCGAGGTGGAGCAGGGGGCCGGCCGCGGCGGCGGCTCCCGGCTGCGGGTGGACGCCCGGCGGAACCTGGAGAGCGTGCTCCGGGCCGCCCGTGAGGTGTTCGGCGAACTCGGCTACGGCGCGCCGATGGAGGAGGTCGCGCGCCGCGCCGGGGTCGGTGTCGGCACCGTGTACCGGCGTTTCCCGAGCAAGGAGGTGCTGGTCCAGCGGATCGCGGCCGAGGAGGTCGCCTGGCTGACCGCGCAGGCCCGGGAGTCGCTGTACGGCTCCACCGCCGGTCCGTGGGAGGCGCTGTCGGGCTTCCTGGAGCGGGCGGCGGCGTCGGGCGCGGGCAGGCTGCTGCCGCCGGACGCCTTCCGGTACGCGGAGGAGATCGGCCGGGTTCCGGAGCAGCGCGGCGCGGAGCAGCGGGCGTTCGCGCCGGTGCCGGCCGAGCCGGTCGAGGAGTCGGCCGATCCGCGGCTGCTGCTGCACCTGCTGGCGGCGCTGGTCGCCCGGGCCGGTGCGGCCGGGGAGCTGCGGCCGGGGGTGAGCGTGTCGGACGTGGTGCTGGTGCTGACCGCGGCCGTTCCGGTGCACGCGGCCGCGGCGCGGGCGGCGGCCGGTCGGACGGACGGTTCGCCGGGCGAGCGGCTGTTGGAGATCCTGCTGCAGGGGCTGCGCTCGGCCTGATCGGCCGGGTGCGGGCCGTGCCGGTTCGGGCAGTTGGCCGGCTGTCCGAACTGGTCGGCGGGTGCTGCCCGGAAGAGTGGGTCGGGCCGGTCCGGCTACCGGTGGACCTCGCGCTATGCCATTCTTTGCCCGTGGTTGGAGCCATTGTCCCGTTGCGTGCCGTTCCCTCCCCCGAGCTGTCCGGAGGTCGGCGGTGAGCGCCGAGGAGCAGAGCGAGTACGGGCCCGGCGAGTTCGGGCCCGGACTGGGGGCGCCCGGCCACGTGCCGGACCAGGGCGGCAGCCCGGCCCGTGAGTCGCTGTCCGGCCGGGTGCCGGGGCAGGCGGCCGCCGGGCAGGGCGGGGTCACCCCGGCGGCGTTCGTCGGGCCGCGCGAGTTCGGCGGCCACGCCGAGGCCGATGCGGTGCGGGCCGTGGTGCCCGCGCCCGCCGATCCGGTCGACGGGGAGCGCCCGCCCTCCGACGCCGAGTTGACGGCCCGGGTCCGGGCCGGGGACGACGCCGCGTACGAGGAGATCTACCGGCGGCACGCCGACTCGGTGCGCCGCTACGCCCGGACGTGCTGCCGGGACAGCTTCACCGCGGAGGACCTGGCGGGCGAGGTGTTCGCCCGCACGCTGCAGGCGCTGAAGGCGGGCAAGGGTCCGGAGTTCGCGGTCCGCGCCTACCTGCTGACGGCGGTGCGCAACGTGGCGGCGGCCTGGGGCCGCAGCGACCGGCGCGAACAACTGGTCGACGACTTCAGCCTGTTCGCGGAGACCTCGGCCGCGACCGTGGAGTTCGACCTGGCCGACCCCGGGGCGGACGCCTGGGCGATGGCCCTGGCCGACCGGCGGATGGTCATGCAGGCCTACGCCGAGCTGCCCGAGGACGACCGGGTGGTGCTCTGGCACACCGAGGTCGAGCGGGAGTCGCCGAAGACGGTGGCGGTGATGCTCGGCAAGACGGCCAACGCGACGGCGGTGCAGGCGCACCGGGCGCGCGACCGGCTGGCCGCCGCCTTCCTGCAGGCCCACGTGTCGGGCAGCCAGGCCTCCGGTTGCGCGGCGTACGCCAACCGGCTCGGCGCGTACGCGCGCGGGTCGCTGCGCAAGCGGGCCTCGGCGGAGGTCGGGAAGCACATCCAGGAGTGCGACCGCTGCACGGCGGCGTACCTGGAGCTGGCCGACATCAACCACAGCCTGCGGGCGGTGCTGCCCGGGGGCGTGCTGCTCTGGGTCGGGTCCGGGTACTTCACGGCCGCCGCGGCGGCCGTGGCCGGTGGCGCGGTGGTGGCCGGCGGCGTGGTCGCGGGCACGGCGGCGGGCGGCGCGACGGCGGGAACAGCGACGGCGGGCGGAACGGCGGCCGTCGGTGCGGGTGCGGCCGGCGGGTCGGGCTCGGGTGTCGGGGCGGTGGCCGGGGAGGGGCTGGGCGCGGCCGCCAAGGCGGGCATCGCGGCCGGTGTCGCGGTGGCGGTGGCGGCGGTGGCCGCGTACGCGCTGGCCGGCTCGCCGGAGCAGCCGCCGGCCCCGGTGGCCGCTCCGCCCGTGTCCTCGGCCCCGGCCGTGCCGCCGGTGGCCCCGCCATCGCCCGCGCCGAGCCCCCCGCCGTCCGAGCCCGCGCCGGAGCCCACCCCGACCCCGACACCGACACCCACACCCACGCCCACGCCGGCGTCGCGGGCGATGCCCGTGCCCAGCCCGACCCCGACGCCGGAGCCCCCGGCGGTCGAGTCGCCGACCCCGACACCCCCGCCGGTGCCGACGCCGACCGTCACTCCCCCGGAGCCGCCGCAGCCTCCGGAGCCGCCGGTGGTCGAACCGCCGGTAGTGCAGCCGCCGAGCACCTTCTGGCTGGACGAGTTGCCGTTCGTCGGCGGCAACCGGGTGCCCGAGGACAGCCCGGCGATCCACGGCCGCGGCCAGGTGGTGCGCACCGGCGGGTCCTGGGTGGGCGGGTCGCACTACTCGCACGTCCTGGCGGTGCGGGTGCCGTCCAGCGTGCGGATCGACCTCAACCGGCCGTGCGACTCGTTCGACGCGGTGGCCGGGCTGGACGACCTCGGCCTGAAGCTCGGCCGGGTGGAGTTCTCGGTGCAGGGCGGCGACGGCCGCACGCTGTGGACCTCGGGCCGGGTGGGTGCCGGGGACGGGGCGGTGCGGGTGCACGCCCCGCTCTCCGGGCAGCGCTGGATCCGGCTGGTCGTCGAGCCCGCGACGGGCGGGCTCGGCCGGCTGGACGTGGCGGACTGGGCGTCGGCCAGGTTCAGCTGCTGAGCCCGTCCCGGTCCGGGGGGCGCGGTCAGACCGCGCAGGCGTCGTCGGCGCAGCCCTCGGCCGGGGCCGGAGTGACGGCGCCGGTCTCGGCGGCGACCTGGCGCAGCACGGAGAGGAAGGTGTCCGCCTCCTGCCCGCCCTGGACCGCCCAGCGGCCCTCGAAGACGAAGGTCGGCACCGCGCTGATGCCCAGGTCGCGGGCGGCGGCCAGCTGGGCGCGGACCTCGGCGGTGCCCTCGTCGCCGGCCAGGTAGGCGGCGACCCGCTCGGCGTCCAGCCCCGCGGCCGCGGCGATCGCGGTGAGCGCGGCGCGGTCGCCGACGTTGACGCCGTCGGAGAAGTGCGCCTTGAGCAGCCGCTCCTTGAGGTCCGTCTGCGCGGCCGGGCCGTACTCGGTCTCGGCGAGGTGCAGCAGGCGGTGCGCGAGCAGGGTGTTGACCTCGATCGCGGCGTCGAAGTCGTAGCTGATGCCCTCGGCGCGGCCCAGCTCTGCGACCCGGGCGTCCATCGCGACCGACTGCGGGCCGTAGCGCTCGGCCAGCCACTCGCGGTGGTTGCGCGGCTCCTCGGACGCGTCCGGCACCAGCTGGTACGGCCGGAAGACCACCTCGACGCCGTCCTTGCCCTCGAAGCGCTCCAGCGCCTGCTCGAAGCGGCGCTTGCCGATGTAGCACCAGGGGCAGGCGATGTCCGAGTAGATCTCGACCTTCATGACGCGGGACTCCAGGGGTTGCCGTACGGGGTAACCATTGGTGAACGCTCAACCATCCGGCCGGCATTCCCCCGCGGCGGGCCGCTCAGGTCACCGGGGGCGCCGGGACGACCAGCACGGGGCGCGAGCAGTGGTGCACCGCCGCGGTGCTCACCGAGCCCAGCAGCAGCCGGGCGAAGCCGCCGTTGCCCCGGGTGCCGACCACCAGCGTGTGGTGGGCGGACGCGGTCTGCAGCAGCACCTCGATCACGTTGCCGAGCACCACGTGCAGCGAGAGCTCGCCGCCGTACGGCCGCTCACGGGCCGACTGGACGGTGGAGACGGCGCGGCGCAGGCCGTCCGCCATGCTCGCGGTGAGGTGCTCGACGCTCTCCTGCACCAGCTCGGCCATCCCCGGTGGGTACCCGGTCGGCGACGGGTTGACCACCGCGAGGACGTAGAGCGGCAGCCGGAACAGCTCCGCCTCGGTCATCGCGCGGTCGAGCGCCCACAGCGAACCGTCGGAGCCGTCGCACGCCACCAACACCCCGGGGCGCCCGGCCGGCGCCTCACCGAGCACGGGGAACGGTTCTCTCACCCGGCCCATGATTCCCGCTGGGCGCGGCGGCTCCCGGTCGGCACGCCGCACGGCGGGAGCCCGGGGCGGGCGCTCGGCGCCGGGCGCTCAGGGCCGGGGGTCCAGGGCGGGGCGGCGGGGGCCGGGGAGGTTGGTCCAGGAGGAGCCGTGCCGGCGGGCGGCGGTGCGGCGGAGCCAGAGCTCGGTGGCGATCAGGTCGGCGAGGGCGCCGACGGTCGCCGGGGGCAGCGGGTGCTCCGGGTCGGTGGCCAGGGCGAGGGTGCGGCGGACGGCGGGGACGTCGATCAGCCCGGCGTCGCCGAGCAGCGGCCGGTGGAACAGGTCGGCGAGGGTGTCGGCGGCCAGGCGCAGGCCGGTCCGGGCGGGCGTGAGGCGGTCGGGTCGGGGGCCGCGGCCCCAGTCGGCGGGCAGGTCGGCCCGGCCGGTGCCGGCCAGGACGGCGCGCAGCAGGGCGTGCCGGGCGCCCGGTTGCAGCCGGGTCTCGTCGGGGAGCAGCCGGGCGGCGCGGACCACCTGGTTGTCGAGGAAGGGCGCGTGCAGCCGCTGGCCGTGCTGTTCGGTGGCGTGGACCAGGGTGCGGAAGTCGGCGGCGTGCCGGTGCAGGGCGAGCCGGGCGCGGCGGGCGCCGGGGTGTTCGGCGGGTGCGGGTCCGCGGGCGGCGGTGCGCAGCCGCTGGGCGAGGACGGCGAGGGCCTCGTCGGAGAGCAGCCGGGCGGCCGGGGCGGGGACGGTCCAGGCGAGGTCGGCGGCGGCGCCGGTGCCGGCGGTGACGGGGTCGGCGACCGGCGGTCTGACGGTGAGCCGGACGGCGAGGTCGTCGAGGGCCTCCGCGTAGCGGGTGCGGGCGAGCCGGCGGGCGGCCCGGAGCACGGTGACCGGGGTGCGGACGGTGCCGGTGAGCGCGCCGGCGGTGGCCCGGTCGGCGCCGGCCAGGGCGACGACCGGGGCGAGGAGTTCACGGGCGCGGCCGGTGCGGATCAGGTCGGCGAGCCGGGCGGGGTGGCCGTCGAGGACCTGGCGGGCGCCGTAGCCGGTGAGGTGGTCGGCGCCGCCGGCGCGGTGTGCGGCGGCGAAGCGGTCGGCGGCGAGCAGGGCGGTGCCGGGTTCGTCGGTGAGCGGTCCGGCGAGCGGGTCGGCGGACAGGTCGGTGTACGGGAGCGCGGCGGGCAGCAGGATGTGCCGCAGGCGCGGCGCGTCGACCGCGAGGGCGAGGGTGCCAGGGCGGTCGGCGGCGTCCGGGCCGTCGTGGGCGGCGAGGGTGACGGCGGCCAGGGTCGGCCCGGGGTCCTCGCGGTCCTCGTCGTCCTCCCGGTGGGCGGCGGGGCGGGCCCAGGAGCCCTTGACCGCGCCGGTGCGGACGGGCGGGTCGGTCGCCCTCCGGGCGGTGGGGGCGGGGCCGGCCGGGAGCGGGACGGCCGCGGCGAGCAGCGCGACCGTCGCGGAGGCGGTGCCGTACGAGAGGTCGACGCCGAGGCGGGGCCGGTCGGAGGTGGGCTCGGGGGCGGTGCGGACCCGGCAGCGGACGGCCTCCAGCAGGGCGCGGGTGAGTTCGCGGACGGCCGGGGGTTCCTCGCGGGGCTCGGGGCCGGGCTCGGGTTCGTACGGGGAGAGGTAGGGACGGCCGGACCGGATGCCGAGGGTGTGACCGGGCGGGACGCGGTGGACTCCGGCGTACGGGGTGCGGGTGCCGGTGGCCTCGGGCGAGTCGGGGACGGCCAGGTGGGCGGCGAGGTACTCGGGGTCGACGGGGGCGCCGGTCAGGTCGGCGAGCGGGAGGGCGGCCGTGGCGTACGCGGTGCCGCCGGCGAAGGGGGTGTGGAAGACCGGGAGCGCACCGGCCAGGTCGGTGAGCAGGACGGTGGAGCGGGCACCGGTGGAGAGGACCACGGTGTAACTGCCGGGCCAGTGGGTGAGGTGGCGGACGGCGCCGCCACGGGCCGCGGCGAGGCCGGCGGCGAGCTCGCGGTCGGAGGCGCCGCAGCGGCCGAGCACGGCGAGCCGGACGGTGGCCGGGGAGTCGGCGGCGGTCAGCTCGGTGGGGTCGAGGGGGACGAGCCCGCCGGTGACGGTGGCCGGGGCGCCGGGGCGGAGGGTGGCGAGGCGGATCTCGTCCGGGCGCCAGTCGCCCACCGCCCAGAGCGAGTTGGGCCCGGCCCAGAGCGTGGTCGCGGCGAGCGGGCGGACCGCGGCCAGCGCGGGGTCGGCGGCCCGGGTCAGGCCGCTCCAGCCGGTGAGCCACCGCATCGCGCGCCTCCGCCTGACGAGGAACCGGGCACGCGGGACCCGCGGGGCGGGGAGCGCGCCGTCAGGAGACATCGTGCCACCGGAGTGGCGCCGGGGAACCCCTGTTGCGCAGCTCAGTACGAGGATTGACGTCCGATCGGGACGCCGGGGCGGGTCGTGCACGGCCCGGGGAGCGGACGGCGGGCGACGGTCGCGGAGGGTGACGGGGGGCTCGGCGGGCGGGCCGCGCGCCGGTGGTGGCGTGCGGTGGCGCGGTGCCGGGCGGCGGACGGGCCGCGCGGGGGCGAGGGCGGAGCGTGGCGGGGTGGCGGGGGGTGGCGCGGGCCGGGCCGCCCCCTCCGGGGCCCGGGCCGTGCCGTCCTGCCGTTCCGGCGGTGGATTCCGGGCCGGACGGGGCCCGGAAATGGCCGAAAGGCGTCGCATGCCCGGGAGGGCATCCGCATGCCCTCCCGGACCGCTCGCTGCCCGCGGGGATCACGGCAGCGTTTCCCCCGGCCCGCCGGGTCCTCGACGGCGGGCCGATCCACGGCCTCCAGCGAATCGCCGACCTGCTCGCGAGGCCAGGGAGCACGAGTGGCGCACGTGGGCACGGCACCGGAGCACGGGCGTCCGCGACGGCCCGGCGGGGGCGGGCGCGTCCGCCCGGGCGCCGGTCGACGGTCGGCCTCGCGGGTGCGCGATCCCGCCATCCGGAATGCCGACCCTTAACCCTCGGAACCCGGACGACTACGCTAGGTGCAGCAGCAGCCCGGTGGCGCGCCGCTGTCCGCGTTCGCCACCGTCCGCGCACCACGTCGCCAGGGGGTGCCACCGCCACCATGACCGCCAGCTCTCGAGGCCCGAACGATCGGCTCGGTGCACTCCTCTCGCTCGCCCAGATCTCCAACGCGGGTCTCGCCCGCCGGGTCAACGACCTCGGTGCGCAGCGCGGCCTGACGCTCCGCTACGACAAGACGTCGGTGGCCCGGTGGGTCACCAAGGGCATGGTGCCGCAGCGTCCGGTGCCGCACCTGATCGCCACCGCGCTGGGCAACAAGCTGGGCCGGCCGGTGCCGTTGGAGGAGATCGGCCTGGCGGACTCGCACCCGACGCCGGAGCTGGGCCTGGAGTTCCCGCGCGAGGTGCCGGAGGCGGTGCGTTCGGCGACCGAGCTGTGGCGGGTCGACCTGGACCTGCGGCGCGGCCCGGGCGGCGGCCGGTGGAGCGACAGCCTGGCGGGCACCTTCTCGGTGTCGGCGTACGCGACGCCGGTGTCGCGCTGGCTGATCACCCCGGCGGACGGTTCGGTGGCCCGCGAGGTGCTGCCGGACCCGTCCGGCTACCGGGTGGGGCACACCGACGCGGCGAAGCTGCGCGAGGCGGCCCAGGAGGCCCGCCGCTGGGACTCCAAGTACGGCGGCGGGGACTGGCGTTCGTCGATGGTGCCGGAGTGCCTGCGGGTGGAGGCGGCGCCGCTGCTGCTGGCCTCGTACAGCGACGCGGTCGGCCGGGCACTGTTCGGGGCGACCGCCGAACTGACCAGGCTGGCCGGGTGGATGGCGTTCGACACCGGCCAGCACGAGGCGGCGCAGCGGTACTACATCCAGGCTCTGCGCCTCGCCCGGGCCGCGGGCGACGTGCCGCTCGGCGGCTACGTGCTGGCCTCGATGAGCCTGCAGGCCTCGTACCGGTCCTTCCCGGACGAGGCGGTGGACCTGGCGCAGGCGGCGCTGGAGCGCAACCGGGGCCTGGCGACGGCGCGGACGATGAGCTTCTTCCACCTGGTGGAGGCGCGGGCGCACGCCAAGGCGGGCAACGCGGCGGCGTGCGGGGCGGCGCTGTCGGCGGCGGAGGCGGCACTGGACCGGTCCCGGCCGGGCGACCCCGATCCGACCTGGATCGACTTCTACGCCTACGACCGGCTGGCGGCGGACGCGGCGGAGTGCTTCCGCGACCTCGGGGTGCCGTCCAAGGTGCGCCAGTTCACCCGGGAGGCGCTGGCCCGGCCGACCGAGGGGTTCGTCCGCTCGCACGGCCTGCGGCTGGTGGTCTCGGCGATGGCCGAGGCGGAGGCCGGCGACCTGGACGCGGCGGTCGCGGCCGGGGAGCGGGCGGTCGAGGTGGCGGGCCGGATCTCCTCGCACCGCAGCCGCGAGTACGTGGTGGAACTGCTGCGGCGGCTGGAGCCGTACTCGGACGAGCGGCGGGTGAAGGAGCTGACCGAGCGCGCGCGGCTGGTGCTGGCGGGGTCGGCGTAATTCGCGTGCGGGCCCGTTCGCCCGCCGGTTATCGTCTCTCTTGTCCAGGTGCGCAGGCAGAGGTTACTTCCACTGTTAATGGGCGGGTTGCGGGTTCGAGTCCCGTCATCGGCTTCGGGCCGGTGTAGCTCAATCGGTAGAGCAGCTAATGTCACCTCAGCCGCTTCTGTTCTCTGGACACCTATTCTTGAATACGCACCTCCCGGTGCGCAGGCTTCGGTTACTTCAGGTAACGCTCCCCTCGGGGAGCCGCGGTTCAAATCCGCAAGAGTCAGGTCCCGTACCGATGCCGCCTTTGATCTCGGGAGGCACAGCATCGGGAGCGCCCGGTGCGCAGGCAGGGGCTACTTCCGGCTCCCGTAGTCCGGGTTCGAATCCCGGTCGGCCGCGACGCGAGTCGGGGCCGGTCGCGTAATGGCAGCGCGCGGGACTGTCGCCCCCGCCGTCGCCGTCGGTTCGCCGGACCGCGGCTCGATCTCGGGCGCGCCTTTTTCTGCCATGCCTCCCCCTGTCTTTCTCCCAGGGGGATTTTTCATGTCTCGTTTCAATGTCCGCACGAAGAAGAAGAGTTCACCGGTGGCCACGACCGGGCAGCGGGTGGTCACCCACGAGGGCGGGGTCGGGTACCTGCGGGACGAGAAGTCCGAGCTGTTCCTGCTCGCGGTGAGCAACCTGGTCGGGCAGGACACCTTCTACGAGCGCGGCGGCGACCGGGACGACCGGTACACCGCGCTGGTGCGGCAGCTGGCCGTCTCGGACCCGGAGTGGACGCTCGGGCTGCTGCGCTGGCTGCGCTACGGCGCGCACATGCGGACCGCCTCGCTGGTCGGCGCGGCCGAGTTCACCCGGGCCCGGCTGGACGCCAAGGCGCCCGGCCACTCGCGGCAGGTGATCGACGCGGTGCTCCAGCGGGCCGACGAGCCGGGCGAGTTCCTCGCCTACTGGACGGGGCGCTACGGGCGGAACCTGCCGCAGCCGGTCAAGCGCGGTGTCGCGGACGCCGTCCGCCGGCTGTACGACGGCCGGTCGCTGCTGAAGTACGACACCGCCTCGAAGGGCTACCGCTTCGGTGACGTCCTGGAGTTGACGCACCCCTCGCCGGACCCGCGGAAGGCCTGGCAGGGCGAGCTGTTCCGGTACGCGCTGGACCGCCGGCACCGGCCGGACGAGGCCGTGCCGCCGGCCGACGCCGCGCTGCTCACCGCCAACCGGGCGCTGCTCGCGCTGCCGGTGGAGCAGCGGCGGGCGGTGCTGACCGGCGAGGACGGCCCGGAGCGGCTGGCCGCGGCCGGGCTGACCTGGGAGGCGCTGGCCGGCTGGCTGCAGGGCCCGATGGACGCCGCGGCGTGGCAGGCGATCATCCCGTCGATGGGGACGATGGCGCTGCTGCGGAACCTGCGCAACTTCGACCAGGCCGGTGTCACGGACGAGGTCGCGGAGGCGGTGGCACAGCGGATCGCCGACCGCGGCGAGGTCCGGAAGGGGCGGCAGTTCCCGTTCCGGTACCTGGCCGCGTACCGGAACGCGCCGTCGCTGCGCTGGAGTTGGGCGCTGGAGAAGGCGCTCGGCCACTCGCTGGAGAACGTCCCGGCGCTGCCGGGGCGGACCCTGGTGCTGGTGGACCGGTCCGGGTCGATGTTCGACCGGCCGAGTGCGCAGACCCAGCTCAACCGGGCGGACTCGGCGGCGGTCTTCGGTACGGCGCTGGCGCTGCGGGCCGAGCACGCGGACCTGGTGGAGTTCGGCACCGGCAGCTCCGTGATCGAGCTGCGGCGCGGCGAGTCGGTGCTGAAGGCGGTGGAGCGGTTCGGAAACCTCGGCGGGACCGACACCGCGAAGGCGGTGCGCACGCACTTCCGCGGGCACGACCGGGTGGTGATCGTGACCGACGAGCAGGCCTCCTACGGGGATCCGCTCGGCGCGGTCCCCGCGCAGGTTCCGGTGTACACCTGGAACCTGGCGGGCTACCGGCCGGGCCACGGGGTCTCCGGCGTGAGCGGCCGGCACACCTTCGGCGGGCTGGGCGACGCGGCGTTCCGGCTGATCCCGCTGCTCGAGTCGGGCGCCCGGGCCGACTGGCCGTGGCTGTAGCGGGACCGAACGCCCCGAGCGCCTGACGGCGCTCGGGGCGGGGTGCCACTATCGAGCCGTGACGGATGTGGTGGTGGTCGGGGGCGGGATCGTCGGGCTGTCGACGGCGTACGCGCTGACCCGGGCGCGGCCCGGGGTGTCGGTGGTGGTGCTGGAGAAGGAGGGCGGCCTCGCCGCGCACCAGACGGGGCGCAACAGCGGGGTGATCCACTCCGGCGTCTACTACCGGCCGGGGTCGTTGAAGGCGCAGTACGCCACCGGGGGCGCCGCCGAGATGGTGGAGTTCTGCCGCGAGCAGGGCATCGCGCACGAGGTGACCGGGAAGCTGATCGTGGCCACGGCGGCCGAGGAACTGCCGCGGCTCGCCGCGCTCGCGGAGCGCGGGCGGGAGAACGGCATCCCGGTCACCGAGCTGGACGCGGCCGGGATCCGGGAGTTCGAGCCGGAGGTGACCGGCGTGGCCGGGCTGCACCTGGCGACGACCGGCATCTGCGACTTCCCGGCGGTGGCCCGGCGGTACGCCGAGCTGGCCCAGGAGAAGGGCGCGGAGCTGCGGCTGGGCACCGAGGTCCGGTCGATCGTGCGGCGCTCCGACGGGGTGACGGTGCGAACGACCGCGGGCGAGCTGCGTGCCGGGGTGCTGGTGAACTGCGCGGGCCTGCACAGCGACCGGGTGGCCCGGATGGCCGGGGACGACCCGGGGGTGCGGATCGTGCCCTTCCGCGGCGAGTACTACGAACTGGCGCCGCACCGGCGCGGCCTGGTCCGCGGGCTGGTCTACCCGGTGCCGGACCCGGCGTTCCCGTTCCTCGGGGTGCACCTGACCCGGGGCATCCACGGCGACGTGCACGTGGGCCCGAACGCGGTGCCGGCACTGGCCCGGGAGGGCTACGACTGGCGCACGGTGAAGCTGCGGGACGTGGCGGAGACGGTGCGCTTCCCGGGGACGTGGCAGATCGCCCGGCGGCACTGGCGGTACGAGATCGGCGAGCTGCACCGCTCGCTGTCCAAGCGGGCGTTCACGGCGGCCGTCCGCCGCCTGCTGCCGGCGGTGACCGAGGCCGACCTGGTGCCGGCCACCGCGGGCGTGCGGGCGCAGGCGGTGGCGCGGGACGGTTCGCTGCTGGACGACTTCGCGTTCGCGGGCTTCGACCCGGCGGACCCGGGGTCGGCGCGGCGGGTGGTGCACGTGCTGAACGCACCGTCCCCGGCGGCGACCGCCTCGCTGGGGATCGGCCGTGAGGTGGCCCGCCGGGCCCTGGCGGCCCTGGACGCCGGCGGCTGAGCGGGCGGCGGACGGGCGGGCTGGGCGAGCGGCGGACGGGCGCGGACGGGCGCAGGTGGGCGGCTGAGGAATCCGTCACGCCCGGGTCCGGTCGGCGGGGCACCGCCGTAGACTGGTGCGATTGTGACTGCTTCTGCTCCGTCCTCCCAGTTGACCCCGTCCGCCCGGATGTCCGCCGCACCGGCGGCGTACCCCGCGCCGATGTACCCGCACAAGGCCACCGAGGAACAGCACCGCGAGCGCCGGATCCGCACGTTCCAGCCGCGCCGCGGCCGGATCACCAAGGCGCAGGCCGGTGCGCTGGACCGCGGTTGGGAGCGGTTCGGCCTGGCGATCGACGGCACCCCGCTGGACCTGCCGACGCTGTTCGACGGCCGGCCGGTGACGCTGGAGATCGGCTTCGGCATGGGCGACACCACCGCGGCGATGGCGGCGGCCGACCCGTCGGCGGGCATCCTGGCGGCGGACGTGCACACCCCGGGCCACGGCAACCTGCTGCAGTTCCTGGAGCGGGACGGTTCGGAGAACGTCCGGCTGGCGGCGGGCGACGCGATCATCCTGCTCCGCGACATGCTGCAGGACGCCTCGCTGGCGGGCCTGCGGGTGTACTTCCCGGACCCGTGGCCGAAGCCCAAGCACCACAAGCGCCGGCTGATCCAGGACTCCTTCCTGGACCTGGTGCTGCCGCGGCTGGCCCCGGGCGCGCTGGTGCACTGCGCGACCGACTGGGAGCCGTACGCCGAGCAGATGGCCCAGGTGCTGGCGGCCCGGCCGGAGTTGGAGAACGTCCACCCGGAGGGTGACGGTTCGGGCTGGCTGGAGCCGTCCGAGCACCCGGAGGGCTCGGTGCCCGGCTACGCGCCGCGGCCCGAGTGGCGGCCGGTGACCAAGTTCGAGCGGGCCGGCCTGGCCAAGGGCCACGTGGTGCACGACCTGCTGTTCCGTCGCCGCTGAGCAACTCCCCTTATCACGCTGGGTACTCTTCCGGGTACGGACTGCGCGGAGACCTCCCCGGGCACGGGGTGCGTCGCCTACTCTCGTGCGCGTGAGCAGTCCGTACGGTGTGCCCGTCGGGCCCCGGGCGCGCCGAGCCGCCCCCGGGCTGCGGTCGCACGCCCGCCGGGGCCGGTGGCTGGGCCGCCTCGCCGCGCTGCGCCGGCCCGCGCTGTCCTCGGCGCTGGCGGCGTTCGCGCTGGCCGGGTCGGGGCTGCTGATCCTGCGCCTGGTGCAGCGGCAGACCGGGACGGTCGGGCTGCTGGTCGGGATGGGTCTGGCGCTGCTGCCGCTGCCCTTCGTGCTGGGCTCGCTGGCCTGGCTGAACCGGACCGGCCGGGTGCCGATGCGGCACGCCCTGTTCTGCCTGGCCTGGGGGGCGTGCGCCGCCACCACGGTGGCGATCATGGCGAACGGCTGGGCCAGTGACTTCCTGATCGCGCACCAGGGCAGCGCCCGGGGCGAGACGCTGGGCGCCGAGTTCGCGACACCGCTGATCGAGGAGACCGCGAAGGCCAGCGCGCTGCTGATGCTGCTGCTGCCGTTCCGGCGGCGGTCGCGCTGCCGGACCGCGCCGCCGTGCGGAATGGTGCGGCGGGACGCCCGGGCGGCGGCAGGGCGGCGGGGTCCGCTCGGGACGCGGGTCGTCCGGCTGCGGACGGGCCGCCCGGTCCGGTCCCGGGTCCGCGCCCACCCGTACTTCCGGCCGGCGCCGCACGGACGGCTGCGGTCCCGGCTCAGCCCGCGCACGCTGGCGGCGGGCACGGTGCTCGGCGGGGTGACCGCCTGCGGGTTCTCCTTCACCGAGAACGCGCTCTACCTGGGCCGGGCGTTCAGCGCCGACCGGCAGGCCCGGCTGGACGCGATCGGCCTGGGCCAGGCACCGAGCCTGCGGGACTTCGACTCGACGGTGCACACCTTCGTGCTGCGCGGCCTGCTCTCGCCGTTCGCCCACCCGCTGTTCACCGCGCTGACCGGGCTGGGCATCGCCGTCACGCTGACCACCGGGCGGCGCTGGCTGGCCCGGCTGGCCGCCCCCGGCGGGCTGCTGCTGGCGATGGCGATCCACGGCACCTGGAACGCCGCGGCCGGGCTCGGCACGGACGGCTTCCTGCTGGTGTACGGGCTGGTGATGGTGCCCGCCTTCGCGGTACTGGTGTGCTTCGCCGTGTGGGCGCAGACCCGGCGCGGACGGCAGTCGGCCGTCGCCGCCGCACACGGCTGAGGAGGCGCCGGGCCCTCCCCGGTAACCGATTTCCCTTCTCGGCGACTCTCCCGTAGTGTTGGGTTCACCGACGCGGGGTGGAGCAGCTCGGTAGCTCGCTGGGCTCATAACCCAGAGGTCGCAGGTTCAAATCCTGTCCCCGCTACTCAGTAGCACGAAGGCCCGGAGGCTCGCCTCCGGGCCTTCGGCCTTTTCGCCCCCGATAAATCCGTTGCCCCGTGCAGGGCGGGTTGCTTATGGTGGCTGCAGAACACGGAAAGGAGGTGATCCTGAGTGAGTAACACCACGACTGCGCCGCAGAGCGCGTCTGACTCGCTCGGGCGCGCCTCCGTGGAGTTCGCGGCCTAGGTCGTAGCTCCACGGCGGAGAGCGCAGAAGTTGTCGAGCCCCCGGGGCGGCCTCACGGCGAGGTCCCGGGGGCTTCGGCATTCCCTGGCGTGGCGCCGGCCGGTCCGTTCCGTGAAGCGAACCCCCGCCCATTCGTCATACCGAACGGTGGGCGCCCTTGGAGCCGAATCCGGGGTCGTTCAGGTGGGGCTTCTGCTCGGCCCGGTAGTGCAGCAGCAGGACGGAGTGCACGGTGCCGTCCAGCGCGGTGTAGCTGTGCGGGCTGCCGGCGTCGAAGCCGACGTAGTCGCCGGGGCCGAGCTCGACCTGCCGGCCGTCCACCGTGACGCCGAGCCGGCCGGACTGGACCACGGTGTGCTCGGTGCCGGCATGGCCGAGCGAGTCCTGGGTGCAGCCGGCCCGCACCTGCTGGTCGTACACCTCGATCACCGAGTCGCCGGACTCGATCCGGCGCAGGTGGCGCAGGTCGACGCCCTCCCCGGCGAGCACCTCGACCTCGGCGGCGCGGACCACCGTCAGGCCGGCGGCCGGCCGTCGGTCGACCAGGTCGGAGATCGGCACGTCCAGCTCCCGGGCGAGGCTGAAGACGGTCTCGATGGTGGGGTTGCCGGTGCCGGACTCCAGCTGGGAGAGGGTGGCCTTGCCGATCCCGGAGCGGCGGGACAGCTCGGAGAGGGAGAGCCCCTTCCGGGTGCGCACCCGCTTCAGGTTGGCGGCCAGGACATCCCGGACCGATCCCTCGGAGCCGTTCACGGCGTCCCCTTTCCTCGGATCGGCGTTCGGTATACCGTACGGATCGCGCCAGCAGACGGGTTCATTATGCCGATCGCTCCGAGCCCGCTCGATCCGCCGATCAGCATCAGTGATCAGAGTCAGGAGACGGTTGTGGACCAGGCCGAGAACAACAAGCCGCGGAAGAACGGGCTGACCCGGGGAGTGACCGAGGCGCTGGCCGCGAACATGCGGCAGGGCTGGGCGGACACCGAGCGGCACGACCTGGAGCCGATCCCGCAGGCCGCGCACACCGCCCGCCGCCGGGCCGCGCTCTCCGCCCGCTACCCCGGCGAACTGCTGGTGGTCCCGTCCGGCACCCCCAAGGTCCGGGCCAACGACACCGACTACCCGTTCCGTCCGTCGTCCGAGTACGCCCACCTGACCGGCGACCAGTCGGAGCGCGCGGTGCTGGTGCTGGAGCCGACCGCCGACGGCCACCGCGAGGCCGCCTACCTGCAGCCCCGTTCGGACCGGGACAACGGCGAGTTCTGGCTCGACAACCACGGCGAGCTCTGGGACGGCCGGCGCAACAGCCTGACCGAGAACGAGCGGCTGCTCGGCCTGGAGTGCCGCGACCTCCGCACCCTGGCCGAGGCGCTGGCCGCCGCGACCGGGCCGGTGCGGGTGCTGCGCGGCCACGACGCCGGGGTCGAGGCGGCGCTGGCCGACCGGACCACCGCCGAGCGGGACGAGGAGCTCCGCGAGACCCTCGCCGAGCTGCGCCTGGTCAAGGACGAGTTCGAGATCGCCGAGCTGCGCTTCGCCTGCGAGGCCACCGCGCGCGGCTTCGAGGACGTGATGAAGGTCCTGGCGACCGCCGAGCCCACCGCGGAGCGGCTGATCGAGGGCACCTTCTACGTCCGCGCCCGGGTCGAGGGCAACCACGTCGGCTACAGCACCATCGCCGCGGCCGGCCCGCACGCCACGGTCATGCACTGGGTGCGCAACGACGGCCAGGCCCGGCCCGGCGAGCTGCTGCTGCTGGACGCCGGCGTGGAGACCCGCAACCTCTACACCGCGGACCTGACCCGCACCGTGCCGGTGAACGGCACCTTCTCCCCGCTGCAGCGCAAGATCTACGACGCGGTGTACGCCGCGCAGGAGGCCGGCATCGCCGCGGTCAAGCCGGGCGCCGGCTACCGCGACTTCCACCACGCGGCGCAGCGGGTGCTCGCCGAGCACCTGGTCGCCTGGGGCCTGCTGGGCGACCTGACGGCGGACGAGGCGTTCGCCCAGGGCCTGCACCGGCGGTGGACGCTGGCCGGCACCGGCCACATGCTCGGCCTGGACGTGCACGACTGCGCCGAGGCCCGCACCTCCACCTACGTAGACGGCACGCTGGAGGCCGGCATGGTGCTGACCGTCGAGCCGGGCCTGTACTTCCAGCAGGAGGACCTGACGGTGCCGGAGGAGTACCGCGGCATCGGGGTGCGGATCGAGGACGACATCCTGGTCACCGAGAGCGGCAACGAGAACCTCTCGGCCGGCCTGCCGCGCACCGCCGACGACGTCGAGGCCTGGCTGGCCCGCCTGCGCAGCTGAGCCTCCGCGTCCCGGCCGGCCCCGCCGCGCCCGCACCCGCCGCCGCCTGAGGGTTGATCAGGACGGCGGCGGGGAACCGCCCTGCCGATCGGATCGGTAGGGTTTCGGCGGCTGACGGGCTGAGGCCGGGCCGCGACGGGGAGGCGGGGACGATGGAGCTGGAGCGCGGCGGGGAGCCGGTGCCGGCGGTGAAGTTCGGTCTGGGCGCGGTGGTCGCCGCCGGGCTGGTGGGCATGGCGCTGTACGCGTCGGCGAGCGGGCACTGGGCGGCGGCGCTCGGCGGCGGGCTGATCGTCGCGGCGACCTTCACGGTCGGCGGCGGGCTGGTCGGCTTCCTCTTCGGGGTGCCCCGGCTGCTGACCAGCGGCGCGGCCGCGCACCCGGACGACCAGGGGGCCACCTCCACCGCCGGGTACGCCCCCAACACCAACCTGGAGCAGGTCTCCGACTGGCTGACCAAGATCCTGCTCGGCGCCGGGCTCACCCAGATCGGCACCCTGCCGCACCGGCTGCGGGAACTCGGCGAGTGGCTGTCCCCGGTGGTCGGCGGCGCGGCCGGCGACCACGGTGGCGCCGCCGGGTTCGTCTCGGCGCTGGCCGTGTACTACACCGTGGTCGGCTTCGTGGCCGGCTGGTTGCTGACCCGGCTGCTGCTGGCCCGGGCGCTGACCGCCGCCGACCGGCAGACGCTCGCCGACTCGGTCGCCAAGACCGTGGTCGCGGCGCCCTCGCTGGGCTTCGGGCCGGAGCGCGTCCGCGAGCTCTTCGAGACCGGGGTGGAGGGGCTGCGGGTGCAGGCGCTGGCGCTGCTCCAGGGCGCGCCGGACGCGCGGAACGTCGACCTGATCACCCAGGCCATCGACCGGCACCTGTCGCCGTTCGAGCTGCTGCAGGCGCTGCTCGCCGCCAAGGCCGCCGCCGGGCTGCCGGACCTGGGCGAGGCCGACCGGGCCGCGCTGCGCTCCGCGGTCGCCTACAAGCTGCGCAACACCCGGACCGTCCCGCCGTACTCGCGCCGTCGGGCGGTGGCGGAGGACGTCCTCAAGCGGCTGCCGGAGACCGCGGCCGCGACCGCCCTGATCCCCACCCAGGCGCAGGGCGAGGCCGGGGCCCCGGGCCTGACCCCGGCGCGGAGCGGGGATCAGCCGGAGGCCGCGGCGAAGGACTGAGCCCGGGGCCTGCGGGCCTCCCGGGTCGGGGTGCGCAGGACCAGCAGGCGGTGCGGACGTGCCCCGGGCCTGGCCGCGGGCACCACGCGCATCTCGGTGGCGATCCGGTGGCCGCCGAGGGCGGCGCGCAGGCCCGGCAGGTGGGGGCAGCGGCGGCCGGCGCCGTCGTACAGCGGGTAGACCCGGACCTCGCCACCGGGCCGGGTGACGCGGGCGAGTTCGAGCAGGGCGGCGAGCTGGGCCTGCGCGGAGAACACCTCGGGGTAGGCGAAGAGCAGGTAGGAGCTGAGGGTCAGCGCGAAGGTCCGGTCGGCGAACGGCAGGCGGGGCAGGGCGGCGGCGATGTAGCGCTCGGGGTGGGCGGCCCGGTCGGCGGTGAAGATCCGGTGGGCGCGGTCCCAGCTGCGCAGGTACTTCTCCGGGGAGTGCCGGTCGGCCGGCAGGTACCGCCGCGGGTCGGTGCGGGCGGCGGCCTCGATGGCCCGCCGCCCGGCCCGGGCCAGCTCGGTGAGGGCCGCCGGGGCCAGCGCGTACGCCGGGTCGGCGGCGATCACCTCGCAGCCGAGCTGCCGGGCCTCGGCCGCCAGCCCGGCCGCGCCGCCGGGGCAGTCGAGGACCGGGCCGCCGACCGCGCCCAGCCGACTGCGGGTCAGGCCGAAGAGCTGGCAGTACTCGTCGAGCGGACGGGAGGTGATCAGCGTCGGCGCCTGGTGGTCCATCACGCTCCTCGGGCGGCTCGCGGGCGGCCGGGTCGGCCTCGGCCGCTTCATCGGACCACGGCCTCCCGGCCGTCGCACCTCGGACCGGAGCGGGGTGACCGCCGGTCAGCGGGCGCCGAGCAGGCCGCGTATCGCCAGGCGGCTGACGTTGGTGACGCCGCGGATGATCTGCGGGGTGAGCAGGACCAGCAGCACCCCGAGCAGGGAGACCCCGGTGATCTGCCACGGCTCGGTGACGTAGGCGTGGTGCTCGACGCCGGCGCGGTCCGTGTACTCGTAGAGCTGGTACCCGGGCCAGGGCGTGTAGCGGGCGAACACCCAGTGGTAGAGCGGGTAGAGCGCCAGCGACCAGCCGACCGTCAGGAAGACCACCGACAGCGTGAAGGAGAGGATCGCCCACGGCAGCATCAGCACCTGGTAGAGCGCGGCGCGCCAGCCGGCGCCGTCGGCCAGCCGGGCGGTGACCGCGCCCCAGAAGCCTCCGCGCTTGGGGCGGACAGCGGGCGGGGCGGTCACCTCGGTGTCGAGCATGGTGCGGGCCCGCTGCCGGTCCAGCGCGCCGAAGCCGCGGGCCAGGACCAGCAGCAGCGCCAGCACCGGCAGGCCGAGCGCGGTCACCACCAGGCCGAGGCCCGCGCTGAAGAGGGCGACGGTCGCCACGAACCCGGCGATCGCCACCGGCAGGCCGGTGAGGGTGAAACCGAGCTCGCGGTAGGTGCTCGCGGCGAACGGGGCGCGCCAGAAGGCGGGTCGGCGCGGCCCGGCCGGGCGGGTGTGGAAGGTGTCGGCGCGGTGCAGCGTACTGGTCGTCATGTCGGGCCCCTCGGCGTCGTGACTGCTCACGGTGCAACGGTGCCCGAGCGGGGCGGGTCGGCGGAATGAAGCCTGCTGCCGACTTCGGGGTGGGGTTGTCCCCACCCCCTCAGGTGGTGCGGGCTGCCGCCCACTCCGGTTCGAGGAGGGAGTACTGGAGCGAGTCGCGCCAGCTCCCGCCGACCCGCAGCTCGTGCCGGATCCGGCCCTCCAGCCGGAAGCCGGCCCGCTCCACCACCCGCGCGGAGGCGGTGTTGTCCGGGTCGATCCGGGCGGCCAGCCGGTGCAGGCCGAGCGTCCGGAAGCCGAACCCGCAGAGCAGTTCGGTGATCTCGCCCGCGTACCCCCGGCCCCAGGTGTCCCGGCGCAGCGCGTACCCGACGAACGCGGCGGTGTCACCGTCCCGGGTGAACGCCGCCTGCCCGATCGGCACCCCGCCCTCGCCGTCGTCCCCGGCGTCGGCGAGCGGCACCACCGCCAGGCGGTAGTAGGTGCGCGGCTCGCGCTCCGCCTCCTCCAGGTAGTGGCCGATCTGGTCGGCGCACTCCTCGACGCCGCGCGGTTCGAACGGCAGGTACCGGGCGGTCTCCGGGTCGCCGAAGACCGCGTGCAGCGCCTCGGCCTCCTCGGGCGTCTGCCGGTACTCGCGGCAGATCAGGCGCGGTCCCGTCAGCCGGATGAGTTCCATGGGCCCCGACCCTACCGCCGCAGGTGAGCGGGGTCGGCGGAGCCGGTTACCGTACCTGGGTGACTGACGAGGACCTGCGGCTCAGCCCGCGCACCCGCACCGCCGAGCTGCTGGCCTGGGCCGGGGAGGAGGGCCGCCCGCCGGTGCCGGACGGGGCGCTGCGGACCGTACTGACCCTGCTGGAGCTGGGCGGCGCCCGGCTGCACGACGGCTGGCCCGAGCTGAGCTCCGCCCAGCTGGAGCAACTGCTGTACGAGCGCCTGTACCTGTACGTGCAGCCGGTGGACGAGCCCGGGGCCTACGAGGCGTACGGCGAGGCCGTCCGGCTGCTGATCGACCGTCAGCGGGCGGCCCGCCGGTTGAACGCCAAGCGGTGGGAGCGGCTGCACGAGGAGGCGGAGTGGCAGGGCGAGGTGCTCTGCGGGCTGCTGCGCCGGGCCGACCTGGTCACCTGGCCGCGCCTGTACACCCTGCTGCTGCGGGCCGACGGGATCGACCCGGCGGACGAGGGCGCGGTGCGGGCGTGGCTGGACGGGTTCCGGGAGCTGCCGGAGGAGGAGCGGCTGGGGCGGTACGCCACCGCGCCCGGGCTGGTGGCGGCCGAGGGCCAGGAGGAGTGGGACGCGGCGCGGCTGCTGCTGGTCGGCATGGCGACGGACGGCGCGCGGCGGCTGCTGGAGCAGGGGCTGATGCAGCGCAGCTACCGGAACCTGGCGGAGCTGACCGCGCGCGGGCTGCCGATGCCGGAGGAGCTGGCCGGGGACTTCGACGGGTTCGAGGCCGCGGTGGAGGCGGAGGCGCTGCGGCTGTACGGGGAGTGGACGAGCCCGGGGCTGGCGGCGCTGCTGGTGACGGAGTACCCGGACCTGGCGCCGGAGCCGGGCCCCGGCGACATCGAGGCGTACCTCGCGGAGCGGGGCGAACCCGGCGAGGCCTGAGCCGGGAGCGGGCCGGACGGCACCCGGGTGGCCGTGCGGAGGACGGAACGCGCGAGCGGTCCGGGCCGGAGGGGGGCCTGCGCCCGGGGCGGACCGGGCCGAACAGGGCCTGCGCCCGGGGCGGACCGGGCCCTGGGAAGGCCGGGCCCGGGGGATGGAGCTCCCGGGGCCGGTCAGGGACGGGATCCGGGCCCGGGTGGGCCCTGGTCCGACGAGCCGGGCGCGGGGAAGGGGTCGCGGCCCGGCTGCCGTCGGGGGCGGCTACGGCGTGAGGCCGTGCGATCCGAGCCAGGTGAGCGGGTCGATCGGGGCGGCGCCGTCGGGGCGGACCTCCAGGTGGAGGTGGGGGCCGGTGACGCCGGTGACGTTGCCGGTGGCGCCGACGGTGCCGAGCACGGTGCCGGTGGTGACGGGGCCGGCCGGGGTGGTGATCCGGGCGAGGTGGCAGTACCAGAGCTCGGTGCCGTCGGGCAGGGTCTGGATCACCCGGTAGCCGTACGGGCCGGACCAGCCGGCGGAAGTGACGGTGCCGCCGGTGACGGCGGTGACCGGGGTGCCGGTGCGGGCGGCGAAGTCGAGGCCGGTGTGCAGGTGGGCCCAGTGCGCGCCGGCCTGGGCGAACTGCGCGGCGAGGCGGTAGCCGGCGACCGGCAGGGCGTGGTCGCCGAGGGGGGCCGCGGTCTCCTGCGCGGCGCGCCTGGCCTGGGCCTCCTGGGCGGCGGCGATCCGGGCGGACTCGTCGTCGGCGGTGCGCCGGCCGTCGGCCTGCTGCTGGATGCGGGCGGCGAGGGCGAGTCCGGGGTCGGCGGACAGGACGGCCCCGGAGGCCTCGTCGGGGGCGGTGACGGAGGGGGCGGCGGGGGCGTCCGCGGCGTGGCCGGCCGGGGCGGCGGCGAAGCCGGTGGCGCCGAGCGCGGCGGTCATCGCGGTGACGCCGAGCAGCGGGCCGGTGCCGCGGGACTGCCGGGGCAGCCGGTGCCGGGTGTCGTGCCCGGTCGGGTGGTCGAGCAGGCTGGTGGCTGTGCCGGAGCTGTCAGCGGTCTGGGTGGACGCCACGGGGGCGCACTCCTTCCTTCCCTCTCGCCGACCGGGTTAGCTGACGGGTTCGGAGGTGGAAGGTCTCCTACGGCCGGTGGCCCGGGGGCCTGGCCGATTCACCCCAAGGAACGTGGTTCCCCGGCTCCTGGGCGCGCCCGCGAGGGGGTGGGCCCGGTGGATTAGGCGACCGCGCGCGGTGCCGTATGGGTACGGCGTTGCCGACCGCGCTGCGTTATCAAACGTTAATCCTATGGACCCCCTGTTTCCAAGCGTCTCGGGAGAGGCAGTGATGCCCTCCTGACGACCTGTGGGCGATTTGTGATGATTCGGCGGGCTTGGCGAAGGGGTTGACGGCTAAGGCTATTAGCCTTAGCTTTATGGCTAACAGCAATCGGCACCGCCGACGCACGCAGCCCAGGAGGCCCGCGATGAGCTCCACGACCACCCCCACCCGCTTCTTCGACGTCCCCGGCGGCCGGATCGCGTTCGACGACACCCCGGGCGAGGGACTGCCGGTCGTCCTGCTCCCGGGCATGCTCGACCAGCGGGCCGCCTACCGGCACCTGGTCCCGCTGCTCACCGCGGCCGGCCACCGGGTGATCACCATGGACCTGCGCGGCATGGGCGAGTCCTCGGCCGAGTTCGTCGACTACTCCCCCGCCGCGATCGCCGCCGACCTGCTCGCCCTGCTCGACCACCTGGGCATCGAGCGGGCCGTGCTGGCCGGCAGCTCGTACACCGGCGCGACCGTGGTGAAGGCGGCCGGGCTGGCGCCGGAGCGGGCGGCCGGCGTGGTGCTGATCGACGCGTTCATCGAGAACCTGCCGCTGAACGCCTTCCAGAAGGCGCTGTTCGGCGTGGTCGGCCCGGTGGTCAAGGCGTTCCCCGGGGTGTGGGGCACGCTGCAGAAGTTCTACTTCCCGACCGAGCGCCCGGCCGACTTCGACGCGTACCGGGCGGGCCTGGCGGCGATGCTGCGCGAGCCGCACCGCAAGGTCGCGCTGGCCGGCTACCTCTCCGGCGACTCGGCGCCGGTCGGCTGGTCCGCGGCGGTCCGGTGCCCGGCGCTGGTGCTGATGGGCACCAAGGACCCCGACTTCCCGGACCCGGAGCTGGTCGCCGACCGCCAGGCGGCGGCGCTGAACGGCCGCAAGGTGATGATCGAGGACGGCGGCCACTACCCGATGGCCGGCCACCCGCAGGCCGTCGCCGCCGCGCTGCTCCCGTTCCTGGCGGAGGTCGCCTGATGCCCCGGGTCGGACTCACCCCCGCCGCCGTGGTCGACCGGGCGCTGGAGCTGGTCGACGAGCACGGGGTCCAGGAGCTCACGCTGGCCGCCGTGGCCGGCCGGGCCGGCGTGGCCACGCCCTCGCTGTACAAGCACGTCCCCGGCGGCCTGGCCGAGCTGCGCCGGCTGGTCGCCGTCCGGGTCACCGGCGAGCTGGCCGACCGGCTGGCGGACGCGGCGCTCGGCCGCTCCGGCGACGCGGCGGTGGCCGCGCTGATGGCGGCGTACGCGGCCTACGCCACCGAGTACCCGCGGCGGTACGCGGCGGTGCCGCAGGCGCCGCGGGAGGACGACCCGGAGCAGTTGGCGGCCGCCACCCGGCTGGTGGAGGTGGTGCTGCGGGTGCTGGCCGGCTACGGGCTGGACGGCGCAGAGGCGATCCACGCGACCCGGACGGTCCGGGCGATGGCGCACGGGTTCGCCTCGCTCGCCACCGGCGGCGCGTTCCGACTGGCCGAGGACCGGGCGGTGACGCTGGACCGGATGACCCGGGTGCTGACCGAGGGCCTGCGCTCCTGGCCGTGAGCCGCGGGCCCGGAGGCCGTGACCGATGCGCCGGACGGGCGTTGGGCAGGGCATGAAGAAGCGCTCGATGCTCGCCTTTGCCTCGCTCGCCGTCGGCGTGGTGGCCTCCCTGACCGCCCCCAGCGCGCACGCCGTCCCGCAGGTGCCCGCCGGCCCGCTGACCGACGCGATCACCGCCCCCGACCTGCCGCTCGGCCTCGACCGGGTCGAGACCGTCACCCCCGAGCTGCCCGACCTCCAGGCCTGAGGCCCGCGTACCGGCGCGCGCCTCCGACCGGGGGCGCGCGCCGGTACGTCTTCGGATTGCCTTCGATACCGTTCCGTCACCGTCCACGCGTAAGACTGTCAGCCCAGCGGGAAGTACTACAGTCGGGTCGACCCACGACCCGTCAGCCCACTCGGCGGCAGCACGGAGGACAGGAACGATGACGCAGACGGCGCAGCACACCGAGCCCGTCACCGGCCTGGTCCCGGCACCCCGCCGCCCGCTCGACCCGGAGCCGGCCCCGGCGGCCGAACCGCGCACCCCGGTCGGTGAGCTCCGTCGCGCGTTCGCGGTGCTGCGCGGCCTGCGCACGCTGCGCCCGGTGGCGGCGCGCCCGCAGCCCGGCTACGGCGAGGTGGACGGGCAGTAACGGGCGGCGGCCCGGTCCGGGGAACAGCACGGGAACCCGGCCCGTCGACCCGCGCGGGAAGCGGCACAAGTACGACTATCCGGACATTCGGCGATAAATTGAGCTGAATCAGCGGATCGTCAGCGGCCTGTGCCCGCGTACCGGCGGAGGTGCCGTGCCCGCAGTCACCACCGTCGCCAGGAGGGTCGGCGCACGGCTGCGTCGCAGCCCGCTCGGGCGGTGGCTGAGCCGGCTGCTGGACGGCGACCCGGCCGCCGAGCGGGCCGCGCTGGCCGTGCTGGTGGTGCTCTCGCTCGCCCTCACCTGGCTGGCGATCCTGAAGCCCGACCTGTGCCCGCCGTCCGCGCTGGTCTTCCCGGTGATCCTCGGCGGCTACCTGCTGCACGTCCACCGGCAGTACCTGCTGATCGGCGCCGTCGCGCTCTGCCTGGTCGCGGACGGGCTGCTGCGGCAGCCGTACGGGGTGCGGCCCGGGTCGGTGCTGGTGATCGCGTCGGCGGCGGTGCTGGTGCTGGCCACCTCGCGCTACCGGACCCGGCTGGGCCTGCGCGGCCTGCGCGGCGACACCATGCTGGTCGAGCTCGCCGAGCACGCCCTGGCGCTCGGGCGGCTGCCCAGCGGGCTGCTGGACTGGCGGTTCCACCAGGCGGTGTCGCCGGTGCGGGGCACGCTGTTCTCCGGGGACTTCCTGCTCGCCGCGCACCAGCCGGAGCGGGACCTGCTGGAGGTGGTCCTGGTGGACGTCTCCGGCAAGGGCAGCCGGGCGGCCGCCCGGTCGATACACCTGTCGGGGGCGTTCGCGACGCTGCTCGGCTCGGTAGAGCCGGAGCGGTTCCTGCCCGCCGCCAACGACTACCTGGCCAAGCTGGACTGGGAGGACGCCTTCGCCACCGCGGTGCACCTGGCGATCCGGCCGTCGGACGGGCGGTACCGGGTGTTCAACGCGGGGCACCCGCCGGCCGTGCAGTACTGCCGGGCCGGCGGCGGCAGCTGGCTGCGGGCGGGGGTCGGCGGCCCGGCACTGGGGGTGCTGGCCTCCGTGCCGTACCCGCCGGAGTGGGGGCGGTTGGCGCTCGGGGACTCGCTGCTGCTGTACAGCGACGGGCTGGTGGAGGTCCCGGGCGAGGACATCGACGAGGGCATCGACCGGCTGCTGGCGGCCGCGGCGCCGCTGCTGCGGTACGGCGGGACCGAGGACCCGGCGCAGACGCTGGTGCGGACGGTGGCGCCGGACGTGCAGGACGACCGCTCGGTGATCGTGGTGCGCCGGCTGGGGGCGGGCGCCTGAGACCCGGTGGTTCGCAACCGGCCGGGTGAGCGATCTGTCAATAGGATGTTCAGCAACAGTGAAGACGCACGCGCACGCGGCACGACCGGAAGGGCCCGGTACCGCCATGGACCTGACCTCGAACCGTCGCGCCACCCGGACCGAGCTGCGCTGCGTCCGGCTGCTGCTGCGCGCGTCGAGCGCGACCGAGCTGCTGGGGACGGTCCTGCTGGAGGGGCCGAGCTGGATCACCCGCGAGGGGTCCGCGCTCTACCTGCTGGACTCCGCCGGGATGCTGCGCCTGGCGGCCTCCGACAGCCTGCCGGAGTGGGCGCACGAGCGCTACGGCGTGGTCGACCCGGCCGGCGACCTGCCGGCGGCACTGGCCCTGCGGCGGCGCGAGACGGTGCTGCTCAGCCCGGAGCAGACCAGCGCCGACTACCCGAACACCAACGTCGGCCGGGGCACCGGGCTGGTCGCGCTGGCGGTGATGCCGCTGGTGGTGGACGGCGACCCGATCGGGGCGCTGGCGCTGGCGCTGGCCCACCGGGGCACCGTGCCGCGCCGCGACCTCGACACCCTGGAGACCCTCGCCGAGGCGTGCGCGACCCGGCTGTCGCACCTGATCGACCACGTGCACGCGGCCGCCGGCCCGGTGCCCGACGGCATCCGGGCCGAGCCGCGGCCGGTGGACCCGCAGCTGCTGGCCCTGGCCGTGCGGGCGGCGGGGGCCGGGGCGTTCGAACGCGACCTGGTGACCGGCGAGACCACCTGGGACGCCCGCGCCTACCAGGTGATCGGCCTGCCGCTGCCGGAGCGGCCCAGCGCCCAGGCGCCCGACCTGGCCCGGGTGGTGCACCCGGAGGACCTGCCCGACCTCCAGGCGGGGATGGCCGAGGCGCTGGCCGCCGGCGGCCCCTACCGGCTGAGCTACCGGGTGGTGCGGCCCGACGGGACGGTCGCGCGGGTGGACGAGTCGGGCGAGGTGATGCTGGACATCCACCAGCGGCCGGTCCGGGTGGCCGGGCTGCTGACCGACCGGGCCCGGGTGGAGCGGCCGGAGCCGGCCGCCGCGCCGCAGGGCGCGACGCCGACGGTGGGCGCCCGCACCGCGCTGCTGCTGGCGCTGACCCGGGCGCTGTCCCGGGCGGTCACGGTGCGCGAGGTGACCACGGCGCTGACCGACATAGCCCGGCCGGCCCTCGGCGCGGCCAGCGTGGTGCTGGACCTGGTGGACGAGGGCCGGCTGCTGCCGGTCTCCCCCGCGGTGTTCGGCGGGCCGTACCGCACCGAGCTGAACCGGCTGCACGAGCTGTCCTCCGGGGTGATGGAGCACGCGCTGAGCCGGGCCACCCCGCTGTTCAGCGAGCCGGGCGGGCGGGCCACCGGCAATCCGCTGGCCCCGGCGGCCTGGGCGGTGCTGCCGCTGGTGGCCTCCGGCCGGCAGGTCGGCTCCTGCCTGATCACCTTCGCCACCGAGCGGGTCTTCGGCCGCGAGGACCGCACCATGTACTCGGCCTTCGCCGGCATCCTGGCGCAGACCCTGGAGCGCGCCCGGCTGTACGACATCCACCACCACCGGGCGACCGAGCTGCAGCGCGCGATGCTGCCGCGCTCCCTGCCCCGGCTGCCCGGCGTGGCATCGGCGGCCCGGTACCTGCCGTCCACCGAGGGCATGCAGATCGGCGGCGACTGGTACGACCTGCTGCGGCTGCCGGACGGCCGGGTCGGGCTGGTGATCGGCGACGTGCAGGGCCACAACGCCGAGGCCACCGCGGTGATGGGCCAGCTGCGCAGCGGGCTGCGGGCGTACGCCACGGACGGGCACGACCCGGCGGCGACGCTGGCCAGGACCAGCCGGCTGCTGGCCGAGCTGGACACCGACCTCTTCGCGACCTGCCTGTACCTGACGCTGGATCCGGCGGACGGGACGCTGCGCGGGGCGCGGGCCGGGCATCCGCCGCCGGTGCGGATCTCCGACGGGAAGGCGTCCGAGCTGGATCTGCCGGGCGGTCCGCCGCTCGGGGTGGAGCCGTGGGCGGAGTACCCGCCGGCGGTGGGGAGGCTGGCGGCGGGCGAGACGCTGCTGGCGTACACCGACGGCCTGGTCGAGGTCCGGGACGAGGACTACGACGAGTCGGTGCAGCGGATGCTGGGCGGGCTGGAGCTGTGGGCCCGGCAGACCGGCGAGCCGGCGCTGGGCGGTCCTGACGAGGCGTTGGACCGGCTGGCGGACCTGCTCACGCTGAACGTGACGGAGCGGAACTCGCGGCCGGACGACGTCGCGGTGCTGCTGCTGCACCGGCTGTCGACGGCCGGTGGGGACTGATCCGGCTCCCGGTACCCGTGTACCCCCCTGGGCTCGGTGTTCGCTACCGTGACTGGTTCATACAGTCGGATCGCGACATCACATGGGGGAAACGTGCGACCTGTCGATCCAGGGGGCTCGGGCGGTACCGGGTTCCGGGTGATGCCCGACGAGCTCGACGGCGCGGGCAACACCGCGCGGAGCACCGCCGAGCAGGTTCCGAACGAGACCTCGGGCGTCCTGGCCGCGTCCGACACCGCCGAGGGGGGCCTGCGCGGCTTCCTGACCGGCAGTGAGCTGAACTCCTGCACGGACGAGTGGAAGCGGCTGCTCGACGAGCTCTCCAAGGAGATGGACCGTCAGGGCGACAACCTGAAGCAGACCGCGGCGAACTACCGGAAGTCCGAGCAGGAGGCCTCGCGCGGCCTGTCCGGCGCCGGGGCGGGGAGGTGACCGTGGACGTCCCCACCCTCCGTGACGCCAAGCCGGACGACCTGTACCGGGCGGCCGACGCGTACGCCGACCTGTCGGCCAAGTTCGCGCAGCACGCGGGCACCTGGAAGGACGGCGTGGACACCCGGGTGCGCAACTCGGGCTGGACCGGCGACGCCGCGAACAACGCCGAGCAGTCGCTGACCCAGACCACCGGGAAGCTGACGGCCGCCCAGATCGAGCTGGACCGGATCGCGCCGATCCTGCGCGAGGGCGCGGAGGCCTTCCTGATCGCCCAGGCGAAGCTGAAGGCCGCCCTGGACGAGGCGCAGGCGAACGGCTTCGACGTCGCGAACGACGGCGGGGTCTCCTGGCCGCCGCCCAGCCAGGCCGAGCACCACGACCCGGACTTCCGCAACGACCGCCAGCAGCGCGGCACCGACCTGCGGGACCGGATCTCGCAGGCGCTGTCCGAGGCCGACCACGCCGACCAGGTCACCTCGGAGCGGCTGCGCCACTACACCGACAACGCGCGGACCGGCGACGGCCTCAAGACCGAGACCGCCTCGATGGACCTGAACAGCGCCGTGATGGACGCCGTGACCCCGTGGGGCGGTCCGGAGGACCTGGTCAAGGCCGGCATGCCCGGCCCGGACGCGCCGCCGACCGAGGTGAACTCCTGGTGGAAGGCGCTGCCCGAGTCGGAGCGGCAGCGGCTGATCCACAACTACCCGGACGAGATCGGCAACCGGAACGGCATCCCGACGGTCGACAAGGACCAGGCCAACCGGATCCACCTCGACCAGATGATCAAGAACATGGAGGGCCGCAAGGACCTCGACGACAACCAGAAGAAGCAGCTGGAGGGCTTCCAGGCGGTCCGCAAGCGGCTGGACGACGACAAGGGCAAGCAGCCGCCGGTCTTCCTGATGGCGATCGACGACGAGGGCCAGGGCCGCGCCGCGATCTCCTACGGCAACCCGGACACCGCGGACGACGTGGTGGCCTACGTGCCGGGCCTGAACACCGAGGTGAAGAACATCGGTGGCGGCGACGGCAACCGGGCCCGCGACATGTGGCAGTCGGCGCACGACGCGGACCCCAGCCGGTCCACCGCCTCGATCGCCTGGCTCGGCTACGACGCGCCGCAGGCCAAGGACGTCAGCGCGGAGAGCCTGGCGGTCGCCGGCCCGGAGCGCGGCCAGCAGGGCGGCAAGAACTACCAGGAGTTCCTGCAGGGCCTGCGGGCCTCGCACGAGGGCCAGCCGGCGCACGTCACCGCGCTGGGCCACTCGTACGGCTCGTTCACCGTGGGCCAGGCCGCGCAGCGGCCCGGCGGCATCCCGGCGGACGACATCATCCTGGTCGGCAGCCCGGGCACCGGCGCGCAGCACGCCTCGCAGCTCGGGGTCGACCCGAGCCACGTGTGGGTCGGCGCGGCCGAGAACGACCCGGTCAGCCACCTGCCGAGCCACGACGAGGCGAAGGGCATGGGGACCGGCGCGCTGATCGGCGGCGCCATCCTCGGCGTCCCGGGCGCGATCGGCGGCGCCATCATCGGCGACCAGGTCGGCAAGTCGGACGACCCGCACGAGCTGTGGTTCGGGCAGGACCCGGCCAGCAACGACTTCGGCGCGCACCGCTTCGACGTGGACGACGGCCCGCTGGGCATGTCCTCCCACTCGGACTACTGGGACAGCGGGGACGGCCGGGACGGCCACTCGCTGCGGAACATGGGCAACATCGTCTCCGGCCACGGTGACCGGGTCTACGGACAGGACCGCCGATGAACGACTACGGACAGGCCCCGGTGACCGACCTGGGCATCGCCCGGGCGCAGATCGACGCCCTGCTGGACGGCACGCTGGCCGCGATCACCCCCGCGGTGGAGTGGGCGGACGGGCCGTACGTGGCCAGCGAGCACGACGACCCGTTCACCAAGGAGCCGGACGGCACGGCGCGGCTGGAGAAGCGGCGCTACCTGCTGACCCGGTTCGCCGCCGCCCGGTACGGCGCGCTGCTGGGCGTGGTGGAGCGGGAGTGGCAGGGCCGCGGCTGGCGGATCACCTCGATGGACCCGGACCCGGTGCTGCCGGACGTGCGGGCCGAGGCGCCGGGCGGGTCGACGGTGGAGCTGCGGGTCGGCCACCTGGGCAACGTCACGCTGGTCGCCCGGGTGCCCCGGGTGCCGGCGGTCGGCACCAGCTACCCGTTCGGCGGGGACAGCACGGTGCCGCTGCGGCCGGACGGCACGATCGACACCGTGCCGAGGTTCGACGACCCGTTCTGGTCCGCGTGACCGACTGATCTGGGGTGGGCCCCGGCCTCGGCCGGGGCCCACCGCTTCGAGGAGTTCGAGGTGGGAGTGGTTGTGAAGCTGCGGATACTGGGCGCGGTGGCGGCGGTGCTGCTGGGCGGTTCGCTGGTGGCCGGTTGCACGTCCTCGGGCGACGGCGGGTCCGCGGACCACGCCCTGGTGGAGATCGGCACGGCGCGGACCGAGATCGACGGGCTGCTGGACGGCACCACCAAGGCGGTCTCGCCCTCGCTGAAGTACGCGGACGACGCCTTCCAGGCGCGGGCGCACGAGGACGGGGTGAGCCGGGAGGCGGACGGTTCGGCGCAGCTGACGCGCCGCCGGTACGTGCTGACCAAGGTGGCCAAGGGCAACCAGGCGAAGCTGCTGGACAAGGTCCGGGAGTACTGGAAGGCGCAGGGCTACTCGATCACCGAGAGCGCCTCGACCTTCGAGGCCGGAGCCCGCACCAAGGACGGGGTCGGGATCACGGTGAGCATCGGCGCGCCGGGCAACGTGACGATCAGTGCGAACGCCTGGGTGAAGGACCCGAAGTCGGAGCAGCCGTTCGGGGCCGCCCCGAGTCCGCTGCCCACCAAGGCGGACGGAACGGTCGACACCATGCCGAAGTTCGACGACCCGGAGTGGTCGCGCTGACCTCCGCGGGGGCGTTGACGTGGTCAGATCAGCCAAAGGGTGGGCTGTTCATACGCCCGTAGGATCGCCACCCTAGAATTCGCCGCGTGACGATGACTCAGTGGTGCGCGGTGGCCGCCGGATTGCTCGCCGTTATCTCGTCGGCGGCCGCCGCGCGCTACCGCGCCGTCACCGCGACCCTGCGCGGGCGGCTCGCCGAGCAGGACCACCGGCTCGCCACCGCCACCGGCCGGCTCGACGCCGAACTGGCCCGCCGCGGCGCCGAGACCGCCGCCGCGCAGCACGAGCAGGAGCTCAACGCCGCCACCCGGCGGGCCTTCCTCAGCGTCGCCCGGCGCATCCTGGTGATGGCCCACGACCAGCAGGCCGGGCTGGACGAGATGGAGCGCACCCACGACGACCCGGCGCTGCTCGACGGCCTGCTCAAGGCCGACCACGCCGCCGCCCAACAGGCCCGGCTGGCCCAGACGCTGGCCGTGCTGTGCGGCGCCCGGGCCGGCCGGCACTGGCCCGAGCCGGTCGCCCTGGAGGACGTGGTGCGCGGCGCGCAGTCCCGGATCCTGCCGTTCCAGCGGGTCGTGGTGCGCAGCCGGGTGGAGTCCGCGGTGGTCGGCGCGGCCGCCGAGGCGCTGATCCACGCGGTCGCCGAGCTGCTCGACAACGCCACCCGCTACTCCCCGCCCAGCACCCAGGTGTTCGTCACCCTGATGCCGGTGCACAACGGCGCGGTGATCGAGATCGACGACTGCGGCGTCGGCATGCCCGAGCAGGCGGTGGAGAAGGCCGCGGTCGCCCTGGCCGGCGGCGGCACCCTGGAGGTCTCCCGGCTGGGCGAGGTGCCGCAGCTCGGCCTCGCCGCGGTCGGGCGGCTCGCCGAGCAGTACGGCTTCCGGGTCACGCTCTCCTCCGCGCCCTCGCCGTACGGCGGCGTGCGGGTGGTGGTGCTGCTGCCCAACGCGCTGCTCACCGAGGTCCTGCCGGGCAGCGGCGGTCCGGCCGGGCCGCCGCTGCCCGCGCCCGAGCGCGACCCGGCGATGGACCGGGACTTCGGGTACGGCCCCGACGCCGACCGCTCGCTGTTCGAGCGCCCGGCCGAGCGGCCGCTGCCCCGGCGGCAGGCCACCGAGCGGTCGGCGGCCGAACCGCCCGCCGCCGAGCGGCCCGCCGGCCCCCCGGCCGGCGGCGAGCTCCCCCGGCGGGCCAACCGGCGCGCCGCCGCACCGGCCGCCCGGCGCAACCCCGCGGCCGGCGCCCCCGCGCCGGAGCGTTCCGCCAGGGAGGCCCAGGCCTTCATGGCGCTGTTCCAGGCCGGTACCGCCAGTGGTCGCTCGGCGGCCCGGCAGCACCAGATCGACCCCGACGCTTCGCCCGCTTCCCCCCAACTTCCCCAGCGCTCCGGAGAGTTCCATGACCACCAACCCTGATCTCGGCTGGCTGCTGACCGACATCGTCACCGTCCCCGAGGTGCAGCACGCCGTCGTGGTGTCCAACGACGGCCTGGAGATCGGCCGCAGCGAGCGGATCGGCCGCGACGACGCCGAGCGGCTGGCCGCCGCCTGCTCCGGCCTGCAGTCGCTGGCCCGCGGAGTGGCCCAGGGCTTCGGCGGGCGGCAGAGCACCACCCGGCAGATCATCATCGAGTACGGCGGCGGCTACCTGTTCGTCGTCGCGGCCGGGGCGGGCGCCCACCTCGCGGTGGTGACCAGCGAGGCGGTGGACGCCGGCCTGGTCGCGTACCAGATGCAGGTGCTGGTGGAGCGGATCGGCACCCACCTGACCAGCCCGCCGCGGATCGAGCACCCGGCCGGGGAGCTCCGGTGAGCCGGGGGCCGGTCCGGCCGTACGTGATCACCGGGGGGCGCAGCCGGCCCAGCCGGAACGTGCTGGCCCTGGAGAGCCTGGTCAGCGCCGTCCCCGGGATCAGCCCGGAGCCGGACGCGCTCAACCGGGAGCAGCAGGCGATCCTGGCGATCTGTCGGCGGCTGCTGTCCGTCGCCGAGATCGCCGCCCATCTCGGCCTGCCGATCAGCGTGGTGAAGGTGCTGATCGGCGATCTCTGGGACCTCGGCGCCGTCCAGGTGGTCCCGCCCGTCCCGCAGGCCGAGCGCCTGCCCACCACTCTTCTGGAAGAGGTGCTCGTTGGCCTCCGCCAACTCCGCTGAGCCGTCCTACCTGCCGCCCACCGTCCAGGGCGCGGTGAAGATCCTGGTCACCGGCCCGTTCGGGGTCGGCAAGACGACCCTGGTCGGATCCCTCAGCGAGATATCCCCGCTGCGCACCGAGGAGACCATGACCGCCGCCGGCGTCGGCGTGGACGACCTCTCCGGGCGCCCGGACAAGACCACCACCACGGTCGCCCTGGACTTCGGCCGGATCACGCTCAACTCCCGTCTGGCGCTGTACCTGTTCGGCACCCCCGGGCAGCAGCGCTTCTGGCCGCTGTGGGAGGACCTGTCGCGCGGGGCGCTCGGCGCGATCGCGCTGGTCGACACCCGGCGGATCGACGAGTCCTTCGACGTGCTGGGCCAGTTGGAGGAGCAGGGCATCCCGTTCGCGGTCGCCGTCAACCTCTTCCCGGACACCCCCCGGTACCCGGAGGAGGAGCTGCGCGCCGCCCTCGACCTGCTGCCCGAGGTGCCGATCCTGCAGTGCGACGCCCGCAACCGGCGGGCCGCGTACGACGTCCTGATCGACTTCGTCGACCACCTGCACTCCACCGCCGTCCTGGAGCTCGCCCGATGACGACCGGCCCCACCCCCGACCAGGCACTGGTGCCGCCGCCCGGCTGCCCCGCGCACCGGGGCGCCACCCCGGCCACCACCCCGCTGTACGGTCCGGTGGTCGCCGCCGACCCGCACGGCCTGTACGCCCGGCTGCGCGAGCAGCACGGCCCGGTCGCCCCGATCGAACTGGAGCCCGGGGTCGAGGCCTGGCTGGTCCTCGGCTACCCCGAACTGCTCGAACTCACCCGCAACGAGCAGCTGTTCTCCAAGGACTCGCGCCGCTGGCGGGTCCCCCGCGAGGGCCGGCTGCGCAGCGACTCGCGGCTGCTGCCGATGACCGTCTGGCGGCCCACCCTGCTCAACCTGGACGGCGCCGAGCACCAGCGGCTGCGTGCCGCCGTCTCCGACACGCTCTCCCGGATCGACCACCGGCAGCTGCGCGAGACCACCGAGCAGGCCGCCGACGCGCTGATCGACAGCTGGGGTCCGGACGGCACCGCCGACCTGATCGCCCAGTACGCGCGCAAGCTCCCGCTGCTGGTGTTCACCCGGCTGCTCGGCCTGCCCTCCGAAATGGGCCCCCACCTGATCGAGCTGATCAGCCACTTCGTGGACAGCAGCGAGAAGTCGGTCCGGGCCAACGCCGAGTTCCAGGCGATCCTGGTCGACCTGGTGCGGCAGCGGCGCGAGCGGCCGGGCGCCGACCTGACCAGCTGGCTGCTCGCCCACCACGCCGGGCTCAGCGACGAGGAGGCCGTCCACCACCTGGTGGTGATCCTGGTCGCCGGCAACGAGACCACCATCAACTGGACCGGCAACACGCTGCGGCTGCTGCTCACCGACCGGCGCTTCCGGGCCACCCTGGCGGGCGGCCGGCTGACCGTCTCCGACGCGCTGGACGAAGTGCTGTGGCGCGACCCGCCGACCCAGAACTTCCCCGGCCGGTGGGCGACCTCGGACACCGTCCTGGGCGGCCAGTACATCAGCGCGGGCGACATGCTGGTACTCGGCCTGGCCGCCGCCAACGCCGACCCGGTGGTCCACGGCAGCGGCACGGGCGGGCACGGCGGCCCGGGCGGGGACGGCCTCGCGGGGAACCGGGCGCACCTCGCCTGGGGCGCCGGACGGCACGTCTGCCCCGCGCAGTCGCCCGCCCGGCTGATCGTCGAGACCGCCGTCGAGACGCTGCTGCACCGGCTGCCCGACCTCCAACTGGCGGTGCCGGGACACGAACTGGCCTGGCGGCCGTCCCCGTGGTCGCGGGCGCTGGTCGCCCTCCCGGTGCTGTACAGCGCGTTCACCCCGCCCCGCGCGGCCGCTCCTTCTCCCGAGAGGTCCCCATGGACACCGACACCGCAGACCGGCCCGTCAGACTCGACCCCTTCGGCCGCGACCAGCACACCGAGAACGCCCGACTCCGCGAAGCCGGGCCCGCGGTCCTGGTGGAACTCCCTGGCGGGGTGGTGGTCTGGGCGATAACCCACCACGACACCCTGCAGGAGCTGCTCGCCGACCCCCGGGTCGGCAAGAACGCCCAGCTGTGGACGACCTTCCGGGAAGGGCGGCTGCCGGAGGGCTGGCCGCTGCTCAACTTCGTCACCGTGCCGGGCATGGTCACCGCCGACGGCGCCGACCACCGGCGGCTGCGCTCCCTGGTCACCCAGGCCTTCACCCCCCGCCGGATCGCCGAGCTGGCGCCGGCAATCGAACGGCGGGCGGCCGAACTGCTCGACGGGATCGCCGGCCTGGAGGGCGGGTTCGACCTGCGCGAGCACTTCGCCTACCCGCTGCCGATGTGGGTGATCGGCTCGCTGCTCGGGCTGGAGCAGGAACAGCAGGACGCCCTGCACGAGCTGTCCAACACCCTGGTCAGCAGCTCGGCGACGCCGCAGGCCGCGATCGCCGCGCAGCAGGGCCTGTACGCGCTGCTCGGCTCGGTCGTCGCGGCCAAGCGGGAACGCCCCGGCGACGACCTGACCAGCGACCTGATCGCCGCCCGGGAGGCCGGCGACCGGCTCAGCGAGCAGGAACTGGTCGGCACCCTGCTGCTGATGCTGGTCGCCGGGCACGAGACCACGCTCAACCTGATCACCAACGCGGTGCGGGCGCTGCTCGCCCACCCGGCCCAGCTGAAGCTGGTGCTGGACGGCGCCGCGGACTGGTCGGCGGTGGTGGAGGAGACCCTGCGGTACGACTCGCCCGTCGGGCAGTTCCCGCTGCGGTACGCGAGCGAGGACATCCCGGTCGGCGACGTGGTGATCCGGCGCGGCGAGGCGCTGCTCGCCTCGTACGCGGCCGCCGGGCGGGACTCCGGGCACTACCCGGACGCCGACGCCTTCGACATCACCCGGGAGGGGGCGCGGCACCTGTCCTTCGGGCACGGGCCGCACTTCTGCCTCGGTGCCGGGCTCGCCCGGCTGGAGGCGGAGACCGCGCTGCGGGGGCTGTTCGGGCGGTACCCCGGCCTGCGGCCGGTGGACGGCGCGCAGGCGGAGCCGATCGCCTCGTTCGTCAGCAACAGCGTGCGGAAGCTGATGGTCCGGGTCGACCGATAGGCGCAACGGGGGTGACCGGGCGGGCGGCGCGGTCGTTGGTACGGCCATGAAGAGGACCACGGCGCTCGCCGTACTCACCATGGCCGGACTCGCCATGTCCGCCGCCCCCGCCGCCGCCCTCCCGGGCGGCGCGCCGACCGGGCTGCCCGGCCTCGGCCACGGCCTGTCCTCCGCCCACGGCGTCGACACCCCGGCCGGGACGGCCGACGGCGCGGGCTTCTTCGGGTCGACGGTCTCCACGACCGACCTGTGCCACAAGGACCTGGAGCAGTACCCGATCGTCGGCCCGCTCGCCGACCGCACCACGGGCGCGTGCAACGCGATCGGCGAGACGGTCGACAACCCCCCGGCGTTCTGAGAACGCCTGCGGCGGGCGGAGAGCCGGGTGCCCGGCGTGGTCCGGACGACCGGCTCTAGCCGAACAGGGCGTTGAGCTCGGCGTAGTCGAGGCCGCCGGCCAGGGTGTCGTAGGTGCCGGTGGTGTAGATCTCGGTCGCGGCGTCGCGGACGGCGGCGTAGGCCGACTTGGCGAGGGCGGGGCCGAGGCTGATCCGGGCGACGCCGAGGGCGGCGAGGGCGGCCACGGTCGGGGAGCCCGGTCCGGCGAGGACGTTGAGCGGGGCGGGGATCTCGCGGGCGAGGACGGCGATCACTTCCGGGTCGGCGACGCCGGGGACGAACACGCCGTCCGCGCCGGCCGCGAGGAAGGCCTTGGCGCGGGTCAGCGCCTCGTCCAGCCGTCCCTCCGCCGGGCCGACCGCGCGCAGGAAGACGTCGGTCCGGGCGTTGAGGAAGAGCGGGATCCCGGCCGTGTCGGCGGCGGCGCGGGCCGCCGCGACCCGGTCCGCGGCGTCGGCGAGCGGCCGGACGCCCGGACCGGCGGCGTCCTCCAGGTTGAGACCGACCGCGCCGGTGGCGAGCAGGGCGGTGACGGTGTCGCCGACCCCGGCCGGGGTGTCCGCGTAGCCGCTCTCCAGGTCGACGGTGACCGGGAGCCCGGGGACGTTGGCGACGACCAGCGCGGCCTGGGCGAGCGCGAGGTCGCGGCCCAGCCGGTCGCCGTCGGGCACGCCGAGGGTCCAGGAGACACTGGCGCTGGCGGTGGCGACGGCGGGCGCGCCGGCCGCGGCGACCAGCCGGGCGGTGGCGGCGTCCCAGACGTTGGCGAGCACCAGCGGGTCGCCGGGGCGGTGGAGTTCGCGCAGGCGGGCGGCGCGGTCGGACTGGCTGCTGAGGGTCATGGGTGTCACCCTGTCAGATCGGCCGGGGGGCTCAGGCGGTCTTCGGCGCGGGGCTGAGCCGGGAGGTGACGGCGATCCGGTTCCAGGAGTTGATCGCGACGATCATGCCGATCAGGTGGGCCAGCTCGCCCTGGTCGAACTCCTTGGCGGCGGCGTCGTAGACCTCGTCCGGCACGTGGTGGGTGGCGAGCAGGGTGACGGACTCGGTGAGGGCGAGGGCGGCGCGCTCGCGGGCGGTGAAGTACGGGGTCTCCCGCCAGGCGGCGAGGGTGTGCAGGCGGTGCTCCTGCTCGCCGAGCCGGCGGGCGTCGGTGGCGTGCATGTCCAGGCAGAAGGCGCAGCCGTTCAGCTGGGAGGCGCGGACCTTGACCAGTTCGGTGATCAGCGGGTCGTGGAACCCGGCCTTGGCGGCCTGCTCCAGCGCGCGCATCGCGGCGTAGAACTCGGGGGCCTGCTCGGGCAGCGAGATGCGTTGGACGGGGGCGGGGACGTGGGCGTGGTCGCTCATGGCATCCACCGTAGGTGCGAGGTGGCCCGCCGGTGTGGTTCATTTGCCGTATGGGATCCTGGGCCACTTTCGGCGGCGACCTGCACCTCGACCTGTCGGCCGGGCGGTCGCGCGGGCTGGGCGTCCGGGCGGCGCTGGAGGACGCGCTGCGCGGTGCCGTCCGGGAGGGCCGGCTGCCCGCCGGGACGCGGCTGCCGTCCTCCCGGGCGCTCTCGGCGGACCTCGGGATCGCCCGGAACACCGTGGCGGAGGCGTACACCCAGTTGGTGGCGGAGGGCTGGCTGGCGTCCCGGCAGGGCTCGGGCACGGTGGTGGCGGAACGCGGGCCGCAGCCGGAGCCGCCGGCCGCGCCGCCGGCGGAGGCCGGTCCGGCGGCCGCCCGGCACGACCTGATGCCGGGCAGCCCGGACCTCTCGCAGTTCCCCCGGTCGGCGTGGCTGGCGGCGACCCGCCGGGCGCTGGCGTCCGCGCCGCACACCGCGTTCGGCTACGGCGACCCGCGGGGCCGGATCGAGCTGCGCCGGGCGCTGGCCGACTACCTGGCCCGGGTCCGCGGCGTGCGCACCGACCCGGACCGGCTGCTGGTCTGCTCGGGCTACACCCAGGGCCTCGGCCTGGTCTGCGCGGCGCTGCACGGGCGGGGTCTGCGCAGCGTGGCGGTGGAGGAGTACGGGCTGCCGCCGCAGCGCGCGGTGATCGCGGCCGCCGGGCTGACCGCGGTACCGCTGCCGCTGGACGGCGACGGCGCCCGGACCGACCTGCTGCCCGCCACCGGGACCGGCCTCGCGGTGCTCACCCCCGCCCACCAGTTCCCGACCGGCGCCGCGCTGCGGGCGACCCGGCGGGCGGCCGCGGTGGCGTGGGCGCGGGCGTACGACGGGGTGCTGCTGGAGGACGACTACGACGGGGAGTTCCGCTACGACCGGCAGGCGGTCGGCGCGCTGCAGGCGCTCGACCCGGAGCGGGTGGTGTACGCGGGGACGGCCAGCAAGTCGCTGGCGCCGGGGGTGCGGCTGGGCTGGCTGGCGCTGCCGGCGGCGCTGGTGGAGCCGGTGCTGGAGCGCAAGCGGCTGGCGGACGGCCAGACCGGCGTGCTGGAGCAGCTCGCGCTCGCCGAGCTGATCACCTCGGGCGACTACGACCGGCACATCCGGCGCAGCCGGCTGCGCTACCGGCGGCGGCGCGACCAGCTGGTGGCTGCGCTGGCCCGGCGGGCGCCGCAGGTGCGGGTGACCGGGATCAACGCCGGGCTGCACGCGGTGCTGGAGCTGCCGCCCGGCGCGCCGGACGAGGCGGAGCTGCTGCGCCGGGCCGAGCGGGCCGGGGTGCGGCTGCACGCCCGGGGGTGGTGCCGGGCGGCCGGGGCGGACGGGCCGTCGGCGGGGTCGGCGCTGGTGATCGGGTTCGGCACGCCGTCGGACCACGCGTTCCCGGCCGCGCTGGAGGCGCTGTGCGCGCTGGTCTCGGACTGACCCGCCGGGGGTGGGTCAGTGGCCGCGTCCGCCCAGTTCGAAGAGCAGGATGACGAAGCCCGCGAAGGCGTGCGTGGCGGCGATGTAGACGGTCGCCCGGATCCACACCCGCCGGTCGGTGCGGTGGCCGGCGTCGGTGGTCGGGGCGTGCACCGCGGGTCGGGCGGGCGCGCTGGTGGTGGTGTCGGTCATCGGATCCTCCCGGGTCACAGACGGGGTGCGTCGCCGAGGCAGAGTTCGCCGCCCGGGCTCTGCAGCAGGGTGTGGACGAAGATCAGTTCCAGCCGGTCGTCCGGGTCGGCGGCCGCGATGCAGTGCGGCGTGAGCGAGTCGAAGTGCGCGGAGTCGCCGGCCTCCAGCAGGTGGACGGCCTCGCCGAGGGTCAGCCGCATCCGGCCCCGGGTGACGTACAGCCACTCCTCGCCGGGGTGCACCCGCACCACCGCGTCCTGCACGCTCGGCGGGACGTGCACCCGCAGTGCCTGCATCGCCCGGCCGGGCGCCCCGGCCCGCCGGTAGCCCCAGCCGCCGGCCCGTCCGGGCTCGATGGAGCCGCCCCGGATCACCGGGTCCGGCTCGCCGGGCTGCTCGCCGAGCAGCCCCGAGACCGTGGTGCCGTACGCCCGGGCCAGGCCGAGCAGCACCGGCAGCGAGGGCTGCCGGCGCCCGGTCTCCAGCCGGGACAGATACGCTGGGGACAGCCCCACCCGGGTGGCGGCCGCCTCCAGCGTCAGCCGGCTGCTCAGCCGGTGCTCCCGCAGCCGCGCGCCGAGGCCCGCGACCTCCTGGTCGTCGCTCATGGGACCAGTCCACACCCGCCGTGCCGCCGGGGCAAGAAATTTGCCTCAGAGGCAAATCCCCGCGCCCGGCGGCCGGCCGGCTCCCCCGGGTCAGCCCACCAGGACCGGCTTCCCGTCCTGCTGCTGCTCCTCGGCCGGCTCGCCCGCGGCCGGGTGCGCGTCCCGGGCGGTGCGCCGCGGCAGGGCCGCCATCAGCGCGAACACCGCGAGCAGGCCGATCGCCACCCACCACATCGCGTGCTCGAAGGCGTCCACGAACACGCCCTCGACCATGCCGCGCCGGTCCACCACCCCGAAGAACGCCACCGAGGACAGGCCCAGGCCGAGCGCCATGCCGAGCTGGCCGGTGGTGTTGATCAGGCCGGACGCCGAACCGGCGTGCTCCTGCGGCACCTCGGACAGCACCGCGTCGGTCAGCGGCGCCACGATCAGGCCCATGCCCAGGCCCATCACCACCAGCGGCAGCGCCATCTGCCACGGCGCAATGGCCGCGCCGTACCGGTCCGCCTCGGCCAGGTAGAGCAGCGCACCGGCCGACATCGTCAGCGCACCCGCCTGCAGCACCCGACGGCCGAACCGCGGCACCAGCTTCTGCACCGACAGGCCCGCCGCCAGCGACACCGCGATCGAGAACGGCACGCCCGTCAGACCGGCCTTCAGCGGGCTCCAGCCCAGGCCGAGCTGCATGTACAGCGTCCAGACCAGGAAGAACAGGCCGTTGGTCACGCCGAACAGCAGCTGCACGCCGATCCCGCCGGCGAAGCTGCGCACCCGGAACAGCGACAGCTCCACCAGCGGCGAACCGTCCCGCGCGGTCTTGTACCGCTCGTACCGGACGAAGCCCAGCAGCACCAGCACGCCGCCCGCCATCAGCAGGTGGCCCCAGAGCGGCCAGCCATTCTCCCGGCCCTGGGTCAGCGGGTACAGCACCATCAGCAGACCCGCGCCGACCAGCACCATGCCCACCAGGTCCAGCTTCAGCGCCCTGGGCGCCCGCGACTCCTCGATGAAGCGGCGGCCGAGCAGCAGACCGGCGACACCGACCGGCAGGTTCACCAGGAAGATCGGGCGCCAGCCCAGGCCGAACAGGTCCCACTCGGTCAGCAGCGCGCCCACCAGCGGGCCCATCACCGCGCCCAGACCCACCACCGCGCCGAACAGGCCGAACACCTTGCCCCGCTCGTGCGCCGGGAACCCCGCGTGGATGATCGACAGCACCTGCGGCACCATCAGCGCCGCCGTCGCGCCCTGCAGCACCCGGGCCGCCACCAGCAGGTCCGGGGTGCCGGCCAGGCCGCACAGCGCGGACGCCGCGGTGAACCCGCCGATGCCCAGCAGGAAGAGCCGCTTGCGGCCGTAGATGTCACCCAGCCGGCCACCCGTGATCAGGCCGACCGCGAACGCCAGCGCGTAGCCGGCCGTGATCCACTGCAGCGCGCTGAACGACGCGCCGGTGTCCTGCTGGATGCTCGGCATCGCGATGTTGACGATCGTGACGTCGACGAGGTCCATCAGACTGGCCGTCATCACCACCGCCAGCGCCAACCAGCGCCTGCGGTCGTTGACTTCGGTGGACATGGCTCTCCCTGAGCTCGTGGAATCCCTTGGTTGCGGGAGACACGCTAGAGGCCTTATAGGCCAGATCCTGACCGCTTCGCGCGTCATCATGGGGGGCATGACGGACACCCCCGGCAGGCTCCTCGGCCTGCTCTCGCTGCTCCAGACACCGCGCGAGTGGCCCGGCAGCGAACTCGCCGACCGGCTCCAGGTCAGCCCGCGGACCATCCGGCGCGACATCGACCGGCTCCGCGAGCTCGGCTACCCCGTCGAGGCCACCCGCGGGCCGGTCGGCGGCTACCGGCTGGTCGCCGGGGCCGCGATGCCGCCGCTGCTGCTCGACGACGAGGAGGCGGTGGCCATCGCCGTCGGCCTGCGGACCGCCGCCGGGCACGCCGTCGAAGGCATCGAGGAAGCGTCGGTCCGGGCCCTCGCCAAGCTGGTGCAGGTGCTGCCCGCGCGGCTCCGGCACCGGGTCGCCGCCCTCAACGCGGCCACCGTCCCCGTCCTCCCGGGGGACGGCCCGCGGATCGACCCGGAGGACCTGACCGTCCTCGCCTCCGCCGTCGCCGCGCGCGAACGCCTGCGCTTCGACTACCGCGACCGCGGCGGCGCCGCCACCCGCCGGCAGGTCGAACCGCACCGGCTGGTCTCCTACGGGCGGCGCTGGTACCTGGTCGGCCACGACCTCGACCGCGACGACTGGCGGATCTTCCGCGTCGACCGGCTCGCCGACCCGCAGCGCACCGGGCTCCGCTTCGAGCCGCGCGAGCTGCCCGCGGCGGACGCCGGCGCGTACGTCGCGGGCAAGCTGGCCCGGCACCAGGACACCCACCGCGCGGTCGTCACGCTGCACGCCCCGTACGACCGCCTCGCCACCCACATGTCCGCCGCGGCGGGCGAGTTGGAGCCGATCGACGCGCACAGCTGCCGCCTGCGCACCCGGGCCGACTCGCTGGACTGGCTGGCCGTCCGGCTGGCCACCGTCGGCTGCGACTTCGAGGTGCACGAGCCGCCCGAGCTCCGCGACCACCTGCGCGCGCTCGCCACCCGCATCGAGCGCTCACTCGGGCAGGCCCCTCCGCGCCGGGCCTAGGTCGTCCCTTTCGGACCACGTCGGATCACCGAAAGAGGGGTCCTGGCGGGCGAAGGCCGGGGCGTGGTCGCGGAGGAAGTCGGCGATGTCCCGGGCGGGGCGGTGGAGCAGGTCGGTGACGGTGCCGGTGGTGAGGTCGCCCCAGCCGGCGGCGTAGGCCCGCGCGTAGTCCTCCAGCATGTCGGCGATCCAGCCGGGTGCGCCGTGGGCGAGGAGGGTGCGGCGCCTGGCGTCGTGGCCGACCAGCCGGTAGCCGACGGTGCGGCCGAGGACGTGGCCGAGCTCCTCGGCGACCTGGTCGAAGGTCAGCGGGCGCGGGCCGGTCAGGGTGTATGCCTCGCCGTGGTGGCGCTCGGGGCGGTCCAGCAGGATCAGGGCCGCGCAGGCGGCGAGGTCGCGGGCGTCGATCATCCCGAGCCTGGCCGCCGCCATGTCCAGGGAGAAGGTCCCGGTGGCCCGGATGTCCTCGGCCTCGCCGAGCAGGTTCTGCATGAACCAGTGCGGACGCAGCACGGTCCAGAGCAGGCCGGACCGCTGGAGCTCCCGGTCGGCAGCCGCGTGCAGCCGGCCACTGCGGTTCGGCGCGTCGGGCGCCGCACCCACCGCGGACAGCCGGACGACCCGCTCCACGCCGGCCCGGACCGCGGCCCGGACCGCGTTCGCGCTCTGCTCGGGCGCCCGCGGGCCGTTCGGGGTGAGCAGCCACAGGTCGTCGACGCCCTCGAAGGCGGGCGGCAGCGACCCGGCGTCGTCGAGGTCGCCGGTGAAGACCTCCGCTCCCCGCGCCCGCAGGCCGTCCGCCGCGGACCCGTCGCGGACGAGTGCCCGCAGCTTCGGGGCACGGGCACCCAGTTCGTTCAGCAGCGCGGTGGAGACGGTTCCGGTGGCTCCGGTGATCAGTACGGTGCGGGACATCGTCATTCTCCGGTGGGGACGGTGGCGGCGGGGGTACGGGCGGGGTTCCTCCGGCGGATGCGGAGGGCACCCGGCGGCAGCTGGGCGGCGACGACGGCGCTCAGGGCGAGCGCGAATCCGGCGCCCTGCCACGGCGTCAGGGACTCGCCGAGCAGGAGCAGGCCGAGCAGGGTGGCGACGGCGGGCGAGAGCAGGGGCAGGAAGGACACCGCGACCACGGGCAGCCGGCCGATGCCGTGGAACCAGATCGGGTACGGCAGCAGCGAGCCGACCACGGCGAGCCACACGTACCCGCCGGCCGCCCGGGCGTCGAGCCCGCCCGGCAGTCCTTCCGCGGTCAGCGCGAGCGGCAGGAGGGCGAGCCCGCCCGCGGTGAGCTGCCAGCCGGCGAAGGCGGTCGCTCCGACGCCCGCCGGGCGGCCCCAGCGCTTGGTCAGGACGATGCCGCCGGCCATCACTCCGGCTGCCGCCAGGCCGGCCAGCACGCCGGCGGGGTCGAAGGCGAGCCGGCCGCGCAGCACGATCAGCCCGACGCCCGCCACGCCGGCCAGGCCCCAGCCGAGCTGTCGGCCGGTGGGCCGTTCGCCGAGCAGCAGCAGCGCCAGGGCGGCGACCAGCAGTGGCTGGACGGCGAAGAGCGTCGAGGCGACGCCGCCGGGCAGCCGGTAGGCGGCGGCGAAGAGCAGCGCGAAGGGTGCGCCGATGTTGAGCACGCCGAGCACGGCCGAGCGCAGGCGCCAGGGTCCGTGCGGCAGCGTCCGGGTGGCGGCGAGCAGGACCAGCCCGGCGGGGAGGGCCCGGATCACGCCGGACACCAGGGGGAATCCGGGCGGGAGGTACTGGCTGGTGACCAGGTAGGTGGTGCCCCAGCTGATCGGGACGGTGGCGGTCAGGGCGGTCACCGCGGCGGTGCCGCGGCGTGGTGCGGAAGCCATGGGAAGACCTCTCAACGTTGAAATGTTCAACGTTGATGACGGTAGGGAGACTGATACCTTGGTGTCAAACAGTTCAGCGTTGAGAGGTTTCCTCATGGACCGGCACGCCGACGAGCGGGACGCCCTCGACCTCGTCCTGGAGCAGTGGGCCCGGGCCCGTCCGGACCTCGACGCCTCGCCCATGCGGGTGCTCGGCCGGCTCTCCCGGCTGACCCGCATCGCCGAACGCGAACTCAAGGCGCTCTTCGCCGAGTTCGGCCTGGAACGGGGGGAGTTCGACGTGCTCGCCACGCTCCGCCGGGCCGGGTCGCCGGAGGGCATGACGGCCGGCGCGCTGGCCCGCTCGTCCATGGTGACCTCGGGGGCGGTGACCAACCGGCTCGACCGACTGGTCGCCAAGGGCTACGTCACCCGCGAGCTGGACCCGGACAACCGGCGCACCGTCCTGGTCGCCCTCACTCCCGCCGGCCTCGACCTGATCGACCACGCGGTCGCCGCCCACCTCGACAACGAGCGGCGCATCCTGGCCGCGCTGGACGAGGACCGGCAGGACGAACTCGCCGCGATCCTGCGCACCCTGCTGCTGAGCCACGGCGACCGCGCGGCGGACGTCCCGGACGCCCCGGAGGGTGCGGACCTCCCTTAGGGCCGGGGGATGTTGCGCAGGTTGGAGCGGGCCAGGTCGATCATCCGGCCGACGCCGCCGGACAGCACGGTGCGGCCGGCCGCCAGGGCGAAGCCCTTGAGCTGGGCGGCGGTGATGTGCGGCGGGATGGAGAGCGCGTTGGGGTCGGTGACCACGTCGACCAGGACCGGGCCCGGCCGGGAGAGCGCGTCGGCCAGCACCTCGCGCAGCCTCACCGGGTCGGTGACCCGTTCGGCGGGCACCCCGCAGGCCCGGGCGATGGCGGCGTAGTCGACGTCGCCGTTGTCGATCTCGGACTCGGGGTAGCCGCTGACCAGCATCTCCAGCTTGATCATGCCGAGCGCGCCGTTGTTGAAGACCACGGTCTTCACCGGCAGCCGGTACTTGGCGACGGTGAGCAGCTCGCCGAGCAGCATGCCGATCCCGCCGTCGCCGGACATCGAGACGATCTGCCGCTCGGGGAAGGCGAGTTGGGCGCCGATCGCGTGCGGCAGGGCGTTCGCCATCGAGCCGTGCAGGAAGGAGCCGATCACCCGGCGGCGGCCGTTGGGGGTGAGGTAGCGGGCCGCCCAGACGTTGCACATCCCGGTGTCGACGGTGAACACGGCGTCGTCGGAGGCGAGTTCGTCGAGGACGGAGGCGACGTACTCGGGGTGGATCGGCCGGTGCCCGGCGATGTCGCGGGTGTAGGCGCCGACGACGGTCTCCAGCGCCTTGCAGTGCTTGTCGAGCATCCCGTCGAGGAAAGACCGGTCCTTCTTCTGCTCCAGCCGCGGCAGGACGGCCCGCAGGGTGGCGCCGACGTCGCCGTGGACGGCGAGTTCGAGCGGGGTGCGGCGGCCGAGCCGGGTGGGGTCGTGGTCGATCTGGACGGTGCGGGTGCGCGGCAGGAAGGAGTCGTACGGGAAGTCGGTGCCCAGCAGCAGGACCAGGTCGGCCTCGTGCAGCGCCTCGTGGCAGGCGCCGTAGCCGAGCAGTCCGCTCATCCCGACGTCGTACGGGTTGTCGTACTGGATCCACTCCTTGCCGCGCAGCGAGTGCCCGACGGGGGCGTTGAGCAGCCCGGCGAGCTCCATCACCTCGGCGTGGGCGCCGCGGACGCCGGCGCCGGCGAAGACCGCGACCTTCTCGGCGTCGTTGAGCGCCTCGGCGAGGGCGGTGAGCTGCCCGGCGGGCGGCTGGACGGTGCCGGGTTCGGTGAGGAAGCGGGACTCGCCGGTCGGCCCGGCGGCGGGCAGCGCGGCGACGTCGCCGGGGAAGGCGAGGACGGAGACGCCGCGGGCGCCGAGGGCGTGCTGGACGGCGACCCGGAGCAGCCGGGGCAGCTGGGCGGGGGTGGAGAGCATCTCGCACCAGCTGCTGCAGTCGGTGAACACCCGCTCGGGGTGGGTCTCCTGGAAGAAACCGGTGCCGATCTGCCCGGACGGGATGTGCGAGGCGAGGGCGAGCACCGGGACGCCGCTGCGCTGCGCGTCGTACAGGCCCTGGATCAGGTGGGTGTTGCCCGGCCCGCAGGAGCCGGCGCAGACCGCGAGCCGTCCGGTGAGCTGGGCCTCGGCGGCGGCCGCGAAGGCGCCGGCCTCCTCGTTGCGGACGTGCACCCAGGAGATGCCCTCGGTGCGGCGGATCGCGTCGACCAGCGGGTTGAGGCTGTCGCCCACCACGCCGTACACGCGCTCGACGCCGGCCTGCCGGAGGACTTCGACGATCTGCTCGGCCACGGTCACCATGCCGGCCAGCCTAGGGACACCGGGCCCGCGCGACCGGGAGGCGGCGCCGGGCGGGCCCGTACTGTCCGGAGTTCAGCGCCTCACTCTGCGGGGAGGTGGTCGACGGTGCCGACCTGGACACCGGCCTGGCCGTGCCGGCGGGCCGGCTCCCGGCCGGGCGGCTGGACGGCCCGCTCGGGCGGGGCCTCCGGGGTCGGGGTGGGCCGGGTGACCGGCCGGCCCTTCTCGACCCGCAGCGACTCGCCCTCGTGCAGGATCGGCAGCACCCCGCCGCGGAGCAGCGTGTACGTGGTGGTGGCGTGGGTGATGTCGATCCGCAGCAGGTGCTCGCGCACCGCCATGGAGAACGCGAGGCGCTGCAGCCCGGAGGGGAGCTTGGGCCGGAAGGAGAGGTGCTCGTCGTGGTCGCGCAGGCCGCCGAAGCCGGCCACCAGGGCGATGCAGGCGCCCGCCAGGGAGGCCATGTGCAGGCCGTCGCGGGTGTTGCCGCCGAGGTCGCGCAGGTCCATCAGGGCGGCTTCGGCGGTGTAGTCGTAGGCCAGGTCGAGCTGGCCGACCTCGGCGGCGATCACCGCCTGGGTGCAGGCGGAGAGCGAGGAGTCCCGGACGGTGAGCCGCTCGTAGTAGTTGAAGTTGCGGACCTTCTGCTCCTGCGTGAAGGCGTCGCCGCGCACCTGCATGGCGAGCACCAGGTCGGCCTGCTTGACCACCTGCTTGCGGTACAGGTCGAAGTACGGGTAGTGCAGCAGCAGCGGGTACTTCTCCGGCGGGGTGCCCTCGAAGTCCCACAGCTGGTGGTCGGTGAAGCCGTCGGCCTGCGGGTGGACGCCGAGCTTCTCGTCGTAGGGGATGAACATCTTGTCGGCGGCGTCCCGCCAGGCGGCCGCCTCCTCGGTGTCCACGCCGAGCGCCGCCGCCTCGAACTGGTGCCGGGTGGCGCTCTCCGCGGCGCTGCGCAGGTTGGACTGCGCCATCAGGTTGGTGAACACGTTGTTGTCGGCGACCGCGCTGTACTCGTCCGGCCCGGTGACGCCCTCGATCCGGAACCGGCCGCCCGCGTCGTGGTGGCCGAGCGAGCGCCACATCCGGGCGGTCTCCACCAACAGCTCCAGGCCGTAGGCCCGTTCGAACTCCAGGTCGCCGGTGGCCCGGACGTAGCGGACCACCGCCCGCGCGATGTCCGCCCCGATGTGGAACGCCGCGGTGCCGGCCGGCCAGTACCCCGAGCACTCCTCGCCGCGGATCGTCCGCCACGGGAACACCGCTCCGGCCAAGCCGAGTTGGGCGGCCCGGTCACGGGCCATCGGGAGCGTGGTGTGCCGCCAGCGCAGCGCCTGGTTGACCGCCGCCGGCAGGCAGTAGGTGAGCACCGGCAGCACGAAGGTCTCGGTGTCCCAGAAGCTGTGCCCGTCGTAGCCGGGCCCGGTCAACCCCTTGGCGGGGATGGCCCGTTCCTCGCTGCGGGCACCGGCCTGCAGGACGTGGAAGAGCGCGAAGCGGACCGCCTGCTGCAGCTCGACGTCGCCCTCGATCTCGATGTCGCTGTCCGACCAGAACCGGCCCAGGTACTCCTTCTGCTCGTCGACCAGTCCGTCCCAGCCGGTGTACCGGGCGGCGGTCAGCGCGGCCTCCACCTGGTCGCGGACGGCGGGCAGCGAGCGGGTCGCCGACCAGCCGTACGCGATGAACTTCACCAGCCGCAGCCGCTCCCCCGCCTTCAGCACGGTGGTGGCGGTGATCCGGGCCTGGTCCTCGGAGCACTCGGCGGTGGTGTCCACCCGGCCCGGGCCCTCGATCACGTGGTCGATGCCGGCCGCGACCCGCAGCCCGCTGAACCGGGTCCGGTGCACCAGCACCGCCTTGCTGCCGGCCGCGTGCCGCAACTCCGCGGCCAGCGGCGCCTCCAGGACCGCTGCGGCCCGCGGATCGCCGTCGCCGAGCGGCAGCTGCTCGTTGGCGACCAGCTCGGACTGGACCACGATCCGGACCGGGCCGTCGACCGCCTCCACCGTGTACTCGACGGCGGCGACCGCCCGCTGGGTGAGCGAGACCATCCGCTGCGAGGAGATCCGGACGGTCCGCCCGGCCGGCGAGGTCCACTCGGCGCTGCGCCGCAGCAGGCCCTCGCGGAAGTCCAGGCTGCGCTGGTGGCCGCGCACCTCGCCGTACCGCAGGTCGAACGGCTCGTCGTCGACCAGCAGCCGGATCAGCTTCCCGTTGATGACGTTGATGACGCTCTGGCCCGACTCGGGGAAGCCGTAGCCGCTCTCCGCGTACGGCAGCGGGCGCAGCTCGAAGACGCCGTTCAGGTAGGTGCCGGGCAGGCCGTGCGGCTCGCCCTCGTCCAGGTTGCCGCGCAGCCCGATGTGCCCGTTGGACAGCGCGAACACCGACTCGGCGCGGGCCTGCCCGGCCAGGTCGAAGCCGTGCTCGACGACGCCCCAGGGGTCGACCGCGAAGGGGTCGGGGGTGGTCACGACGCCTCCCCGGGGACCAGGTCGGCCAGGTCGTCGACGACGACGGTGGCGCCGTGCGCGCGCAGCGCGTCCGCCTGGCCGGTGCGGTTCACGCCGACCACGGCGCCGAAGCCGCCGGCCCGGCCGGACTCGACGCCGGCCAGCGCGTCCTCGAAGACCGCGGCGTGCCCGGGCTCCACGCCGAGCTGCCGCGCGGCGGCCAGGTAGGTGTCCGGCGCGGGCTTGCCGGCCAGGCCGTCGCGGCGGGCCGTGAGCCCGTCCACCACCACCTCGAACAGCCCGTCGATGCCCGCGGCGCGCAGTACGTCCTTGCAGTTGGCGCTGGACGACACCACCGCGCGCGGCAGGCCGAGCACCCGCAGCCGGTGCAGGTACTCCACCGAACCCGAGTAGGGCTGCACGCCCTGCTCGCGGATCATGCGCAGCACGGTGTCGTTCTTGGCGCTGCTCAGGCCGTTGACCGAACGGGTGCCCGGCGGGTCCTGCGGGGTGCCCTCGGGCAGGTCGATGCCGCGGGCGGCGAGGAAGGTGCGGGTGCCGTCGAGCCGCGGCCGGCCGTCCACGTAGCGGTCGTAGTCGACGATCGGGTCGAACGGGACGAACTCCTCGCCGTCCCGGGCGGCCTCCGCCCGCAGGAAGGAGTCGAACATGTCCTTCCAGGCGGCCGCGTGCACCTTGGCGGTCTGCGTGAGGACGCCGTCCAGGTCGAACAGGAAGGCGCGGATGTGATCCGGAAGTCCCAGCATGTCTGCAGTCTCACCCGCGGGCGGCGTACGAATCGCCATTCCCGGCGCGCCTGGCGCGTCGCGCGCTAGGTCGACCGGATGACCGCGAAGGCGGCGCCCTGCGGGTCCCGGACCCGGGCCACCCGGCCCCACGGCGAGTCGGCGGGCGGGACGAGCACCGAGCCGCCCCGCCTGACCAGGGCGTCCACGGTGGAGTCGGTGTCGTCCACCGCGAAGTAGGTCAGCCAGTGCGAGGGGGTGCCCGCCGGGGACTCCGGGTCCAGCGGGCACAGGCCGCCGACCGTGCGGGCGTTCACCGCGAACTGCCAGTAGTGGTGCGCGCCCTCCATCGGCGGGGTGGCCACGGACAGCGCCGCCTCGTAGAAGGCCCGCGCGACGTCCGGGTCGGTGGTGTGCAGCTCGTTCCAGGTGAGCGCCCCGGGCTCGTTGACCACCTGGGCGCCCGGGAACTCCACCGGCTGCCACAGACCGAACACGGCGCCGGTCGGGTCCAGCGCCACCAGCATCCGGCCGGTGTCGCCGACCTCCAGCACCGGGGTCAGCGAGGTGCCGCCGTTCGCGGTGATCGCGGCGAGTGCGGCGTCGGCGTCCTCGGTGGCCAGGTACGTGGTCCAGACGGTCGGCGGCGGCGGCGCGCCGTCCGGCGCCTCCGCCTGGCCGATGCCCGCGACCGGACGGTCGTTCAGCGTGCACACCGTGTAGCCGCCGAACTCCGCCGGGCCGACCTCGCCCTGCCACCCGAACACGTCGCGGTAGAAGTCGAGGGCCTCCTGCTGGTTCTTCGCCATCAGGTCGACCCAGCACGGGGTGCCGGGGAGATAGCGTTCGGTCACCTCGGGCATGGCGCCTCCCAGGAGGGACGGGTCGGGGGTCAGTCGGTGTGCTGGTGGGCGTGGACCCGGGGGACGAAGTACGGCTGGACCTTGCCGCTCTGGACGTAGTCCTTCAACCGCACCAGCAGCTCGGCCCAGGTGCCGGCGACCATCGGGACGGTGCGCTCGGTGTCCGGGCGCCAGCCGAGGTGGCGGAAGAGCAGGCGGGTGCGGTGCGGGTCGTCCGGGTGGTCGAAGAGGTCCCAGGTGACGGTGGTGTCCAGCCAGTCGGGCGGGAAGGCGCCGACGCTGGTCCAGGCGACCCGGTCCTCGTCGGCGCGGTCCCGGCGCAACCGGAACGGCTCCGGGGTGTCCGGGAACTCGAACAGGAGGTCGTCGCCGTCCCGGGAGACGCCGGTGGTCCACCAGGCGGTCAGGCCGTCGTGGGTGTCCAGGGCCGCCAGCAGGCGGGAGCGGGACGCCGCGATGTCGATCTGCAGGGCGATCTCGGGCATGGGACTCACCTCCGTCCCACGATGACCCACCACCCGACCCACCGCGAACCGGGACGGACCCCGTGGCCGGCTGCGTCCACGGGTTCGCGGAGGGTGGCGGGCGGGTCAGGTCAGCTGCGCGCCGACCCGGTCGGCGATCAGCGCCAGGTGGTCGAGGTCGTCGAGGTCGAGGATCTGGAGGTAGATCCGGCCGCTGCCGGCCTCGCGGTAGCGGCCGATCTTCTCGACCACCTCGTCGGGGGTGCCGGCCAGGCCGTTGGCCTTCAGCTCCTCGACCTCGCGGCCGATCGCGGCGGCCCGGCGGGCGACCTCGGCGTCGTCGCGGCCGACGCAGGCGACCAGGGCGCTGGAGTACACCAGGGAGTCGGCGTCGCGGCCGCGCTCCTCGGCGGCGGCCCGGACCCGGCCGATCTGGGTGCGGGTGGCGTCCAGCGGGGCGAACGGGAGGTTGAACTCGTCGGCGTAGCGGGCCGCCAGGGCGGGCGTGCGGGACGGGCCCATGCCGCCGACGATGACCGGGACGCGGTCCTGGAAGGGCTTGGGCAGGGCGGGCGAGTCGGCCAGCCGGTAGTAGCGGCCGGCGAAGTCGAAGGTGTCGCCGAGCTTGGTCTCCCACAGGCCGGTGACGATGGCCAGCTGCTCCTCCAGCCGGTCGATCCGCCGGTCCGGGAAGGGGATGCCGTAGGCCTTGTGCTCGGCCTCGAACCAGCCGGCGCCGAGGCCGAGTTCGATCCGGCCGCCGCTCATCGCGTCGACCTGGGCGACCTGGATCGCGAGCACCCCGGGGAGGCGGAAGGTGCCGGCGGTCATCAGGGTGCCGAGGCGGATCCGGGAGGTCTCGCGGGCCAGGCCGGCCAGCGTGATCCAGGCGTCGGTGGGGCCGGGCAGGCCGTCCGCGTCGCCCATCCGCAGGTAGTGGTCGGAGCGGAAGAAGCCGTCGTAGCCGAGCTGTTCGGCGGTCGTCGCGACCCGCAGCAGGGTGTCGTACGAGGCGCCCTGCTGGGGCTCGGTGAAGATGCGCAGGTCCATGGTGTCCATCATCGGGGGTCGGTCAGACGGTGGCGTGGAAGCGGCTCAACGGCCCTGTGCAGTGGGCGGGTCGGGCCAGTGCGGCGCGTTCGTCGGGGGCGGCGGGCAGGTCGTCCACGGTCCAGCCGTCGCCGGGGTGGGGGGCGGCGAGGGTGACCGGGCCGGGCCGGTCGGCGGCGACCGGGAGGTGCCGGGGGGCGGTGCGGGGCAGGTCGGCGGCCTTGCGCAGGGCCTCCTTGCGGGTCCAGGCGCGCAGGAAGGCGTCGGTGTGTTCGCCGTCCGGCAGGCCGGCCAGCCAGGACCGCTCCTCGGGGGCGAGGCAGTGGGCGGCCAGTCCTTCGGTGTCGAGCGGGCGGATCCGCTCCAGGTCGGCGCCGACCGGGTCGCCGACCGCGAGGGCGAGCAGCCAGCTGCCGTCGGCGCGGGCCACGCTGAGGTGGACCGGGGTGCCGTCCGGTCCGGGGGTGGACCAGCGGGCGGCGCCGGTGCGCTCCAGGCGGAGCGCGGCCGGGTCGGCGCCGAGGTAGCGGGCCAGGATCCGCCGGGTGCCGGCCCAGGCGGCGGCGCACCGGGCCCGGTCGGCGGTGGAGCCGTGGCGCAGGGCCCGCTCCCGCTCGTCGGCCGGGAGCAGGGCCAGGTCCCGCTCCGGTTCGGCGGCGGTGGTGCCGCCGAACCAGACGTGGGTCTCGCCTCGCGGCGGGAGGGTGGGTGCCGGGGTCACGGCCTCGCTCTTCTCGGCTCTGGCGGACAAGGACTCAGGCTGCCTGCTCGGCGAGCTCGCGGGCCGGCTCGCCGGGGGCGGGAGCGGCCTCGCGGCGGGCGCCGGCCAGGCTGAACAGGGCGCAGCCGACGGCGATCGCGGCGACCACGTACCAGTTGAGTCCGGGGATGCCGGTGGTGTTGGCCAGGTCGTAGAGCGCACCGGCGGCAAGGGTGCCGACCATGTTCCCGAAGCTGCGGAAGAAGTGCATCGAGCCCATCGCGCGGGAGAGGTTCTCACGCGGCATCTGCTTGGCCACCCACAGGTCGAAGGACGGGGTGAACAGGATGTCGCCGAAGACCACCACGAAGCAGCCGACGACCACCCAGAGCGCGCTGCGTCCGGCGCCGAACAGCAGGTAGGCGGCGGTCATCGCGGCGAAGCCGACGGCCATCACCTGGCCGGGCTGCAGGTGCTTGTTGAGCAGGCGCAGCACCGGGAACTGGAGCAGCAGCAGGGTGATCCCGGTGATCCAGAACGGCATGGAGATCGGCAGGCCGTGGGCGTACTCCTGCATGTGCAGCGGGATGCCGACCAGGAAGCTGATCGACAGCAGCCAGAAGACGCTGGAGAGGACGAAGTACCGTCCGCCGCCGCCGAGCCGGATGCCCTTGAGGACGGCGAGGCTGAACAGCGGCGCCCGCCGGGTGTCCTCGGCGGTGGGCGTGGTGTCGGCGGGGATCACGAACACGGCGGCCAGGCAGTACACCGCGAACAGCGCGAAGACGGTGGTGAACAGCACCTTCAGGTCGACGTGCAGGAACAGGCCGCCGGCCAGGGCGCCGCCGATCGCGCCGAGCTGGCAGGACATCTGGAAGGCGGAGAAGGCCTTGGGCCGGTCGGCCTCGGGGAAGGCGGAGAGGATGTTCTTCAGGCCGGGGAAGGACATGCCCGAGCCGAAGCCGATCAGGAAGGCCAGCACGCTGTAGAGCGGGACGCCGTCCACGAAGCCCATGCCCCACAGGGCGAGCGCTTCGAGGGCGACACCGGCGATCACCGAGCCGCGGACGCCGAGCCGCTGGGCCAGCCCCTCGTAGCTGAAGGTGGAGGCGAGCCGGCCGACGTAGGTCAGGAACATCACGAAGCCGGCCCAGAAGCCGCTGTACGCGGTGCCGAGGGTGGAGACCAGCAGCGGGAACCAGATGTAGTTGCCGACGTGGGCGAGCGCGATGCCCAGGTTGATGCCCCAGAGGGTGCGCCTCAGTTGGCTGTTCACAGCACGACCTTTCCTGTCGATGCCGAGTCGCGGAGGGTGCGGATCTCCCGGGCGATCGCGGCGCGGTCGACCGGGGTGCCGGCCACCACGGTGGCGTCCGGCAGGGTGGAGAGCGGGGTGTCGTCGGCGCCGCGGGCGGCGGCGAACAGGTTGTAGGTGGCGGGGGCGCCGACCGCGATCGGGTGGGCGCCGGCCTCGCGCTGCGCGAGGCGGTGGAAGAAGTGCCAGTTGTCGACGGTGGCGGCGTGCCGGATGCCGTGCCGCAGCTCCGGGTCGGCCGACTCGCCGGCCAGCAGGTCGAGTTCGCCGAGCAGGCTGTAGCCGTGGAAGGCGCCGGTGTTGCCGCAGTCGGTGCCGACCAGCATCCGGCCGCGGCGCAGGGCGGCGAGGTTGTTCTCGCGCATCACCCGCAGGGCGGCGGTGCGGGTGTCCTGGCACTTGTACTGGATGCCGTAGGGCTCCTCGATCGCCTGGACGAACTCCAGGTTGGCCCCGTCCTGGGTGGCGAGGAAGCCGGGGCGGCCGTACTCGGCCTCGAACTCCGCGCGCTCCATCACCATCGGGCGCAGCCCGCTGAGCGTGGTGACGAAGCGGGCGTCGGCCAGCAGGTCCCAGTCCTCGTCGCTGAGCACGAAGTCCCGTACCGGGTGGGCGAAGAGCCGGAAGCCGATCCGGTACGCCTCCAGCACCTCCTCGCGGGTGTTGCAGTCGAGGACGGCGGGGACGCCCTGCTCGCGGGTGACCCGCTCGGTGTGCTCCAGCACCTTGGGCGAGAGCCGGGAGAACCGGGCCTCCATCTCGGGCTGCTCGGTGCCGTCGGTGAACATCACCTTGAGGAAGGTGCCGCCGCGCGCCCGGTTGGCGTGCAGCACGTCGGCGAGGTCCTCCTCCATGCCGAGCATGAAGACCGGGGAGGGGAACTCCACGCCGTGCCCGGTCAGGCCCATCGCGTCCCGGGTGGCGGTGGCGGCGTAGCCGCAGTGCACCAGTTCCGGGTACGGGTGGGCGGAGGCGGCCGCGCCGGCCTCCCAGCGGGACTTCAGCAGCGGGAAGCCGAACAGGTCGGCGACGTGGGTGACACCGTGGTACAGGTACGACAGGGCGCTGATCCGCGGGTCGTCCAGCGAGTCGTCGAAGTTGGCGGGCAGCGCCAGGTGGGCGTGCGCCTCGACGTAGCCGGGCCACAGTTCGGTGATCGGTCCGGGCTGGTCGGCGCGGCGGTCGACCGGCTCGATCCGGGTGAAGACGCCGTCCTCGATGTCCACGTCGTACAGCTGCTCGCGGTCCAGGCTGGGAATGGCGACCCGGCGGAGCACCGAGCGGGCGGTCATCGGGCGACCTTGACCGAGACCTGGACGTCGATCCGGTCCAGGGCGGCCTCGGCGCGGCCGTGCGCCTGGTCGCGGTCGGTGCCGGTGAAGACCAGGTGGCCCAGCCAGTCGAAGTTGCTGGTGGAGAGCTTGGAGACCTGGCGGCCGGCGGCCCGGTAGCTGAGCGCCTCGTGGAAGCCGGGCAGCTCCTCGACGGCGGCGAAGTCGATCGACTCCAGCACGCCCTCGACCGGCGAGCCGAACCAGCGGCCGGTGGCGATCACCTCGCCGGGGAACGGCAGCTCGGGGGTCTCGCCGAGGGCCTGGCGGATCACCTCCAGGTACGGGTCGACGCCGCAGGAGATCTTCATCAGGCCGGGCACGATCCCGCCGACCAGGCGGCCGTTGACCTCGCAGAGCACCGGGCCCTCGGGGGTGAGGAAGTACTCGGTGTGGATGAAGCCGAAGTCGATGCCGAGGCCGGCCAGCACCTTCTCGTTCATGGCGAACAGCGGCTCGCGCAGCGGGTGGTCGGCGAAGTAGGTGGCGCCCATCTCGATGAAGTACGGGAAGCCGCTCAGGGTGCGGTCGGTGATGCCGAGGTTGACCACGGTGCCGTCGGCCAGCACGCAGGCCTCGACCGAGACCAGCTCGCCGGTGACGAACTCCTCGACCAGCAGGTCGGGGATCCGGGTGACGCCCCGGCCGTAGTCGGAGACCTTCGCCAGCTCGGCGAGGTAGGCCTGCAGCTCGTCCTCGTTGGTCAGGTGCAGCACGTGCAGGCTGGCGGTGCCGTCGGAGGGCTTCACCACGCACGGGAAGCCGACCTCGCGGATCGCGGCCTCGATCCCGGCCGGGTCCTCGACGTGCGCGAAGCGCGGCTGGCGGACGCCCTCGGCGCCGCGCAGGGCGAGCCGGGTGCGGTGCTTGTGGCGGGCGTTGAGCGCACCCTCGACGCTGAGGCCGGGCAGGCCGAGCGCGCGGGCCACGGTGGCGGCGTGCACGGTGTGGTACTCGCTGTAGGTGGTGACGCCGTCCACCGGGTGGGCCGCGTGGATCTCCTTGACCAGCTGCTCCAGCGCGTCGATGGAGAAGGCGTCGGCGCTCTTCACCACCTCGCAGTTGGGGTGCGCGTAGGCGTCGGCGGCCAGCGGGGAGGCGTTCAGGTAGAAGTCGGGGTCGGCGGTGACCAGGGTGACCCGGTGGCCGAGGCGCAGGGCGTTGGCGATGCCGGCGATGCCGTTCGGGTTGCACTCCACCATCACGATGTGCATGGGAAAGTCCTTTCGGGAAGCGGAAGTTCAGAGGGTCGCGGCGAGGACCGCGGGCAGGTCGAGGCCGAGCTGGGCCATCACCTCGTGGTGGTCGCCGCCCTGGGTGGGCCAGGCGTGGCCGGCGTTGACGCCGACCACCTCGCGGCCGGGCAGCAGCAGGGCCAGCGCCTCGGCGGCGCCGCCCTCGGCACGGTGCTCCTCGACCACCACCAGGCGGCCGGCGGTGGTCGCCAACTCCTCGGCGGCCAGGGTCAGGTGGGCGTGGTCGAGGTAGACCAGGTGGGCGTGGCCGAGCTCGGGGCGGCGCTCGCGGGCCTCCAGGGCGAGCCGGGTGCCCTCCTCGCCGACCGAGACCAGCACGGTCGCGTCGGGCTCGCCGCGGTGGTCCCAGGTGACCGGTCCGGGCAGCTCGCCGTCGAACGGGAGGCTGTCGTAGACCGCGTTGCGGCCGGTGCGGATGTAGTGCGGGCGGCCGGAGGAGGCCGCGGCCCGGACCACCGCCCGGGTCTCCGCCTCGCCGTAGGGCGCGGCGATGGTGACGCCGGGGATCGAGCGGAGCACCGCCAGGTCCTCCAGGCAGTGGTGGGTGGTGCCGAACCAGGCGCCGGAGACGCCCGCGTACGGTGCCACCACGGTGACACCGGCGTTCAGGTAGCCGAGGGTGAGCTTGAGGCTCTCGGCGGCGCGCAGTGCGGCGAACGGCGCGAAGGTGGAGACGAAGGGCTTGTACCCGGCGGAGGCCAGCCCGGTGGCCATGTCGACCATGGCGCCCTCGGCGATGCCGAGGTTGAAGAAGCGCTCCGGGTGGGCCGCCTGGAAGGGGTGGCCCTTGCCGCCCAGGTCGGCCTCCAGACAGAGCAGCGCGGGGTCCTCGGCGGCGAGGTCGGCCAGTTCGTGGCGGTAGGCGTCGCGGCCGGAGAGGGTCGAGGCGGTCATCGGATCAGTCGCTTCCACTTGGCGGCGCGCGCGGCGTCGATGGTCACGTAGTGCGAGCCGGCCTTTCCCTCCACCGCGGGGACGCCCTTGCCCTTGACGGTGTCGGCGATCACCGCGAGCGGCCGCTCGGCGCCGGTGCGGTCGGCGCCGAACACCTCGCCGAGGCGGGCCAGGTCGTGCCCGTCCACCTCGACGGTGTCGAAGCCGAAGGCGGCGAAGCGGGCGGCCAGGTCGGGCAGCGGGGAGATGTCGGCCACCATGCCGTCGTTCTGGCCGCCGTTGCGGTCCACCACCAGGACGAAGTTGCCGAGCCGCTGGGCGGCGGCGACCTGGCAGGTCTCCCAGACCAGGCCCTCCTGCAGCTCGCCGTCGCCGGCCACCGCGATGCCCAGGCCCGGCAGTCCGCCGAGCCGGCGGGCCATCGCCCAGCCGGCGGCGTACGGGACGCCGTGGCCGAGGCTGCCGGTCGGGAAGCGCACGCCGGGCACCTTGGGGCCGGGGTGGCCGGTGTACGGGTGGCCGAGCTGCCCGTACAGCGGCGCCGGGTTCTCGGGGAGGATGCCGGAGACGTGCAGGGCGGCGTACAGGCCGGCCGCGGCGTGGCCCTTGCTGAGCACCACCTCGGTGCCGTCGCCGAGCGAGGCCCGGTGCAGGGCGGCGATCAGGACGTCCAGCACCGAGAGGCTGCCGCCGAGGTGGCAGCCGCGCGGGCTCGCGGCCATGTCGACGACCAGCCGGCGGGCCTCGGCGGCCCGGGCGGCGAGGTCGACGGGGGCGTCGACGGTGACGGTCATCGGGCACCGCCCTCGAACCAGCGGCGGACGGCGTCGGCGAGGACGGTGCGGGCGAGCCGGTGGTCCTCGGCGGTGAGGTGCTCGACGTCGGTGTGGTCGAGCGCGGAGTCGCCCGGGCCGTAGGCGACCATCGGCACGTCGCGCCAGGTGGTGGCGAGGGTGTTCATGTCCGAGGTGCCCTTCTTCACGACGTAGGTGGGACGGATGTCGGCCTGGCCGAAGGCCCGGGTGAAGGCCTTGACCAGCGGGGTGGTGCGCGGGCCGGCGTGGCCGGGGGTGGCGCGCAGCACCTCGACGGCGACGCCCTCGCGGGCGTGGCCCAGGGCGGCGTCCTTGAGGGCCGCCAGGTCGGCGAGCGGCGGGACGCGGAAGTTGAGGACGCCGACCGCGCGGTGGCTGGCCGGGCCGGTCTCGCAGCGGATGTCGATCACGGCGCTGAGCGCGTCCGAGGCCTCCTTCTCCACCGAGGCGCGGATGTCCTCCAGGACCCGGATCAGGGCGTCCGGCGCGGAGACCGCGTCCATCCCGGCGGAGTGGCCGCTGGCCACCTCGGCGGTGACCCGCAGCTTGAACAGGCCGAAGTAGCCGAGGGTCAGCTTCCGGGCGCCGCTGGGCTCGCCGATCACCACCGCGTCGGCCGGGTAGTGGTCGCGGGCGTGGAAGGCGCCCTTGGAGGAGGAGATCTCCTCCTCGACCGCGCCGACCACCCGCAGCTGCCCGTCCTCGGGGACCTCCGCCTCGGCCAGCACCTGGAGGAAGTTCACCAGGCTGCCCTTGGCGTCGACGCTGCCGCGGCCGTGCAGTTCGCCGCCGCGCCACTCGACCGGCCAGCGGTGCGGCACGGTGTCCAGGTGGCCGAGCAGCAGCAGCCGGCGGATGCCGTCGCCGCGGGTGGCGACCAGGTTCCCGGCCTCGTCGATCCGGGCCTCGATGCCGTGCTCGGCGCACCACTGGACCAGGTACGCGGCGAGCTCGCGCTCGTCGCCGGAGACCGAGGGGACGCCGACCGCGCGGCCGAGCAGGGTGAGGTCCGGCTCGGGCGCGGGGGTGCGCCAGAAGCGGGTCCAGCCGCTCGGGTCGGCCATCGTGTGCGGGCCGGTGATGGCCACGTCCGCCGCGCCGTCCAGGGCGAGTTCGGCGGCGCGGACCTTCTGCCGCATCCGGCCGCCGGCGTACTGTCCGGCCTCGCCCGGGTGGGCGTGGCGCAGCGTGGACGCCGGGTCCTTCGGGTCGGTGAGCAGTCCGGCGGTGCCGGTGACCAGGCGCAGGTGGTCGGCGTCCAGGGCGTTGGAGAGGGCGGCGGCGAGCACGTCGGCGTCCACGTTGAGCGGGGCGCCGCCGGCCTCGTCGCGGACCGGTGGGGAGAGGCAGACCACGTCGTAGGCGTCCAGCAGGGCGTTCAGCCGGACGGTGTCCACCTCGGTCGGCACGCCGGCCCGGTGGTCGCGGACCACGGTGGCCTTCCCGCTCGCGGTGACCGCCTTCAGCGGCCGGTTGGCCCGGCCGGAGACCAGGCCGCCGCGGGCGGCGACCGCCGTGAAGACGCTCACCCCCAGCGCCCGCAGGCCCTGCTCGACGGCCGGCAGGGTGACCCGCTCGTACGCGTCGACCAGGTGGGCCATCTCCTCGGGCGGGCAGTAGCGGACCGCGTCGCCGTTGGCCAGGCGCAGCTCCGGCATGGCGCGGCCGATCGCGGCGTAGTGCCGCTCGATGCCGACCGCGCCGCCGGAGACCAGCAGCACCCGGGCGCCGCGGCCGACCAGTTCGGCGAGCTCCGCGTGGATGTCGCCCCGGTCGAGGGTGGCGCTGCCGACCTTGACCACGTAGAGCGGCTTCACGGCGACACCGCCGTCCGCGGCAGTCCGGCGGCCTCGTCGAAGCCGCTGATCAGGTTCATCGCCTGGATCGCCTGCCCGGCTGCGCCCTTGATCAGGTTGTCCAGCGCGGCGACGGCGACGCACTGCTCGCCCTTGACCGCGACCGCCACCTCGGCGACGTTGGAGCCGTTGACCGCCTTGAGCATCGGGAAGTCCTGCGGCGCCTTGGGCGCCGGGCGGACCCGGACGAAGGGCTTGCCGACGTACGCCTTGGCGTAGGCCCGCTTGACGTCCAGGGCGGCGGTGCCGGGCCTGAGCCGGCTGTAGGCGGTGACCATGATGCCGCGCGGCACGTCCAGGCTGTGGGTGGAGAACCGCAGTTCCGGCGCGGTGCCGGTGAACTCGGCGATCGCCTGGCGGATCTCCGGGGTGTGCCGGTGCCCGTGCAGCTTGTGCACCCGGAAGTTGCCGGAGCGCTCGGCGGGCTGCTCGCTGGAGCCGCGGCCGCCGCCGCTGGAGCCGGTCTTGGCGTCGACCACGACCTGCGGCTCGACCAGCTGCTCGGCGAACAGCGGGTAGAGCGCGTAGATGGTCGCCACCGCCATGCAGCCCGGCAGGTTGATGAACCGGCCCTCCGGCACGCCCTGCGACAACTCGGGTACGTAGTAGGAGAATTCCTCCTCGATCGGGGTGGCGGCGGTGCGCGGGTAGAACTCCTGCACCTCCTGCGGGTCGCGCAGCCGGAAGTCGCCGGCCAGGTTGAGCACCCGCTTGGCGCGCTCGGCGAGCAGCGGCAGCTTGCCGGGCAGGGTGCCGGTCGGCAGGCAGCCGAAGGCCACGTCGACCTCCTCCAGCTCCGCCAGCGGGCGGAACTTGAGGCCGGCCGCGCCCGGGTGGTTGCGCAGCCAGGGGTGGACCGCGCCGATCGGGGTACCGGCGCTGCGCTCGGCCGAGAGGAAGGCGAGTTCGACGTTCGGGTGGTCCAGCAGCAGCCGGATCACCTCGCCGCCCGTGTAGCCGCTGGCCCCCGCGACCGCGACTCGGATCTTGTCAGCCAAGGCGGGCCGCCTTCTCGTACGGCCGGCGGTAGTCGCCGCCCTCGACCAGCTTGCGGATGGCGTCCGGTCGGCGGGCCACCTTGGCGAAGGCGTCCGCGTAGCGCAGCGCGCGCTCGTACTCGACCGGGGCGCGCAGCTCGCGGCAGAGCACCAGGGTGGAGTCGAGCATGCCCTGGGTGACCGGGAAGTCGTCCGGGGTGTGGTGGCGCACGGCCTCCGGGTTGAGGGTGAACGGGTAGCCGTTGCCGAAGCCGGCGCGGTGCTGGAAGGGCAGGTGGCAGGGGATCGGCGTGTTCTGCCACTCGCGGGCCGGGACGCCCTCGGCGACCAGCAGCTCGTGCACCGCCTCCTTGACCGCCCAGACCGGCAGGTCGTCCAGGCCGATCGCCTCGGGGGTCAGGGTGATCCGGTACATGTTGTAGGCGTGGGTGTGGCCCTCGGGCACGTACGGCTTGTGGAACAGCCCGGTGCCCTCCAGGGCGTCGCCGATCAGCGCGGCGTTGCGGGCGCGGATCTCGTCGTAGTACGGCAGCCGCTTGAGCTGGCTGGCGCCGAACGCGCCGGCCACCCAGGACATCCCGTAGTCGATGCCGTGCCGCTCCAGGTGGTCGGCGGCCCGCTGGTGGGCCTCGGCGGTGGCGAAGAAGGCGATGCCGCCCTCGCCGCCGAGCGGGAAGTTCTTGTCGGCCATCAGGCTCTGCCCGGCGGCGTCGCCGAAGGAGCCGGCCACCTGCTCGCCGATCTTCGCCGAGTGGGCGTGCGAGGCGTCCTCGACCAGGGCGATGCCGTGCCGGTCGGCGAGGGCGCGCAGGGCCGGGACGTCGGCGGGCAGGCCGTGCACGTGGACCGGCATGAGGGCCCGGGTGCGCGGGGTGATCTTCGCGGCGGCGGCCTCGGGGTCCATGCAGTAGGTGCGCGGGTCGATGTCGACGAAGACCGGTATCGCGTGGGCGGCGACCACGGCCTGCGCGGTGGCGATGAAGGTGAAGGCCGGGACCAGCACCTCGTCGCCGGGCTGCACGCCCGCGCCGACCAGGGCCAGGTGCAGGCTGGAGGTGCCGCTGGCGGTGGGCAGCGCGTACTCGGCGCCGACGTAGCGGCGGTAGGCCTCGGTGAAGTCGGCGACCACCTTGGCCGGGCCGGTCCGCTGGGCCAGCATCAGGTTGAACACGTCCTCCTTGGTGATGACCGGGAAGAGCGTGCGGCGCAGGTCCTTGGGGATGATCGCGTCACCGCCGAACGCGGCCAGTTCGGCGGCGAGTTCGTCGGCGTTCGGCAGGGGAAGGGGACGTGAGGGGAAGTCGGTGATCACGTGGTGGCTCCGGAGGTGGTGAGGGGCCGGGCGGCCTGGCCGAGCGCCATCCGGACGCAGGCGGCGACCAGCGGGCTGAGCCGGTAGTTGAACTGGACGCCGGGCACCAGCTCGGCGGCGTCCTCCTGCTGGGTCCACATGGTGCGCAGGTCGTAGGCGCCGAAGATCTTCAGCCGCTCGCCGCGGGCCCAGATCTCCGGGTCGTCGGTGAGGACCGCGGCGGCCGGGCCGAAGCCCAGGCCGGTCAGGTCCACCACCAGCGCCGGCGCGGTGGCCTTGGCCGCCAACTCGCCGAGGCGGTCGGCGTTCTCGGCGTCCAGCGTGATCTTCTCGAAGGCGACCGGGCCGCCGTCGGCGCGCTCCTCGCGCACCTCGACGCCCAGCCAGGCCAGGAAGCGGCGGTCCTGCTCGGCGAGGACCGGCGCGCTGATCACGTCGCCGTGGCCGATGCCCTGGCCGGCCAGCGCCGCGTGCACCGCGCCGCTGCGGCTGTTCAGCAGGATGGCCTTGGAGCGGCCGGTCTGCTTGGTCAACAGGCGTTCCAGACCGGGCAGTTCCCGGTCGCTCTTCTCGATGCTCATGACCACGCCCGAGGTCAGTACCCGGGTCAGCACGGTGGCCGTGTCGAACAGTTCCATGGTTCGTCGCAATCCGTCTCGTCTCACGCGGCCGCAGCCGTGAGGCTGCGCCCGTACGTTTCGGCCACATGGGCGGCGAGCAGGCCCGCCACGTTCACGCCGTGCAGGGCGGAGGAGCGCGCGAACTCCGGGTTGGCGTTCACCTCCAGGACCAGCAGCTCGCCGGTGGAGCGGTCCTCCACCAGGTCGACCCCGTAGAAGCCGTCGCCGAGCGCGTCCACCACCTGGGCACAGCGCTTCTCGATCTCGTCGGTGATCTCCACCCGCTTCACCTCGGCGCCGAGGTGGGTGTTGGTGCGGAAGTCGTCCGAGACCCGCTGGATCGCCACCACCGGGGTCCGGCCGACCACCACCACCCGCAGGTCGTGGCCCGGCTTGTCGATGTACTCCTGCACCAGGACGGGGAAGAGCTTGCCGCCGGCGTCCGCGGACTCCCGGCCGCCGACCCACGCGTCCACGCAGGCCTCGTCGGCCATCCGGGTCACCCCGCGGCCCCAGGAGCCGCTGACCGGCTTGATCACCGCCGGCCAGCCCAGCTCCTCGACCGCCGACCGCACCTGGGCGTAGCTGTACGCGTGCCGGGAGAGCGGGTGCGGGACTCCGTGCCGCTCGAAGACCAGGGCCTGCAGGCCCTTGTCGTTGCAGGTCTCGATGGTGGCGGCGCGGTTCAGGGTCTCCACCCCGACGTACTCCAGCCGCCTGGCGACTCCGATCGCCTCACGATGGGAGAGGTTCCTGATCAGGGCGAGGCCGGGCGGGGCCGAGTGCCCCGCCACCACCTCCGCCAGGTCCTCCAGCAGTACCGGCCGGACCGGCAGTCCCTCGGCGCGCAGCGCCTGCAGGAGCAGCTTCTCGTCCGGACGGAGCATGGTGACCGAGAGCAGGACCTCGGGTTCCGAGGAGGTCACTCGCCCCAGTCCTCCTCGACCTCGGGGGCCAGCTCGACCCGGACGGAGGCGTCGGTCTTCTCGACCACCTCGTGCTCCTGCCCGCAGGCGCCGCACTCGGCGATCTCGCCCTTCTCCCAGTCGTCCTGCACCTCGAACTCGGTGTCGCAGACGAGGCACTTCGGCGTCTCGATGGCCGTGGTCATGTGCGCATGTTTCCTTTCGGTGTGTTCACGATCCATGTCTGACGGTCCGTCAGATTTCGAAGGGCACGGATGCCGCGCCGCAATGGACCGAACATGACATAGCGAGGATGGTGCCGTGGCCCGGAATCCCCAGGTGGGGAATCGTGTAGACCCGCCGCCAGGACTACATCGGCGGCATCGGCCAGATGATGTCGTCGCCCGGGGCGGCGGCGGAAACCGGCGAGTACGCAGCGAAATCGAGCTTCATGACGGATCCCCTCCTTGTCGGCCGCCGCTGGAAAACCCCGGCGGTTTCTCTCTGGAACAACCGTGCCCGACCGGTCGAACCGAGCGCCACTCCTGCCCGGTGATGACAAACAGCAAGTGACAACCACTCACCAGCGAAGGGCGTGCCGATGCACACCAGCCCACCCGCCACCGCCGACCCGGCGGCACCGGTGGACGCCGACGAGGACACCCCGCGGCTCGGCGAACTCCACACCGCGCTCTACCGCCGCGCCCTGGAACACGGCTGGCTCGACCCCGTGAAGGCCGCGATGCGGCTCGGCGCCCGGCTCGCCGAGGTCGAGGCCGCCGTCCGCGACCTGGCCCGGCTGCACCTGCTGCGCCGCGACGCCGGTACCGGCGCCGGCGGCACCGACGACCACCCGGCGGGCTGGATCCCGTGCAGCCCCAACGCGGCCGCCGCGCACCTGACCGGCTCCATCGAGGCCGAGATCCGCCGCCGGCACCGCGAGGCCGAACGGCTGCGCAGCCACGTGATGGCGCTCAACCCGGTCTTCGAGGACTCCTGGCAGGGCAGCTCCCAGCAGAACCCGATCGTCCACCTGACCCTGCCGGACACCGTCCGCTCCTCGCTGGAGCAGCTGTCCGCCGGCGCCCGCCAGGAGGTCGCCGCCGCCCACCCGCTGCTGCCGCCGCCCGAGGCGCTGACCGAGGGGCTGGCCCGCACCACCGAGGTCCTCGGCCGGGGCGTCGCGATGCGCACCCTGTACCCGCACTCGGTGCTGGCCCACCGCTACATGCAGCAGCACCTCGGGCGGATGACCGCGCTCGGCGCGGAGATCCGCACCGCCGGGCACATCCCCGACCGGATCCTCTTCTTCGACCGGGAGAGCGCCGTCATCGCCGACAGCGCCGCCGGCTCCGGCACCGGCGCGGTCGTCATCCGCGACCCCGCCCTGCTCGGGCACCTGTACCGGGCCTGGGAGAGCACCTGGGACGCCGCGCTGCCGTTCAGCTCGGCACCCGGCGGCACCGGGTACGGCTCCGCCAAGGACGAGCTGCGCCGCTCGGTGCTGCGACTGCTGGAGTCCGGGCTGAAGGACGAGGTGGCCGCCCGCCGGCTGTCCATGTCCACCAGCACCTACCGGCGGCACGTCACCGAGCTGATGAACGACCTCGGCGCGGACAGCCGCTTCCAGGCCGGCAGCCTCGCCCGGCGCAACGGCTGGTTCGACAGCTGACCGGGCGGGGCGGAGGTCAGCCGCGCTGCGCCTTGCGCTCCTCGGCCCGGCGGACCAGGTCGAAGCAGAGCACCCCGGCGGCACTGGAGACGTTCAGCGACTCCACCCCGCCGGCCATCGGGATGTGCAGCGAGCGGTCCACCCACTCCTCGGCGGCCGCCGACACGCCCTCGGTCTCGTTGCCCAGCACGAACGCCGACTTCGCCGGGAACTGCTCGCCGTACAGCGAGGTGCGGGCCTCGCCGGACAGGCCGTAGATCCGGTACCCGGCGTGGTGCAGCGCCTCCAGCGCCTCCGTCGCGGTGCGGCAGCGCAGGATCGGCGCGTGGAACGCCACCCCCGCCGAGGCCTTGATCACCAGCGGGTCGATCGACGGCGACCCCACCCGGGGCAGCACCACGCCGGTCATCCCTGCGGCGGTCGCCGTGCGCAGGATCATGCCCACGTTGGACGGGTTGTTGACGCCGTCCAGCACCAGGATGCCGCGCCCGCGCACCTTGGCGTTCCGGGTGCGCTCCAGGAACTCGTCCAGCGGCGCCATCCGGGGCGCCACCACGTCCGCGATGATCCCCTGGTCGTGCTTGCCGTTGCCGGCCAGCACCTTCACCCGGTGCGCCGACGCCTCCCGGATCGGCACCCCGCGCCGGTCCGCCAGCCGCAGGATCCGGTCCAGGTTGTCGCCGCGCGCGTTGTCCGCGACCACCAGCTTGTCCACCTGCAACGCGGAGTCCTGCAGCACCTCCAGCACGGGCATCCGCCCGTACACGGTGATGAAGGTGTCCTTCGGGGAGCGCTGGGCCGGCTGCGCCCCGCCCCGCCGGTCGTCGCGGTAGTCGTCGGTCATGCCCCCGATTCTCCCCTACCCGGCCGCCCCGCCGGGCCGGGCCTGCCCCGGAGCCCGGCGAGGGCGTCGCGGGCGCGGGCGCCGGCCGCGGTGCGCGGCACCATCAGCCGGACGTTGGGGCCGATCCGCTGCCTGCGGCGGACCGTCGACCGGTGCTCGGCGAGGTACCGGGAGAACGCGGCCCGGTGGTCGCCCCGGTGGGCGGCGAGCGCGCCGGCCAGCCGGTCCGCGCCGACCAGGGCGAGTTCGGCCCCCGCGCCGGAGGCGGGCGAGGCGCACCAGGCGGCGTCGCCGACCAGCACGACCCGGCCGGCCGACCAGTCCGGCAGCGCGACCTGGCTCAGCGCGTCGAAGTAGAACTCCGGGTCGGCCAAAGCCCCTTCGAGCAGCTCCGGGACGCGCCAGGAGGTGTCGCCGCCGAACGCCTCGCGCAGCAGCAGTCGCTGCCGGTCGGTGTCGCGGTGGTCGAGGTCGAGCGGGGCGGAGCGGAACATGAAGTACGCCTTGGCCTGCTCGTGGGTGCCCGAGCGGTAGAGGCCGGCGACCTTGCCCGGGCTGTTGTGCAGGGTGACGCAGCGGTCCTCGCCGAGCGCGGCGTCGGCGTCCGCGAAGGCGAAGTAGTGGCCCTTGAAGCGCAGGTACCGCTGCTCCGGGCCGAAGGCCAGCCGGCGGACGGCGGAGTGCAGGCCGTCGGCGCCGACCACCAGGTCGAAGCGGCGGGGCGCGGCCCGCGCGAACTCGACGTCCACGCCCCCGGGGTCCTGCCGCAGGGCGGTCACCGTGTCGTCGAAGAGGAACTCGACGTCGGCCCGCGCGTGCAGCAGGGCGACCAGGTCGCCGCGCATCACCTCGACGGAGTCGGGGGTGCGGAGGTCGAACCGGGCGGTGGTGCGGTCGTGGTCGTCGACGAACCGCAGGCCGCGGACGTCGGCGGCGGCCGCCTCGACGGCGGGCCGGATCCCGATCCGCCCGACCACGTCCAGCGCCCGGCCGCGGACGTCGACGCCGTTGCCGCCGGGCCGTACCGCGGGGGCCCGCTCGACCACGGTGGGCCGGAAGCCGCTGCGGGCGAGGAAGTGGGCCAGGGTCAGTCCGGCGATGCTCGCGCCGGAGACGAGGACGCGCTCGTTCACAGGAGTCCCTCCACCGGGGATAATTGGAACCGAGGTTCCATATGAGTATGTGGAAGGAGCGTTCCAGATGTCAACGCCGAAGAGCGGAGGCCGCCGCGCGGACGCGGTGCGCAACCGGCAGCTCGCCCTGGAGGCGGCCACCGCCCTGCTCTCCGAACCGGGCGCCGCACTGACCGTCGAGGCCATCGCCACCCGCGCCGGCCTCGGCGCGGGCACCGTGGTGCGCGCCTTCGGCGGCAAGGACGCGCTGCTCGACGCCGCCGTCTCCGACCTGCTCGAACCGGTCGTCCGCCGGGCCCGCGAGCTGTGCGGCCACCCCGAGCCGGACCTGGCCCTGCGCACCTTCCTGGCCGAGCTGATCGCCTTCCAGTCCGCGCACCACCCGCTGAACGAGCGGCTCGGCGGGCTCGACCTGCCCGCCACCACCGCCCGCCGCGCCGAACTGGTCGGCGCCGTCGAGGAGATGCTCGACCGGGCCCGGGCGGCGGGCCTGGTCCGCACCGACCTCGACGCCCCCGCCCTGACCACGCTGATCGGGCAGACCGCGTACGCCGTCGCCCGGTCCCGGCCCGCCGCGCCGGAGCTCGTCGACGCCTACCTCACCGTGCTGATGGACGGCCTGCGCCCGCCGCGGTAGCCCGCAGCCAGGAGAGCGCCGCCGCCGCGGGCCACAGCCGGGTGGCCGCGTTGCGGGCCGCGATGCCGGCCCGGGTGGCGGGGACCAGCAGCGCGGCGGCCGTGGCCACGCCGCCCTGCCGGGGGTCCACCAGGGCGCGGTGGCGGGCCCGGTAGCGGGCGAAGGCGGCGACCGGGTCGCCGGGGGCGGCGGCCAGCTCCTCGGCGAGGGTGTGGGCGCCGGCCATGGCGAGGGTCGAGCCGTCGCCGAACAGCGAGACGGACGAGGCGGCGTCGCCCAGCAGGCCGATCCGCCCGTTCGACCAGCGGTCGATCCGGACCCGGCTGACCGCGTCGAACCACAGGTCCTCGGCGCCCCGGACGCGGTCCAGCAGCTCGGGAATCCGCCAACCCCCGCCCCGGTACGCCTCGGTGAGCAGCCGCCGGTGGAGCCCGGTGTCGCGGAGGTCCGGGCCCGCGACGCCCGGGTGCCGGAAGACGAACGCGGCCAGCGCCTCGCCGCGCACCGGATGGACGGACACCATCCGCCCGGGCGCGTTGTGCAGCACCACCTCGGTGGCGCGCTCGGCCGGGCCGCCGAGCGGCAGCGTCGCCACGTACAGGCCCAGGTGCTCGACGAACTCCGCCTCCGGGCCGAAGGCCAGCCGGCGGGTGGTGGAGTGCAGGCCGTCGGCGCCGACCACCAGGTCGAAGCGGCGGGGCGCGGCGTGCGCGAAGTCGACGTCCACCCCGTCCGGGTCCTGGCGCAGGGCGGTGACGGTGTCGCCGAAGAGGTACTCGGCCGTGTCCCGGCCCGCGTCGTGCAGGATCCGCGCCAGGTCGGCGCGGGTCACCTCCACCTCGCGCCGGCCGGCGGCCCGCCGCAGCGCGCCCAGGTCGACCCGGCCGACCTGCCGCCCGGCGGCGTCCACGAAGCTCAGCGCGGACACCCGGGTCGCCGCCTCGCGCAGCCCCGGCAGGACGCCCATCCGTTCGGCGACCGGCACGGCCGGGCCGCGCACGTCCACCGGACTGCCGCTGGAGCGCAGGCCCGCCGCCCGCTCCACCACGGTGGGCCGGAAGCCGTGCCGGGCCAGCCAGTACGCCAGCGTCGTGCCGGCGATGCCGGCACCGGAGATCAGGACGGTCGGAGCACTCGTCGTCGCCATGGTTTGACTGTATGACCGGATTCGAAAACTGGTCAACAGTTTCGTGACCGGATTTCGGATCCGGTCAGGAAGCGGTCCTATCCTTGGCCCATGACCGCATCCACCGGACGGCTCCGCGACCCGCGGCAACGCGCCGAACGCGCCACCCGGATCCTCGACGTCACCGCCGACCTGCTGCTGCGCCACGGCCACCGCAAGGTCTCGATCGACGACGTGGCGGCCGGCGCCGGAATCGGCAAGGGCACCGTCTACCTGCACTGGAAGACCCGCGAACAGCTCTTCGCCGCGGTCTTCGCGCGGGACGTCCTCACCGCGCTCGACGAGCTCCGCGCCGCCCTGCGCCGGCAGCCCGAGACCTGCCTGCCGCACCGCTTCGCGCACGCCTTCTACCTCGCCGCCACCGCGCGCCCGCTGCTGCGCGGCTTCCTGCTCGCCGACCCGCACCTGCTCGGCCGGCTCACCGCCGGCTCCGGGTCGGGACGCGAGGAGCGGCACGCCGAACTCACCCGGGGCTGGTTCCGGTTGCTCGCCGAGCACGGTCTGCTGCGCGAGGACCTCTCGGCGGCGGACATCGCCCACGCCTACCAGGCGACCTTCGAGGGCTTCCTCTGCGCCGACCACGGCGACCGCGACACCGACCAGCAGGCGGAACTCCTCGCCCGCACCGTGCAACGCGCCTTCGAGCACGACCGCGCGCCCGGTGACGACGTCCTCTCCGCCGTCGCCACCGCCCTGGCCGCGCTGCTCGACGAGGTCATCACCACCGACCGCGCCGAGTTCGGCCTCCCGTAGCTCCGGCCGCGCCCGGGCCACAGACCGCTCTGGCCCGTCGGGCCGCTTCGGTCCGTCAGGCCCGTTCGCGCAGGCGGGGGGTGTACGGGAGGGTGTGGCCCGCGGTGCGCAGGGCCTCCGCCGACCGTGCTCAGGACGAGGGGTCCGGCGCCGTCACCGCCGCCGGGACACCGTCCGGGGCGGCCCCGGGGGCGGGCAGCGGCTCGGTCGGAGGCGCATCCGGCGCGGTCGGCGACGCGGTCGGCGACGCGTCGGGCGCAGGTGCGACCCGGACGGCGGCGCGCTCACCGCTGATCCACCAGTGGACCGCGGTCAGCAGCACGGCGCCGACCGCCCAGCACACGCCCACCCAGTCGCCGGCGGCGGCACCCGCGCAGTTGTCGACGTCCTCCGCCCCACGACAGCCGGCCGGCGTCCCGATCACCGCCTGGACGGGCCAGGCCGCGATCATCGCGGCGGTCAGGCCCATGCACGCCCCGAACGCGAGGGAGCGCAGCACCCGCTCACGCTGCCGGCCCGCCCCGAACGAGCCCGGCCGGTAGTAGGAGGCGACCAGGAAGGCCAGCGCCAACCCGACGGCCAGGCTGAACCAGTTGTACCGGCCGTCACCCGTACTGACCGCCAGCACGGCCGCGACCGTGGCGGAGCCGAGTGCCGCCTGATCCGTGTTGTCCTGGTTCCGAGCCATGCCGCCCCCTCCGCGCGCCGCCGAGCCTTCCGCGCCCGCGAAGCAGTGTCAAGCCGTCAAACTCCAGCTCGAATACGCGAGTTGACCCATGGCCGCAAAACGCAGCAGCACCCGACCGCTCGAAGGGTCGGGTGCTGCACTGCGGTCCGGTCGGGGTGTGAACCCGTCCTTCCAGGTGGGCCGCCAGGGGCTCGAACCCTGAACCTACGGATTAAAAGTCCGCAGCTCTGCCAATTGAGCTAGCGGCCCGCCGACGGGCGCCGACCGTGGTGGTACAGCGCCTGCCAGGGCGATCCTACCCGGTGATCCCCAAGGGTTGGCCATTGGATTGCCCGGCGGCGTCGCAGGTCCGCCAGGTGGGACGGCCAGGGTCAGGCGGGGGTGAGGTGGGTGGCCCGGACGGCGCGGAGCCAGGCTTCGGCGGGGGCCTCGTCGGGGGCGTCGGGGAGGGCGCCGGGCCGGTCGAAGCGCTGCTCGGCGTCGGCGAGCAGCGGGGTGGCGTCGGCCGGGTTCTCGGCGAGGTGTTCGCCCAGCTCGCGGACGCGCTCGGGTTCGGCGAGACGGACGGTCACCTCGCCGGTCTCGTGCAGGGCGAGGCCCTGTTCGAGCAGCCGGACCAGGTGCCGGGCGTTCTTGGCGCCCTGGGCCCGGGAGCGCGGGTCGCCGGGGTCGCGGGTGGTGAGTTTGCGGAACTGCTGGGTGGCGTAGCCGAGGTAGGAGTTGCGGACGGCCCGGGCGCTGAGGAAGGACCGGCGGATGGCGACGAGTTCGTCGCCGAGCGGGGTGCGCACCTCGTACAGGTCCTCGGGCAGCCAGGCCAGTTCGGAGGCGGTGGGGTTGCAGCTCAGGGCGAGCCGGCACCACTTGGCGGCCTCGTGCAGGGTGCGGTCGGGCGCGGTGGAGACGTGCGACTCGGCGGGCCGGTGGAGGCCGTGGAACTCGACGGTCGGGGCGGCGAACAGGCCGAGCCGGTCGATGTCGGAGTCGGCGTGGGCGAGGCCGTAGGCGGTGGAGCCGACGACGCCGGAGAGCAGGACGTGCATGGTCGCCTCCTCAGCGAACGGGACCTGGGTCCTGGGCAGTGTGACCCGGCCGGGGCGACCCGCGCGAGTGAATTCCGGGGCGGGCCGTGCCGCATCACCGGCCGGGTCGCTGCACCGCGCGGTGCCCGGGCGCGCCGATACTGGGCGCATGGCGAACACGGACATCCCCGCGGCGAAGCTCCGTGCCTGGTGGGCGCACCGGCAGTGGCTGGACGGCGGCCGTGCGGGCGCGTCCCCGGCCGAGGTCCTGGCGGCGACCGGGTGGGCGCGGTCGGTGGGCGGGGCGGCGCCGTACTTGGGGATGTTCGCCCGGGCGGGACTGGGGCGGGCGGCGGTGGACGCGGCGGTGGCGGCGCTGGAGGTGCACGAGCTGCCGTCGGCCCGGGGGTGCACGTACGTGCTGCCGGCGTCGGACTTCGCCCTGGGGCTGGCGGCCGGGGCGGGTGCGCCGGAGGCGGACATCGCCTCGGCGTCGCGGCACCTGGGGGTGACCCGGGACGAGATCGAGAAGCTCTGCCTGGCCGTCTCCGAACTGCTGTCCGCCGATCGGCCGTTGGATCCGCCGGCGATCCGGGAGGGGGTGGGCGGGGCGGTCCGGAGCCTGGGCGAGGCGGGGAAGAAGCGCGGGCAGTCGACGACGCTGCCGCTGGCGCTGGGGCTGCTCCAGGCGCGCGGACGGATCCGCCGGGTGCCGGTCAACGGCCGTCTGGACCAGCAGCGTTACGGCTACGTGGGCTGGGACCAGACGGTCCGTGGTTCGGCGGCGGAGCTGGCCGAGCGGTACTTCGCGTGGGCGGCGCCGGCCTCGGTGAAGCACTTCCGCTGGTTCTCGGGGTTCTCCGCGGCGACCGCGAAGGCGGCACTCACCCCGCTGGACCTGGCCGAGCTGCCCGGGACGGACCTCCTGGTGCCCACCGCACTGGTCGAGGAGTTCCAGGGGTTCACCGTCCCGGACGAGCCGTCGTACGCGCTGCTGGCCGGGATCGACGGGCTCCACCTGCTGCACCGCGACCTGCCCCGACTGATCGACCCGGCGGACGGGGACCGCCCGCTGCCGGGGGCGAGGGAGGGGCGGGTCTTCGGGACGGAGGTCGATCCGCAGGGCCACGTCGTGGTGGACCGCGGCCGGATCGTCGGCTTCTGGGAGTACGACACCGAGCGGTCCGAGATCGTGCACAGCCTGTTCGTGCCGGCCGACGAGGCGCTGCTGGCCGCGATCGCCCGCACCGAGGCGTTCGTCCGGGACGAGCTGGGCGACGCGCGGGGCTTCAGCCTGGACTCGCCGAAGAGCCGGGCCCCGAAGATCGCCGCGATGCGGGCCGCGGGTCAGAGCTCCGCGGGCAGGTAGTCGAAGCCGGCCACGTCCTCGCGGGCCCGGGCCAGCCCGGCCAGCAGGTCGGCGGGCGGCGCGGCGTACACGGTGGTGTAGTGGTGGTCGCCCTGCGCCGGGTCGTCGGCCCAGGCGGTCCGCTCCTCCTCGGGGACGGTGGCGAACCGGCCGTCGGCGCCGTTCCGGTTGCCGCGGGCGTCGAGCCGCACCCACTGCCCGGTCTCCGGCCAGTACACGGCGTTCAGGCCGTGCAGCACCTCCAGCTTCTGGTAGCAGAGGCCGGCCGGGATGCCGTTGGCCCGCAGCAGGGCGGCCAGCAGGTGGGACTTGGCGTGGCAGATGCCGTTGCCCCGGGCGAGCACGTCCGAGGCCCGGTACGCGGCGCTCCACACGCCGATGTCCGCCGAGTGGTCGATCTCGTCGCGGACGTACGCGAAGGCGGCCCGCGCGGTGGCCTCGGCGTCGGCGCCGCGCAGCCGGGCGGCGAGGGCGGCGATCTCCGGGTGCCGGTGGTCGATCACCGCGTCGGCGGCGAGGTAGGCGTCGAGGTCGGCGGTGTCGGGGGTGAGCGGTCCGAGCGGCGAACCGGTGGTGGTGTCGGGGGTGAGCGGTCCGAGCGGCGAACCGGTGGTGGTGTCGGGGGTGAGCGGTCCGAGCGGCGAACCGGTGGTGGTGTCGGTCATGCCGCCATGGTCGGAGCAACGGCGGGCGGCCGGCCGGGATTTCCAGCATGTGGGCTACGGTCGGGGAGCAGTCGTAGCGGTACGCACGGAGGTGGCGGATGTCCGAGGTGGTCGTGGTGACCGGGGGCGGTCGGGGGATCGGGGCGGCGACGGCCCGGCTGGCCGCGGCCCGCGGGTACGCGGTGTGCGTCAACTACCGGTCCGACGAGGCGTCGGCGGCCGCGGTGGTGGCGGAGATCGAGGCCGCCGGCGGTACCGCGCTCGCGGTGCGGGCGGACGTCTCGGGGACGGCCGGGGTGGAGCGGCTGTTCGCCACCGTGGACGCCGAACTCGGGGTGCTCACCGCGCTGGTGAACAACGCGGGCGTGCTGGAGCGGCAGTGCCGGCTGGACGAGTTGGACGAGGCGCGGCTGGAGCGGATCTGGACGGCGAACATCACCGGCCCGTTCCTGTGCGCGGGCGCGGCGGTGCGGCGGATGTCGACCCGGTACGGGGGCAAGGGCGGCGCGATCGTCAACGTCTCCTCGGCGGCCTCCCGGCTGGGCTCGCCGAACGAGTACGTGGACTACGCGGCGTCCAAGGGCGCGATGGACTCGATGACCCGCGGGCTGGCGCTGGAGGTGGCGGGCGAGGGGATCCGGGTGAACGCGGTCCGCCCGGGGCTGATCCACACCGACATCCACGCGCTGGGCGGCGAGCCGGGTCGGGTGGACCGGCTCGGCCCGGGGCTGCCGATGGGCCGGGGCGGGCGGCCGGAGGAGATCGCCGAGGCGATCCTCTTCCTGCTCTCCCCCGCGTCCTCGTACGCCACCGGGGCGATCCTGGACCTCGCCGGGGGGCGCTGAGCCGGTCCCGGGTGGGCGGCGCCGCACGAAGCGCGTCGGGTGAACGCTTCCGGGCCCGGGAGGGAATCTCCGGAATCGGCGCGAACCGGGGCGGGCGGTCCGCCTAACGTTGCCGGCATGACCGATAGCGCGTACGACGCCCCCGTCCTGCTCGACGTCCCCGATGTGCCGAACTTCCGCGACGCGGGGTGCGGCGTGCTCCCGCCGGGCCGGCTGTACCGCTCCGGCGGGCTGTTCCACATGACCGAGGAGGGCGCCGGGCGGCTGAAGGCGCTCGGCGTCCGGGTGGTGATCGACCTGCGCAGCCGTCGCGAGCTGGACGTCTGGCCGGACCGGCTGCACGGCCTGGAGGTCGAGTACCGGCACCTGCCGCTGCTGCCGGACCCGGCGGAGAGCGGGCTGCCGTGGCCGCAGACCCCGGCGGAGCTGTACCCGTTCATGGCGGAGGTCGGCGGCGCGGCGCTGGCCGGTGCGGTGCGGGCGCTGGCGGAGGGCGGCGCGGTGCTGGTCCACTGCGCGGTCGGCAAGGACCGCACCGGGCTGACCGTGGCCGCCGTGCACACCCTGCTCGGCCTGCCGGAGGGCGACCTGGTGGCCGACTTCCTGCGGTCCAACCCGGCGCTGGGGCTGGACGCCGGCCCGGTGCCGTACACCGACGAGGAGGGCCGGGAGCGGATGTCGAACCCGGTCGAGGCGCCCAACCTGCGGGCGGCGCTGGCCCGGATCGCCGAGCTGCACGGCTCGCTGGACGGCTACCTGCTCGCGCACGGCGCCACCGCGGAGGACCTGGCAGCGGTCCGGGCCCTCCGCGCGGGCTGAGCACCGGTCAGTCGACCGGGACGGACCGGGTCCGTTCGGCCGCCGGGCGGCGGGCCCTCAGCTCCTCGAAGCCGAGGACCGCCGCCAGCAGGGCCGCCGTGCCCGCGAGTTCGGCGAGCGCCGAGACCCGGGTGCCGAGCGGCACGCCGAGCGCCAGGACGGCGGCCGCCCCGACCAGCCGGGGCAGCAGCGGGCTCAGCCCGATGGTGCGGCGGATCGCGGTGTTGGCGACCAGGAAGAGCGCCACGCCGGCCGCCAGCGCCCCGGCGGTGTCGGTGTGCAGGACGTCCTCGGGGTGGGCGACGGCGGACTTGGCGCCGGTGGCCAGCAGGATGACGCCGAGCAGCAGCAGGTAGTGCCCGAGGTTGTAGAGCCGGATCGCGAGCCGGTTGCGCCGGGCGTCGTCGAGCCCGGCCATGAAGTGCACCGCCCGCTCGTCGTCGTCCTCGCCGAAGTACGCCCACCACAGGCCGACGCAGACCGCCAGCACCAGCATCGCCGCGGCGATCAGGGTGGCGGTCAGGTGCGCGTCGCCGATGCCGACGCCGATCGCGATCACCGACTCGCCGAAGGCGATGATCATCACCAGGCCGTGGCGCTCCACGAAGTGGTCCGAGCGGAGCTGGAACTGCGGGAGGTCCACCAGGTACGGGATGGCGAACTGCAGCGCGAACGCGGCCGTCCAGAGCAGCAGTTCGGCGGTGCCCTGGAGGTAGCCGCCGGCCACCACCAGGGCCGCGTTGACCAGGTTGAGCTGGCCCATCCGGGCCACCGAACGCGGTGACACGCCCGCACCGGCGAACATCCCGGTGTGCACGGCCACCACCAGCAGGTACGCCCAGCCGAACGCCGCGCCGCTGCCCTCGAAGGCGTGCGGCACGGTCAGCGAGATCACCAGGAAGCCCGCCATGCCGAGCAGCAGCAGGCCGCGCCGGGGGTGGGTCTCGGGTGGCATCGCGTTGGTGAGCCAGATGAAGGCGTCGTACATCCACCAGATGACCGCCAGCATCACCAGCACCCGGGCGAATCCGCTCGGGTCCAGGTGGTGGGCCAGACTGTCCGTCAACTGGGTGACGGTGAAGACGAAGACGAGGTCGAAGAAGAGCTCCAGCGGGCTGACCCTCAGCTCGGGTCGGGCCGCCGCCGGACGGGATGCGTCGGATATCACGCCGCGAGTATGGATCACCGGGCGCCCGGCCCGGGGCATCACGGGTTCAGTTCGCGAAACGTTTCTCGAACGCGGCGCGGTTCGCCGACTCCGGGACACGGTCCCAGACCGCGAAGACCACCCGGTCGAACGGGGCTCCGTGGGTCTGCAGCGCCTGCTCGAACGCCTCCGCGACCACCGCCGGGTCGTTGCGGAACACCCCGCAGCCCCACGCGCCGAGCACCAGCTCCTTCACCCCGTGCCGGGCCGCCACCGCCAGCACCCGCACCGCCCGCTCGGCCAGCTCCGGCCCGACGTCGACCGGCCGCCCGGCCGAGCGCAGGGCCAGCTGCCCGGCGTTGGGCGCCGGCGAGGTGAGGAACGAGACCGGGTACGGCTGCGCCAGCAGGTTCGCCCGATCGTCGCGGACCACCGGCACCTGCGGCGACCAGATCACCCGGTGGCTGTAGCGCAGGTCGGTGGAGGCCCGGTGCGCCTCGTAGTAGTCCGGTGCCTCCAGCAGGCAGCGGTAGAGCAGCGCGCTCCGGCACAGGTCCTCCTCCTGCGCCTTGGCGCCGCGCAGGTAGCCGCCGCCGGGGTTGCGCGCCGAGGCGAAGTTGAGCACCGCGACGTGCTCGCCGCCCTGCACCAGCAGCCGCCGGGCGGCCGTCATGCTGCCCTCGGCGGTCACCTCCGGCATCCCGGCGAACGGCCCGGTGGCCGGGCCGGGATCGGCGTCCGGCGGGTACGACACGGTGCCGGTCCGGGCGGCGGCCAGCGACTCGCCGATCCGCACCACCTCGCCGGACGGGGCTCGGTAGCTCCCCCGGTCGGCGATCTCCTCGTTCTCCACGGACAGGTTCCGGTTGCGACTGCTCATGGCGGCGACGCTACACCCAGTTGTTCTCAGATGGAGAATGATTAATCGGAGAGGGCCCGGAAACGCCGGGAGGACCCCGGAAACGCGGACGAGCCCGCCCCACCGGAGTGGGACGGGCTCGTCTCAGGAGTGCTGGGCGTCAGTTCTTCCAGCGCGGCTTGTTGCGGTCGCCGCCGCCGTTGAAGCCGCCGCGGTCACGGTCGCCGAAGGAACGGCCGCCACGGTCGTCACGGTTGAAGCCACCGCGGTCGTCACGGTTGAAGCCACCCGGGCGGCCACCGGAGCGGTGGTCGTCGCGGCGGGCGAACGGACGGCTGCTGCTGCTGCTGCCACCGCGGTCGTCACGGTTGAAGCCACCGCGCTCGCGGTCACGGTCACCGAAGGAACGGGCCGGACGGTCGCCGAACGAGCGGCCGCCACGGTCGTCACGGTTGAAGCCACCGCGGTCACGGTCGCCGAACGAGCGGCCGCCACGGTCGTCACGGTTGAAGCCACCGCGGTCGTCACGGTTGAAGCCACCGGAGCGGCCACCGCGGTCGTCACGGTTGAAGCCACCGCGCTCGCGGTCACGGTCACCGAACGAACGGGCCGGACGGTCGTCACGGTTGAACCCGCCGGAGCGGCCACCGCGGTCGTCACGGTTGAAGCCACCGGAGCGGCCACCGCGGTCGTCACGGTTGAAGCCGCCGCGCTCGCGGTCACGGTCACCGAACGAACGGGCCGGACGGTCGTCACGGTTGAAGCCACCGGAGCGGCCACCGCGGTCGTCACGGTCACGGTCGAAGGACCGGGCCGGACGCTCGGTGCGCTCGGTGCGCGCCTCGCGGTACGAGGGGGTGCGCTCCTCGGCCACCGGGGCGGCCGGAGCGGTCTCCTCGGCCGGGGCGCCCTCGGCGGCGGCCGGCTCGGCGTCCTCCTCGATGCCCAGGTCGGCACGCTCACGGGCGGCACGGGCGGCCAGGCGGTCGGCCTCCTCGCGCAGCTCGGTGGCGCGACGCTGCGCGCGCTCCAGCTCGCGGGTCAGCTCGGCGACCTCGCGCTCGGCGGCGCCGGCGATGCCGGACGCGCTCTCGGCCTGGACCTCGACCAGCGAGCGGGCGCCGGTGATCTTGGCAACCTCGGCGTCGAAGGCGTGGTCGAGGATGTGGCGCGAGGCGTCCACGCCCGCGTCCTCCATCAGGCGGAAGACGCCGCGGCGCTGGTGCGGCAGCACCAGGGTGACGACGGTGCCGGAGCGGCCGGCACGGGCGGTGCGGCCCGAGCGGTGCAGGTAGTCCTTGTGGTCACCGGCCGGGTCGACGTTCAGCACCAGGTCGATGCCGTCGACGTGGATGCCGCGGGCGGCGACGTCGGTGGCGACGACCACGTTGAGGTAGCCGTCCTTGAAGTCGCCGAGGACGCGGGTACGGGCGCCCTGGGTCATGCCGCCGTGCAGCGCGTCGGCCTTCACCCCGGCCTCCAGCAGCTGCTGGGCGACCCGGTCGGCACCCATCTGGGTGCGGACGAAGATGATCGTCCGGCCCTTGCGGGCGGCGATGGCGTTGGTGATCGGCGCCTTGTCCTTCGGCTTCACCACGAGGATGTGGTGGGTCATGGTGGTGACCGCGCCGGCCGACGGGTCGACCTCGTGGGTGACCGGGCTCTTCAGGTAGCGCTTGACCAGGGTGTCGATCTCGTTCTCCAGGGTGGCGGAGAACAGCAGGCGCTGGCCGCCGGCCGGCACCAGGTCGAGGATCTCGGTGACCTCGGGCAGGAAGCCCATGTCGGCCATCTGGTCGGCCTCGTCCAGGACGGCGATCTCGACGTCGTCCATCTTGGCGGAGCCGCGGTTGATCAGGTCGCGCAGACGGCCCGGGGTCGCCACCAGGACGTCCACGCCGCGCTCCAGCGCGTAGATCTGGTTGGACATCGAGGTACCGCCGCAGACCACCTTGAGGCGCAGGCCGAGCACCGAGCCGAAGGGCTCCAGGGCGTCGGCGACCTGCATGGCCAGCTCGCGGGTCGGGACCAGGATCAGGCCGCGCGGGTGCTTGGCACGGGTGCGGTCGCCGCCGGCCAGGCGGGTGAGCAGCGGCAGGCCGAAGCTCAGGGTCTTGCCGGAGCCGGTGCGGCCGCGGCCGAGCACGTCCTTGCCGGCCAGGGCGTCCGGGATGGTCGCGGCCTGGATCGGGAACGGGGTGGTGACCTCGCGCTTGGCGAGGGCGCGGACGATCTCGTCCGGCAGGCCCAGGTCACCGAAGGTGATGGTGGGCTCGGCGGCGGCCTCGTCCGCCTCGTCCGCCTCGTCGGCGGTGTCGAGGTCGGCGGAGTCCAGCGAGTCCAGGTCGTTGTCCAGCTCGGTCTCGATGTCGAGGTCGGCGGGGACGAGGATGTCGGCGGCGTCGTCACCGTTCGCGGGCATGGCGAAGCGGGCGTCGTCAACGAGAGACATGAAAAACCTTCCGGAAGTGGCACGCGCCAAAGTCCGGGGTTCTGTTTAAAACCGCCTCTATGCGGTCAGCCACGGATCGCCGGAACGCGCCAAGGGCGCCACGGGGATGTAGGGCGCCAGCCAAATGATTCAAACGAACGATCTACCACCATAGGGGAACCTCCGGATCAAAGGCAAATGCGCTGGCCAGACCGCTAATGCGGGGACGGAGCCTCGCTCACGGCCGGAGAACCGGGGGCACTGGGCGAAGGATCGGGCTGCGCCGACGGCGACGCCGCCGGGCTCCCGGCGGTCGCACTGGGCGAGGGCTGCGCCGGGGCGGACGGACTGGCCCCCGGCACGCCCGCGCTCGCCGAGGCGGACGGATGCGGCTCCGCCGACCCGCTCGCCCCCGGCACCACCACCGGCGGCCCCGGCACCCCGGCCATCGGCGGGGTCACCCCGGGGGCGGGCGTCGACGCGGACGACGCCGAGGCGGCCGGCGAGGCCGCATCGATGGAGAGCGTCCCGCCGTGCTCACCGCGCTGCCCGGCCGCGCCGCGGCCCGCGCTCCCGGCGCCGCCCGCCTTCCCCACCGGGCCCGACTGCCCGGACTGGCTCGCCCCGCCGGGCCCCGGCGCCGCGTCCGAACCGACCGACATGCACCCCGACAGCCCCAGCCCGGCGACCACCGCCAGCGCCGTGCCCACCGCCGCCCGGACCCTCCGGCGCCCCGCTCCGGCCGCCCTTACCGTCGAACCCGCCGAAACCGCCGAACCCGTCGAAACCCTCGAACCAACCGCCACCACCGAGCCACCTCCCGCGCAGGCCCGGACCGGGCCGCACCGACGTTCTCGGTGCCCAACGCGCGGGCCCCCCGGCGGACACGGCCGACCACCCCGAACGGCCCCGTACGCCCGCGTACGCCCCCTCCGGCCCTCCCTGCGACCCTCCCGGCGGCACGGACCGCCCAGTCGGACCCGCTCAGCCCCAGAACGCGTGACCCAGCGCCGAACCCACGTACACCGCGCCCAATCCGGCCATCAGCGTCCCCGCCACGTTCGCCACCGCGTAGAACCGCACCCCGCTCTCGGCCAGCCGCAGCGTCTCGTACGAGAACGTCGAGTACGTGGTCAGCGCCCCGCACAGCCCGGTGCCCAGCAGCAGCCGCACGTCCGGCGTGGCGACGGCGGCCAGCAGCCCCAGCAGCAGGCTGCCGGACACGTTCACGGCGAAGGTGCCCCACGGGAACACCGAGTCGTGCCGGGACTGCACCACCCGGTCGGTCAGGTAGCGCAGCGGCGCGCCGACGGCGGCGCCGGCGACCACCAGCAGCCAGCTCACGCCGGGTCCGCCTTCCGCCCGCCCCAGCGGTACACCTCGCAGCGGTCCAGCAGCACCGGCCCCCGGATCTCCAGCTCGTCCAGCTGCGGCAGGAACGCCCGGATCCGCTCCTCCTCGTCCACCACCACCACCGCGACCGGCAGGTCCTCGGCCAGCGACAGCAGCCGCGCCGTGTGCACCACCGAGGACGCGCCGAAGCCCTCCACGCCCCGGAACACGCTCGCCCCGGCCAGGCCCGCCGCGTGCGCCCGGTGCACGATCTCGCTGGACAGCGGCCGGTGCCGCCACCGGTCGTTCTCGCCCACCAGCACGGTGAGCCTCAGCACGGACCCGATCACCCCGCACCCCTCCGCTCCAGAGCCGCCAGCGCCCACCGGGTCGCCGCGGCCGCCGCCCACACCGCGCCGAGCGCGGCCAGCAGCGTGCCCGCCAGATACGCCAGCCCGCGCCCGGGCAGCCCGTGCTCGAACAGCTGCTGGATGTCCACCGCGTACGTCGAGAAGGTGGTGAACCCGCCCAGCACCCCGGTGCCGAAGAACGGGCGCAGCAGCGGATGCGGCCGCACCGGCCCCTCCGTGATCAGCACCAGGAACACCCCGATCACCGCGCAGCCCACCGCGTTCACCAGCAGGGTCGTCCACGGGAAGCCGTCCGGCGCGGTCGGCCACAGCAACCCCGCCCCGTACCGGGCACACGCCCCGAGCACCCCGCCGACCGCCACCACCGCGACCGCAGGCCCCTGCCCGCGCAACGGCCCCGGCGCCCGCACCGGGGCCGCCGGGCCGGAGGTCTGCAGACTGGCCGGATCCGAACGCACACCCCACAGTCAAGCACCCGCCCGGGCAAACTCCCGCGACGATCCCGGCGATCACCTGGCACGGCGTCACCGCACACCCGACAATGAGGCCGTGGAGATGAACCGGGACGAGTTCGAGACGCTGGTCGCCGACGCGCTCGACCAGATCCCCCCGCAGCTCGCCGCGATGATGGACAACGTCGCGGTCTTCGTCGAGGACGAGCCCGACCCCGCCACCCCCGACCTCCTCGGCCTCTACGAGGGCACCCCGCTCACCGAGCGCGGCGAGTGGTACGCCGGGGTCCTGCCCGACCGGATCATCGTCTACATGGGCCCCACCCTGCGGCACTGCGAGACCTACGACGAGACGGTCGACGAGGTCCGCACCACGGTCGTCCACGAGGTCGCCCACCACTTCGGCTTCGACGACCACGAGCTGCACGAGCTCGGCTGGTCCTGACTCCCCCTCCCGCCACGCCCGACCCGGCCGGCCGACACGACACCGACGGCCCCGCCGCAATCGTTTTGGTGTTCCCGCCCGGCATCCCATATGCTTCTCGACGTCCCCGGAACGCTGGAAACAGCGGAAACGGGCCGCAAGCCCTCATCGTCTAGTGGCCCAGGACGTCGCCCTTTCAAGGCGGTAGCACGGGTTCGAATCCCGTTGGGGGCACGCAGTACCGTAGTAAGGTCCTGTGCGGAGCAGTTCTCCGCGCCAGGTCCCGTGGAGCAGTTGGTTAGCTCGCCACCCTGTCAAGGTGGAGGTCGCGGGTTCAAGTCCCGTCGGGATCGCTCGTCTCGCAAGAGACGGTGCAGTACGGCCAGGTAGCTCAGTTGGTACGAGCGTCCGCCTGAAAAGCGGAAGGTCGCCGGTTCGACCCCGGCCCTGGCCACAGTAGACGGCCCCGCAGCGCACAGCGCTGCGGGGCTGTTCTCGTTCGGGCCGCGGCACGGCGAGGGGTGCCCGGGCCGGGTGGCCCGGGCCCGACGGGGTCAGACGCACTTCTCCTCGGTGCCGAACAGGGAGACGGCCGTCACCTTGGCGGTGTCGGTGGCGAAGAAGAGTTCCCAGCCGGGGGTGCCGTCGAGGGGGAGGGACCAGCCGCCCTCGGTGGCCTTGGCCTTGGGGTAGGCCTTCTTCAGCTCGTCCTCGGTGGAGCCGGTGCCGATGCCTTCTGCGGTGCGGGCCTTCGGCGGGGCGATGAGCTGCTTGAGGTGTCCGGTGGTGCCGAACTTGGCGCCGCCGGTGGCTTCGAAGGCCTTGTCGCGGGCGGCCATCAGCGTGGTCTCCTCGGCGATGGCGCTGGTGGAGTCGGAGAGCAGCTTGGCGACCTGGGCGGACCGGGCGGCGGCGTCGGCGTACTCGCGGGCGGAGGCCCCGGCGCCTGGCTGTCCGGCGGCGGCGGCCTCGGCCTGGGCGCGGTCGGCGGCGGCGCCGGTGTCCTTGACCTTGGTGGTGGCGGCCGATTCGGCGGCGATCACGGCGGGGTCGGCGGCGGGGCCGTCGTGGTAGCCGTAGAAGGCGCAGCCGCTGAGGGCGGAGAGCGGGGTGTTCTGCAGGGTGCCGCCGGCGAGGGCCGCGTCCTTGGTGGTGCCGGGGCCGAGGCCGCGGTAGCCCTTGGGTCCGAAGGTGTCGGAGGCCTTGGCCGAGGAGCCGTCCTGGCCGGCCTGGGAGCCGGTGCAGGCGGTCGCCGCGGCGAGCAGGGCGGCCGTGGCCAGGGCGGTGGTGAGGAGTCGGATGCCGCCCTGGCGCGGTGCGAAGGTCATTCAGGTGTCCCCGTGCTGCGTTGAGGTTGTCGTGGAGCGGCCGCCGGCTGGCGGCGGCCGCCGGACAGGTTCTCAACCAGGTCGGGAACGATCAAACGATTATCCGGCCGCCCGTCGGCAACGGGCGGCCGTTCGTCAGCGGCGGGTGGCCTGGCGGGTGCGGCGGGCCAGGCGGTGCAGGCGCTGGACGGCGACGAAGCGGTGCATCCGGTTGGCGAGGGTGAGCTGGTACTTGAGGCGGAGCTGGCCGTTGAGGGCGGCGAGCTGCTCGGTGCCGATGGCGTCGACCAGGCGGGCGACGTGCTCCTGGTAGGCGGCGCGGAAGGTGCGGTCGCCGTCGGGGACGGACCAGAAGAACATCGGGATCTCCTCGACCAGGCAGTTGCGGTCGTAGGAGCGCAGGTGGTCGCGGAACTTCGGGTCGGTCTGCTCCAGCAGCCAGGCACGGACCAGCTCCATCGACTTCACCCGGTCGACGACGCCCTTGGGGTCGGACTTCTGCTGGGTGATGGAGCGGTCGCCGTCCTCGCGGATCCGCCAGTGGTAGATCGGCTCGGAGAGCACGTCGACGCTCTTGGCGAGGTAGTGGTGCGGCACGCTGACCGGGGCGTCCTCGTACAGGATGCCCTCGGGGTAGAGGATGCCGGCGGTGTCGAAGAAGGAGCGGCGGTAGACCTTGTTCCAGGCGGTGCGGTCGGTGACCAGCGAGGGGATCTCCTGGACGGAGGTGCGCAGCCGGGTCTGCTGGAAGGGCTTGTTGTGGGCGTGCGAGGGGTGCAGGCCGTCGGAGCGCAGGCGCAGGGCCTTGCCGGTGCAGAAGTCGGAGCCGGTCTCGTCGAGGGTGTCGACCATGAGCTGGTAGGCGCCGGGCGGGAGGGTGTCGTCGCTGTCGACGAAGGCCAGGTAGTCGGTGCCGTCGGTGAGGTGGCGCCAACCGGTGTTGCGGGCGGCGCCGAGGCCCTTGTTCTGCTGCCGGACCACGCGGAACCGGCTGTCCTTGGCGGCGTACGCGTCGGCGATGGCGGGGCTGGTGTCCGTGGAGCCGTCGTCGACCATGACGCATTCGAAGTCGGTGAAGGTCTGGGCGGCGATCGAGTCGAGGCATTCCTCCAGGTAGCGCTCGACGTTGTAGATCGGGACGACGAGGGAGAGGCGGGGGGCCATCGCGGGCCTTTCACGTGGTGGTCGGAGCCCTGCGAACCGGTTCTCCGGGGGGTGACGGGCGCCAGGGGTGCGGGGTGGGACGGACGGAGTGGGACGGGCGGGCCGGTGGACGGCCGCTTCAGTGAGTGTGCCCGATGGTGGCGACCGGGCGGGAGGAGGGCAGTCCCCATTCGCTCCAGGAGCCGTCGTAGACGGTGACGTCGGAGTAGCCGGCCAGGGTTGCGCCGAGGGCGAGGACGCAGGCGGTGACGCCGGAGCCGCAGCTGGTGACGAGGCGGTCGCGGCCGTCGGCACGGTCGGCGATCCGGGTGCGCAGCTCGGCGGCGGGGAGCATCCGGCCGTCGGGGTGCTGGAGCTCGGCGAAGGGGAGGCTGCGGGAGCCGGGCATGTGGCCGCCACGCAGGCCGGGGCGGGGTTCGGGGGCCTGGCCGGTGAAGCGTTCGCGGGTGCGGGCGTCGAGGACGGCGGCGGCGGGGTCGGTGAGGGCGGCGGCGACGGTGTCGGCGTCGACCAGCAGGTGGGGGCGGGGGCGGGCGGTGAAGTCGCCCGGGGCGGGTGCCTGCGGGACGGAGGTGCCGGCCGGGGTGCCGTCGGGCAGGCCGGCGGCGGTCCAGGCGGGGCGGCCGCCGTCGAGGACGGCGGCGCGGTCGAAGCCCATGGCGCGCAGCATCCACCAGGCGCGGGCGCTGGAGTAGATGCCGTTGTTGTCGTAGACGACGACGGTGCCGGTGTCGTCGAGGCCGAGGGCGCGCATCGCGGTCTGGAACCGTTCGGCGTCCGGCATGGTGTGCGGGAGCGGGGAGCGGTGGTCGGAGAGCTCGCCGTCGATGTCGAAGGTGCGGGCGCCGGGGAGCGGGGGCAGGGTGCCGCGGGCGGGGCCGACGCTGGCGTCGAGGAGCAGCAGGCCGGGGTGGTCGAGGTGGCCGGCCAGCCAGTCGACCGTGACCAGGGGGCCGGGCAGGGGCAGCGCGTCCATCGGCCGCCTTCCTCTTCCTCGCGGTCGGGACGCTCCCGTTCCTCGCGGTCGGGGCGGGCCCGACGGACGCCATCCTGCCCTGTGGGCGGGCCGGGGCGGAATCCGGAGTTCGGCGGGCGGAGGAGGTCGCTCTGGCGCCGTTGCCCACCCCCGTGGGGCAGCGGCGCCCGAGCCTCGGGCTGCCGATCCTGCCGGGGCTGCTGAGGGCCTGTCAACTATCGTGGATTCTTGAGTGGACGGTTCCGCGTCCATCGGGCCCCACCCGCACCGTTTGGGCACACAGTCATCAACGATCGTGCAGATCGCTCCGTGGAAGGGATCCCGGGCGACCATCGGAACGTTCTATGATCCGCCTCATGACCACGGATTCTCCACGCGCGAGCGCTGCGGAAGCCCTTGACTTCGCGAGCAGGTTCCGACGCCTGATCGCGGTGATCTATCCCAAGGATCTGGGCCGGCCCTGGCGGGACTCGGAGATCGCCGAGGGCACCGGGCTGAGCGGCACGTACATCGGGAACCTGCGCAAGGGCACCCAGAAGCCCAGCCTGGAGAACGCCGTGAAGATCGCCAAGTTCTTCGGCGTCCCGCTGGACTACTTCAACGACTCCGCGACCGCGCAGGCGGTCGAGCGGGACCTGCAGAAGATCGAGGCGCTGCGCGACGCCCGGGTGGAGCGGATCGCGATGCGCGCGGCCGGGCTGCCGCCGGAGATGCAGGACGCCGCGCTCACTATGGTGGAGCAACTGCGCCGGGCGGTCGGACTGCCCGACGACGGCAGCCCCAAGGACTGACCGCGCCGTGGTCGAGCACCGGGGGGTGCCGCTGGGGCGCTGGCGGCTGCCGGAGGGGGAACACGTGCGGGGTGTGGGTCGGACGCGGCGCCGGATGCGGTCGGTCGCGCGCGGGCTGGAACTGCCGCCGCTCAGCACGGTCGAGGAGCTCTGCGAGGCGGTGGCCGAGCGCTGCGGGCGGCCGATCAGGCTGGAGCCGCGCCGGATGCGGGTGGGCGAGCCGTCCGGCTTCGTGGAGCGGCGGGCGGACGCCGACGTGATCCACTACGAGCAGGAGACCTCGGGCCTGCACCGGGCGCACATCATCTGCCACGAGCTGGCGCACCTGCTGTGCGGGCACCTGGCCGAGGTGCCGCCGCTGGACGAGGAGACCGCGCGGGTCGAACTGCCCACCATCGACCCGGAGATGCTGCGGCTGGTGCTGGGCCGCTCGCACTACGACGACGCGGCCGAGGAGGAGGCGGAGGTGCTGGGCGCCGAGCTGCTGCGGATCCTGGTGCTCGCCCCCGGCGACGGCACCACCTCGCAGCTGGCGCCGGCCATGGAGCACCGCAAGGGGCAGCATGTCTGAGCTGCCCTTCGACGTGGTCTACCTGGGCATCGGTGTGCTGGCCTGGGTGGTGGCGGTCTCCAAGTTCCGGGCCTGGCGGCGGGATCCGTCGTTCGGGCTGCTGGTGGTGGCGCTGGCGATCGCCTCGCCGTCCACCGCGTTCCTGTGCGCGGCGCCGCCGGTGTACCGGCTGATCGACCGGCTCACCGGGGTGGGCAACCTGGCCACCCTCTTCGTGTACCTCGGCATCATGGGCTTCTCCGCGGCGACCGTGGTGCTGGCGCTGCTGTGGACGCCGCCCGGGGCGCGGGCCGGCGGCGCGGGCATCTGGGCGGCGGCGAGCGGCGGGACGGTCCGGCGCCGGGTGCGCGGGCGGCTCGCGGTGTTCGCGGTGGCCGTGCCGGCGATGGCCGGGCTGTTCCTGGCCGGCGGCCCGTACCGGCCGGAGACGCCGCTGACCTTCGACACCACGTTCGCGGCGGGCGGCGCGGTCGCCCTGTTCCTCGCGATCTACCAGGGGCTGTTCGCCTTCGCGCTGGTCGACATCGGCCGGGTCTGCCTGGGCCACGCCGCCCGGCTGCCCGCGGGGTGGCTGCGGCGGGGCATCCGCTCGCTGGCGGCCGGCGCGCTGACCGCCTGCGGGTACGTGCTGTGCAAGATCGTCGCGATCGGCGCCGCGTACGGCGGGGTGGACGGGCTGGAGTGGCTGAGCACCGGGGTCGGCCCGGCGTTCGCCGCGGCCGGCGCCGTCCTGATCACGGTGGGCTTCGCGGGGCCGGCCGGCGCCGCCTGGACGCGGCGGCGCAGCGACTACCGGGCGCTGCGGCCGCTCTGGGACCTCGCGTACCGGGCCGACCGGCGGCTCGCCCTGGAGACCCCGCCGCCGCTGTGGCAGGAGCGGCTGGCCCTGCGCGACCTGGAGTGGCGCACCACCCGCCGGGTGCTGGAGATCCGCGACGGGCAGCTCACGCTGCGCCCGTGGGTCGATCCGGCGGTGGTCGCGGCCGCACGGGAGGCCGCGGAGCGGGCCGGGCTCGGCCCGGAGCGGCGGGACGCACTGGTGGTCGCGGCGGCGCTGCGGGCGGCCGTGGAGGCGCTGGACGGCGGGGCGGCCCCGCGTCCGCGGGAGGAGCAGGTCACGCTGCCCGGGCTGGACGCCGAGCCGGTGCAGGAGCGGGCCCACCTGGTACGGGTGTCGCGCAGCCTGTCGGCGCCGGAGGCCGCGCCGGACGCCCGGCCGGTGCGGGTGGGCTGACGGTGCCCGGGGACGCGTTCGCGCGGCTGGTGCTGGAGGAGCTGCCGCAGTCGGCCCGGGTGGGGCTGACCCTGGGGTTCGTCCGGACGTACGGGGTGCCGGAGATCGCCCGGGTGCTGCACGGCAGCGGGGAGCTGCTGACCGCCCCGAAGGCGCGGGCGAAGGCGACCGGGGCGACCATGTTCGCGCTGATCCGGCACGGGGTGGAGAGCGCCGAGGGGCGCGCGCTGGTGGCGCGGCTGCGCGAGGTGCACCGGCGGCCGGGCGTCGACGGCGAGCTGATGGCGTACGTGCTGGGGTGCTTCACGGTGTGCCCGGTGGCGTTCGTCGACGCGTACGGGCGGCGCCGGGCGACGCCGGCGGAGCGGGACGGGGCGTTCGCCTTCCTCGACGCGCTGGGGGCGGCGCTGGAGCTGCCGTCGGTGGGGCGGGACTTCGCCGAAGTTGCCCGCTGGATGGCCGAGTTCGAGCGGTCGCGGTTCGGGCGCAGCGAGGCCGGGCAGGCACTGTGGGCCGCCACGAACGGCTTGCTGGCGAGCCGCTTGCCCCGACCGGTACGACGGCTGGCCCCGTTCGTGGCGGCAGCACTGCTCGACGCGTCGCTCGCCGACGCCCTGGGGGTCCGGCGGCCGCCGCGGCCGGTCCGGTGGCTCACCGGGCGGGCGCTCGGCCTGCTGCGGTAGCCACCGGACCGGCCGTGGCCGGCGCCGCCGTCGGCACGGCGGCCGGCGCGGCGGTCAGCGCGGCGGTCAGCGCGGCGGGATGTTGAAGTTGACGCGGAAGAGGTTCTCCGGGTCGTACGCCGCCTTGACGGCGGCGAGCCGGCCGTAGGTGGCGGCGTCGAAGGCGCGGCTGACGGACTGCGCCCCGGCGTCGTCGATGCCGAAGAAGTTGGCGAACGCCCCGCCGGTGCTCCACGGCCGCAGGCTCTCGTGCAGGGTGGTGTGGGCCGCGCGGATCTCCTCCAGCCGGCCCGGCTCCAGGATGCAGGTGGAGAAGAGCATGTACCGGGCGTCGCGGCCGCCGACGGCGTTGGCGACGGCCGGCTGCCGGGCGTAGGCGCCGCCCTGCTGGCGGATCTCGGCGATCAGCGGGGAGCCGGCGTCGGGCCCGGCCAGGTCGAGCAGGGTGTCGAGGGTGGCGGGCTCCAGGGTGCGCAGCGCGGTGTTGCGGTCGAACGCGGGGTGCGGCATCGGCGGTTCGTGGTGGATGCTGCCGGCGTCGGTGAAGGGGAGCTCGCGCAGGGTGTCCAGCAGGGGGGTGCCGAGCGCGCGCAGCGGGGCGACCAGGGCCTCGCCGTCGGCGGTGGCGCCGCTCCAGGCGATCCGGACGTGGGCGACGTAGCGGCCGCGCAGCGGTTCGGGGAGGACCGGCAGGTCGGGGTAGCGGATCAGCTGGAGGGAGGAGGACATCTCCTCGGGCAGGTCGGCGGTCCAGCCGGCCCAGCCGTGCAGCACCTTCGCGGCGTCGTCGGCGCCGAAGTAGAGGCCGCCGCCGTAGAGCGTGGTGAGCGGGAAGAGGTCGATCTCCATCTCGACGACGACGCCGAAGTTGTCCTTGCCGCCGCGCAGCGCCCAGAACAGGTCGGGCTCGTGGTCGGGGCTCGCGGTGCGCAGTTCGCCGTCGGCGGTGACGACGGTGAGGCGGCGGACGTGGTCGGCGGCGTAGCCGTGGCGGCGGCCGAGGAGTCCGATGCCGCCGCCGAGGGTGTAGCCGACGGCGCCGACGTCCGGGTTGGAGCCGCTGAGCGGGACCAGGCCGTGCGGGGCGGTGGCGGCGAGCACCTCGTGCCAGCGGACGCCGGCGGCGACGGTGGCGGTGCGGGCGGCGGCGTCGACGGTGACGCCCTTCATCCGGCGGGTGGAGACGACCAGCTGGCCGTCGGTGGGGACGGAGATGCCGTGCCCGGTCGCCTGGACGGCGACGCCGAGGCCGTGTTCGGCCGCGTACCGGACGGCGGCCTGCACGTCCGCCGGTCCGGTGGCGCCGACCACCAGCGCGGGGTGGTGGTCGAGCGCGAGGTTGTAGCCTGCGCGTTCTGCGTCGTAGCCGTCGTCGCCCGGCCGGAACACCGGCCCTGTTGTCCCGATCATGCCGTCGACGCTAGCGGCGGTCGCGGGGCCCGCGGGGGCCGGCCGGGCGCTCTGTGTCAGGTCGGACGGCGTCGCGGCCGGGCGCCGGTTACGGTTCATGCGCCGATGTCGTAGGGGCGGGTCATGACCTCCAGGGCGTGGCCGTCCGGGTCGTCGAAGTAGACGCCGCGGCCGCCGTGCCATTCGTTGATCCGGCCGGGCTGACGGTGGAACGGGTCGGCCCAGTAAGTGAGTCCGCGGTCCTTGATCCGGCCGAAGATCTCGTCGAACTCGTCCTCGCCGACCAGGAAGGCGTAGTGCTGCGGGGTGATCGGCCCGTCGGCCCGGATCACGTCGAGCGAGATCTCGTTGCTCAGCTGCACGACCTGGAACGGCCCGTACTCGACCGGGTCCGGCAGGCCGAGCAGCTCGACCAGGAATCGGGCCGAGGCGCGATTGTCGCTCGCGTTCAGGATGGTGTGGTTCAGCTGGACGGCCATGCTCGGGCCCTTTCGTCGGACGGCGGTCGTTGTGTCACGACCGTAGAACTTCAAGCCCGCTTCAAGTCAAGGGGAACCTCCGTGGAGCTGACCGTGGTTGACGTCGCGCCGGACGATCCGGCGCTGGCCCGGGACGTGGCGCCGCTGGTCCGGCTGCTGCGTCCGCGCCTCGACGCCGAGGGCTTCGCCGCCTTCGCCGCCGAAGCGCAGGCCCAGGGGCTGGTGTTCACCGCCGCGTACGACGGCGCGGACCGCTGCCTGGCGGTGGCGGGGTACCGGGTGCTGGCGACCAGCCGCGGCCGGCTGCTCTTCGTCGACGACCTGGTGACGGCCGACGCCGCGCGGTCGACCGGGGTCGGGGCGCGGCTGTTCGAGGAGCTGCGGGAGCGGGCCCGGCGGCACGGGTGCGTGCGGATCGAGCTGGACTCCGGGACGGCGAACCACGGCGCGCACCGTTTCTACCACGCGCGGCGGATGGCGGTCACCGCGCTGCATTTCGGCCTGGAGATCTGACCCGGGGCATTCTGTGTCAGGTCCGCCGACGGACTTGACGGACCCCGCCGGGCGTCTTTGACCGCCCTTCCGGCGGCTCGCCAGGATTTCGGCCATGGGCGAAAACACGATCGAAAACACGCCGCTTTTCCAGGTCCGCGCCGAGCGCCGCGTCTCCGCCGCGCCGGCCGCCGTCTACGCCGTGGTCAGCGACCTCCCGCGCAGTGGCGAATGGAGCCCGGAATGCCAGGGCGGGGAATGGATCTCCGGCGCGCCGGGCGAGGTCGGCTCGGTGTTCCGCGGTGAGAACCTGCGCAGCGAGGAGGTCGTCTCCTGGGCGCCGGTGGTCCGCGGCACCTGGCACACCCACGCCGAGGTGGTCGCCGCCGAGCCGGCCCGCACCTTCCGCTGGGCGATGCAGGACAGCCGGGGCCGGGCCCAGCAGTCCGTCTGGGGCTTCGACGTGGAGCCGGACGGCGAGGGCAGCGTACTGGTCCACCACTTCGAGATGGCCTCGGCCACCGAGGGAATCCGCGGCATCACCGCCGAAATGGACGACGTGGAGAAGAAGCAGTTCTTCACCGACTGGGGCGTCAAGCTGGAGCAGGACCTCGGCGTGACCCTCGAACGCATCAAGCTCGTCATCGAAAAGAACTGATCGCTTTTTCCCGCGCGGATTTGAGAGGGCGGAAAGGTGCTTCTTCAGCGTATTGCAAACCGGGGTATCCGGCTCGGCACGCTTTTTGAGCGGGCCGCGGTCAAGCAGGGTGCCAACGTCGTGATCCTGGATCACGACCTCGACATCGCCCCCGGTCTGGGCCGCCGGGCGACGGTCGCGGAGATCGCCGATCTGATCGACGACTTCGCGTCCCGGCTGTGGGCCGCCCGGGTCCGCCCCGGCCAGCGCGTGGTGGTGTACAAGTCGGACGGCTTCGACATCACCCTGCTGGCGTGCGCGGTGGCGCGGGTCGGCGCCGTCCCGGTGCTGCTGTCACCGAAGCTGGACGGCGCCACGGTGGCCGAGCTGGTCCGCCGCACCGACGAGCCCTTCCTGGTCACCGACCAGGACAAGCTGGAGCACGAGCTGCCCGCCGCCGTCTTCGACCTCGCGGACAAGGTGCTGCTGACCAAGGGCAGTTGGGAGGGCGCGGTCGAACTGTCGGCGCTCGCCGGCTCGCCCCGGGTGCCGTCCGTCACCATGCCGCCCGAGCACCCGACGCTGATCACCCACACCTCGGGCACCACCGGCACCCCGAAGCTCGCGGTGCACACCGGCCGTACCCTGCAGGCGCGTTACCGCCCGCAGGCGACCGTGGTGCGGCCGCTGATCCCGGGCCGGGAGACCATCGCGATCCACGTCTCCTTCGTGCACTCGCGGCTGATCACCGCACTGGCGATCTCGCTGTTCCGCGGCTTCCCGATCCTGGTGCTGCGCGAGTCGGACCCGGCGCACGTCGGCGAGCTGTTCGCCCGCCTGAAGCCGGGCATCCTGGAGGCGCACCCCAACTCCTTCATGGAGTGGGAGGAGCTGGTCCACGACCCCCGCAAGCCGCTGGCCAACGTCAAGCTGTTCTCCTCCACCTTCGACGCGATCCACCCGCGCACCGTCCAGACCATGCTGAACGCCTCCGAGCGCACCGCGCCGGTCTTCGGCCAGCTGTACGGGCAGAGCGAGATCGGCCCGGCGGTCGTCCGCTCCTTCACCAAGCGGCGCGGCCTGGACGCGGACGGCCGCTGCGTGGGCATGCCGTTCCCCGGCTTCACCGACATCCGGGTGGTCAGCCGGGACGGCAACCCGCCGTCGGCGACCAACCCGGGCTTCATCGAGGTGAAGAGCGACGGCCGGATCGTCACCTACCTCGGCGAGCAGGACCGCTACGACAAGCAGGTCAACGACGGCTGGTGGCGGATGGGCGACGTCGGCTACCGCACCAAGTGGGGCTGCGTGCACCTGCTGGACCGCGAGGTCGACGTGATCGAGGGCTTCGGCTCCACGCTCGCCGCCGAGGACACCCTCTTCGCCAAGCTGGACCAGCTCGCCGAGGTCGTCATCATCCCCGGCCCGGACGGCCGCGCCGTCCCGGTGGTGTGCACCAAGGACGACGAGCCGCTGGACCTGGACGCCTGGAAGGCCGCCGCGGCGACCCTCCCCGCGATGGCCCCGCCGGTGCAGTGGAAGCTCGGCTCGCTGCCGCAGACCGCCACCACCAAGATCAAGCGGATCGAGCTGGCCGGCCTGATCGCCTCGGGCGGTGCGGCATGAGCGAGCCCAGGATCGTCATCGTCGGCGGCGGGATCGGCGGCCTGGCGGCCGCCCTCGCCGTCACCCGCCGCGGCCACCGGGTGACCGTGCTGGAGCGGGCCCCGGAGTTCGCCGAGATCGGCGCCGGCATCCAGATCGCCCCGAACGGCATCCGCGCCCTGGAGCGGCTGGGCCTGGGCGACCGGGTCCGGGCCGGCGCCGTGCACATGGCCGAGCTGCGCTTCATGGACGGCGTCACCGGCGAGCACGTCACCAGCCTCCCGCTCACCGAGGAGTACCGGCGGCGCTTCGGCAACCCGTACGTGGTCGTCCACCGCGCCGAACTGCACGCCATGCTGCTCGACGCCTGCCTCGCCGACGAGAAGGTCGAGCTGCGGGCCGGCGTCACCGTCACCGGCTACCGGCAGGGCGGCGGCACCGCCACCGTGCTGCTGGAGAACGGCGAGGAGATCACCGGCGACGCGGTGATCGGCGCGGACGGCATCCACTCCGCGATCCGCCGCCAACTGGTCGGCGACGGCGCGCCGCGCAACTCCGGGATCACCGTCTACCGGGCGATCATCCCGATGGAGCAGGTGCCGGAGGAGATCCGCTGGGCCACCTCGGTGACCTGGTGGGCCGGCCCGCACTGCCACTTCGTCCACTACCCGATCGCCGGCGGCAAGTACCTCAACCTGGCCGCCTCCAGCGACAACCACGCCACCGAGGCGACCGCCAACGTGCCGGTCACCAAGGAGCAGGTCCGCGAGCAGTTCGCCGGCCTCGGCGCCGACGCGCACCGGCTGCTGGAGCTCGGCGAGGGCTGGCGTTCCTGGGTCCTGGTCGACCGCGACCCGGTCACCGACTGGACCGACGGACGGGTCACCCTGCTCGGCGACGCCGCGCACCCGATGCTGCACTACGCGGCCCAGGGCGCCTGCCAGGCACTGGAGGACGCCGTCCTGCTCGGCGACCTGCTCGACTGCACCGCCGACGCCTTCCCCCAGCGCTTCGAGAAGTACAACGCCGAGCGGCGCGAGCGCACCGGCCGGGTCCAGCTGACCGCCCGCGACTCGATCCGGCTCTGGCACCCGGCCGGCGAGGACGCGGAACGGCGCAACGCCCTGCTCCGCTCGCTGTCCGAGTCCGAACTGCACGACCAGGTCGCCTGGATGCACGGCGTCCGCGCGTTCGGCGCGGCCGACAACGAGACGGACGGAGACCAGTCATGACCGAGCGTCAGCTCCAGATCTGCATCATCGGCGCCGGCCCGCGCGGACTGTCCGTGCTGGAGCGGCTCTGCGCCAACGAGCGCCGCGAGCACTCCGGCGAGAGCGTCACCGTGCACGTCGTCGACCCCTCCGCGCCCGGCGCCGGCCGGGTCTGGCGCACCAGCCAGTCCCGGCACCTGCTGATGAACACCGTCGCCTCCCAGATCACCGTCTACACCGACGAGTCGGTCCGGGTCGAGGGCCCGATCGAGCCCGGCCCCACCCTGTACGAGTGGGCCAAGTCCCTCCCGGCGACCGGCAGCGGCACCGACTACGACGACGAGACCCTCGCCGAGGCCCGCGACCTCGGCCCCAACACCTACCCCACCCGCGCCTTCTACGGCCGCTACCTGCACGACTCCTTCCTCGCCGTGGTCGCCGGCGCCCCCGCGCACGTCACCGTCCGGGTGCACCGCTCCCGCGTCGTCGCCATGGCCGACACCCACGGCGTCCCCGGCGGACCCCAGGGCATCCGCCTGGAGGACGGCACCCGGCTCAACCGCCTCGACGCCATCGTGATGGCCCAGGGCCACGTCCCCGCCCGGCTCTCCCCCCGCGAGGCCAAGGCCGCCAGCCTCGCCCGCATCCACCACCTCACCTACGTGCCGCCGGCCAACCCCGCCGACGTCCACGTCGGCGCCATGCCCGGCCAGAACGTCCTGCTCCGCGGCCTCGGCCTCAACTTCTTCGACCACATGGCCCTGCTCACCCTCGGCCGCGGCGGCACCTTCACCCGCCGCGCCGACGGCAAGCTGTCCTACCAGCCGTCCGGCGAGGAGCCGATGCTCTACGCCACCTCCCGGCGCGGCATCCCGTACCACGCCCGCGGCGAGAACGAGAAGGGCGCGTACGGGCGCTACCTGCCCCGGCTCCTCACCCCCGAGGTCGTCGCCGGGCTCCGCGAGCGCACCGAACGCGGCGACGCCGTCAACTTCGCCACCGACCTGTGGCCGCTGATCTCCCGCGAGGTGGAGAGCGTCTACTACGGCGCCCTGCTCACCGCGCAGGGCCGCGACGCCGAACGCGAGGCCTTCACCCAGCGGTACCTCGTCGACGAGCGGCCCGAGCAGGTGCTCGACTCCTTCGCGATCTCCGACGCCGACCGCTGGAACTGGGAGAAGCTCGGACGCCCCTACGGCGACCGCGAGTTCACCTCCCGGCTCGACTTCCGACGCTGGCTGCTCGGCTACCTGGCGAAGGACGTCCTCGCCGCCCGCGAGGGCAACCTCAGCGGGCCGCTGAAGACCGCGCTCGACGTCCTGCGCGACCTGCGCAACGAGATCCGCCTCGCCGTCGACCACGGCGGCCTCGACGGCGACTCGCACCGCGACGACCTCGAAGGCTGGTACACCCCGCTCAACGCCTTCCTCTCGATCGGCCCGCCCGCCGAGCGGATCGAGCAGCTGATCGCCCTGGTCGAGGCCGGCGTGCTCGAACTGCTCGGCCCCGACACCGAGATCCGCATCGACACCGACGCACCCGCGTTCGTCGCGCAGTCCCGGACCGTGCCCGGCGCGGCCGTCCGGGCGACCGTCCTGATCGAGGCCCGGCTGCCCGAGCCCGACCTGCGGCGCACCGCCGACCCGCTGCTGCGGCACCTGCTCGAGACCGAGCAGTGCACCACCTACCGGATCGGCTCCACCGGCGGCTCCGGCTACGAGACCGGCGGCCTCGCGGTCACCGAGCGGCCCTACCGCCTGCTCGACGCCCGCGGCCGGGCGCACCCGCGACGCTTCGCGTACGGCATCCCCACCGAGTCCGTGCACTGGGTCACCGCCGCCGGCATCCGCCCCGGCGTCGACTCCGTCACCCTCGGCGACTCCGACGCCATCGCCCGCGCCGTCCTCGCCCTCCCCCCGACCGCCCACGTCCCCACCGCCGTCCGCCCCACCGCCACCGAAACCGACCTCCAAGGCGTCCTGGTATGACCACCGGCCCCCACCAGCCCCCCGCCGACGACTCCCCGGACACGCCCGCCACAGGCACCCCGCTGCGCGGGGCCTCGGCGGAGCCGACGGGGGAAACAACCCGCGAGCCCGCGGCAGGCGCTCCGGCGCACGTCGACGCGGCGCAGCCGCTGCGCGGGGCCTCGGCGGAGCCGACCGGGGAAACAACCCACGAGCCCGCGGCAGGCGCTCCGGCGCACGTCGACGCGGCGCAGCCGCTGCGCTGGGCCTCGGCGGAGCCGACCGGGCAAGCACCCCGCAAGCCCGCCGCAGGCGCTCCGGCGCGGGCCGGCGTGGCGCAGCCGACTGCGGAAGCGCCGCACAAGCCCGCCGCAGGCGGCTCAGCGGTGGACGGGGATGCCGGGTTGTTGGCGCCGGTGCGGGTGGGGGTGCCGGTGGAGGCGGTGGTGTCGGACGTGGCGTGGCTGCAGGCGATGCTGGATGCCGAGGCGGCGCTGGCCCGGTCGCAGGCGCGGCTGGGCACGGTGCCGGACTGGGCGGCCGCGGCGATCACCGCGGCCGCCCGGGCGGACCGGTTCGATCTGCGCGGCCTATCGCTGGCCGCCCGGGAGACCGCAAATCCGGTGGTGGGCCTGGTGCAGCAGTTGGCCCGGGTGGTGGCCGAGGTCAGTCCGGCGGCCGCCGAGTACGTGCATCGCGGTTCGACGAGCCAGGACGTGTTCGACACCGGCGCGATGCTGGTGGCGCGGCGGGCGGTGGAGCTGATCCGGGCGGATCTCGGCCGGGCGGCCGTCGCGTTGGCGGCGCTGGCCGAGGAGCACCGGGACACCGTGATGCCGGGCCGGACCTTGGCCCTGCAGGCGGTCCCGACCACGTTCGGTCTGAAGGCGGCGGGCTGGCGCCGGCTGCTGCTGGACGCGGAGCGCCGGCTGGCGGCGGTGCTGGACGGCGGTCTGCCGGTGTCGTTGGGCGGTGCGGCGGGCACGCTGGCCGGCTATCTGGAGTTCGCCCGGCTCGATGCTCCCGATGAGGGGGGCGACCCGGGTGGGTACGTCGACCGTCTGGTCGACGCGTTCGCCGCGGAGACGGGCCTGGCCCGTCCGGTGCTGCCGTGGCATTCGCTGCGCACTCCCGTCGCGGACCTCTCGGCGGCGTTGGCGTTCACGGCCGGCGCGCTGGGCAAGGTCGCGGTGGACGTGCAGTCCTTGACCCGGACGGAGGTCGGCGAGGTCGCCGAGCCGACCGCCGCCGGGCGGGGGGCGTCGTCGGCGATGCCGCACAAGCGCAATCCGGTGCTGGCGACGATGATCCGTGCGGCGGCGTTGCAGGTGCCGGCGCTGTCGGCGGCGTTGACGGCGTGCATGGTGCACGAGGACGAGCGTTCGGCGGGTGTCTGGCACGCCGAGTGGCTGTTGCTGCGCGAGTGCCTGCGGCTGGTGGGCGGTGCGTCGTTCACGGCGGTGGAGCTGGCGGAGGGCCTGACGGTCCGTCCGGTGCGGATGCTGGCGAACCTCGAACTGACCGGTGGCCAGATGGTCTCCGAGCGGGTGGCGGCGGTGCTGGCGCCGTCGCTGGGCAAGGCGGAGGCGAAGCGCCTGTTGGGCGAGGCCTCGGAGGAGGCGGAGTTCAACGGCATTCCGCTGGCGGTGGTGCTGGCGGGTCGTGGTCTGGTGCCGGCGGCCCTCGCCGCGGAGCTGTGCGACCCGTCCGCGTACACCGGCGCGGCCGGTGCCCTGGTCGACCGGGCCCTGAAGTCCTGAGGTCCACAAACCCTGTAGCAGCACGCCCGGAGAGGTGGAAGTCATGAGGCGCACCCTGAAGCACTGGGATCCGGAGAACGAACTCGCCTGGCAGCGGGGTGACAGCCGGGTCGCGTGGCGCAATCTGGCGTTGTCGGTGCTGTCCGAGCACATCGGTTTCTCGGTGTGGAGCCTGTGGTCGGTGCTGGTGCTGTTCATGTCCCCGGCGATCGGCCTGGGCTTCTCGCCGAGTGAGAAGTTCCTGATGGTGGTGGTGCCGACGCTGGTGGGCGCCCTGCTGCGGCTGCCGTACAGCTGGGCGGTGACGCGGTTCGGCGGGCGGACGTGGACGGTCTTCGCGACGGCCGTGCTGCTGGTCCCGGCGACGGCGGCGCTGGTGTTCGTGCAGCGTCCGGGTACGCCGCTGTGGGTGTTCCTGCTGATCGGCGCGGCGACGGGGGTGGGCGGCGGCAACTTCGCGTCGTCGATGACCAACATCACCGCGTTCTTCCCGCAGCGGTACCAGGGCCGGGCACTCGGTCTGAACGCGGGCGGCGGCAACCTGGGTGTGGCGGCGGTGCAGCTGATCGGCCTGCTGGTGATCTCCACAGCGGGTGCCGGGCATCCGGCGTACGTGATCGCGGTCTACCTGCCGCTGATCGTCCTGGCGGCGCTGCTCGCGTCCGCGGGCATGGACGACCTGCCGGCGGACCGGGCCGGCCGGGCCGACCGGGGGGCGCAGCTGGAGGCGCTGCGGTGCGCCGACACGTGGTGGATCTCGCTGCTGTACGTGGGCACCTTCGGCTCGTTCATCGGGTACGGCTTCGCGTTCGGGCTGGTGCTGCAGACGCAGTTCGGTGCGACGCCGCTGCAGGCGGCGGGGTACACCTTCCTCGGGCCGCTGCTGGGGTCGTTCGCGCGCCCGTTGGGCGGCTGGGCGGCGGACCGGCGGGGCGGTGCGCGGGTGACGTGCTGGGTGTTCGCGGCGATGGCGGCGGGCACGCTGGTGCTGCTGGCGGCGTCGGCGCTGCGTTCGTTCCCGCTGTTCCTGGTCGGGTTCGCGGTGCTGTTCGTGCTGAGCGGGATCGGCAACGGCTCGACGTACAAGCTGATCCCGGCGGCGTTCGCGGCGCGGGCGGAGCGGGTGGTGCTGGCGGGGCGTCCGGCCGGGGCGGCGTTCGCCCGGGCGCGGCGGCTGTCGGGTGCGGTGATCGGGATCGCGGGTGCGGTCGGGGCGCTCGGCGGGGTGGCGGTGAACCTGGTGTTCCGCGCCTCGTACGGGCATCCGGGCGGCGGGGGCACGGGCGCGTTCCTGGCGTTCCTGGGCTTCTACGCGGTGTGCGTGGTGGTGACCCGGGTGGTGTACCTGCGTCCGGCCCCGGCGGTGCCCGCGGCCGTGCGGACCTCGGAGCGTGCCCGTGTCCGGGTCTGACCGCGGTGGCGGCCCGGAGGTCGCCACCCACTGCCCGTACTGCGCGCTGCAGTGCGGCACCGTGCTGGCCGGCGGGCCGGGGGCGGTGGCCGTCCGGCCGTCCGACTTCCCGGTGAACCGGGGCGGGCTGTGCCAGAAGGGCTGGACCGCCCCGGCGCTGCTGGACGTCCGCGACCGGCTGCGCGAGCCGCTGGTGCGCGGCGCGGACGGGCGGCTGCGCCCGGTGGACTGGGAGACCGCCCTGGACACGGTCGCCGAGCGGCTGCGCCGGATCCGGGCCGAGCACGGTCCGGACGCGGTCGGGGTGTTCGGCGGCGGCGGGCTGACCAACGAGAAGGCGTACCAGCTGGGCAAGTTCGCCCGGGTCGCGCTGGGCACCAGCCAGATCGACTACAACGGCCGGTTCTGCATGTCGTCCGCGGCCGCGGCCGGGATCGCCGCGTTCGGCGTGGACCGGGGGCTGCCGTTCCCGGTGACCGACCTGGGCCGGGCCGAGGTGGTGCTGCTGGCCGGCGCCAACCCGGCGGAGACCATGCCGCCGCTGATGCGGCACCTGGAGCAGGCGCGGCTGATCGTCGTCGACCCGCGGCGCACCCGGACCGCCGAGCGCGCCGCCGTCCACCTGCAGCCCGCCCCGGGCACCGACCTGGCGCTCGCCCTCGGGCTGCTGCACCTCGCGGTGGTCGAGGGCCGCACGGACTCCGGCTACCTGGCCGCGCGCACCACCGGCCTGGAGGCCGCCTGGCAGCTCGCCGCCGGCTGGACGCCCGAGCGGGTGGAACGGCTGACCGGCGTACCGGTGGCCGAACAGCGGGAAGCGGTACGGCTGCTGGCCGACGCCGAGCGGGCGTACGTGCTCACCGGGCGCGGCGCCGAGCAGCACAGCAAGGGCGCCGACACGGTCGCCGCGTTCATCAACCTGGCGCTGGCGCTGGGGCTTCCGGGTCGGGAGGGCAGCGGCTACGGCTGCCTGACCGGCCAGGGCAACGGGCAGGGCGGGCGCGAACACGGCCAGAAGGCCGACCAGTTGCCCGGCTACCGCTCGATCACCGACCCCGCCGCCCGGGCGCACGTCGCCGGGGTGTGGGGCGTCGACCCGGAGAGCCTGCCGGGCCCCGGGCGCAGCGCGTACGAGCTGCTGGACGCGCTCGGCGGGGACGTCCGGGCGCTGCTGGTGTTCGGCTCCAACCCGGCGGTCTCGGCGCCGCGCGCCGCGCACGTCACCGAGCGGCTCGCCGCCCTGGACCTGCTGGTGGTCGCGGACTTCGTGCCGTCCGAGACGGCGCGGCTGGCCGACGTGGTGCTGCCGGTCACCCAGTGGGCGGAGGAGGAGGGCACGCTCACCAACCTGGAGGGGCGGGTGCTGCGCCGCCGCCGGCTGCTCGGCCCGCCGCCCGGCGTACGCAGCGACCTGGAGGTGCTGCACGGCCTGGCCGTCCGGCTCGGGCAGGACGCCGGGCGCTGGCCGACCGAACCGGAGCGGGTGTTCGCGGAGCTGCGCCGGGCCTCGCGCGGCGGCGCCGCCGACTACTCCGGCATCGACTACCGGCGGCTGGACGCGGGCGAGGCACTGCACTGGCCCTGCCCCGAGCCGGGCCACCCGGGGACGCCCCGGCTGTTCCTGGACCGCTTCGCGCACCCGGACGGCCGGGCCCGGTTCGCCGCCGTCGACCACCGCGACGCGGCCGAACTCCCGGGCGCGGAGTACCCGTTGTTCGGGACGACCGGCCGGGTGCTGGCGCACTACCAGTCCGGTGCGCAGACCCGCCGGATCGCCGAACTGGCCGCCGCCGTGCCGGAGCCGTACGTGGAGGTGCACCCCGACACGGCGGCCCGCGCGGGCCTGGCCGACGGCGACCTCGCCGAGGTCGGCTCGGAGCGCGGCACGGTGACCGCCCGGGTGCGGCTGTCCGGGTCGCTGCGCACCGACACGGTGTTCCTGCCCTTCCACTTCCCGGGCGCCGGGCGGGCCAACCTGGTCACCAACCCGGCGCTCGACCCGCGGAGCCGGATGCCCGAGTTCAAGGTCTGCGCGGTCCGGCTCTCCCCCGCGACGGAGTCACGATGAACGCTCGAGTCGCCACCCCGGCGACCGCGGGCCGGGTGGTCGTGGTCGGCCACGGCCCGGCCGGGCACCGGCTGGTGCAGCGGCTGCTGGCCCTCGGCCACCGGGGCCCGGTCACCGTCCTCACCCGGGGTGCCCGCGCCGCTCACCACCCGTCGGACGCGGCCCACCCGTCGGACGCGGTCGACCTGCGGGCGGGCGTGCGGGCCGTACGGATCGACCGGGTGCGCCGCCTGGTGCACGCCTCGGACGGCTCCGCGCACCGCTACGACACCCTGGTCCTCGCCACCGGCGCCCGGTCGGCCGCGGGCGCCCCCGCGGCGGCCCCGCCGGCCGGCCCGGTGGCCGTGGTCGGCGGCGGCCCGGACGCGGTCCGGACCGCGCTGGCGCTGCGCGCGGCGCACCGGGACGTCACGCTGGTGCACCGGGAGCCGCAGCTGCTCGACGGTCACCTGGACCCCGCCGCGGCCGAGTTGCTGGGCCGGGCGGTCGCCGGGGCCGGGATCCGGCTGCGGCCGGGCCGCACCGCCCTGCAGCACGCCGAGGGCCGCCTCGCGCTGGACGACGGCGAGTCGCTGCCCGCGGCCGCCGTGCTGCGCTGCGAGCCGCCGGTGCCGGAGACCGCGCTCGCCCGCGCGGCGGGGCTGGCGGTCGGTGGCGGCATCGCCGTCGACGCCCGGCTGCTGACCTCCGACCCGCGGATCCACGCGCTCGGCGCCTGCACCGGCCCCGGCCGGGACGGCTGGGCGCAGGCCGACGCGCTGGCCCGGCTGCTGACCGGGACGGCGCCCGGCCCCGTACCGGAGCGGCCGCTCCTGCGGCTGTCCGCCGCCGGGGTGGACCTGCTCGCCGTCGGCACGCCGGGCGACGGGGACCGCGAGGTGCTGCTGCGCGACCCCGCGCGCGGCCGGTACGCCCGGCTCGGGCTGCGGGACGGCCGGATCGCCTCCGCGGTGGTGCTCGGACTCCCCCGCGCGATCGCCGCCGTCACCCAGCTGTACGACCGCGACCTGCCCGTCCCCGCCGACCGGCTCGCGCTGCTGCTGGGCACCCCGGCGGCGCTGCCCGGCGGCGCCGAGCCGGGCCCGGACACCGTGCTCTGCCACTGTGCCAACGTCACCCGGGGCGCCGTCGCCGAGGCCTGGCACGCCGGGGCCTGCGACGTCCCCGCGCTGGCCGCCGCCACCCGCGCCACCACCGGCTGCGGCGGCTGCGGCCCCGACCTGCGCGCCCTGTGCACCTCGCTCGCCGCCCGGACCCCGTCCGCCGAGCCGCCGCGCCCCCGCGAGCTGGCCGACCAGCCGGCCTGACGCCGTACCAGCCGCGCCCCACCTCGCCCGCCGTCCGGCGGCCGGGTGGGGCGCCCGTCTGTCGACACCTTCCGAACGGAGCCCCCATGATCCGCACCCTCGTCGTCGTCGGCCACGGCATGGTCGGCCACCACCTGATCGAGCAGCTCAGGGCCCGCGACCGGACGGACGCCTGGCGCGTCGTCGTACTCGCCGAGGAGAGCGTGCCCGCGTACGACCGGGTGGCGCTCTCCTCGTCCGTGGAGGGCCGCGGCGCCGACCACCTGGCGCTCGCCGGGCCGGGCTTCCTCGACGACCCCTCGATCCACCTGCTGCTGGACACCACCGCGCTCGCCGTCGACCGCCGCCGCCGGCTGGTGCGCTGCGACGACGGCACCGTGGTGCACTACGACGCCCTGGTGCTCGCCACCGGCGCCCGGCCGTTCGTCCCGCCGGTGCCCGGGCACGACCTGCCGGGCTGCCACCGCTACCGGACCCTGGCCGACCTCGACGGGATCCGCGCGGCGGCCCGCCCGGGCCGGGCCGGCGTGGTGATCGGCGGCGGCCTGCTCGGCCTGGAGGCGGCGAACGCGCTGCGGCTGCTCGGCATGCGGCCGCACGTCGTGGAGCTGGCCCCGCGCCTGATGCCGGTCCAGGTGGACGACGGCGGCGGCGCGGTGCTCGCCCGGCTGATCGCGGCACTCGGCGTGGAACTGCACCTGGGGATCGGCACCGCGGCCGTCGAGGCCTGCCTGGACGGGCGGGTGCGCCGGGTGCGGCTGGCCGACGGCAGCGCGATCGACACCGGGCTGGTGGTGTTCGCGGCGGGCGTCCGGCCCCGGGACGAGCTGGCGCGCGGCGCGGGCCTGGCGGTCGGCGAGCGCGGCGGCGTCCTGGTGGACGACCGCTGCCGCACCGAGGACCCGCGGATCTGGGCGGTCGGCGACTGCGCGGCGGTCGAGGGCCGCTGCTACGGGCTGGTCGCGCCGGGGTACCGGATGGCGGAGAGCGTGGTCGGGCAGCTGCTCGGCGTCGACAGCGTCCCGTTCGCGGGCGCGGACACCGCCACCCGCCTCAAGCTGCTCGGGGTCGAGGTCGCCAGCCTCGGCGACGCGCACGCGACCACCGCCGGCGCGGTGGAACTCGCCTACACCGACGCCGCGGCCGGCACCTACGCCAAGCTCGTCCTCGCCGAGGACGGCCGCACCCTGCTCGGCGCGGTCCTCGCGGGCGACGCGAGCGCCTTCGGCGCCCTCCGCCCGTACCTGGGCAAGGAGCTGCCGACCTCCCCGGACCAGCTGCTGGCCCGGCCGTGAACGTGAAGGGGTGGGGGCGCCTCGCGCCCCCACCCGGAAGCGGACAGCCGTGAGCCCCCGGCTCGGGGAGTAGCCGGGGGCTGACGGGGGCCTTGCGGTGGGTCAGTCGCGGATGACGGTCTTGGTCCGCATCAGGAACTCGCCCAGGTAGCTGTCGTGGGGGACGCCGGGGCGGATCCAGTAGGTCGGGTGGTCGCCGCGGTAGACGTTGCTGATGCTCGGCTCGTCGAGCAGCTTGTCGACCAGCCGGTCGTCCTCGGTGAAGACGGTCAGCACCAGGCTGCTGCGCAGCGGTGCGACGCCCGCCTCCGGGCTCCACGGCGCGACCCACACGCAGGGGAACGGGAGCTCCACCGAGGCCTGCTCGGCGTCGGGCCGGTCGAGCTGGTGGACGGCCGGCCGCAGGACGGCGCTGCCGTCGCCCAGCTCCTCGACGACGCCGTCGCCGCCGAGCCAGGCCTTGGTGCCGGCGGCACGGGCGAGCAGGAAGCGCTCGATGGCGCGGGCCGACTCGACGGGCTGGACGGCGAGCACGGCCTTCTCGTCCTCGGGCGGCAGGCTCGGGATGGTGGCGAGCCGCTCGGCGATGGCCTCGGCGAGCGGGCCGGGGTCGCCGTCGATCAGCACGGTGGTGGCGTTGATGCAGGCGACGCCGCCCTGGTGGCTGATCGAGTCGACGATGGTGTCGAGGTGGTCGCGCCAGTCGGCGTCGGCGGTGACGAGGATCTTGGAGCGGCCGGGGCCCTGCGGCAGCACGGTGCTGCCGGAGTACTTCTTGACCACCTCGTCGCCGCCGTAGACCAGGCCGAGGTCGGCCAGGGCGAGGATCTCGTCGGCGGCGTCGTGGTCGGTGGGGAGCAGGACGACCTGGTCCTCGCCGAAGCCGGCCGCGCGCAGGGCGGTGACCAGGCGGTGCGGGGTGAAGGGTTCGCGCCGCGAGGGGCGGACGGCGATCCGGTAGCCGAGGGCGAGCGCCTCCAGCCACAGCGAGTGCGGCCCGGGGTGGTTGCCGGCGGCGTGGACGGCGAAGACGCTGCCCTTGCGGGTCCACACCGCGCTGCCGCCGCGGGTCTCGTCCGACCGCCAGTCGCTGACCGCGCCGACCGGCTGTGCCCGGTAGGCGGCCCAGCCGGACTTCTCGGCGGAGTCGACGATCGCCGCGGTGGCGTCGCGGACCACGGAGAGCGGCACGCCGGAGACCCGGGCGACGGTCTGCTCGTACCGGTCGAAGGTCAGTCCGTCGATGACCTCCTCGGCGAAGATCCGCCCGGCCCGCGCCAGCTTGGCGATCCGCTCCTCGGCGGGCAGGCTCTCGGCCTCGTGCAGGGCCTTCATCGCGCGGGTCACGAACAGCTTCGGGACGATGCTGAGTTCGGCGACCGGCACGCCGGTGACGTCGGTGACGGTGAGCCGCTTGCGGGCCCGGAAGGCGCCGCTGGGCCCGAGTGCGTCGAGCTGGATGAGGTCGCCCATCAGTACACGCCCTCGATCACGGTCTCGTTGTCGAACTCCTGGACGGGGGCGATGTCGGCGACCGAGTCGCCGATCTGCCCGGGCAGGCCCGGCAGCCGGGTGCCGTAGTCGCGCTCCAGGTTGTTCGGCATCAGCAGGCTCTTGGAGACGTGGTGCATGACCACCTGGCCGCGCTGGCCGTACTCGACGGTCCCGCCGGTCTTCGGGTCGACGGCGCCGAAGCTCATGTACGGCGAGTACGGGTCGTAGATGCACGGGTCGTCGTCGGTGAGGCCGTGCCGCTCGCTGGCGTTGCCGAGGATCATGGTGGAGCCGTAGCCGCTGTACAGGACCGCGTTCGGGAAGACCTCGGTGCGGTACAGGTGGCGGGTGTCGGGGTCCATCTGGGTGCCGACCCAGTTGATCGCGCGGACCTTCTCGTTGACCAGCTTGGCGAGGTCGTCGCGGCGGGCGATCCGCTCCAGCACCGGCGGGGTGCACATCAGCACGCCGATGTCCTGGGTCTCCAGGGCGAACGCGACCTGGTCGACGATGTGCTCGGCGTAGGCGCCGGCCTCGGCGGCCTTGCCGTCGCCGATCAGCTTCTTGACCCAGCGCGGGTCGAGGTCGACGGTGAAGGAGAGGCCGCCGCGGTAGGCGGTCTGCTGCTTGATGACGTCGCCGACCATGTGCGGGCCGTTGGGGGCGACGATCAGCCAGTTGACGTCCTTCGGGACGCCGTGGCCGTCGAGCTGGGCGCTGGACCAGCCGAGCAGCTTGTTCAGCCAGTCGCGCAGCAGCACGATCCGCTTGGGGGCGCCGGTGGTGCCGCCGCTCTCGTAGATGCCGACCACGTCGGGGCGCTCGCCGTAGCCGCGCGGGATCAGGTCCTCGACGCGGGCGAAGCGCAGCTCGTTGGCCAGGTTGGGGAACCTGGCCAGGTCGGCCCAGCTGCGGATGTCGGTCAGCGGGTCGAAGCCGAGGCTGTCGGCGCGCTCCAGCCAGAACGGGGAGCCGGTCTCGGGGGAGAAGTGCCAGCGCATCGCGGCGCTCAGGTACTCCTCCGGGTCGGGCTGGACGTCGAACGGCAGGTCCAGCACCGGGTCAGCGGCAGTCGACACAACAATCCTTCCAGAGTGGGGAGTTCAACGGTCGATACCCGACGGGTTGTCGATCGCGTAGCGCCAGCGCCCGTCGGGGCCGCGGCGGGCGACATCGGTGGCCGAGCCTTCGAGCCGGATCGGGCCCTGGGGGCCGTCGCCCTCGATCAGGTAGTCCCCGATCAGCAGGGCGAGGTCGCCGGTCACGTAGCTGTGGCGGAGCGTCAGCTTGATCGGCACGCCGAGGGCGAGGAACCGGGCGTTGGCCTTCAGCCGCTCCTCGCCCCGGACGGTCCGGCCGGGCTCGGTGACGAAGAGGGCGTCGATCTCGAAGAGCCGGTCGATCGCGGCGAGGTCGCCGGAGTTGAAGGCGTCCGCGAAGACGTAGGGCAGTTCGGCGGGATCGGTGGGGGCGATCGTCATGACGGCGGGGCCCCTCAGCCGGTCTGCACGCCGGCGGTGGCCCCGCCGAGCTGCGGCTCGCCGGGCAGCCGGTCGAGGCTGAAGCCGAAGTGGGTCTTGTACGCGGCGAGCACCTCGGCGTCGTCCGGGTAGGTCTCGGAGCTGCGCTCCTTGCCGGCCAGCACGGAGAGCTGGTTGCCCTTGAGGGTGATCCGGCCGTCCTCGGTCCGCAACGAGCAGAACACGTCCTGGAGGAACGGGGATTCGGGGGAGGTGCGGTACCACCACAGGGTGGGGCGGAAGTCGGCGATGCGCACGGCGCGGTCGTCGAGCCGGTAGAGCGGCTTGCCGCCCAGCAGGACGTCGATGCCGCCCTCCGCCGCGTCGACCAGCTGGTACTCGCCGTCCGGGTCGCTCTGCACCTCGCGGGAGGCGAGGTCGAGCGGGTGGCGGCTGTTGCGGCCGAAGCCGGTGTCGACCAGCCACTGCCGGCCGTCCAGGGTGACCCGCAGGGCGAGGTGACACATCGCGGCGCCGAGCTCCCCGCCCGGCCGGTGGACCCGGCCGGGGAGGATCTCGACCTGGTAGCCGAGGGAGGTCAGCAGGAAGAAGAGCGCCGGGTTGACCTCGTAGCAGCCGCCGCCGCGGTTCTGGCGGACGATCTTGTCGAGGACCTGCTCGTCCATGTGGATCGGCTCGTCGAGGTGGTAGCCCAGGTTCTCGAACGGCACCGTGAGGACCTGCCGCTCCTGCAGGTGGCGCAGGCCGTCGAAGTCGGGCTGTGCGGGGCGCCGGGCGCCGATCCGCGCGAGGTACGCGTCCACCAGGGTGTCGTCCAGCACCGCTGTCTCCTTGTCGGGTGGTGAGGGTGAGGGTCTGTGAAGTGGGGGTGGTGGTGCGGCGGGCTACCAGCGCAGCAGCGCGAGGCCCATGGCCATGCCGCCGCCGAAGCCGGCCAGCAGGACCAGGTCGCCGGGGTTCAGCTGCCCGCTGCGGGCGGCCAGGTCGAGGGTGACGGCGACCGAGGCGGAGCCGGTGTTCCCGTACTCCTGGAAGCTGGTGCTGAAGCGCTCGAACGGAATGCCGATGGGCTCGGCGAGCTCCTCGAGCATCCGCCCGTTGGCCTGGTGCGGCACGAAGCGGGCGATCTGGTCGGGGGTGACGCCGGCGTCGGCGAGGAAGGTCCGGACGGCGGGGGGCACCTCGGCATTGACGAAGTCGCGCACGCCGCGGCCGTTCATCCGGAACCAGTGCAGGCCCTCGCTGACGGTCTCGGCGGTGGCCGGCAGCCGGCTGCCACCGGCCGGGACCTCGATCAGGTGGCGGTCGGCGCCGAAGCTGGCGAGCCGGCCGGCCAGCAGGCCGCGGTCGGGTCCGGCCGCCGGGCCGAGGACCACGGCGCCGGCGCCGTCGCCGAACAGGATGGCGGTCTTGCGGTCGGCCGGATTGAGGATCCGGGAGTACACGTCGGCGCCGATGACGAGCGCGTACCGGGAGCCGGAGTCGCGCAGGATCCGCTCGGCGGTGGTCAGGGCGAAGACGAAGCCGCTGCACACCGCGTTGACGTCGAAGGCCGCCGTGCCGGCGTCGCAGCCGAGTTCGTCGGCCACCAGGCAGGCGGTCGGGGGCTGCGGGGAGTCGGGGGTGGAGGTGGCGACCACGATGAGCGAGATGTCGGAGGGCGTCAGCCCGGCGTTCTCCAGGGCGGCCCGGGCGGCGATCACCGCCAGGTCGCTGGTGGCCTCGTCGTCCTTGGCCCGGCGGCGGTTCAGAATTCCGGTCTTCGCGTGGATCCACTCGCCGGTGACCCCGGCGGGCTCGCCGACCTCGGAATTCGTCACCACGTGGGACGGAAGGTACGAGCCGGTTCCCACGATGCCGATCCCGGAGTTCGGCCGGCCTTTCCCGGGAATTCCCGTAGTGATCATTCCTATTTCCCCTCGCTCAATCGGATTCGTCCGCGTATTGATGGTCGCGCCGGAGGATTGCGTCGGGCAAAGGCCGGACACTGACCTTGTCAGGTGTCGGCGAGTGCGACCCCGAGCCGGGCCAGCGTGGGCAGTTGGTGGATGCCCTCGGTGGTCGCCTCGACCTCGAAGGTCAGCCGCTCGGTGGGCAGGAAGCCGATCAGCTCGGCGGCCCGGGTGGAGAGCGGCTGGGCGGCCGCCTCGGCGGACTCCCAGAGCTGGAAGGCACCCCAGCGGTTGCGCTCGCGGTCGGCGATCCAGACCTTGAGCAGCAGGCCGGGGAAGGCGGCCCAGCGCTCGACCGCCTCCTCGCGCAGGAACTCCCGCAGCGAGTCGACGGTCTGCGCCGAGCCGTCCAGGTCCCACCAGGCGACGACCGCCCTCATCGGGCGCCCACCGGCACGGCCGAGGCCGGCACCGCGGAGTCCAGCACCGCGGCGATCAGGTCGCCGGTGATCCGTACGCCGTCCTGGGTGAGCACCGATTCGGCGTGGAACTGCATGGACGCGAAGTGCGGTCCGCGCAGGGCGTGCACCTCGCCGGTGGCGGGGTCGCGGCTGACCCGGACGGTGCCGATGCCGGCCGCCTCGAACGCGTCGCCGGCGCTGTTGGCGGCGAAGGTGTTGTAGAAGCCGACCCGCTCGGGCCTGCCGAACAGGTCGATCGGCCGCTGCACGCCCTGGTTGGGCACGTCACGGCGGCGCAGCTCCAGCCCGAGGGCGGTGGAGAGCACCTGGTGGCTGAGGCAGACCGCCAGGAAGGGCTGCCGGCGGTCCAGCAACTCGGCCACGGCGGACCGCAGGTGGGCGATCTTCGGGTGGCCGGTGTGCCGGGGGTCGCCGGGGCCGGGGCCCATCACGACCAGGTCCCAGCCGTCCAGGGTGTACGGCTCGTCGAACCGGCGGACCGTCACCTCCAGGCCGAGCGAACGGAGTTGGTGGTCGATCATCGAGGTGAAGGTGTCCTCGGCGTCCACCACCAGCACCCGGCGGCCGGCGAGGCCGGCCCGCGGGCTCTCCCGTTCGGCGTCCTCGGCGAGCCAGAACCCGGCGATCGAGCGGTTGCGCTCGGCGAGCGCGGCCCGCACGCTCGGGTGCGAGCCGAAGCCGGTCCGCTCCCCCGCCTGCAGGGCGGCGATCAGCCCGGCGGCCTTGGCCCGGGTCTCGGCCACCTCGGAGAGCGGGTCGGAGTGCCGGACCAGGGTCGCGCCGACCCCGATCCGGACCCGGCCGCCGGCGTCGATGTCGGCGGTGCGGATCAGGATCGCCGAGTCCAGCGTGCGCTCCCCGGCCGCGTCCCGGCCGATCAGCGCGGCGACGCCGCTGTAGTAGCCGCGGCCGGCCGGCTCGTACTTGCCGATCACCCGGGCCGCCGACTCCAGCGGGCTGCCGGTGACGGTCGGCGCGAACATCGTCTCGCGCAGGATCTCCCGCGGGTCGCGGTCGGTGCGGCCCTCGATGAAGTACTCGGTGTGCGCGAGGCGGGCCATCTCCTTGAGGTACGGGCCGACCACGCGGCCGCCCGTCTCGCAGATCCGGGCCATCATCTTGAGTTCCTCGTCGACCACCATGTACAGCTCGTCGGCCTCCTTGCGGTCGGCGAGGAAGTCCATCACCTCGGGCAGCGAGGGGCCGGCCGCCGGGTAGCGGTAGGTGCCGCTGATCGGGTTCATCACCGCGGTGCCGCCGTGCACGCTGATGTGCCGCTCGGGGGTGGCGCCGACCAGGGTGCGCTCCCCGGTGTGCACCACGAAGGTCCAGTACGCGCCGTGCTCGCGCTGGAGCAGCCGGCGGAACAGGGCCAGCGCGGCGGCCGGGGTGTAGCCGGTGATGTCCGCGGTGAAGGACCGCTTGATCACGAAGTTGGCGCCGGCGCCCTCGCCGATCTCCTCCGCGATCACCCGGCGGACGGTCTCCGCGTACTCCTCGTCGGCGACGTCGAAGTGGCCGCCGGCCAGCTCGATCGGCACGTCCGGGATCCTGGCCAGCACCTCGGCGAGCGGGTGGACGGCCTGCTCGGTGACGGTGAGCGCGAACAGCGGGGCGCCGTCGTCGGGCGCCTCGAAGCCGCGCTCGGCGATCTGCCGGTACGGGACCAGGGCGAGCACCTCGTGCCGGGGGCCGCCGCCCGGGGAGGTGTCCCCGGGCAGCGGGATCTCGGCGAGGGTGGCGGGCTCGGCGACCTCGCCGCGCACCACGTCGACCAGGCCGGGCCCGGTCGTCTCCGGCCGGTACATCAGCGCGAACGGGCGCTGCTGGTCGGCCAGGACGTCGTCGAGAAGAGTCATGCCGCCACCTCCTGGGCGGTGAGCACGACGGCGCAGCGCTGGGCCGCGTACTCCAGGGCCATCCGGTGGTGGTCGGCGGAGAAGTCCGCGACGGCGTCGGCGACCAGGAAGGTCTCGATGTCGTTGGTGAACGCCTCCACCGCGGTCATCAGGATGCCGACGTGCGCGTACACCCCGCAGACCACCAGCTGGTCGCGGCCGCTGGCGCGCATCCGCTGCAGGAAGTCGTTGTTGTGGAAGGCGCTGTAGCGCCACTTGGTGACCAGCCAGTCCTCCGGGCGGGGGGCCAGCGGGTCGACGATCTGACGGTCCGCCGGGTCGACCTTCATGCCGGGTCCCCAGAAGTCCATCAGCAGGCCGCGCTGCTCGGCGGTCATGCCGCCGGGCTGCGCGGTGTAGGCGACGGGCACGCCGTGGGCGACGGCCCAGTCGCGCAGCCGCACGGCGTTCTCCAGGAGCTCGGCGTCGTCGCCGAGCGGCTTGAGGAAGTAGCGCTGCATGTCGTGGACGAGCAGCACCGCCCGGTCGGGGTCGACCTTCCAGGTGGCGGTGTTGGCGGGGAGCTCCCCCGCGCTGGGCATCGGGTAGGGGGCGATGGCGGGTATGCCTGCCATGGGGCGTGTCTCCTGCCTCGGCTGGGTGAGGACGCTGCTAGGCACCGAGTCCGGCACCTCCGTCCACGGTGAGGTCGTGCAGGGTGATGTGGCCGGCGTCGTCCGAGAGCAGGAAGACGACGGCGTTGGCGACGTCCTTGGGGGCGGCCAGCTTGCCGAGCGGGATGCCGACCCGGTACGAGGACGGGCGGCCCTCGATGGTGCCGCGCCGGCCGCTGTCGTCCTGCCACATCGAGCTGAGCATCCGGGTGTCGGTCGAGCCGGGGGCCACCAGGTTGCAGCGGATGCCGTACTGGGCGACCTCCAGTCCGAGGCTCTTGGTGAAGAGGGTCGCGGCCGCCTTGGAGGCGGAGTACGCGGCCATCTCGGTGCGCGGGGTGACGGCCGCGTTGGACGCCACCGTGACGATCGCTCCGGAGCGGCGGGGCACCATCCGGTTGACCACCGCGCGGGAGACGTGGAAGACGCCGTCGACGTTGACGGAGAAGGTGATCCGCCAGTCCTCGTCGGTGAAGTCGCGGACGTCGCCGAGGCGCAGCACGCCGGCCGCGTTGACCAGGTAGTCGATCGGGCCGAGCCGCTGCTCGACCGCCTCGACCATGGCCTCGACGGAGGCGCTGGCGGTGACGTCCGCGGGGAAGGACTCGACCCGCAGGCCTTCTGCGGCGAGTTTGCCGACCGTCTCGTCGAGGCGGTCGGCGTCGCGGTCCGCGGCGGCCACGAGGGCCCCGCGTTCGGCCAACGCCTGGACGACTGCGGCACCGATGCCGCCGGCCGCTCCGGTGACGAGGGCCACCTTGTTCTCCATGGTTTCGGACCTCCCTGTGCCGGTCCGGTTCTCGGACCGGCGGCCGTGGGTTGGGAATGTCCGCGACCCGCGGTCAGGCTCGCCAGGCCGAGACCACCGCGATGGCCTGGGCCGGGTTGAGCCGCGGGTCGCAGAAGCTCGTGTACTTGTCGCCGATCCCGGGCAGGCCGGAGGCGTCGTGCGCGCACTCGGTGACGTCGTCGGGGGTGGTCTCCAGGTGGAGGCCGCCGGCGGTGCCGCCGGCCGTGCGGACGGCCTGCTGGAAGGCCTCGACCTCCTGGATCACGGTCTCCACCAGGCGGGTCTTGAGGCCGTCCGGTCCGCTGACGGTGTTGCCGTGCATCGGGTCGGTGAGCCAGACCACCGGGTGGCCGGCCGCGCGGACCGCCTCGACCAGCGCGGGCAGCTTGGCGGCGGCGTTGGCCGCGCCCATCCGGGAGATCAGGGTGAGCCGGCCGGGCTCGCGGTCCGGGTCGAGCAGCTCGCACAGGCGGCGCAGCTCGTCCGGGCTCATGGTGGGGCCGACCTTGCAGGCGATCGGGTTGACGACCTTGGCGAGCAGGGCGACGTGGGCGCCGTCCAGCTGCCGGGTGCGCTCGCCGATCCAGGGGAAGTGCGTGGAGGCGAGCAGCAGTTGGCCCTCCTCGTCGCGGCGCAGCATGGGGATCTCGTAGTCCAGCAGGAGCGCCTCGTGGCTGGTCCACACCGGCGGGCAGGTGGGCGAGCGGTGCCCGCCGTCGAGCCAGCCGAGGTGTCCGACCGCCTCGCGGGCGGCCCGGTAGCCGTCCAGCAGGCGGCGCGGGTCGGGGATCCGGCCCTGCGGGTCGGGCTCCGGGCTGTTGACCATGTGGCCGCGGTAGACCGGGAGTTCGACGCCGCCGACCAGCTCGGTGGCGCTGGAGCGGGGCTTGCCGAACTGGCCGGCCATCCGGCCGATCCGGACCACCGGACGGTGGGTGGTGATCTTCAGGACGCCGGCCAGGGCGTCCAGCAGGCCGGCCTTGCGGGCGACGTAGCCGGAGGTGCACTCGGCCGGGTCCTCGGCGCAGTCGCCGGACTGGACCACGTGGGCCTCGCCGTCGGCCACCTGCGCGAGCAGCGAGCGCAGTCGGCGGACGTCGTGGCCGGTGACCAGGGCGGGCCGGACGGCCAGCTCCTCCCGTACGGACTGGAGTTCGACCGCGTCCGGCCAGTCGGGCTGCTGCAGGGCAGGCCGCGCCTGGTACGTCTCCTCCGTCGACCCCCCGGCTTCGGACGGGAGTCTGAGGTCGAGCAGGGCGTTGTCCACTGATGTCTCCATGGGGTGGGATGCGCGGCCCGGGGCGGGCCTGGCTCAGGCGGCGGCGTTCAGGTTCCGGACGAGCGAGGCGACCTGGACGACCCGGCGGGCCTGGTACTCGACGGCCGCCAGGTTCTCCTCGTGCACCTGGCCGGGACGGTTCCGCGAAACGGCGCTGCTGCCGTACGGGTTGCCGTTGTTCGGCTGGAAGAGGACCGGGTCGGTGGAGCCGTTGGCGAGGATGAGCGAGCCCCAGTGGCAGAAGGCGTTGTGCAGGGCGAGGATGGTGGTCTCGTGGCCGCCGTGCGGGGCCGAGCCGGAGGTGAAGGCCGAGACCGCCTTGTTCGCCAGGCCGCCGGGGATGGACAGCGGAGCGGTGGAGTCGATGAACGCGGAGACCGGCGCTGCCGGCAGGCCGAAGCGGACCGGCGATCCGATCAGGATCCCGTCCGCCCAGGCGAGGTCGTCCAACTCCGCCTCGGGGATGGTGAGATTGCGCTCCCGGAGGACCTCGACCGCCGTCTCCGTACCCGGCACGAAAGTCTCCCGCTCGGGGTCGGCGATCCGGCGCAGCCGGACCTCGGCGCCCGCCTTCTCCGCGGCGGCCGCGGCGGCCTCGGCGAGTTTTGCGACATTCCCGGTCGACGAGTAATAGATGACGGCTATCTTGGTCATGGCCATGAACTCCTACGGGTGGCTGCTCGTTCAGCAGATCCTGGGCAGCACCGGCAGGGGCGGCCAACGGCCGCGGCGGCACTTCGTCAGGTGACGGATACTCCATCAACTACTTCATCAGGTGGATGATTTGGCACCGACCTGACATTGCTTCGGCCGCAGGGTTTTCCGGGCACGAATCGCTCCATATCCTCGTGGCCCCAGCACCCTATTCAGGCTGACGCAGAGCCGAGGAGCAGTGATCCCGCGTGAAGGAAAGCCCGGTCGCCCCCGTGTCCCACGGAGACCTGCGACCACTGGTCGCGGAAGGCGTCTCCCCGTGGCTCGACGGCTTCCACCGGAAGCTCGCCACGTCCGGCCTGCTGGCCCGCCTGGTGGCGGAGACCGGCCTGCGCGGCGCGACCTCCAACCCGGGCCGGCTGGCCGCCCGGCTGCGCGACGACGGTGACGCCTACGGCGCGCAGCTGGCCCGCCTGGCCGAGCTGGACGTGTCGGTGGAGAGCTCCCTGTGGGCACTCTCCGTCCAGGACCTGCGCCTGGCCTGTGACGTGATGCTCCCGGTGTTCGGCGAGACGCACGGCTACGACGGCCTGGTCTCGATGGACCTGGACCCGCGGATGGCCCACGACCCGGCCGCCACCACCGCCGAGGCACTGGAGCTGGCCCGGGCGGTGGACCGTCCGAACATGCTGGTGAAGATCCCGGCGACCACCGAGGGCCTGCTGGCCGTGCGCGACTGCGTGGCGGCCGGCGTCGGCGTGCACATCACCGGGGTGTTCTCGGTGACCCGCTACGGCCAGGCCGTGGACGCGTACTTCGACGGCCTGGAGCGCGCGCTCGCGGCCGGCCGGCAGTTGTCGACGATCGCCTCGGTGGCCTCCCTGCCGGTCGGCCCGGTGGACCGCGAGGTGGACGGCCGGCTGGCCGACATCGGCTCACCGGACGCGGGCGCGCTGCGCGGCCGGGCCGCCCTGGCGGTGGCCCGGCTGATGTACCGGGTGTACGAGGAACGGCTGGGCAGCGCCCGCTGGCGGGCCCTGCGCGCCAACGGCGCGCGTCCGCAGCGGCTGCTGTGGACCGCCTCCGCGCTCGCCGATCCGGCCGCCGCCCGGGCCCGCTACGTCGAGGGCCTGGTCTCCTGGGGCACCGTGCACGCGATGAACTGCCCGGTCCTGGACGAGGCCGCGACCAGCCTGCAGCTGCGCGGCGACACCCTGATGGGCCAGCACGAGACGGCCCGGTCCGTCCTCGACGGGCTGGGCCGGCTCGGCATCGCCTACGACGCCGTGGTGCGCCGCCTGGAGGCCGAGGCCGTCACCGGTCTGGTCGACGCCTGGCTCGGCCTCCACGCGGTGCTCGCCGCACGGCTGCGGGCCGCCGGCCTCAGCCGGCCGCTGCCGCCGCCCGCTGCCGGCTCCGGCTCCGGTCCCCGTCCCTGAGTTCCAGTTCCCCGCCGGTCAGCGCCAGCATCGGCGCGGCCTTCACCACCGTCTCCTCGAACTCCGCCGCGGCGTCCGACAGGGCGATCACCGCGCCGCCCACGCCGTACCGGATCCGTCCGGGGGTGACCACGGCGGTGCGGATCACCACGCTCAGGTCGGCGGTGCCGTTCAGCGAGAAGTAGCCGATCGCACCCGAGTAGACCCCGCGCGGCCCGGCCTCCAGCCGGTCCAGGATCTGCATGGTGCGGCGCTTGGGCGCGCCGGTCATCGAGCCGGGCGGGAAGGCGGCCCGGACGCAGTCCACCGCGGAGTGCCCGTCGCGCAGCACCGCGCGGACGGTGGAGACCAGCTGGTGGGCCTTGGCGTAGGTCTCCAGCCGGAACACGTCCTCGGCCTCGACCGTGCCGACCTTGGCGCACCGGCCCAGGTCGTTGCGGACCAGGTCGACGATCATCAGGTTCTCGGCGCGGTCCTTCTCGTTGCTGATCAGGTCGTCGGCCAGGGCGCGGTCCTCGCGGTGGGTCGCGCCGCGCGGCCGGGTGCCCTTGATCGGCCGGGACTCGGCCCGGCGCTCGCCGTCCACCCGCAGGAAGCGCTCCGGCGAACTGCTGAGCACCTGGACCTTGCCGAACTGCAGCAGGGCGGCGAACGGCGCGGGGCTGACCCGGCGCAGGAAGCGGTAGCCCTCCCACGGGTCGATCCGGCCGGGCGCCTCCAGCATGTTGGTCAGGCAGGCCTCGTAGGTCTCGCCGGCGGCGATCTCCTCCTGGCACCGCTCGACCAGGCCGAGGTACTCCTCGCGGTCGTGGCGCATGGTGATCCGGCCCAGCGGCATCGGCTGGGCGGCCATCCGCAGCCGGTTGCCGACGGACTCGGTGAGCCGCTCGGAGGCGTCCCGCAGCCAGGCCTCGGCCGCCGCCTCCTCGCCCTCCTCGGCGAGCGCCAGCAGGTAGCTGGTGTTGGTGGCGTGGTCGAGCACCAGGGCGCGGGCGCTGAACACCAGGGCGGCGTCCGGCAGGTCGGAGCGGTGGGCGCGGTCGCCGCCGCACTCGGCCTTGAGCTCGTAGCCGAGGTAGCCGACCCAGCCCAGTGCGAAGTCGAAGGGCAGCTCGGGGATGTCCACGGCGTGCTGCCGCAGGTCCTGGTCGAGCCAGTCCAGGAAGGTGCCGGAGACCACCTCGGCGCCGGACTGGTCCCGGACCACCACGGTGGAGTTCCAGGCGTCCGCGGTGGCCACCCGGCCGAGCGGGCCGGCCGCGTCACCCATGATCGAGAAGCGGCCCTGGTTGTCGTCCGGACGACTGCTGTCCAGCCAGTACGCGAACGGGCCGCCGCGGAACAGCCGGTCGTAGGCGACCTCGTCCTCCCAGCGGGTGGCCAGTTCGCGGGTGAGCACCTTGAAGCGGCGGCGCGGCAGGAAGCGGGCTTCCGGCTCCGGCTGCGGGCGCGGGGTGCGGCGCACCGTGCGGCCGGTGCGGTGGTTGTGCTCGTCGGCCAGGTCGCGGAAGTTCTCCAGCAGCCGGTGGCCGTAGCTGCCGCCGATCGACTCGGGGTGGAACTGCACGCCCCACAGCGGCTTCTGACGGTGCTTCAGACCCATCAGGACGCCGTCCCGGGTCCACGCGGTGGCGGCCAGTTCGGGCGAGAGCCGGTCGACCGTCAGCGAGTGGTAGCGGACCGCCTCGAACGGCGAGGGCAGGCCGGCGAACAGGTCGGTGCCGTTGTGCACCACCGCCGAGAGCCGGCCGTGGTACGGCTCGGGGGCGCGGGAGACCCGGCCGCCGTGCAGCGCCGCGAGGCCCTGGTGGCCCAGGCACACCCCGAGCACCGGCAGGCCGCCGCGCTCCAGGATCTCCCGGCAGATGCCGAAGTCCGAGGGCCGCTCGGGGCTGCCCGGACCGGGCGAGAGCACCACGCTGTCGAACTCGGCGAGCCGGTCGAACTGCCAGGCGGGGTCGTCGTTGACGACCACCTCGGGCTCCTCGCCGTTGACCTCGGCCAGGTAGTGAAAAAGGTTGTACGTGAACGAATCGTAGTTGTCGACCAGTAGCGTGCGCATCGTCGGCTCCTCGCCCTCAGCCCCGGCGGCCCTGCTGCGGCACCGCGTCCGTGCGGGTGCCCGGCACGGACGGCGTCCGATGACGCGGGGCGATCTCTATCAACATGTGCTGCACCTCGTGCTCGCCTTCCTGGACCGGCAGGACGCGCACCATCCGCAGCGCCCGGTCGACCTCGCCCGCGATCCTCATCAGGCTGAGCAGGTCGCCCCGGCTGGAGAAGTGCAGCAGCACCGAGCCGTTCGGGGTGAGCCAGGACGGGGCCTCGGCCAGGAAGCGGCGGTGGGCCGCGTACCCGGCGTCCACGTAGGCCCGCTCGTGCGGGTGCTCGTACGCGTAGTCCTCGGGGGCCAGCACGTAGTTGGAACTCCAGAAGATGGTGTCGAAACGCTCGCCCGGCTCCAGCGCGTCGAACAGGTCGCTGTGCACCGCGTCGACCTTGTGGCCGACCCCGTGGCGCACCGCGTTCAGCTGCGCGTTCTCGGCGGCGAGCGGGTTGATGTCGGAGGCGACCACCCGCTCGCTGCCGGCCAGGGCCGCGGTCACCGCGATCACCCCGGTGCCGCAGCCGATCTCCAGCACGGAACCGTGCGTACGGGCGTCCGGCGAGGCCAGACCCAGCAGGTCCAGCGCGATCCCGGTGGACGGCGAGTCGGTCGGCGCGAACACCCCCGGCAGCTGGTCCCACTCGCGGCCCTGCATGGTGAACACCGACGCACCGTCCCGCCGCATCCGCGAGAGGCGGCTCCGCTCGAGCGAACGGCGGTAGTCCATCACGTCCTGCATTGCTGCTCTCCCCAGAAGCTCTGCACAGGCCGGCTGCCTGACGTCTCGTTAGTGGCTCAAGCCTCACTCAAGGCCCATGCGCACCGGAAGGTGATCGGGCAACACACCCGGCGACCGCCATCGGTGGCCGGGACACCGGTGGGCCGACCACACGGCGCGCCACCTCCTTGACCAAAGCTTGACGAAGCCGTACACCTGCGCATACCGTCCGATCGCAGACTGTCACGTAGGCTTGATCGACCTTGATCAACTCAGCAGGCGGGCGCCGGGGGGTGCCAGGGGGGGAAGGGGACAGTGGTGGGTCGGCTGGCGGACTCCGTCGCCTTCAGCGTCCTGGAACTGCTGGCGAGCGAGGCACCGCTCGCCAGGTTCGAGGAGCTCCTGGAGGAGGCCCGCCGCACCTGCGGCAGCAGCGAGGAGGAGCTGGAGTCGGTCGGCCGGCTCCGCGAGCTCGGGCTGTCGATCCGCTCCCAGTCCAAGCGCCGCCAGCAGCGCGAGGCCGGCCTGTCCGCCCTGGTGGACACCGCCCGCGACCTGGCGATGCCCTACGACCTGGACTCCCTGCTCAAGGTCATCACCCGCCGCGCCCGGCTGCTGCTGGGCGTCGACATGTCGTACATCAGCCTGCCCGACGAGGAGCAGGGCTACGTGTACGTCCGCACCTCCGACGGGCACACCTCGACCCTGAGCGTCGGCCTCAAGCTGCCGCAGGGCTCCGGGCTCGGCTCCGACGTGCTGGCCAACCCCTCCCCGTTCTGGACCCCGGACTACCTGGCGGACCAGCGGATCAACCACAGCCCGGTGATCGACGAGGTGGTCCGGGCCGAGGGCCTGCACGCCATCATGGCCGTGCCGCTCAGCCATCGCACCCGCCCGTTCGGCGTGCTGTACATCGCCGACCGCAGCGTCCGCTACTTCACCTCGGACGAGATCGCGCTGATGACCTCGCTGGGCGACCTCGCGGGCGTGGCGATCGAGAAGGCCAAGCTGCTGGAGGAGGCCGGCGCCACCGTCTCGCGGCTGGAGCTGGACACCTCCCGGGCCGAGGCCGGCCTCCAGGAGGTCCGCGAACTCGCCGACGCCCAGCAGGTCCTGCTCGACCTGGCGCTGTCCGGCACCGACCCGCACGCGCTGATCAGAGAGGCCGGCCGGCTGCTCGCCTCGGGCCTGCGGATCTACGCCTCGGACGGCACCGTGCTCAGCTCGGCCGGCGAGCTGCCCGACCTGGACGAGTCGACCGTGGTGGCCGCCGCGATGGACGCCCACACGGTCCGCCTGCCGGTCCCGCTTCCGGACAACCTCTGGGCGGCCGCGGTCCGGGCCGGCTCCACGCACCTGGGCACCCTGATGCTGCGCCCGTCCGCGGCGCACGCCGCGCACGCCGACCGGGTCGCCCAGCTGATCGCCCAGGCCGTCGCCGTCCCGCTGCTGCTGGACAGCAGCCGGGCCGCCACCGCGCTCGGCCACGTCCGGGACGAGCTGCTCGACGAGCTGCTCGCCACCCCGCAGAGACCGCCGCAGCAGCTCGCCATGCGGGCGCAGCGGATCGGCATCGACCTCTCCCGCCCGCACGTGCTGGTGATAGCCCGGCCCGAGGGCGACTCCCAGGGCAAGGCGGCCACCTGGGCCTCGCTGTACGCGCACCGGATGAGCGGCCTGAAGCGGGTCGACAACGGCCGCGCCGTCCTGCTGCTGCCCGGCACCGACCCGGGCGCGGCCGCCCGCGCGGTCTCCGAGGAGCTCACGCCACTGCTCGGCACCCCGGTCACGGTCAGCTCGGCCGGCCCGGCCAGCGACCCCGTGTCGGTGTTCCACGCCCACCAGGAGGCGCTGCGCTGCCTGGACGCGATGACCTCGCTCGGCTCGACCGGACGCGCCGCCTCGGCCCGCGAACTCGGCTTCATCGGCGTGCTGCTGTCCGACAACCACGACGTCGACGGCTTCATCGACTCCACCATCGGCCCGGTCCTCGACTACGACCAGCAGCGGTTCACCGAGCTGGCCCGCACCCTGGGCGCCTACTTCGAGACCGGCAACAGCCCGACCTACGCGGCCCAGAAGCTGCACGTGCACACCAACACGGTGGCCCGCCGCCTGGAGCGGATCAGCGAGCTGCTCGGCCCCGAGTGGCAGAAGCCCGAGCGCGCCTTCGAGATCCAGCTCGCGCTGCGGCTGTCCCGGGTGCGCCGGCAGCTGCTCGACCGCACCGGCGAAGGCCCGGCCGCCGCGCCGGCCGAGGAGTCCTGACCTCACGTCAGGACGCCTGGCCGAAACGGGCGTCCGGCATCGCACCCCGCCCGAGCGCCACCACCGCGTGCGCGGCCGAGGCCAGCGACATGTGCCGGTGCCAGCCGCTGAACGAGCGCCCGGCGAAGTCCCGCACCCCGACCCGGTCGGCGATCTGGACGAAGTCCCGGTCCACCCGGTCGACCAGCCGACCGAGCCGCAGCAGGCCGGACAGCTGCAGGTCGACCAGGTCGGTCAGCCACAGCTCGCTCGGCCAGCGCCGCCCGGGCACTCCGACACCCACCAGCATCAGCTCGTCGCCGCGCAGGCCGGGTATCGTCCGGGCGCTCTGACCGGGCACCCGCACCTTCACCGCGGCGACCAGGCTGGTGCGCACCGCACCGGTGTGGCCGGACCACACCAGCGGGCGGCGCAGGTCCCGCGCGGCACCCATCACCTGGAACGCCGGGGTCGGCTCGACCGGCCGGCCGGCGATCGGGGTGGCGGGCAGCAGCGGGAAGGACCCGCTGATCCGGGCCAGCAGCGGCACCCGCTCCGAGCGGAGCCGGCGCACGGTGCGCAGCGCGTCGGCGTCCCGGGCGTCCAGCACCACCGGGCGGGTGGGCAGGCCCCAGCGGGCGGGCAGGCCGAGCACGGCCTCCAGCCCGCAGTCGGCCACCGTCTCGGCGTCGACCTCGTCGGGGATCAGCGCCTGGCTGCGCCGCGGCTCGCTGTCCAGCCAGGTCTGCGGCAGGTGCAGCCGCCAGTTGATCGGGCAGCTGAAGCTCTCGGAGGCGGCCCACACCCCGACCGCCTGCTGGGCGTTGAGCACCTGCCCGAGGGCGGGGATGAAGCGGCGGTCCACGCCGACCGAGTGGTCGCCGGCCTTGGGGATGACCATCGGGCGCAGCACGTACGCCTGCGGCGGGGCGATCCGGGCCAGGTGCTGGGCGAGGGCCTGGCGGACCGGTCCCCAGTCCCAGGTGGAGCTGGTGATGAAGTGGTGCAGGCTCTGCTCGGCCGCCTGGCCGCCGACCACGGTGGCGATGTTGCGGATCGACTTGCGGCCCTGGGCCCCGAGCAGGCCGCGCAGGTACTGCGCGCCCTTGTGGCGCTGGTCGCTCCGGGGCAGGGAGGCGAACAGGACGGAGCACAGCTCCGACAGCAGGACGTCGTGGGTGTGGGAGTGGTCCGGGGCCGGTGCGTGGCCCGGGGCCTGAACCTCCCGGGAGTACAGGGTGAGACCGCTCATGGGAACCCCTCGGCTGATTGGTGGGCTGGTGCGGCGATTCCCAACGCTAGGAATTCCGGGCCCGCTCGCTAAGGTGCGCAGCTCACCCGTCTCGGCCCTCCGACGGGTGTCCGACCACACCCCCCTGGTCGGGCGGCCCGGTGTTCCGGGGTTCCCGGCCGGATCGGGTGTGGCCCAGCCACCACTGCCCGGGGACGCCGCGAGGCCCCCGCCGGAGCGGGGGCCTCGCGTGGGGGGACGGGCGGGTCAGGCGGTGAAGTCCGCGGCGTGGTCCTTCGCCCACTCGGCGAAGGTCCGGGCCGGGCGGCCGGTGATCTTCTCGACGTTGTCGGTCAGGTGGCTCGGGACGTTGTCGGTGCCGGCCCAGTAGCCGACCACGGCGTCCATCACCCAGATCGGCACGATCGGGGAGAGCGCCTCGCGGGCCTCGGCGTCGGTCAGCTCGACGTACTCCAGCGGGCGGCCGAGCACCTCGGAGAGGATCTCCAGCTGGCGGCGCTGGGTGATCGACTCCGGGCCGCTGATGAAGTACGCCTGGTTCTCGTGGCCCGGCCGGGTGAGGGCGGCGACCGCGACGGCGGCGATGTCCTTCTCGTGGATGGCGTCGCTGTGCGACTCCGGGTACGGGAAGCGGACCAGGCCCTCGGACTTGATCGACTCCGGCCAGCCCCACATCAGGATGTTGGTGGCGAAGTTGTGCGGCCGCACGAAGGTGTAGGCGATGCCGGAGGCGGCGATCGCGTCCTCCACCGTGCGGTGCATGACGGTGATCGGCTCCTGCACCGGGAAGGCGTCCACCACGGTCTGCGAGGAGAGCAGCACCACGTGCTCAACGCCGGTGGCCTTCGCGGCCTCCAGGAAGGTCTCGATGCCCTGCGGCACCGCGTACAGGAAGACCTTGGCGACGCCGTTCAGCGCCTCCTTCAGGCTCACCCCGTCCGTCAGGTCGGCCTTGACCACCTCGACGGCGGCCGGCAGGGACAGCTTCTCGGGGTTGCGGGCGCCGGCCCGCACCTCGGCGCCGGCCTCCAGCAGCTGCTCGACGACCGAGGCGCCGACCTGGCCGCCCGCGCCGATGACCAGGATCTTGCTCATGGGAGCTCTCTCTTTCGTGTGACGGTGGATCAGACGGACTGCTTGGCGCGCGGCTTGGAGAAGCGGCGGACGATCGGGGTCTCGACCAGGCGGTACAGCGCCCAGGAGAGCAGCACGGTGGCGACGGCCGAGCCGAGCAGCAGGCCGACGCCCTCGACGGTGGAGAACATCCGGGCGCCGAGCAGGCTGCGCAGGTACGCCAGCACGATGAAGTGCAGCAGGTAGAAGGCGAAGGAGATCTCGCCGAGCCAGGTCATCGCCCGGTTGCGGAACAGGGTGAAGCGGCCCTCGTTGTCGGCGATCGCGGCGGCGGCAATCAGCAGCGCGATCGGCACGATGGTCATCACGCGCTGGCCGTACAGGTACGGGACGTAGTTGGTGGCGACGTAGCCGGCCACCAGCAGCAGGGACGACCAGACCATGCCGATGTTGCGCCAGCGGCCGTTGCGGACGGCGTACGCCACCAGCATGCCGAGCGCGAAGTCCATCATCCGCACCGGCGGCAGCACGTAGGTGACCCAGTACTGCAGGACCGAGCTCTGCAGACCGCCGGGGACGGCCGGCGTGTCGGGGAGCAGGGCGTAGGCGAGCGCCGGGGTGGCGATGATGCCGGCCACCATGCCGAGCACCCAGTACTTGAGCTGCTGGGCCGGGATCTTCTTGAAGCCGCGGTGCAGCAGCGGGAAGGCCAGGTAGAAGATCGCCTCGGCGCCCAGCGACCAGCTCGGCGGGTTGACGCTGAAGTAGGTGTTGAAGTCGGGTATCCACACCTGGAGCATCAGCAGGTTGGCCAGTGCGGTGCGCAGCGGCGTGTACGCGGAGGCGAAGAGCGCCATCGCCAGCGCCCAGGTGACCACGTAGTTCGGGTAGATCTTCACCAGGCGGCGGCGCCAGAACCCGGTGGTGGTGTCGCTGTCCCGGGCGGACCAGGTCAGCACGAAGCCGCTGAGCACGAAGAAGAACGAGACGCCGAGGCCGCCGGCCTGGCCGGCCAGGTCGACGAACCTGAACTCGGTGGCGTCGTCCCCGAAGAAGCGCAGCGAGGGGATCGGCAGCGCCGCGTGGTAGGCGAACACGGCGAGCGCGGCGGGGAAGCGCAGGCCGGTCAGCGAGGGAAGTCTGGTGGTGAACGGGCGCTGCGGCTGCGCGGGCGCCGTCTCGACCGCCGGCTGGGGCCGGGCGACGATTTGATCGGTGGCCATGGTTTCCGTCCTTGGGGTGTGGTGGCGACGGGAAACAAGTACCGGCCGCCGGGCGCGGTCCGCGCGCTGCCGACCGGCACTGCGTCAAGTCGAACCCCTGTCCCATCCGGCCGTCCGGGGTAAGGGAGTTGACGAACGATGCGGCGTTTTCGGCGCGTCCGCCCGGCGGTGCCGCAGGATCGGGAGCATGCGCGCAGCCTTCATCGAGCAGCTCGGCCCTCCGCAGAACATCCGCTTCGGCGAGGTGCCCTCCCCCGTCCCCGGACCGACCGACGTCCTGGTGGACGTCATCGCGGTGTCGGCCAACCCGGTGGACACCTTCGTCCGCTCCGGTGTGTTCCGGACACCGGTGGAGTTCCCCTTCGTGGTGGGCCGGGACCTGGTCGGTACCGTCGCCGCCGCGGGCCCCGGCGCACCGGGCTTCGCGGTCGGCGACCGGGTCTGGTGCAACAGCCTCGGCCACGGCGGCCGGCAGGGCGCCGCCGCCGAGCAGGCGGTGGTCGCCGCCGACCGGCTCTACCACCTGCCCGAGGGCGTGGACGAGGACGAGGCGGTGGCCACCGTGCACCCGGCGGCCACCGCGTACCTGGGCCTGTTCACCCACGGCGCCCTGCGCGCCGGGGAGACCGTGCTGGTGGCCGGCGCCGCCGGGAACGTCGGCTCGGCGCTGGTGGTGCTGGCCGCCGCGGCCGGCGCCCGGGTGGTCGCCACCGCCCGCGCCGAGGACGCCGAGTACTGCCGGGCCCTGGGCGCGGCCGAGGTGCTCGACTACCGCGACCCCGAGCTGCCCGCGCGGCTCGCCGCCGCCTGTCCCGGCGGGGTCGACCTCCACCTGGACACCTCCGGCTCCAACGACCTGGCCGCCGCGGTCGAGCTGCTCGCCCCGCGCGGGCGGATCGTGCTGCTGGCCGGCGCCCGCTCCGCCCCGGTGCTGCCGGCCGGCCGGCTGTACATGAAGGACGGCTCGGTCCGCGGCTTCGTCATCTCGCACGCCACCACCGCCGAGCTCGCCGAGGCCGCCGCCGCGATCAACCGCGCGCTGCCCACCGGAAAGCTCCGCCCCCGCGCGCTGACCCGCCTCCCGCTCTCCGCCACCGCCGACGTCCACCGGGCGCTGGAGAACGGCGAGCTGAACGGCAGGCGGGTCGTCCTGCGCCCCGATCTGTAGGGGGTGTCTCTCGGGCCACGCCGGGCGGTCGCCGCCGGGGCACGCACCTCGACGGCTTCTCGTCGGTCGCAGATGCTCCGCATCAACTTCCTCCTCGGCACCGCCGATGCACGCACCTCAACGACGCCCACTCATCCGACGTGACCCGAGAGACACCCCCTGACCCCGCCCCTCACCACGGAAAGGCACCCTCCGATGACCACGACCGCCGACGCCGACCAGGCGTCCGGACGGCGCCGCGCGGGCCTCACCCTGGCCCTGCTGGCGTTCGCCCAGCTGATCGTCTCGATCGACTACAACATCGTCTACGTCGCTCTGCCCGAGATCGGCAGCGGCCTCGGCTTCTCCGCGCAGAACCTGCAGTGGGTGGTCAGCGCCTACGCGGTCGCCTTCGGCGGCTTCCTGCTGTTCGGCGGCCGCGCCTCGGACCTGTTCGGCCGCCGCCGGATGTTCGTCCTGGGCCTGTCGCTGTACGCCGTCTCCTCGCTGGTCGGCGGCCTGGCCACCGGCCCCGGCCTGCTGATCGCCGCCCGCGCGGTGCAGGGCCTGGGCGGCGCCTTCCTCTTCCCGGCCACTCTCGCCCTGGTGGTGACCGGCTTCGCCGAGGGCCGCGAGCGCAACCGCGCGCTGTCGGTCTGGGCCGCCGCCGGCGCCTCCGGCATGATCATCGGCTCGCTGCTCGGCGGCGTGCTCACCGAGGCCTTCGGCTGGCAGGCGGTGTTCTACGTCAACGTGCCGCTGGCCGGCGGCGCCGCGCTGCTCGCCTTCACCCTGATCACCGCGGACGGCCCGCGCGAGCAGGGCCGCGCCTTCGACCTGCCGGGCGCGCTGACCGCCACCGCCGGCGCCACCCTGGTGGTCTTCACCCTGGTGCAGGCCCCGACCTCCGGCTGGACCTCCCCGCTGATCCTCACCACCGCGGCCGTCGGCCTCGCCCTGGTCGCCGCCTTCCTGGCGATCGAGGCCCGCACCGCCGACCCTCTGATGCCACTGCGGCTGTTCCGCAACCGCAACCTCTCCACCGGCGTGGTGGTCACCTTCCTCTTCATGGCCACCTTCGGCACCCTGCTGTACTTCCTCACCGTCTACTTCCAGAACGTGCACGGATACTCCGCGATGGAGACCGGCACCGCGTTCCTGATCCCGATGGTCTGCGGCTTCCTCGGCTCGATGCTGGGCGGCCGGATCGCCACCCGCTTCGGCGTCCGCACCACCCTGATCGGCTCCTTCGTGCTCGGCGGCGCCGGCACCGCCGCGATGGCGCTCACCATGACCACCGACGGCAGCTACGCCGCGCTGCTGCCCGGCCTGGTGGTGCTGAGCCTGTGCCAGGGCGTCATCTTCACCACGATGTTCGCCGCCGCCTCCACCGGAGTCCACCCTTACGAGCAGGGCATCGCCTCGGGCATCGTCTCCACCGGCCAGCAGGTCGGCAGCGCGGTGGGCCTGGCGGTGCTGGTCGCCGTCGCCAACGCCGGCACCGCCGGGCTGAGCGGCGAGGAGCTGCGCTCGGCCACCACCGACGGGCTGCGCACCGCCGTCCTGGTCGCCACCGCCGGGATCGCCGTCCTGGTGCTGGTCGCGCTGAGCTTCGAGCGCACCCCGAAGCAGCAGCCCGCCGAGGCGCCCGCCGACTCCGCGGCCGACCTGACACTCTCCGCGTCCTGAGCCTGCGTCCGGACGGCACCGCCGTTTTGATAGAACCGACACCACAGAAGGAGCGAAACCCCATGCCTACCGTTTCCGCAGGCACCGCCACCGTGTCCTACCAGGTGGCCGGATCGGGCCCGGGCCTGGTCTTCGTCCACGGCACCGGCTTCGGTGCCCAGGGCACCTTCGGCCACCTGGTCGAGCAGTTCACGGCCGACCGCACCGTCGTGCTGCCCGACTTCGCCGGCTGCGGCGAGACCGTCGACGACGGCGGCGAGCTGACCGTCGAGATCCTCGCCGAGCAGATCATCGCGGTGATCGAGGCCCAGGGCGGGCCGGTCGACCTGGTCGGCTTCTCGCTCGGCGCGGTGGTCTCCGCGACCGTCGCGGCGCTGCGCCCGGACCTGGTCCGCCGCCTGGTGCTGACCGCCGGCTGGGCCCGCCCGGACGACGCGTACCTCTCCACCCACATGACCACCTGGGCCGCGCTCAAGGACGACCCGGAGAGCTTCGGCCGCTTCGGCACGCTCACCGCGTTCAGCCGCGACTTCATGAACGCCATCGGCCCCGAGGTGCTGGCCGGCATCATGGCCGGCAACCAGCCGACCGAGGGTGCGCTGCGCCACATCGCGGTCAACCTGCGCACCGACATCCGCGAGCTGCTGCCGCAGATCACCGCCGAGACCCTGGTGATCGGCTGCACCAAGGACGGCACCGTGCCGTTCGGCCTCACCCGCGAGCTGGCCGACGGCATCGCCGGCGCCCGCTTCGAGGAGCTGGAGAGCGGCCACGTGGTCGTCTTCGAGAAGACCGACGAGTTCGTCGGGCTGGTCCGGAAGTTCACCGCCTGACCTGCCGCGATGCCCCGGGCCGTGCGCGGCCCGGGGCTCCGGTCGTCCCGGTCACGCAGCGGGTTGGTAGGTTCTCCAACCGTCACTGCTGTCTCGATCGGGGGGATCCCTCAGCATGAACATCCGTCAACTCGGCGCCACCGCAACGCTGCTCGCCGTCGCGCTGACCGCCACCGCCTGTGGCCCGGACGACACCCCGTCCACCACCGGCACCAAGACCACCCAGGCCGCCCCGCCGCCCGCCGCCTCCTCCGCGGCCTCCGCCGGCACTGCAGCGCCCAAGTCCGCCGGCGCCTCGCCCGCCGCATCCGCTTTCGCCTTCGCAGGTGAGGCCGTCAGCCCGGCCGAGGAAGCAGCGTTCGAGAAGGCCAGCATGGACGTGAAGGGCTGCACGGAGTACTACCGGACGCGCTCCGTCCTCGTGGTCAACTCCACGGCCCCGGGACAGATCAACGGCGCCAAGAAGAAGGTCACCTGCTCCCCGTACGGGCGGCAGCTGGACATCGGCCCCGAAACCGCGTTCAAGGTCGCGGCCAACGCCTCGATCATCGTGTTCGCCAAGTCCATCAGCCGGGAGTACCCGCGGTACGAGGCGAAGAAAGTCGCCTTCGCGGAGTTCGCGCGGGCGAACAAGCTCTGCCACGACTTCCCCGAGCCCGACGGCCGACCGGCCGGCCTGGAGTGCGGGGCGATCTTCATCTACACCACCGACGCGAGCGGCGTGATCACCTCGATGCACGAGACCTGGGAGATCGTGGACTGACACCGAGGGCGGGGCCCCGCACCGGGGCCCCGCCCTCCCGCTACATCCCGTTCTTGCGGATGGGCGTGTACCGGTCGAAGTCGGAGGTGTCGACCTTTCGGGACACACAGCCCTGGCTGCCGCTGTCCTCCAGAATGATCATCTCGGTGTGGCTCGCATTCGCCCAGCCGCCGAACAGCACGACGTGCTGCGAGCCGCCGTTCTGGTGGATCACCATCGCGTCGCCCGGAAGCATCGAGTCCCGCGGGATGTGGTGGGCGATCCCGGCGGACTCGCTGATCAGCGGGCCGGTCGAGGTGCCGCCGCCCGCCGGGTTCAGGCCCCACGCGGCGGAGACGAACCCGGAGCAGTCCACCCGGTACCCGTTGGTGATCGCACCCTGGCTGTAGCCCAGCTTGCGGTCCACCCGCTCCATGGCCCGCTCGACCATCGCCCGGCGCTCGTCGGAGACGCCCTCCAGCTTCGGCTGGGCCAGCGGCCCGGCGCCGTGGCCGTTGGTCGGATGCGCGTGGCTGTGCGAGTTGGCGGGCCAGTCCTCCCAGTTCCGACCGTTGATGTGGGTCTGCCACTCGCCGGTGGAGCGGTCCTTGATCTTCGGGCCGTCGTGCTTGCCGCCGGGCCGGAGGGTGACGCCCGAGCCGTCGTTGCCGCTGGTGTCGTGGCCGCCGTGGTCCTTGGGCGACTGCGGGGTCTGGTGCTGGCCGCCGCCACCGTTGTTGCCACCGCCGTTGTCGCCGCCGCCATGGTTGCCGCCGGCGGAGTCGATGCCGGTCTGCGGGGGCTTGGGCTTCTCCTGGCCCTGGTGCTGGCCGCCCACCTCCTCGGCGATCCTCTTCTCGGCGGCCTGGTACTCGGCGATCACCCGCTGGATCTTCTCCAGGTCCTGGGCGAGGCCCTTGGTCAGCTCCTCCTTGGTCGCCTGGAGATGGTCCGCCTTGGACTCGACCGCCTTGACGCTCTGCACCACGTCGGTGACGACCGAGGCGAAGCCCAGGATGCCGGAGAACTGGCTGGACCAAACGTCCGCCGCCGCCGCGGTGGCCACCACCTGCTTGATGTGGCCGACCTGCTCGGTCATCTTCGCCATCCGCTCGGCGAGCGTCCGGAAGTCCCGCTGGATCTTCTGCAACTCGGCTATCTGGTAGCCGAACTGATCTGCCATCTGATGTTCCCTCCCCCGTGGACCCGGCCGGCTCAGAGCACGTCGGCCAGGCGCTTGACCGCCTGGCTCAGCTCCGACAGCTCGTCGGCCACACCGTTCAGCTGCTTGATCCGGCCCTGGGCGTGCGCGGTGAACGCGTCCGACGCCGGACCGTGCCAGGTCAGCGAGGACAGCGTCTGGCCGACCTCCTTGCCGAGCCCCTCGACCTGCCGGCCGAGCTCGGCCAGCTCCCCGGCGATCTTGTTCAGCTCCGCGTCCGGATCGCCGAACATCTTGCCCAGCGCCCAGTGCGCGATCTCCGACGGCGCCATGACGATGTCCTCGCCGAGCTGCACCACATCCCCGGCCAGGTTCTTGAGGTCGCCCAGGATCCCCATGATCACTCCCCCGACTGATCCGAACAGACAATCAAACAGGCTATCCCACCGCCGTAGGTAGGACTCCTGTTCTGTGACACTGGAAGGGCTCGAAAACCGAGGTGCGCCCGGGGCACACCTCCTTGCAACCTAGAGGGATGCCCGCAGTGAGTTCTCCCGTCGACCAGCAGCCCGTCCCCACCCTCGCGGAGCTGGCCGCCCGGCTGCCCGAACTGATGCTGCGCGACCAGCAGCGGATCGGCCGCCGGCTGGACGGCAGCCGCCGGGTCCGCAACCCCGAGGCCCGTACGAAGATCGCCACCGAGCTGGCCGCCGAGGTCGCCCGGGCCGAGCTGCGGGTCGAGCAGCGCCGCGCCGCCGTCCCGGAGATCCGCTACCCGGCCGAGCTCCCGGTCAGCCAGAAGAAGGACGAGATCCTCGCCGCGATCCGCGACCACCAGGTGGTGATCGTGGCCGGTGAGACCGGCTCCGGCAAGACCACCCAGATCCCGAAGATCTGCCTGGAGCTGGGCCGCGGTGTCCGCGGCCTGGTCGGGCACACCCAGCCCCGCCGGATCGCGGCCCGCACGGTCGCCGACCGGGTCGCCGAGGAGCTGGACACCCCGCTCGGCGAGGCGGTCGGCTGGAAGGTCCGCTTCACCGACCAGGTCGGCCCGGACACCCTGGTCAAGCTGATGACCGACGGCATCCTGCTCGCCGAGATCCAGACCGACCGCGAGCTGCGCCAGTACGACACCCTGATCATCGACGAGGCGCACGAGCGCAGCCTCAACATCGACTTCCTGCTCGGCTACCTCAAGCAGCTGCTGCCCCGGCGGCCCGACCTCAAGGTCGTGATCACCTCCGCCACCATCGACCCGGAGCGCTTCGCCGAGCACTTCGGCGACGCCCCGATCGTCGAGGTGTCGGGCCGCACCTATCCGGTCGAGGTCCGCTACCGGCCGCTGCTGGACGACGACGCCACCGAAGAGGAAGAGGTCGACCGCGACCGGGACCAGATCCAGGGGATCTGCGACGCGGTCGAGGAGCTGCAGGCCGAGGGCCCCGGCGACATCCTGGTCTTCCTCTCCGGCGAGCGCGAGATCCGCGACACCGCCGACGCGCTGACCAAAATGAAACTGAAGTTCACCGAGGTACTGCCGCTCTACGCCCGGCTCTCCTCCGCCGAGCAGCACCGGGTCTTCCAGCGCTCCAACTCCCGCCGGATCGTCCTGGCGACCAACGTCGCCGAGACCTCGCTGACCGTGCCGGGCATCAAGTACGTGATCGACCCGGGCACCGCCCGGATCTCGCGCTACAGCCACCGCACCAAGGTCCAGCGCCTGCCGATCGAGGCGGTCAGCCAGGCCAGCGCCAACCAGCGCAAGGGCCGCTGCGGCCGGACCAGCGACGGCATCTGCATCCGGCTGTACTCGGAGGAGGACTTCCTCTCCCGTCCCGAGTTCACCGACGCGGAGATCCTGCGCACCAACCTGGCGTCCGTCATCCTCCAGATGACCGCCGCCGGCCTCGGCGACATCGCGGCCTTCCCGTTCCTGGACCCGCCGGACTCCCGCAACATCCGCGACGGCGTGCACCTGCTGCACGAGCTCGGCGCCCTCGACCCGGAGGAGAAGGACCACCGCAAGCGGCTCACCCCGCTCGGCCGCCGGCTCGCCCAGCTCCCGGTCGACCCCCGGATGGCCCGGATGGTCCTGGAGGCGGACCGGCTCGGCTGCGTCCGGGACGTGATGGTGATCGCCGCCGCGCTCTCCATCCAGGACCCGCGCGAGCGCCCCGCGGAGAAGCGCCAGGCCGCCGACGACCGGCACCGCCGGTTCAACAGCGAGACCTCGGACTTCCTCGCCTTCCTGGCGATGTGGCGGTACGTCCGCGAGCAGCAGAAGGAGCTCTCCTCCTCGGCCTTCCGCCGGATGTGCAAGTCGGAGTTCCTGAACTACCTGCGGATACGGGAGTGGCAGGACGTCTACACCCAGCTGCGCACGGTCGCCAAGCAGCTGGGCGTCACCATCGACGAGCCGAGGGACGACGCCGAGCCGGACGCCGACCGGATCCACCAGGCGCTGCTCTCCGGCCTGCTCTCCCACATCGGCCTGTTCGACGTGGAGAAGCGCGAGTACGCCGGCGCCCGGGGCGCCCGGTTCGCGGTCTTCCCGGGCTCGGGCCTGTTCAAGAAGCCGCCGCGCTGGGTGATGTCCGCCGAGCTGGTGGAGACCTCCCGGCTGTGGGCCCGGATCAACGCCAAGATCGAGCCGGAGTGGGTGGAGCCGCTGGCCGGCCACCTGATCAAGCGCACCTACAGCGAGCCGCACTGGGAGAAGAAGGCCGGCGCCGTGATGGCGTTCGAGAAGGTCACCCTGTACGGGATGCCGGTGGTGGCCCAGCGCAAGGTGAACTACGGCCGGATCGACCCGGAGCTGTGCCGGGAGCTGTTCATCCGCAACGCCCTGGTGGAGGGCGACTGGGAGACCCACCACAAGTTCTTCGGCGAGAACCGTCGGCTGCTCTCCGAGGTCGAGGAGCTGGAGAACCGGGCCCGCCGCCGGGACATCATGGTGGACGACCAGACCCTGTTCGACTTCTACGACTCCCGCCTGCCGGAGGAGATCGTCTCCACCCGGCACTTCGACTCCTGGTGGAAGAAGGCCCGGCACGACCAGCCGGACCTGCTGAACTTCGAGAAGTCGATGCTGATCAACGAGTCGGCCGACGGGGTCACCGAGGCGGACTACCCGGACCACTGGCAGCAGGGCAAGCTGCGCTTCCAGCTGACGTACCAGTTCGAGCCGGGCAGCGACGCGGACGGCGTGACCGTCCACATCCCGCTGCCGGTGCTCAACCAGGTCACCTCGGAGGGCTTCGACTGGCAGATCCCGGGCCTGCGGGAGGAGCTGGTGACCGCCTACATCCGGGCACTGCCCAAGGCGGTCCGCCGCAACTTCGTCCCGGCCCCGGACCACGCCCGGGCCGCGCTGCGCGAGATGAAGGACCGCCAGGAGCCGCTGCTGCCGACCCTGGAGCGGGTGCTGCACCGGATGTCGGGCATCCCGATCCCGCCGGAGGCGTGGGACGACGAGCGCGTCCCGGAGCACCTCAAGGTGACCTTCCGGGTGGTGGACGGCAAGAAGAGGCTGGCCGAGTCCAAGGACCTGGAGGAGCTGCGCCGCAAGCTCCAGCCCCAGCTCTCCGAGACGCTCTCCTCGGCCGCCTCCGGCCGCGGCATCGAGCGGACCGGGCTGAGCGCCTGGCCGGCCGACCTGCCGCTGCTGCAGCGCACCTTCGAGCAGCGCTCCCGGGGCCACTCGCTGCGCGCCTACCCGGCGCTGGTGGACCAGCGGGACGCGGTGGCGATCAAGCTGTTCGACACCCCGGAGGCCCAGCAGGAGGCGATGTGGGCGGGCACCCGCCGGCTGCTGATGCTCCAGGTCAACTCGCCCGCCAAGTCGATCCAGGGCCGCCTGGGCAACCAGGCGAAGCTGGCCCTCTCGTACAACCCGCACGGCTCGATCCCGGCCCTCTTCGAGGACATCGTGTCGGCGGCCACCGACCGGCTGATGACGCTGCACGGCGGCCCGGCCTGGGACCAGGACAGCTTCACCAAGCTGTACGACCAGGTCCGCGCCGACCTGTACGAGCTGTCGGCGGACACCACCCTGAAGACCGCGACCGCGCTGATCGCCTTCCACAAGGCGTCCACCCGGTTGAAGTCGGTCTCCAGCCCGGTGCTGCTGACCGCGGTGAACGACGTCAAGCTGCACCTCACCTCGCTGGTGCACGCCGGCTTCGTCACCGGGACGGGCTGGCAGCGGCTGCCCGACCTCAAGCGCTACCTGCTGGCGGTGGACCGGCGCCTGGAGGCGCTGCCCAACCACCCGCAGCGCGACCTGCAGCACCTGCAGAAGGTCCAGGCGGTGCAGCAGGCGTACGGCGAGCTGCTCGCCCGGGTGCCGGCCGGCCGGGAGCCGTCCCCGGAGGTCCGGGCGATCCGCTGGATGATCGAGGAGCTGCGGGTGAGCTTCTTCGCCCAGGGGCTGGGCACGCCGAGCCCGGTCTCGGAGAAGCGGATCCTCAAGGCGATGGACGCGGCCGCGGCCACTCTCTGACCGCCCGCCCGACCCCCCGGACCGGACCCCCGGCACCCGGTTTTACCTGGGGGGTCGGGATGCAGTACGATCTGTCTTGTTCGCAGGCGAGAGCAGGCGGACAAGGATCAGATCACTGGTCCCGTGGAGCAGTTGGTTAGCTCGCCACCCTGTCAAGGTGGAGGTCGCGGGTTCAAGTCCCGTCGGGATCGCAGTACAGGGGAAGGCCCGGAGCCGAAAGGTTCCGGGCCTTCTTCGTTGTCGCTGACGGTCGGTCAGCTTCTACCCACACGTGCACCGGATCGCAAGATCACGAATATGTGACGGTCGTCACTTATCTTTTCCTGGGGCGGGTCATCACACGGCATCCCCGGAAGACCCACAATTTAATATATAAAATTGTACCGCTATTCACTGTAATTCCCCCCACCCCCACGAGCCCTCCTGGAATCCCGGATTCCGGCATGCCGAAGGGGCCGCGCCCCCGACCCGGCGGAGTCAGGGATGCGGCCCCTTCAGAGAAAGCCTTAAGCGTCAGACCTCGGTGCGCTGGGCCGGAATACCGGCCAGCAGGGCGCGCACCTCCGCCTCGCGGTAGCGGCGGTGGCCGCCGAGGGTCCGGATGGACGTGAGCTTGCCTGCCTTGGCCCAGCGGGTCACCGTCTTGGGGTCCACGCGGAACATGGTGGCGACCTCTGCCGGCGTCAGCAGGGGCTCAGCGTCAGGGGTACGAGCGGTCATGAGCGGCCTCCTCGGGAGAACCGAACCAGGGCGGTTCTATCCTTCAAATTCTGCACCTTGACCCGCGATGCCCGAAATGGCACAGACGGGCCGAGTCGGTTATAGGACGAACGGCTTGTCCTGGTGTCTACAACTACACCATCCGTCCAGAGCCAACGACCAAACCGTCAAAATTGACCCCTCACGGGTTCAAGAGCGACGGATGGCCATGGACCATCCCATAACGGACAGTCACACGGTGATGACATCCGGTTACGGATCCCGAACTCGCTCCACCTGAGTGAACTTGGGCTGGTTGTCCCATTTTGGCACATAGGGGTGACTTCGCGTCAACGGTGAGTAGTGTCACGTTCGGGACCTATTGACCCGAACCGGGACCATGGTCCCGAACATCGCGGGGAAGGTACAGACCATCCTCACCCCTCGCACTGACATTCGGCCAGCACATCTTTCTGACCCCGCATCAGGCCAGCTCAGAGGCCCCGCCCGGCGGGTCGCTCAGCTCGCCTGGCGCAGTGCCAGCAGCTTCCGCCACCGCCCGGTCAGCGACTCGTACGCACGCAGCGCCTCGGCGCCGTCGCCGGCCCGCAGCGCGCCCAGGCCGTCCGCCAGCTCGGCCACCGAGCGCTCGCCCGCCAGCCGGTCGCCCAGCAGGTGCACCAGGCCGCCGTAGTCCAGCTCGACCAGCGAGCGGGGGTGGAACTCCTCCAGCCAGCGCCCGACCCGCTCGGCGCCCCGCACCAGCGGGCCGCGCGGCACCTGCTCCTTGAGCACCCGGTAGCCGCGCGCCACCCGGCGGCGCGCCTGCACCATCGGCGTCAGGTAGAACAGCGCCGGCGCGGTGGGCGGCTCCCCCTCCCCCTGCTCCCCCTGCGGCACGTACCGGCGGTCCTCCTCGCCGAACGGCAGGAACCAGCCCACCGGGACCTCCCAGCGGCTGGAGAGGATCCACGGCCGGGCGTCCGGGTGGTCGGCCCGCCAGGCCTGCCGGTCGGCCTCCGCGGCGGCCCGCACGGCCGGCGGCAGCACGGTGTCCAGCAGGTGCGCGGGAAGCTCCTGGTGCAGCTCCTCCAGCGCCTGCCAGCTGCGCAGCCGGGTGGTCCGCGGGCAGACGTACAGGGTGCCCTCCAGCAGCCGCACGAAGGCCTGCTCGCTCTCCTGCTCGGGCAGGGCCCGCGGGGTGCGGGCCAGCAGCTCGGCGAGGGCCTCCCGCTGCTCGGCCAGCGCGGCCCCGGCGACCGGCTCCCGGTCCTCGGCGTCCGGGCCCCGCTCGGCGGCATAGGCCTGCCAGTGCGAGCGCTCCGGCTCCGGCCAGGCGCTCAGCGGCTCGTAGACGCGCAGGTGGGCGGAGTAGGGCGGCTGCACCGACGTACGCACAACGGTCACGTTCGGCATCGTCGCACGCACGGCGGGCGAGCGGGGAGGGGTACCGCCGCGGCGATTCGGTCGTTATGTCTCAGGGACCGTCAGGAGGCAGCGAGGCTCGAGGTCCCCGGACTAGGCTTCGAGGCAGACGCCCGCACCACAGCCGCGGGCCATTCATTACTGGAGTCACCACCGTGACCGACGTACACACCGCTTCTGCCACCGTGCCCGCACCCGGGGTGCTCGGCAGGATCTTCGGTACCGACCCGCAGGGCACGCCCGGCGACGGCCACGAGCAGGTCGTCCTCTGCCACGACCGTGCCAGCGGCCTCAAGGCGATCATCGCCATCCACTCGACCGCCCTCGGCCCGGCCCTCGGCGGCACCCGCTTCTTCCCGTACGCGACCGAGGAGGAGGCGCTCCAGGACGCGCTGAACCTCTCGCGCGGCATGAGCTACAAGAACGCCCTCGCCGGTCTCGACCTCGGCGGCGGCAAGGCCGTGATCATCGGCGACCCGAACAAGGACAAGAACGAGGCGATGCTCCGCGCGTACGGCCGCTTCGTCGAGTCGCTGCGCGGCCGCTACATCACCGCCTGCGACGTGGGCACCTACGTGCAGGACATGGACGTGGTGGCCCGCGAGACCCAGTTCGTGACCGGCCGCTCGCCGGAGCACGGCGGCGCCGGCGACTCCTCGATCCTGACCGCCTTCGGCGTCTTCCAGGGCATGCGCGCCTCCGCGCAGGCCCGCTGGGGCCAGCCCACCCTGCGCGGCAGGCGGGTCGGCGTGGCCGGCGTCGGCAAGGTCGGCCACTACCTGGTCGGCCACCTGGTCGCCGACGGCGCCACCGTGGTGATCACCGACGTCTCCGAGGCGGCGATCAACCGGGTCAAGGCCGCCCACCCCGAGGTCGAGGTCGCGGCCGACACCGCCGCCCTGCTGCAGGCCTCGCTGGACGTCTACGCCCCCTGCGCCCTCGGCGGCGCGCTGGACGACCACACCGTCGGGGCGCTCGGCGCGGCCGGCACCTCGATCGTCTGCGGCGCGGCCAACAACCAGCTGGCGCACACCGGCGTGGAGAAGGACCTGGCGGACCGCGGCATCCTCTACGCGCCCGACTACCTGGTGAACTCCGGCGGCGTCATCCAGGTCGCCGACGAGATCGAGGGCTTCAACTTCGAGCGCGCCAAGAACAAGGCGACGAAGATCTTCGACACCACGCTGGAGATCTTCACCCGGGCCGCGGCCGACGGCGTGCCGCCGGCGGTGGCCGCTGACCGGCTCGCCGAGAAGCGGATGCGCGAGATCAGCGCGCTCCGTTCGGTGCTGCTGCCGACCGCCCGCCGGGCCTGACCCTCCGCGAGGGGACGGACACCCTCCGCCCCCTCGCATCACGATGTGGAACCGGATTCTCAGTTCGTCGCCCGATCGGGCGATCCGGCGCCCTCCTTCGGGGGATAATCTCTGCAGGAACGACGGGCCCGGCAAAGCTCCGGGCAGCCTGCGAAAGCCCCATATTCCCCTTGTGACCAGGGCAGACCTGGCTCGGGGGGGCGACTGTGCGCGCCACGTCACACTCGCGACGTACCGTCCGGCGGCGGAAACAGGTACCGTTAATGCTCCAAGGGACGGTTCTCCCACTTCGGGCAGGGCCGGACCTGATCATCACCACGTGTCAGACTCGGGGCCGTGAGCCCCATCGTTGAGGGGGTCGACCCATGGGGCGCGGCCGGGCCAAGGCCAAGCAGACGAAGGTCGCCCGCGAGCTGAAGTACAACAGCGGCGGGTTCGACGCCAATCGTCTGTCTCATGAGCTGGGCGTATCTCCGTCCACCGCGATCGAGCCGGAGCCGATCGAGGACGAGGACGAGGACGACCCCTACGCGGCGTACGCGAATCTGTACGACGACGACGAGGACGACGGCGAGGACGCCGACAGCGACTCCTCGCGCCGTCGCGCCTGACAGCTCGACCGGAGACCGGTTCGGCACCCCTGGGTGCCGGACCGGTCTTCGGCGTATCCGCTGACGGGCCGGAATCAGAGCGCGAAGCCCTCGTACGCGTTGTAGAGCGCCGAGCCGCCGTCGTGCTCGTCCGTGCGGTCCACGACGTCGCCGAGCAGCCACGCCTCGACGCCGCGGTCCTCCAGGACCGACATCACCACGTCGACCGACTCCGGCGGGACCACGGCCACCATGCCGACGCCCATGTTCAGCGTCTTCTCGATCTCCAGGGTCTGCATCGAGCCGACCTTGGCCACGGTCTGGAAGACCGGCAGCGGGGTCCAGGTGCCGCGGTCCAGGCGGGCGTGCAGGCCGGCCGGGATCACCCGGGCCAGGTTGGCCGCCAGGCCGCCGCCGGTGACGTGCGAGAAGGCGTGGATCTCGGTGGCCCGGGTGAGGGCCAGGCAGTCCAGCGAGTAGATCCGGGTCGGCTCCAGCAGCTCCTCGCCGAGGGTGCGGCCGAACTCCTCCACCTTGCGGTCCAGCGACCAGCCGGCCTGGTTCAGCAGCACGTGCCGGACCAGCGAGTAGCCGTTGGAGTGCAGGCCGCTGGCGGCCATCGCGATCACCACGTCGCCGGCCCGGACGCGGTCGGCGCCCAGCAGCGCGTCCGCCTCCACCACACCGGTGCCCGCGCCCGCGACGTCGTACTCGTCCGGGCCCAGCAGGCCCGGGTGCTCCGCCGTCTCGCCGCCGACCAGCGCGCAGCCGGCCAGCGTGCAGCCCTCGGCGATGCCCTTGACGATCGCCGCGACCCGCTCCGGCACGACCTTGCCGACGCAGATGTAGTCGGTCATGAACAGCGGCTCGGCGCCGCACACCACCAGGTCGTCGACGACCATGCCGACCAGGTCGTGGCCGATGGTGTCGTGCTTGTCCATCGCCTGGGCGATGGCCACCTTGGTGCCCACGCCGTCGGTGGCGGTGGCCAGCAGCGGACGCTCGTAGCGCTTGAAGGCCGAGGCGTCGAAGAGCCCGGCGAACCCGCCGAGACCGCCGACCACCTCGGGGCGGTCCGCCTTCTTCACCCACTGCTTCATGAGCTCGACGGCCCGGTCGCCCGCCTCGATGTCGACACCCGCGGCGGCGTAGGTCGCCCCGCTCTCGTTGCTGGTCACTTTCGTGAGCCCTTTCGCGATCGGGATGGAACAGACAGGGGCGCGAGGCTCGTCGATTGGCCTCGCGCCCCCAGGTACTGCATCGTGCTTACGGGCGTCGCAGCGCGTCCGCCGCGCCCGCGCCGCCCAGCAGGGACTGGACGCCGTCCAGGTCACTGGTGGGCTTGCCGCCGCGGACGGAGGGCTTGGCCTGGCCGCCGGCGATCTCGGCCTCCAGCAGCAGCTTGCCGAGCAGGGCCGGGTCGGGCAGCTCCATCGGGTACTCCCCGTCGAAGCAGGCCCGGCACAGCTTGTCCTTGGGCTGCGCGGTGGCCTCGATCATGCCGTCGATCGAGATGTACGCCAGCGAGTCGGCGCCGAGCGTGCGGCCGATCTCCTCGATGGTCATGCCGTTGGCGATCAGCTCCGCGCGGGTGGCGAAGTCGATGCCGAAGAAGCAGGGCCACTTCACCGGCGGCGAGGAGATCCGGATGTGGACCTCGGCCGCGCCGGCCTCGCGGAGCATCTTGACCAGCGCGCGCTGGGTGTTGCCGCGGACGATCGAGTCGTCCACGACGACCAGCCGCTTGCCCGCGATGACTTCCTTGAGCGGGTTGAGCTTGAGCCGGATGCCGAGCTGCCGGATGGTCTGGCTGGGCTGGATGAAGGTGCGGCCGACGTAGGCGTTCTTCACCAGGCCGGAGCCGTACGGGATGCCGCTGGCCTCGGCGTAGCCGATCGCAGCGGGGGTGCCGGACTCCGGGGTCGCTATCACCAGGTCGGCCTCGACGGGCGCCTCCTTGGCGAGGCGGCGGCCCATCTCGACGCGCGAGAGGTGCACGTTGCGGCCGGCGATGCTGGTGTCCGGGCGGGCGAGGTAGACGTACTCGAAGACGCAGCCCTTGGGCTTGGCCTCGGCGAAGCGCGAGGTGCGCAGGCCGTTCTCGTCGATGGCGATGAGCTCGCCGGGTTCGACCTCGCGGATGAAGGAGGCGCCGCAGATGTCGAGCGCCGCCGTCTCGGAGGCGACCACCCAGCCGCGCTCCAGGCGGCCCAGGACCAGCGGGCGGATGCCCTGCGGGTCGCGGGCGGCGTACAGGGTGTGCTCGTCCATGAAGACGAGCGAGAAGGCGCCGCGAACCTTGGGCAGGATCTGCCGGGCGGTCTCCTCGATGGACAGGTCCGGGTGGCCGGCGAGCAGCGCGGTCACCAGGTCGGTGTCGTTGGTCGCCGCGGTCCGGCCGGAGCGCGAGATGTGCTCCTCACCGGGCAGCTCGGCGACCATCGCCGCCAGTTCGGCGGTGTTGACCAGGTTTCCGTTGTGGCCGAGGGCCAGCGAACCGTGTGCGGTCGCCCGGAAGGTCGGCTGGGCGTTCTCCCAGACCGAGGAACCTGTTGTCGAGTAGCGGGCATGTCCTACGGCGATATGCCCGTGCAACGACCCCAGGGCGGTCTCGTCGAAGACCTGGGAGACGAGCCCCATGTCTTTGAAGACCAGAATCTGGGAGCCGTTGCTCACTGCGATGCCCGCGGATTCCTGTCCGCGGTGCTGCAGGGCATAGAGGCCGAAGTACGAGAGCTTCGCGACCTCCTCGCCGGGAGCCCAGACCCCGAAGACGCCGCAAGCGTCCTGGGGGCCCTTCTCGCCGGGAAGAAGATCGTGGTTGAGTCGTCCGTCACCGCGTGGCACGTCTTCGAGTCTAGGGCAGGTCGCTCCGCCACCCCGAAAGGGCGGTCGACGGACGCGCGTAGAGTCGACCCCTTACCGCACTTTTCGCCAACTGGCCACCCACTTCACACCCTTGTCGCAAGGGGTTCGCACAGTTGACGGGCGGCAGAAACGTGAGCCTGCTCACCCGATCGGCAGCACCAGCGCCCAGGCGTCGGCGTGCACCGTCCAGGTGCGCTGCCGGACCGGGCCGACCGGCACGCCGTCCGCTTCGTACCCGAAGCCCCGGCCCACCACGGTCAGCGCGGTCGCCCGGTGCAGCTGCTGGCGGCCGTCGAGGCGCAGCGAGAGCTCCATCAGCCCGCCGGTCAGGCCCAGCCGCAGCCGGGCGACCTCCTGGTGGACGTCGGCCAGCAGCCGGCCGTCCGCCTCGATCCGCAGTTCCTCGACCGGGGAGCCCTTCGCCTGCTCGGCCGCAGCCAATTTCGCCCATAGCGAACGCCAGCCACCCGGACGGCCCAGCCGCGGGCCGGTGAAGCGGACCTCGGCGAGCACCACCCCGCCGCCGTCGTCCACCAGCAGGTCGAGCTTGCGCGGGCTGCCGCCGAGCACCGCACGGGCCGCCGCGACCGGCTCGGCGGGCGCCCCGAGCCCCCGCGCGGCGGCGGTGGCGGCGGGCCGTCCGACCGGGACCACGCCGATCGGGTCGGCGCCCAACTCGCGCTGCCGGTGCAACGCCTGGAGCACCCGCTGGAGCGCCTGGTCGGACCCGATCACCACCGGGCGCCGCCGGCCGCGGTGCTCCAGCACCCGGTCGAGTTCGGACGGCGACTCGGGCAGCGCCACCTTGCAGTCCGCGCCGCCGCAGAGGACGTCCTTGGCGATCCGCACCGACTCTCCGTCGGCCTGCTTGGCCGCCGGGTCGAGGAGGACCAGCAGCGGGCCGGGCGCGTCGGGGTCCGGGGGCTGGGATGCGGGCGTGGACAGGGACGACACGACCGGTCCTTCCTCAGGTAATCTCTCGGTGCAAGAGCCCCTTGCGCTATTGCGCCAGGGGCTTCGTCTATCTCGGGTCAGACTGCGGCCTACGCAGGATGCCCCAACCGGAAGGGGTGTACGCCTGTGCCGGCACTCGTGCTCGTTGGTGCCCAGTGGGGAGACGAGGGCAAGGGGAAGGCCACCGACCTGCTCGGCGGCTCCGTCGACTACGTCGTCCGCTACCAGGGCGGCAACAACGCCGGTCACACGGTGGTCATCGGCGACCAGAAGTATGCCCTGCACCTGCTGCCCTCCGGCATCCTGAGCCCGAACGTCGTGCCGGTGATCGGCAACGGCGTCGTGATCGACCCGGGCGTGCTGCTCTCGGAGCTGAACGGCCTGAACGAGCGCGGCATCGACACCTCGAAGCTGCTGATCTCGGGCAACGCCCACCTGATCACCCCGTACCACCGGACGCTGGACAAGGTCACCGAGCGCTTCCTCGGCAAGCGCCGGATCGGCACCACCGGCCGCGGCATCGGCCCGACCTACGCGGACAAGATCAACCGCGTGGGCATCCGGGTGCAGGACCTGTTCGACGAGTCGATCCTCCAGCAGAAGATCGAGGCGGCGCTGCACGACAAGAACCAGATCCTGGTCAAGCTCTACAACCGCCGCGCCATCCCGGCCGAGCTGGTGCTCGAGGAGTACCTGGGCTACGCCGACAAGATCAAGCCGTTCCTCGCCGACACCACCCTGGTGCTGGACGAGGCGCTGAAGGCGAACAAGGTCGTCCTGCTGGAGGGCGGCCAGGGCACCCTGCTGGACGTCGACCACGGCACGTACCCGTTCGTCACCTCGTCGAACCCGACCTCCGGCGGCGCCTGCACCGGCTCCGGCATCGGCCCGACCAAGATCGACCGGGTCATCGGCATCCTGAAGGCGTACACCACCCGCGTCGGCTCGGGCCCGTTCCCGACCGAGCTGCTGGACGCCGACGGCGACGCGCTGCGCCGGATCGGCGGCGAGCGCGGTGTCACCACCGGCCGCGACCGCCGCTGCGGCTGGTTCGACGCGGTGATCGCCCGCTACGCGACCCGGGTCAACGGCCTGACCGACTTCTTCCTCACCAAGCTGGACGTGCTGACCGGCTGGGAGCAGATCCCGGTCTGCGTGGCGTACGAGATCGACGGCCGCCGGGTCGAGGAGCTCCCGTACAACCAGTCGGACTTCCACCACGCGAAGCCGATCTACGAGAACCTCCCGGGCTGGAGCGAGGACATCTCGAAGGCGCAGACCTTCGCCGACCTGCCGAAGAACGCGCAGGCCTACGTGAAGGCGCTGGAGGAGATGTCGGGCGCGCCGATCTCGGCCATCGGCGTCGGCCCGGGCCGGACCGAGACGATCCAGATCAACTCCTTCGTCTAGCCGCCGCCCGACCCCGTAGCCCCACTTTGCACTAGTGCAGATATTGATTGCACCTAATGCAAAGTGGGGCTACGTTGGCATGCATGACCGCGAAGCTCCCCGCACCCGTGTACCTGACCGGCCGGCACGTCCGGCTGGAGCCGCTCACCCGCGCCCACGTCCCCGACCTGCACCTGGCCGGCGGCGGGGACGAGGAGATCTGGCGCTGGGTGCCGGTGCCGCTGCCGCGCACCCCGGAGCAGATGGCGGAGTACGCCGACGCCCGGCTCGCCGACCTGGCCTGCCTGCCGTTCGCGGTGGTCGACCTCGCCACCGAGCGGGCGATCGGCGTCACCTGCTACTTCGACGCCAGCGCGGCCGAGGAGCAGGTGGAGATCGGCGGCACCTGGTACGCCCGCTCCGCATGGCGGACGGCGGTCAACACCGAGTCCAAGCTGCTGCTGCTCACCCACGCCTTCGAGGACCTCGGCATGGGCCGGGTCTCCTGGAAGACCGACCACCTCAACGAGCGCTCGCAGAACGCGATCCAGCGGCTCGGAGCCAGCTACGAGGGCACCTTCCGGCGCGCCAAGCGGCGCCCCGACGGCAGCTGGCGGGACACCGTGTACTTCTCGATGCTCGCCGACGAGTGGCCCGCCGCGAAGGCCCGGCTGACCGAGCGCCTCGCGGCGGGCTGAGCCCCGCGCCGGGCCGGGCCCCGCGGTGGGCTCGGCGGTGGGCCGAGCCCCGCGGTGGGCCGAGCCCCGCGGTGGGCCGAGCCCCGCGGTGGGCGACCGTCAGTAGATCGCGGCCGAGACGATCGCCGCGACGGCCAGGTTGGTGCTGGCGGTCACCCACACCGCCGGGTGCGGCTCCGGGTCCACCAGGACCGCACCCAGCTTGCCCGGGGTGAACAGGTCGATCGCCCAGAACGACACCGCCAGCAGCACCAGGCCGAGCAGGCCGAACACGCCGGCCGCCGCCAGACCCTTACCGAACTCCTGGTAGGTGGAGATGATCGCGGTGAAGACGATCCCGCCGATCGCCAGCAGCGCCGAGCTCAGCACCACGGCCGCGTTGCGGTTGCGCTCCACCCAGATCTGCCGGCCCAGCTTGCCGGGCGTCAGTACGTCGACCAGGCCGACGCCGAGCAGCAGCAGCACCAGGCCGACACCGCCGTAGGCGGCCGCCTCGCCGAGCTGGTGGATGATGTCGTTCATCTGCGGGCCCCTCCGTCACTCGCCAGGATCGGCACAAGATACCGGTCAGTCGTTGTGCTCGACCATCCGGTCCAGGCAGACCGCGATCGCCAGCATCAGCGGCGCGTCGGCGCCCTCCTCCACCTCCACCCCGTAGGTGTCGCGGATCCGGAACCACTTGCGGGAGACCTCGGCGACCCGGTCGCCGTCCGACTCGATCCGGTACTCCTTGTCGAGCAGGTCGCCGTGCACCTCCAGCTCGCCGCCCGCCTCCAGCTCCACGTGGTACTTGTCGCGGAACGGTGTGAACAGCTTCTTGCGGACGGTCGCGACCACGTCCCCCTCGGCGTTCTCGATCTTCATCGCGTCACGGACCGTCAGCACCTTCTCCTTGATGACGGCCACCACCTCGTCGTTGACGTCCTTCAGCTCGAAGGTGTCGCGCAGCCGCAGCACCTTGCCGTCGACCAGGTAGGCCTTCTCGCCGTCGCCGTCCTCGATCCAGTAGTCGTCACCGATCGAGAGCAGCTTCTCCTTGACCACGTACTTCACTGCCACTGCCGCCTCCTGAGGGGCCCGCGCCTGATAGCTGCGCCCATCGTGCCGGACCGCTAGGTTGTCCGGCGTGATGATCGGCGAGTTGTTGGGGGTCGGCCGGACGGCCGACGTGTACGCACTGGACGACGGCCGGGTGCTGCGGCGCTACCGGGACGGCTCCGACACCGCCGGCGAACTCGCCGTGATGGCCCATCTCGCCCGCCACGACTACCCGGTGGCCGCCGCGTGGCCCGGCACCGCACCGGGCGAGCTGGTCATGGAGCGGCTGGCCGGCCCCACCCTGCGCGAGGCGCTCGCCTCCGGCACCACCGGCCCCGAGGAGGCCGGCGAGCTCCTCGCCGACCTGCTGCGGCGGCTGCACGCGATACCCGCGCGGCACTCCGCCGACCCGGCGCACCGGATCCTGCACCTGGACTTCCACCCCGAGAACGTGATGCTCGCCCCGCGCGGCCCGGTGGTGATCGACTGGGACACCGCCGGCGAGGGCGAACCGGGCCTGGACGTGGCGATGTCCGCGCTGATCCTCGCCCAGGCCGCCGTCACCATGCCGGTCGTCGCCGAGCTCGCCCGCGCCCTGCTCGTCCCGTTCCTGCGCCGGCTGGAGCCGCCGACCGAAGGGCAGCTGGAACAGGTCCGTGCGATCCGGGCGGCCAACCCGACCCTGACGGAGGCGGAGACCGCCGGCCTCGGGCAGGCCCTGGAGCTGATCCGGGCCGCGCGCTGAGCCCCTGGCGCTACGTCAGCTCCCAGAGCAGGCGGTAGTAGCGGATCCGCTCCGGGTCCGGGTCGATGCCGTACCCGTCGAGCAGCGCCCGCTCCCAGCCCGGACCGTAGTTCCACCGCGTGTTCCAGGTCGCCACCGCCAGGTCCGCCCAGCGGTCGGCGACCCCCAGCGAGCCGAGGTCCACGTGGCCCGCGAGGGAGCCGTCGTCGGCGAGCAGCGTGTTCGGCGCACAGGCGTCGCCGTGGCAGACCACCGGGTGCTCCACCAGCGGCACCGCGGCGAGCAGCTCCAGCGCGCGCTCCCGGCCGCCGGCCTCGAGGACGGCCTCGTCGACCGCGCTCGCCGCGTCGTCCGCCCCGGCGGCCGCGCGCGCGTGCGCCTGCGCGACCCGTGCCTCGGCCGACCAGTCGAACGGGCAGTCCGCGACCGGCAGCGTGTCGTGCAGCACCCGCAGGCCCTCGCCGATCACCCGGACCGCGGTCGCCGGATCGGCCAGCCAGCGCTCGTCCACCGCCGACCGGCCCGGCAGCCCGTCGGTGGCGATCCACGAGCCGGAGGCGTCCGCCCCCTCGGCCACCACCGCCGGCACCACCGCGTACCGGGCCGCCCAGCGCAGCCGCGCGAGCTCCGCCGACAGCTCCACCCCGCTGCCGGCCGGCGCCCACTTCACGAACTGCCGGCCCGCCCCCGCGCCGACCTCGAAGGTCAACCCGCCGGTCCCGTTCAGCCACACCGGCCGCACCGGCCGACCCCCCGCGAACCCGGCGACACACGCCGGCACCTCGACCCGTCCCTGCGGCACCCCGGAGTAGATCACCCCGGCATCCCACCCCGCCCCGCCCGCCCGGTCAATCGGGTTTCCACCCACCTGCACCGGAATGCGGACAGCGGGCGTGGGGTTTGATTGGGGCATGGCTTCTCGTGCACGTGTACGCGCCCCCGAGCTGGTGGGCAAGGGCGGATGGTTGAACACCGGCGGCAAGGACCTGTCGCTGGCCGACTTCCGCGGCAAGATCACGATCCTCGACTTCTGGACGTTCTGCTGCATCAACTGCCTCCACGTCCTGGACGAACTCCGGGAGCTGGAGGAGAAGCACCGCGACACCGTGGTGATCGTCGGCGTGCACTCGCCGAAGTTCGTGCACGAGGCCGACCACCAGGCGGTGGTCGACGCGGTGGACCGCTACGAGGTGCACCACCCGGTGCTGGACGACCCGGAGCTGGTCACCTGGAAGCAGTACGCGGTGCGCGCCTGGCCGACCCTGGTGGTGATCGACCCCGAGGGCTACGTGGTGGCGCAGCACGCCGGTGAGGGCCACGCGCACGCGATCGCCCGGCTGGTGGAGGAGCTGGAGGCGGAGCACGCCGCGAAGGGCACGCTGCGTCGCGGCGAGGGCCCGTACGTGCCGCCGGAGCCGACCGCCGGGGACCTGAAGTTCCCGGGGAAGGCGGTGCGCCTGCCGGACGGGCACTTCCTGGTGGCGGACTCCGGGCACCATGCGCTGGTGGAGCTGGCGGAGGACGGCGAGAGCGTGGTGCGGCGGATCGGCGACGGCGAGCGGGGGCTGCGGGACGGCGCCGAGCCGCGGTTCAGCGAGCCGCAGGGTCTGGCGCTGGTCCCGGCGGGGCTGGAGCTGGGCTACGACGTGGTGGTGGCGGACACCGTGAACCACGCGCTGCGCGGTGTGCGGCTGGCGGACGGCTCGGTGACCACGCTGGCCGGGACCGGGAAGCAGTGGTGGCAGGGCTCGCCGACCGAGGGCCCGGCCCTGGAGGTGGACCTGTCCTCGCCGTGGGACGTGGCGTTCTTCGACGGCCGGGTGTGGATCGCGATGGCGGGCGTGCACCAGCTGTGGGCGTTCGACCCGGTGGCGGGCACGGTCGCGGTGGCGGCCGGCACCACCAACGAGGGCCTGGTGGACGGCCCGGCCGCGGAGGCGTGGTTCGCGCAGCCGTCGGGCCTGGCGGTCTCGGCGGACGGCGAGCGGCTGTGGGTCGCGGACTCGGAGACCTCGGCGGTGCGCTGGGTTTCACGTGAAACAAAGGACGTGCACACAGCGGTCGGCACCGGCCTGTTCGACTTCGGGCACCGGGACGGCGCGGCCGGTCAGGCCCTGCTGCAGCACCCGCTGGGGGTGACCGTCCTGCCGGACGGCTCGGTGGCGGTCGCCGACACGTACAACCACGCGCTGCGCCGTTTCGACCCGGTGTCGGGCGAGGTGACGACGCTGGCGACCGACCTGCGGGAGCCGTCGGGCGCGGTGCTGGTGGACGAGGACATCGTGGTGGTGGAGTCGGCCCGGCACCGGCTGACCCGGCTGCGGCTGCCCGAGGAGGCCGTGCGGGTGGAGGCGGTGGCGCACCGGACGCAGCGGGCGGCGACCGAGGTGGCACCGGGCGCGCTGCGGCTGGACGTGGTGTTCCGGGCGCCGTCCGGGCAGAAGCTGGACGAGCGCTACGGCCCGTCGACCCGGCTGCTGGTCTCCTCGACGCCGCCGGAGCTGCTGCTGGCGGGGTCGGGTGCGGACACCGACCTGTCGCGGGAGCTGGTGCTGAACGGGGAGGTCGCCGAGGGCGTGCTGCACGTGTCGGCGATGGCGGCGTCCTGCGACGACGACCCGGAGATCGAGTACCCGGCGTGCCACGTGCACCAGCAGGACTGGGGCGTGCCGGTGCGGCTGACCGGGGGCGGGGCGACCCGCCTGCCGCTGGTGCTGGCCGGCCTGGAGTAGTCCGCTGCGGCAGGGAGCCCCGCCCCGGGGCTCCCTGAGCCGTTTCAGCCCTCCAGGAAGGCCTTGATCGCGGCGGCCAGCAGGAACGGGTCGTCGGCGCCGCACAGCTCGCGGGCGGAGTGCATGGACAGCGCCGCGATGCCGCAGTCGACGGTGGTGATGCCGAGGCGGGCGGCGGTGATCGGGCCGATCGTGGTGCCGCAGGGCATGGCGTTGTTGGAGACGAAGGTCTGCCACGGCACGCCGGCCTTCTCGCAGGCGGCGGCGAACACGGCCCGGCCGAGCGCGTCGGTGGCGTACCGGTTGTTGACGTTGACCTTGAGGATCGGGCCGCCGTTGGGCATCGGGTGGTGGCCGGGCTCGTGGCGCTCGCTGTAGTTCGGGTGGACGGCGTGGCCCATGTCGGAGGAGAGGCAGACGGTGCCGGCCAGGGCGCGGGCGCGGTCCTCGGCGTTGCCGCCGCGGGAGTGGACGCTGCGTTCCAGCACGTTGCCGAGCAGCGGGCTCTGCGCGCCGGTGTCGGACTCGCTGCCGGTCTCCTCGTGGTCGAAGGCGGCGAGCACCGGGATGTAGGGCAGGTCGGCGCCGGCGACGGCGGCGATCGCCGCGGTGGCGGCGTGCACGGACAGCAGGTTGTCCAGGCGCGGGCCGGCCAGCAGCTCGCGGTCGCGGCCCAGGTAGCAGGGCGGCTGGACGTCGTGGGTCATCAGGTCCCAGCCGGCGATGTCGGCGGCCGCCACGCCCGCCCGCTCCGCGACGTACTCGACCAGCGCGCCCTCGGTGACCTTGCCGATTCCCCAGATCGGCGTGAGGTGGCGCTGCTTGTCGAGCTTGAGGCCCTCGTTGACCTGGCGGTCGAGGTGGATGGCGAGCTGCGGGACGCGCAGCAGCGGCTCGTCGATCTTGACCAGCCGGGTGGTGCCGTCGCGCAGCGCGAGCCGGCCGGAGAGGCCGAGGTCGCGGTCGAGCCAGGTGTTGAGCGGGACGCCGCCGTAGATCTCGACCGCGATCTGCCGCCAGCCGGCCGACCCGGTGTCGGGGACGGGCTTGACCCTCAGGTTGGGCGAGTCGGTGTGGGTGCCCACCACCCGGAACGGGGTCGCCGGGGTCGCGCCCTCGGGCACGTACCAGGCGATCATCGCGCCGCCGCGGATGAGGTACCGGCCGCCCGTGGCCCCGTCCCAGGCGTCGGTCTCCTGCACGCGGCGGAAGCCGGCCTTCTCCAGCCGCTCGGCGGCGCTCGCCACGGCGTGGTACGGCGACGGAGAGTCGCGCAGGAACGCGATCAGGTCGTCGGTGTGCGTCCGGTCGAAGGAGGCCGTTCGGGCGGCGGTCGACATGTTGCTCCTGAGTTGAGGGAGATCGGCAACCGGATGGGGGACCGGCTCCGCCCCGAGCATATGCCCGTACACGGACAGGACAGCGCTATCCCGCCAAGAGTGACAGAACAGTGAAGGACCGTCACACACAGCAGGGCCCGGCGGGTGCCGGGCCCTGCGTGTTGAGGGTGTGTCAGGTGGTTCGGGCGGCCTAGAAGGCCTCCTCCGCGAGGTCCATGATCTCGTTGTCCACGCCCTCGGCGATCTTCCGCTGCGAGGTGGTGGTCGGGAGGACGTTGCGGGCGAAGAAGCGGGCCGCGGCGACCTTGCCCCGGTAGAACGGGACGTCCTTCTCCGAGGCGCCGGCCTCCAGCTTGGCCAGCGCGACGGCGGCCTGGCGCAGCAGCAGCCAGCCGATCACGACGTCGCCGGAGACCATCAGCAGGCGGGTGGTGTTCTGGCCCACCTTGTACATGTTCTTGACGTCCTGCTCGACCGAGGACAGGTCGGCGAGCAGCTTGCCGACGATGGCCTCCAGGTCGCCGGCGGCCTTGGCGAGCGCGGCGCGCTCGTCGGCCAGGGCGTCGCCGCCCTCGCCGGCGCCGAGGAACTTCTGGATCTGCTCGGAGACCGCGGTCAGTGCCTGGCCGCCGTCCTTCACGATCTTGCGGAAGAAGAAGTCCAGGCCCTGGATCGCCGTGGTGCCCTCGTAGAGGGTGTCGATCTTGGCGTCGCGGATGTACTGCTCGATCGGGTACTCCTGCAGGTAGCCGGAGCCACCGAAGATCTGCAGGGACTGGGCGAGCTGCTCGTAGGACTTCTCCGAGCCGTAGCCCTTGACGATCGGCAGCAGCAGGTCGTTCAGGCGCTCGGCGGCCTCGTCGTTCTCACCGCGCAGGCGGGCGGCCAGCAGGTCGTCCTGGACCGAGGCGGTGTAGAGGACCAGGGCGCGCATGCCCTCGGCGTACGCCTTCTGCTGGAGCAGCGAGCGGCGGACGTCCGGGTGGTTGGTGATGGTGACGCGCGGCGCGGTCTTGTCCATGAACTGCGAGATGTCGGCGCCCTGCACGCGCTCCTTGGCGTACTCCAGCGCGTTCAGGTAGCCGGTGGACAGGGTGGCGATCGCCTTCGTGCCGACCATCATGCGGGCGAACTCGATGATCTTGAACATCTGGCGGATGCCGTCGATCTTCTCGCCGAGCAGCCAGCCCTTGGCCGGGTGCTTGGCGCCGAAGGTCATCTCGCAGGTGTTGGAGGCCTTGAGGCCCATCTTGTGCTCGACGTTGGTGGCGTAGGCACCGTTGCGCTCGCCGAGCTCGCCGGTCTCCCAGTCGAAGTCGTACTTCGGCACGATGTAGAGGCCGAGGCCCTTGGTGCCGGGGGCGCCGCCCTCGGGGCGGGCCAGCACCAGGTGGATGATGTTGTCGGACATGTCGTGCTCACCGGAGGTGATGAAGCGCTTCACACCCTCGATGTGCCAGGAGCCGTCCTCCTGCTTGATCGCCTTGGTGCGGCCGGCGCCCACGTCCGAGCCGGCGTCCGGCTCGGTCAGCACCATGGTGGCGCCCCAGAGGCCGTCGACCATGCGCTGGGCGACCTTCTGCTGCTCCTCGGTGCCCTCGTCGAAGACGACGCCGGCGAAGGCCGGGCCGGAGGAGTACATCCAGATGGCCGGGTTGGAGCCCAGGACCTGCTCGGCGTACGCCCAAACCAGCGAGGACGGGGTGACCTGGCCGCCGATGCCCTCCGGGATGCCCAGGCGCCACCACTCGGCGTCCATGAACGCCTGGTAGCTGCGCTTGAAGGTCTCCGGGATCGGAGCGGTGTTGGTCTCCGGGTCGAAGACCGGCGGGTTGCGGTCGGCGTCGACGAAGGACGAGGCCAGCTCGTTCTCGGCCAGGCGCGAGATCTCGCTCAGGATGTTCTTCGCGGTCTCGACGTCCATGTCGGCGAACGGACCGGTGCCGTACACCTGGTCGCGGCCGAACACCTCGAAGAGGTTGAACTCCACGTCCCGCAGGTTGGACTTGTAGTGACCCATGACCGTTTCTCCGGTTCGTCTGCTTCCGCGGGCCCGCCGGCTCGGCGCGTCCCACTTACCCACCAGTAGGGACCATGATGCTACCCGTTGGTAACTTGTTCAAGCCCTCCGGGATGAAAGGCCTATGAACGTGGTCACGTCCCACAATGCCGCCCCGGGCCGCATTGTGCGGACCATCGCCCCACGAAAGTCCGTCCGCCCGATAGCCTTGTTCCCGTGTACGGCTACGAGCAGACCGCCTACCAGGGCGACCCCTACCAGCAGCAGATGCAGCAGGGGATGAACGGCATGCCCGGCGCCGGCCCGTACGGCGACCCGCACCAGCAGGGCGCCCAGCAGTCCCTGTACCCGGAGCCGTCGCCGCCGTCCCTCGCCGACGCGGTGCGCGCCTTCACCACCGGCTCGATGGCGGTCGAGGACTTCCAGGCCATCTTCATCACCTCCAAGGTCTACTGCCCGCGCGGCGACCGCCCCGGCTTCCTCGCACTGCACAACACCCCGACCCCGGTGATCCCGATGTTCAGCTCGCTCAAGGAGCTGAAGCGCTACGCCGGCAAGGAGTCCAAGCACTTCAGCGTCACCGGCGCCGAGATCCTCGACCTGCTCCCCACCGGCTACGGCTTCGCCCTCGACATGGAGGGCGAGCACCGGATGGTCTTCGACGCCAAGGCCGTCGAGCAGATGGTCGACTTCACCATGCGCCGGATGTACGGCTAGCCCGTACCACCGCCGGCGGCTGCAGCCCCGGCAGCCGGCTCGGCAGGGCGACGGCCAGCAGGACGGCCGCGAGGCCGGCGGCACCGGGTTCTACCGGCGGTCCGCGCCTTCCCCCATGGCCTCGACGTTGCGGGTGATGCGTTCGAGGACGGCGATCGCGGTGCGATAGTCCTCGTCGGGGACGCCCTCGGCGGCCAGCCGGCGGAAGGCCCGGACCCGGGCGCCCACCTCGGTGAGGCAGTCACGGCCGGCGGCGGTCGGGGCGAGCGCGCCCGGGGCGGGGCGGGTGAGCCGGCCGTCGGCGAGCAGCGCCTCGACGGCGGCGGCCAGGGCGGCGGGTGTCGCGTTGGCAACGAGCAGTCCGGCCACGGCGGCGTCGCCGGCCCGCGGGTCGTCGTGGACCGCGTTCAGCACCTGCCAGCCGAGCCGGGTGAGTCCGTCCTCGGCGAGCATCGCGTCCATCCGGGCGGTGAGGGCGCGGTCGGTGCGGTTGAGCCAGTACCCGATCGGGCGCATGGCGGGCTCCTCTCGAAGGTGTCGCCGGTCAGGCGCCGGTCAGGCGGCGGTCCGCCCGGGGGCGAAGGCGTCGGCGTGTTCGGCGGCCCACCGGCGGAAGGTGCGGGCGGGGCGGCCGAGCAGGGTGGCGGTGGTGTCGGCCACCGCGACCGGCTCCGCGTCGGCCCGCTGCCAGAAGTCGAGCAGCGAGCCGACCATCGGCGCGGGCATGAAGGCGGAGAGCTGCCGCTCGGCCTCGTCGCGGGTGATCCGTTCGACCGGGATCTCGCGGCCGAACACGTCGGCGAGGACGGCGAGCTGCTCGCGGAAGGTGAGCGGCTCGGCCCCGGTGAGGGTGAGTGCACGGCCGGTGAGGCGGTCGCCGGTGAGCGCCTCGACGGCGATCTCGGCGATGTCCTCGGGGTGGACGGGCACCACGCCGGCGTCCGGGTAGGGCAGCTGGACCGGCTGGGCCCGGGAGACCGGGTGCGCCCAGCCGAGGGCGTTGCTGGCGAAGGCGTCCGGCCGCAGGAAGGTGCCGGTCAGGGCGGAGCCGGCGAGGGCCCGCTCGACCCGCAGGTGGTGGTCGGCCAGCGGGTCCTTCTCGGGTTCGGGGCCGAGGACCGCGGAGGAGGAGAGCAGGACGACGTGCTCGACGCCCGCCGCCTCGGCCTCCTCGATCAGCGCCCCGATGCCGGCCGGCTCGGGGTAGAGGAAGACCTGCCGGACGCCGCGGAGGGCGGCGGCGAAGGTCTCCGGCCTGCCGAGGGCGAGTTCGACGGTCTCGGCTCCGGCCGGGGCGGCCAGCTCGGCGGGCCTGCTGCCGGCCGCGCGGACCGGGAGGCCGGCGGCGTGCAGGCGGGAGGTGACGGCGCGGGCGATCTGGCCGCGGCCGCCGGTGACGAGGGTGGTCACGGTGGACTCCGATCTATTCGTTGTTGACGACATATGCATGATGTCCTGCACACGTTTTCATGTCAACACATGCCTTCGCCTCATCACGCACCCGTAGACTGGCGGCATGACGAACCGCGAGCCCGCCACCGACGAGGACCTGCTGAACGCCGTCGGTCCGGCGTTCGGACGGCTGCGCCGCTCCTCACTGCTGGACGTCGAGGACCCGATCGGCCAGAAGGACCTCAGCCGCACCCTGGTGCTGCGGATCGTCCAGGAGGCGGACCGCCCGGAGGGCCGGGAGCCCGGCGGCGGCGCCCGCGAGGTGACGGTCGGCGCGGTCGCCGACCACCTGGGCGTGGACCCCTCGGTGGCCAGCCGGATGGTCTCCGACTGCATCGCCTCGGGCTACCTGGTGCGCGCCGCCTCGCAGCAGGACGGCCGGCGCACCGTGCTGCACCTGGCCCCGGGCGGCGAGGAGCTGATGGGCCGCTTCCTGCGCCACCAGCGCGCGGCCTTCGACCAGATCACCGCGGACTGGAGCGAGCGCGAGCGGCTGGACTTCGCCCGTCTGATGCTGAAGTACGTCGAGGCCCAGGACGCGCTGCGCGGCAAGGGGCGGTAGGGCGGGCGGCACGGGCACGGCCGGGAATGGTCGAAGGTAGTTCAATGTTCAACCTTGCGAGTGGTTGAGAGTTGAACTACTCTGGACCCAGGCCAGTAACCCCGAAGGAGGCCGACATGCCCGCCGTGACCGTCGAGAACCCGCTGACCCTCCCGCGCGTCGCCACCCCCGACCCGGCCGGTGCGGTCGCACGTCCGGTGATGACGGTGGTCACCGCCCCGGAAGGCTTCGAGGGCGAGGGATTCCCGGTGCGCCGGGCCTTCGCGAAGATCAACACCAAGTACCTCGACCCGTTCATCATGATGGACCAGATGGGCGAGGTGGACTACGCGGCCGGTGAGCCCAAGGGCACCCCCTGGCACCCGCACCGCGGCTTCGAGACCGTCACCTACATCATCGACGGCACCTTCGTGCACCAGGACTCGCACGGCGGCGGCGGCGTGATCACCGACGGCGACACCCAGTGGATGACGGCCGGCTCCGGCCTGCTGCACATCGAGACCCCGCCGGAGTCGCTGGTGATGTCGGGCGGCCTGTTCCACGGCCTCCAGCTGTGGGTCAACCTGCCGGCCTCGGACAAGATGATCACCCCGAAGTACCAGGACATCCGCGGCGGCAGCGTCAAGCTGCTGACCACCGAGGACGGCGGCGCGCTGATCCGCCTGATCGCCGGCGACATCGCCGGCCACCAGGGCCCCGGCGCCACCCACACCCCGATCACCATGATCCACGTCTCGGTGAACCCGGGCGCCGAGGTCACCCTCCCCTGGCGGTCCGACTTCAACGCCCTCGCGTACGGCCTGGCCGGAAGCGGCACGGCCGGCACCGAGCGCCGCCCGTTCCGGATGGGCCAGGCAGTCGCCTTCGGCGACGGCGACTCGCTGACCATCCGGGCCGACGAGAAGCAGGACTCGCGCAGCTCCACCTTCGAGGTGGTCCTGCTCGGCGGCCTGCCGATCCGCGAGCCGGTCGCCTGGTACGGGCCGTTCGTGATGAACAGCCACCGCGAGCTCCAGCAGGCCATGGAGGACTTCCAGGCCGGCCGTCTCGGCACCGTCCCGGCCGACCGGAACTGACCGGTCCGGCCGCCCGCAGGCCCCGGCCGCCCGTCATGGGCGGCCGGGGCCTGCGGCTTTCCCGACGGCATCGGGGGCCGGGGTCCGCATCGGGCGTCGGGAAGGACACAACCTGACATCGCCGACCGCCCGGCACCGGCGCGGGTCCTACGGTGGGGCCGAACCGAGCGAACCTCCGCACCACCGAACCCCCGAGGGGCACCACCATGGCGATCGACGGCGATCCGCTGACCGGCAAGCTCGTCCGACTGCGCGAGCTGCGCGAGAGCGACCTCCCCCGGCTCGCCGACTGGTGGCGGGATCCCGCCCTCGCCGTCCAGCAGGTGACCGGGCCGGTCCACCCCCAGCCGGACGGCGCGCTCGCCGAGATGTTCCGCTCCTGGAGCCGCAACACCGGCAGCGACCTGGGGCTGAGCGTGGAGACCGTGGAGACCCGCGAACTCGCCGGCCACATCACCCTCTACGGCGCCAACCCGAAGGACCGCGCCGCGACCCTCGCCATCGTCATGGGCCCGCCCTTCCAGGACCGCGGACTCGGAACCGACGCCCTGCGCACCACCATCGGCTACGCGTTCAACGAACTCGGGCTCAACCGGGTGGAGTTGACCGTCAACAGCTACAACGCCCGGGCGATCGCCGCCTACGCGCGGGCCGGGTTCGTGGAGGAGGGCCGCCGCCGGGAGGCCGTGTACCGCTCCGGCGGCTGGCACGACCAGGTGCTGATGTCGGTGCTGCGCCGCGAGTGGCCGCCGGCCGGCGTTTAGCACCCCTCCGACGACGCCTTTGCCGGGTGCGCCTCAGACGCGGGCGTAGAGGGCGGAGGCGTCGTCGTGCGCCTTGCCGCGCGGCCAGCGCTCGCAGTCGACGTCGGAGCGCTCCGCCGCGCGGACCCGGGCGATCAGCTCGGCGGGCCCGGATTCGGCCAGCAGCCGGACCGCGTCCGCCCAACTGCCCAGGTCGAAGCGGTCGGTGAAGCGGGCGGCGCCGTCGCTGAGGGCGGCCACGCCGTGCAGGTCGCCCAGCTTCACGAAGCCGGTCTCGGCGTGCTCGGCGGCCCTCGGCGAGGCGGCGGCGATCCACGGGCCGTGGCCGGTGTTGCGGGCCGCCCGCACCGCGATCGCGTACTGCATGTGCAGCGCGGCCCGCTCGGCGGAGCCGGGCACGGTGGCCCAGACCTGCCGGCGCAGCGTCTCCCCGGCGGGGAAGCGCTGGTTGTCGCCGAGCACCCGCGGCGGACCGTCCTTGAGGTGCAGGACCAGCAGCGAGTCGCCGAGCACCAGGTACTCCAGCGAGCCGCCGTGCAGTCGGGCCGCGACCACCATGGCGGCCGGGGTGTTGGGGTGCGCCAGGTCGCAGCGGCCGCCGTGCAGGGCGGCCGTCTCCGCGATGGCGTCGGAGAGGCACTCGGCGATCGACCGGTCCGAGCGGTCGGTCATCCGGGCCAGCAGGTGCACGCCGAGCCGGCGGACGTACCAGGCGATGCCGTGCCGGCAGCCCGACTCCAGGCCGGCCGGCGAACTGGAGCCGTCCAGCAGCACCAGGGCCTCGGGGGAGGCGGCGGCGAAGTCCTCGTTGACGCGGTCCGGGCGGCGGGGCTCTCCTGCGAGGTCTACCTGCATGCCACTCAGTCTGCGCACCGGGACGCGCCCGGGAACAGGGGTAGGACCGTGATCCCTCGAAAGATGAGCCTCCGATGGCGGAAAGGGATGATACGGACATATCGTCCAGGAGACGACTGCAGTGTCCTGGGAGGAGTTTTCCGATGGTGTGGCAGTTCTTCGTCCTGTTGATCGCCTCGATCGGCTTTCCGACCCTGGCGCTGCTCTACATGATCGGCGGCCTGGAGTACCGCGACCGGCCGCAGCCGTGAGAAACGATGGTCCGTCAGCGCGGCGGACGTGGCAGGGTGTGCAGTGCACATCAGTACCGGCTCGCGTCCAGGAGGTCCCCGAATGAGCAGTGAAGCAGCCGAACCGGCGGAGGCGACGACCGAGGCCGACACCGCCGCTGCGGCCGAGACCGCCGAGCCGGACGACGTGAAGGCGAAGTTCCTCGCCGCGCTGGAGCGCAAGGGCGGCGGACACGGCGGCGCGGGCGGCGCGGGCGGCGGGTCGAAGATCCACGGCGCCCACGCGGCGGCCGGCGGCAAGCGCACCTTCCGCCGCAAGAGCGGCGGCTGACCGACCACCTCCCGAGCGCCGGCCGAGCGGCCGGCGCTCGGTGCCGTCCGTACCGGCGGGGCGGGTCCTTCGGGGCCCGCCCCGCCGGCGTCAGCGGGCGGGGGCGGGGACCTCGGCCGCGAGCGGCTCGGCCAGGAAGCCGATCGCGTTGTCGACCACGGTCGGCTCCGCGACGATCCGGCGGTGGCCCAGGCCCCGGGTGGTGAGCAGCCGCAGGCGCTCCCCGTACGCGGCCTGCAGCCGGCGGGCCTGGCCGTGCGGGACCACGTCGTCCTGCTCGTCGTGGACCACCAGGATCGGCAGCGGGACCTCCTCCGGCGCCCGGCCGGCGTCGAACACCCGCAGCGGGTCGGGGGTGCCGGGGAACAGCTCGCGCTCGATGCGGCGGACCAGTTCGCGCCGGATCCGGTCGTTGACCCCGAGGCCCGCGCAGAAGCCGTCCACGACGAAGGTGAAGTCGGAGACCCCGGAGAGGGCGACCAGGCGCTCGGCGGTGACGCCCGTGCGCAGCGCGTGGAAGGCGCACAGGACGCCGAAGGAGTGCGCGACCACCCCCTCGAAGTGCCCGTACCGGTCCTGGAGCCGGCCGATGAGTTCGCGGTACTCCAGGATCGTGGTGCCGCGGCCCTGCGAGTCGCCGTGGCCCGGCGCGTCGAAGCCGACCGGGCTGTAGCCGAGGTCCAGCAGGCGGGGGATCCAGTCGGCGAAGCGCGAGGTCCGCGACCGCCAGCCGTGCAGCAGCAGGACCGGGCGGGTGCCGTCGCCCCAGCGGTACGCGACCACCCGCTTGCCGTTGACGGTGAGTTCCTCGGTGGCGGCGCGGGCGTGCACGTCGAGTTCGGTGCTGCGGACGCGACTGCGGCGCAGCGGGCGGCAGAAGAGCGCGAACGCCGCGCGGCCCGCGAGCGAGGGGGACAGCAGGGAGGTGGCGTTCAGGGCGGTGCGGACGGCGGCGTCGATCGGGGCCATGGTCTCTCCACGGGGCTGCGGCGAAGGGCGGGCCTTGCTGGGACGAGATATTAGCACGACCGTTCGTGCAGTTTTTGGAGCGCGGCGGCAGACCTGGGAGACGGGCGGCGGGGTCAGGCGGCGAGGAGACGGCGGATGGTGCGGGCGGCCCGGTCGTAGCGGGACGGGTCGTCGTGCAGCAGGCTCTGCGCGTTGGCCGTCTCCAGTGCCGCGATCAGCAGGAACGCGGTGTCCACCGGATCGGTGCCGGCCGGCAGCTCGCCCGCCGCGGCGGCGGCGCGCAGCAGGTCCTCGAGGTTGCGCTCCCAGGCGAGCGCGGCCGCGGCCAGCGCGTCCCGCACCGGGCCCGGCTGGGCGTCGAACTCCGCGCCCACCGCGTAGAAGAAGCACCCGCCGTCGAAGACCCGGTCCCGCGAGTAGGCCAGCCATTGCTCGCAGAGCGCCAGCGCCTTGGCCCGTCCGTCCGGGAGGGCCTCGACCGGGGCGACCACGGCGTCGTAGAACATCCGGCTCGCGGCCCGGACGGTGGCCAGCTGGAGCTCCTCCTTGGAGCCGAAGCCGGCGAACACACCGCTCTTGCTCAGCTTCAGGTCCGCGGCGAGCCGGCCGATGGAGAGGGCGCCGAGGCCCTCGACCGAGGCGATCTGCACCGACCGCGCCAGCACCGCGCGACGGGTCTCGTTGCCCCGCTGCACCCGGCCGTCCGTCGAGGCGTCGACCACCGCGCTCCACCTCCGCCCACCACCCAGCCGCCCGGCCCACCCGTCGGCAGACGCCCAGCCTACGCCGCCGCCACCCGCCCCGGACCGGCCCCGCGGACGGCCCCCGGCCGGTGGTGTCAGGGGGCGAGGCGGGGGGCGAGGGTGGCGGCGGCGGCGAGGAGGTGTTCGTCGGTGTGGGGGTGGGCGGCGAGCTGGAGACCGAGGGGGAGGCCGTCCAGGTGGCCGGCGGGGAGGGTGAGGGCGGGGAGGCCGGCGTAGCTCCAGGGGGCGGACATGGCGGGGTCGCCGGTGGAGTCGAGGCCGTGCGGGGCGGGCCCGGTCGCGGCGGGGCTCGCCCAGAGGTCGATCGAGTCGGCGGCGGCGCGGTCGGCGAGGCGGCGGCGGAAGCGGGCCCGGGCGGCGAGTGCGGCCTGGTAGTCGGCCCGGTCGATCTCCTGTCCGCGGCGGATCGCGGCGGCGGTCTCGGCCCGGTACAGCCCCGCGAAGCGGGCGAACAACTCCTGGTGGACACGCGCGAGTTCGTAGCGGCTGATGACCATCAGGTGCCGGCGCAGGTCGTCCAGGTCGGGCAGCGCGTCAACCCGCCGGACGGGCACGCCGAGCCGGTCGAGGGTCTGCTCGAACGCCTCCCGGGCGGCGGGCGTGACCTGGTCCAGGTAGCCGCCGGTGGGGACCCCGAGGACCGGCTCGCGCCCGGCGGGCCCGCCGGGCGTCCAGCCGTCGCACAGGACGGACGCGGCGAGCTCCGCGCCCGCGAGGTCGGCGGTGAACAGGCCGACGGTGTCCAGGCCGGGCGCGTGCGCGATCACACCGTCGAGCGGGATCCGCCCGGACGTGGGGCGGAAGCCGACCACGCCGCAGTACGCGGCGGGCCGGATCACCGAGCCGAGGGTCTGGGTGCCGAGGGCGAGCGGGACCAGGCCGGTGGCGACGGCGGCGGCGGAGCCGCTGCTGGAGCCGCCCGGGGTGTGGGCGGGCCGGTGCGGGTTGCGGGTGGGGCCGGGGGCGGTGACCGCGAACTCGGCGGTCGCCGTCTTGCCCGCGATCAGCGCCCCGGCGGCGCGCAGCCGGGTGACGGCGACGGCCTCGGGCCCGGCGAGGACGCCGGGGGGCAGTGCGGACCCGGCGTGGGTGGGCAGCCCGTCGACGTGCAGGACGTCCTTGACCCCGACGGCGACCGCGAAGAGCGGCGGGCGACCGTCGGGGTCGGGGTGCCGGGCGGCGAGCCGCCGGGCCTGCTCGGCGAGCCGGTCGTACCGTCCGGGTTCGGGGACGAAGGCCCGGACGGCGGGGTCGATCCGGTCGATCCGGGTGCACAGCTCCTCGACGTGCGCGGCCGGGTCCGGGTGGCCGGCGCGCAGGTCGGCGGCCTCGCGGAGCAGCGGGACGGGCCGGATCAGCGGTTCCATGGCGGCGGGCCGGGGTGCGGCCTGCTCAGGCGTGCTCGTCGGGGAGGTACGGGCTCTCGCGGAGGTAGAGCGCCCCGCAGGTGTGGCAGTTGCGGTCGGGGTCGGCGGTCCAGTGGGCGGCGTCCTGGAGGGGGGTGCCGGCGTCGAGTTCGCGTCCGCACATGGCGACCAGGTCGTCGTTGCGGACGATGTGCCAGTTGGCGACGGGGCCGGAGCTGCCGGCCGGGCCGTACTCGGCCCGCATCTGATGCATCATGATCACCATGGTCCGCCGGGCCTGCGGGGGCGGCAATTCGTACGGGCGGGACGGGCGATCCCCGAGGCGACCCACGAGGCGACCCACGAGGCGACCCACGAGGCGCTCGGGAAGGCCGTCCGCGGGGGATCCGCGCAGCTCGGGCTCAGGCCGGGGTGCCGTGCAGGCGCAGGCGGGCGATCCCACCGTCGGGGAGGACGTCGAGGCGGACGTGGGTGGCGGGGCGCGGGTCGGTGATCGGGATCCGGTGGGTGGTGTCGGGGTGCAGGGCGGTGGGCGGGAGGAGTTCGTACCACTCGCCGTCGGCGCCGTCGCGGGCGTGCAGGGCGGCCCAGCCGGCGGCGTTGCCGAGGTAGTTGGTGGTGTCGATCTCGACGGCGCGGACCAGTCCGCGGCCGGCCAGGCGGATCCGGGCCCAGTCGTGGCCGCGGTCGCGGCGGCGGCGGGTCTCCCAGCCCTCGCCCATCACCCGCGAGCGGCCGGGCAGGAGCATCTGGACGGGCGGGGAGAAGAAGCGGTCGGAGGCGTCCTCGACGGTGCCGCCGTTCTCCAGGGCGGCGAGGTCGAAGGTGCCGAGGGCGTCGAGCCAGGCGCGGTCGGGGCGGGGGTCGCCGTGGACGCGCAGGCGGGCGATCCCGCCGTCGGGGTACTGGCGGATCCGCAGGTGGGTGGCGCGGTGGGGGTCGGTGACGGGGAAGCCGTTGGCGGCGTGGCCGCGGACGGGGGTGCGGGGGAGGATCTCGCGCCAGTCGGCGGCGGCGAGTTCGGCGGGGCCGGGAGTGCCGGGCAGGTCGGCGGCCTCGACGGTGACGGCGAGCGGGTGGTTGCCGCGGAAGTGGGCGGTGTCGACGAGCAGGCCGTGCACGGTGCCGGGGACGCCGAGCCGGATCACCGCCCCGTCGTGGTCGTCGGCGGCGGGGTGGGGGTGGGCGGGGGAGCGGCCGCGGCGCCGGCGGGTCTCCCATCCGTCCATCACCTGGCCCTTGTTGCCGAAGGTGTGCGGGCGGAACTCGGGGCGTTCGGGGCGCAGCAGGTTCTCCCGGTCGGCGAAGAACTCGTCGTCGGCGGTGAGGACGGCGCCGCCGAGGCGGCGGTCGGCGAGGTCGGGCAGCGCGGTGAAGGCGAAGTCGCCGCCGCGGTAGTCGGCGTACGGGTCGCCGCCCTGGTAGGGGGTGGCATCGAGTGCGGCGGGGTCGGTCATGGCGGCCTCTCGTCGGCGGGGTGGTGTCGGGGTGTCTCCACCGTGCCGCCGCAGGACCGTGCAGGTCCATCGAAAGCTTCTGACCGTTTCGTTCAGTCCGGCTGAACGGTTGCGGCGCGGCGCAGCGCGGTCAGCACGCGGTGCAGCGGCGGGGCGGTCTCGGTGCCGGCGCGGACGGCGGCGACGACCTGACGGGTGGGCAGGTCGGCGGGCAGGGCGCGGATCGTGGCGCCGGTGCGGTGGCGGGCGGCGGCGAGCCGGGGGAGCAGGGCGACGCCGAGGCCTGCTTCGACCAGGGCGAGGACGGCGTCCCAGTCGGCGGCGGTGTGGGCGCGGTCGGGGGTGAAGCCGGCGTCCGCGCAGGCGGCGAGGGTGATGTCGCGCCAGGGGCCGCTCGCGCCGTAGATCCAGGGTTCGGCGGCGAGGTCGGCGAGTCGCAGGCCGGGGGCGGCGGCCTGCGGGTGTCCGGCGGGCAGGGCGACGTCCAGCGGGTCGCTGAGCAGTTTCCGCTGGACGAACCGCGGGTCGCGGGCCGGGAGTTGGACGGCGAGCGAGACCGCGAGGTCGACCTCCCCGGCGGCGAGCAGCCGGTAGGCCTCGGCGGCCTCGGTCTCGGTGACGGTGATCCGCAGGGCCGGGGCGTCGAGGGCCAGCCGGCGGACGGCGGGGACGACCAGGGCGCCGATCGCGGTGGCGAAGGCGCCGATCCGGACCTCTCCGGCGGCGCCGTGCAGGTACCCGGCGAGGTCGGCCTCGGCCTGCTCCAGCTGGCCGAAGACCCGTTCGGCGTGGCCGAGCAGCAGGCGGGCGGCGCTGGTCAGGCGGACCCGGCGGCCGTCCGGCTCGACCATGGGCGCGCCCAACTGCTTGCCGAGGGCGGCCAGTTGCTGGGAGACCGCGGAGGGGGTGAGGTGCAGCCGCCCGGCGGCGGCGGTGACCGTGCCGCACTCGTCGAGCGCCTGGAGCACCCGTAGCCTGCGCAGATCCCAGTCTGTCATCGAGCCAGCGTACGGTGCGGGGATTCGGTGTCCTCGGGCGCCCGATTTGCCCTGCTAGGCAACGATTTTCAGCCAACTTCAGGCAAAATTCACCCACATAAGCTTTCTGTAAGGTAAATGGCCCCTCTAGTCTTCGGCAGCCGATTCGAGCAGCTGACCGAGGAAACACGTGACCACTCCCCCGAGCCAGTCCCCCGCCCCCGCCGAGGACCAGGCCGCTTCCCCGTACCCGGAGATCCCCGTCGAGGCGACCGCCCCGGCGAAGACGAAGGGCAAGGTCGGCAAGCTCCTCCTGCGCTTCGTGGGCATCGTCGCGGTCGCCGTGGCCGTCGTGCTCGGCACGGCCGTGTACAACTGGCTGACCGACGACCCGGCGATCGCCGAGGCCGGCAACTGCGTGCACAACTCGGGCACCGATGCCAAGCCGAGCGTCAAGGTCGTGGACTGCGGCGCGGCCGACGCCGAGTTCAAGGTGCTGAAGCGGATCTCCTACGACGACAAGAACGGGTGCGACAACGTCGAGAACGTGGTCGCCTCGTACGTCGTGACGGGCCGCGAGTCCTACACCCTCTGCCTGGGCGACAACAAGAAGTGATCACCCGCCGCCGGTGAGCCGCGCCGCCCGCAGGGCGAGGTAGTGGCGCTCCGGCAGGCTGGCGGTACGGGCCGCCGCCGTCCGGTACTGGACGGCGGCGGCCTCGCGCTGTCCGGCCCGCTCCAGCAGGTGGGCGCGGACGGCGGCGAGCCGGTGCCCGCCGGCCAGCCGCGGGTCCTCGGCCAGCGCGTCCAGCGCTTCCAGGCCGGCGTCCGGGCCGTGCACCATGGCGAGCGCCACCGTGCGGTTGAGCGCGACCAGCGGGCCGGCCGAGAGCCGGCCCAGCACGCCGTACAGGGCGAGGATCTGCGGCCAGTCGGTCTCCTCGGCGCTCGGCGCCTCGTCGTGGACCGCCGCGATCGCGGCCTGCACCTGGTACGGGCCGACCGGTCCGCGCGGCAGCGCCGCGGTGACCAGCGCGATCCCCTCGGCGATCCGTGCGGCGTCCCAGCGGCCGCGGTCCTGCTCGGCGAGCGGCACCAGTTCGCCGTCCGGGCCGGTCCGGGCGGCGCTGCGGGCGTCGGTCAGCAGCATCAGCGCCAGCAGCCCGGCCACCTCGCTGTCCTCCGGCAGCAGCCGGTGCAGCTCCCGGGCCAGCCGGATCGCCTCCCGGGCGAGCTCGACCCGCTGCAGCTCGGGGCCCGCGCCGGTGGCGTACCCCTCGTTGAAGACCAGGTAGAGCACGTCCAGCACCTCGGTCAGCCGGGCCGCGCGCTCCGCGGGCTCGGGCAGCGCGAACGGCAGGCCCGAGGAGGTGATCCGCTGCTTGGCGCGGCTGATCCGCTGGCCCATGGTGGTCTCCGGCACCAGGAAGGCCCGGGCGATCTCACCGGTGGTCAGACCGCCGACCGAACGCAGCGTCAGCGCGACCGCCGAGGCCCGGGTCAGCGCGGGGTGGCAGCACAGGAACAGCAGGGTGAGGGTGTCGTCCCGGGCGGCCGGGTCCTCGGCGTCGGCGGGCGGCGCGGTGCGGCGGTCGTCCTCCCGGACCACCCGGTCCTCCCGGCGGCGCCGGGCCTGCTCGCCCCGGACCTGCTCGGTCATCCGGCGGCTCGCCACCTGGATCAGCCAGCCGCGCGGGTTGTCCGGCACGCCCTGCTCGGGCCACTGCGCGAAGGCGGCGATCAGTGCCTCCTGCACCGCGTCCTCCGCCGCGTCGAAGTCCCCCCAGCGGCGGGTGAGCAGACCGACGACCTGCGGCGCCAGGGTGCGCAGCAGGTCGTCGTGGGCGGTCGGGCTCACGCCTCCTCGGTGGGCGGCGCGGACATCACTTCGCGGACCTCGATCGGCATGTTCAGCGGCGCCCCGCCGGGGCCGGGGGCGGCCGAGCAGCCGGCGGCGACGGCCACCGCGCGCTCCGCGCTCTCCACGTCGACGATCCACCAGCCGGCCAGGAACTCCTTGGTCTCGGCGAACGGCCCCTCGGTGACCAGCGGCTCCCCCGCCGGGCCGGAGCGGACGATCCGCGCGGTGTCCGGCATCGCCAGGCCCTGCGCGTCGACCAGCTCGCCGGCGGCGGCCAGCTTGGCGTTGGTCTCGTGCATGAACCCGATGTGCGCCCGGATCTCCTCCGGCGTCCAGTCGGTGATCGACGGGAAGTCGGCGCCGGCCTGGCTGAACTGCATCAGCAGCATGTACTTCATGGTCCCGCTCCTTCTGGTGACGGCGCCCCCGGAGGACGCTCTCACGGACAGGTAGAAGCCAGGGCGGCGTTCTCGACATGTCGCGGCGGGAATCTCCGAAGTTTTTTCCGGCGCGGTCGGAAGGACCGGTCAGGAGGCCCGGAGCAGGGCGTCGTCCTGCCACTTGAGGATCTTGTCGAAGCTGACGATCGCGCCGCGCAGCGGGTGGTTGCGCAGCTGGACGTGGTCGGCCAGCGCGTGGATCAGGAACAGGCCCCGGCCGGACTCGGCGGCCAGGTCGGGCACCGCTCCGGCGTCGGGGGCGCGCACGGCGGCGGGCAGCGGCCGGCCCGCCGGGACGACGTGGGTGTCGTACGGGGCGGGCCGGTCGGCCTGGCGCGGCCGGTGCGGGGAGAGCACCCGGGCCGGCAGCGAGGCGCGGCCGCGGCGGGTGCGACATCGGGCGGCGGTGGGGCGGCCCGGCGGGGCCGGGACGGTGCGGCGCGGTGCGGGCTCGGCGGACGGCACCGGCGCGGCGATCGGCGGCAGGCCGGGGCCGGAGTCCACCACCTCGATCCGCAGCCGGTCGCCGGCCAGCGAGGCGGTCACCTGGAAGCCCTCGTCGGGGCGGTCGGTGACGGCGTGCTCGACGGCGTTGGCGCACGCCTCGGTCAGCGCGACCCCGAGGTCGAAGGCGATCTGCCGGTCCACTCCGGCCGTCTCCATGGCGCCGAGCAGGATGCGGCGGGCGAGCGGCACGCTGGCCGGGTCGCGCTTGAGGTGCAGAGTCCACCAGATGTCCACGGGAGGTCCCTCCTGGCTGCGGCTCCACATACAACTAGGTATCTCCGAGTGATTGCGCGGTGAACCGTCCGTAGCGCCGAACGCCGCCCGTTCGGCGGATGGACTGGTGCGGATGAGTGTGCCGAGCGGCGCGCGCAGCGCCGCGCGCGCCGGGCCCGTTCGGATCAACGCGCGAACCGGCGCACCACCGGCCGGGGAGCGGTTTCCGGCCGTGCCGCGACCGGGCGGCGGCGCATTCCGGCCCCTGCCCCGGGCGGCGGTGTAGGCGGTGAGATGATGGCCCGGCCATGACTGACCTCACCGCCGCAGCCCGCCGGGGCGCCGCCGCACCCGCCGGGGTGACGGTCGCCGCCTGGGATCTGCGGGTGCTGCGCGCGGTGCCGTTCGCCCTGGTGTGCACCTTGATCGCGGCGGTCGGCCACGCGCTGGTCGGCGGCGGCGAGGTGGCGCCGCGGGCGCTGGTCACGGGCTTCCTGGCGGTCGGCGTGCTCGCCGCGCTGCTCGGCGGCCGCGAGCGCGGCCTGCCGGTGATCGCCGCGGCGCTCGGCCTCGGCCAGCTCGGCCTGCACTGCCTCTTCCACGGCCTGTCCGGCGGCATGACCAGCGGTGCGGCGATGACCGGAATGCACCACCCGGACGCGCTGACCCAGGCCGCCGGCCGGCTGCTCTGCGACGACCGGGTCGGCAACGGCCCGACCCCCGTGCCGCCCGGCACCACCGCCGAGCAGGTGGTCAGCGCCGCGGGCCTGGACCCGCAGGCGTTCACCGCGACGGCCGCCGGGACGCACGCCTCCGGGCTGCTCGGAATGACCCCCGGCATGCTGCTCGGTCACCTCGCCGCCGCCCTGGTGGCCGGCTGGTGGCTGCGCCGCGGCGAGGCCGCGCTGTGGCGGCTGGTCCGGCTCACCGCGCACACCGCCCGCCAGGTGGCGGGCCCGCTGCGCACCGTGCTGGCGCTGGCCGCCGCCCTGCTGCTCGGGCCGCTCGCCGAGGGCCGTACGCCCGCCCGGCGGCGTACCCGGGCCGAGGACTGGCGGCTGCCGGCGGCCGCCGCGCTGCTGTGCAGCCCGGTCCGGCGAGGACCGCCGGCGGCGTTCGCGCGCTGACCCGGGCCCGGTACGACGGGGTTCGGGCGCGCCCTCGCGATGCCGTCGCCCGCCCTCGCGCGGGACGGCCACCCACAGCCCGTTCCCGCGGGCCGCCGTGCGTGCGGCCCCGCCGTCCTCCTCCGGAGAACCCCTGATGCGTGCCCTTCCCGCCGTCCGCCTGGCCTCCGCCGGCCTGCTCGCCGCCGGCGCCGTGCTCGCCGCCGCCCTGCCCGCCGCCGCGCACGTCACCGTCCAGCCCGGCAACGCCACCCAGGGCGGCTACACCGCCGTCGCCTTCCGGGTGCCGAACGAGAGCGACACCGCCTCGACCGTGAAGCTCGAGGTCAACCTGCCGATGGACCACCCGATGGCCTCGGTGCGCACCCAGCCGCTGCCCGGCTGGACCGCCACCCTGGAGAAGTCCAAGCTCGACAAGCCGCTGAACGCGCACGGCAAGGAGATCACCGAGGCCGTCTCGAAGATCACCTGGACCGCCGACGCCGGGACGAAGATCGGGCCCGGCCAGTTCCAGGAGTTCCGGGTCTCGCTCGGCGCGCTGCCGACCGACACCGACAAGCTGACCTTCAAGGCCCTCCAGACGTACGACAACGGCGACGTCGCCCGCTGGATCGAGGAGGCCAAGGACGGCCAGCCCGAGCCGGCCAAGCCGGCGCCGGTCCTCGCCCTCGACAAGGCCGCCGCGGCCGGCGACCACCACTCCGGCGACGCCGCCGCGACCAAGCCCCAGGCCTCCACCGGGCAGGCCGCCGCCGCGTCCGACGACGCCACCGCCCGCACCCTCGGTGTGGTCGGCATCGTGGTCGGCGTGATCGGCGCCGCGCTCGGCGTCGCCGGCCTGCGCCGCAAGAACGCCTGACCCAACTGCCGGGCCGCGTCCCCCGCGGACGCGGCCCGGCAGCCCGCCCTCGCCCCGCACGAAGGATCACCGTCCCCATGGCTTCCACCCACCGCCGGCTGCTCGGCACCGCCGCCCTCGCGCTGTCCGCCGCGCTCGCCCTCACCGCCTGCTCCTCCTCCGGCGGCTCCGGCAGCGGCGACTCGCCCGCCAAGGTCAGCAAGGAGAGCAGCGGCTCCCCGTACCAGGCCTCCGTGCTGAAGAAGCACTTCGACAAGCCCGACCTGGTGCTCACCGACACCTCCGACCGGCCGTACGACCTGCGCAAGCAGACCGCCGGCAAGGCCACCCTGCTGTTCTTCGGCTACACCAGCTGCCCCGACGTCTGCCCGACCACCATGGGCGACATCGGCGTCGCGATGTCCAAGCTCCCGGCCGAGGACCGCAAGAAGATCGACGTCGTCTTCGTCTCCACCGACCCCGAGCGCGACACCCCGAAGGTGCTGCGCACCTGGCTCGACTCGATGGGCACCGACTTCATCGGCCTCACCGGCGACCTCGCCAAGGTCAAGGAGGCCGCCAAGCCGCTCGGCATCCTGGTCGAGGACCCGATCGTCAACGCCAACGGCACCGTCACCTCCACCCACGGCGCCCAGGTGCTCGGCTTCCTGCCGTCCGACGACAAGGCGCACCTGCTGTACATGAGCGGGACCACCATGGAGACCTTCGCGCACGACGTGGCGCTGCTCGCCAAGGGGGTGCCGGCGTGAGGCGGGCCGCGCTGATCGGCGCGGGCACCGCGGTCGCGCTGACCGCCGCGGTGATACTGGTCGGCTGCGGGTCGGAGTCCGGACCGGCGCCCTCCTCGGACGCGGCGGCGAAGCTGACCGTCGCCGACCCCTACATCCCGCTGCCGGCGACGCCCGGCGGGATGGGCGCCGGCTACCTGACCGTCCGCAACGAGGGCGAGGGCGAGGACCGGCTGCTCAAGGTCACCAGCCCCGGCGCCGGATCGGTCACCATGCACCGCTCCACCACGGGGTCCATGGAGGAGGTGCAGAGCCTGCCGGTGCCCGCGCACGGCACCCTGGACCTCGCCCGCGGCGGCACCCACCTGATGATCATGGGGTGGACCAGGCAGCCCGCCCTCGGCGACGAACTGGAACTAGACCTGACCTTCGCCAAGAGCGGCACCATCGCCGTCAAGGTCCCGGTCAAGCCGCTGACGTACCGTCCGGGAAGCTGACGGCCGAGATGGAGGAGAGGGTGACCGCAATGACGGTACGCGGGAGGGCGGCCGCGCTGCTCGCGGTGCTCGGCACCGTACTGGCGCTGCTGCTCGGCGGGGCCGGGACGGCCGCCGCGCACGCCAACCTGGTGTCCACCGACCCCGCGCGGGACTCCGTGGTGCCCAGCGCCCCGGCCGCCGTCACGCTGGTCTTCAGCGAGGGCGTCTCGCTCGCCGCCGACTCCGTCCGGGTCCTCGACCCGGCCGGGAAGCCCGTCGACAACGGCGACCCCAAGCACGCCGACGGCAAGGCCGACACCGCCCGGGTCACCCTCAGGAGCGGCCTCGCGGGCGGCACCTACACGGTCGCCTGGCGGGCCGTCTCCGAGGACTCCCACCCCATCGGCGGCGCCTTCACCTTCTCCATCGGCGCCCCCTCGGACACCTCCGTCTCCGCCACCGCTGTCCAGGGCGGCAAGGCCGACACCGCGGTCTCCTTCGCCTACGGCCTCGGCCGGACCGTCGCCTACGCCGCCTTCGCGCTGCTGGTCGGCGTCGCCGCGTTCGTGCTGATCGTGTGGCCGCGCGGGATCGCCGTCCCGGCGGTGCAGCGGCTGCTCATGGGCGGCTGGATCGCCCTGCTCGTCTCCACCGTCGGCGTCCTGCTGCTGCGCGGACCGTACGAGCGGGGCAGCGGCCTCGCGCAGGCCCTCGACCTGTCGCTGGTGCGCACCACGCTCGACGAGCGGATCGGCACCGCGCTCGCCGCCCGGCTGCTGCTGCTCGCCGCGGCCGGCGTCTTCCTGTCGCTGCTGGTCGGGCAGTTGGCCGACACCCGGAAGGCCGCGGCGGCCGACGGCCCGGAGACCGGGGCCACGGCGGCCGACGGCCCGGAGACCGAGGACGCGGCGGTCGGCGGCCCGGTGGACGAGGACACCGCCGAGGAGGCGGAGCTGCGGCGGCTGGAGCGGCGCGCCGCCGACCGGCCGCAGTGGGACGCCCGGCTCGGCCTCGGCATCACCGGACTCGCCCTCGCCGTGGCGCTGAGCGCGACCTGGGTCGGCGCGGACCACTCCTCCGTCGGCATCCAGGTCCCGCTCGCCCTGCCGATGGCCGCCGTCCACCTGCTCGCGATGGCGCTCTGGCTCGGCGGGCTGGTGGCGGTCCTGGTCGGGCTGCGCAACGGCCTGCCGGCGAGCGGGGTCGAGCGGTTCTCCCGGCTCGCACTGGGCGCGGTCACCGCGCTCACGGTGACCGGCGTCTACCAGTCCTGGCGCGGCCTCGGCTCGTGGAGCGCGCTGGTCGACACCGAGTACGGACGCCTGCTGCTCGTGAAGGTCGGCTGCGTCGCGGCGATGGTCGGCGTGGCGTGGATCTCCCGCTCCTGGACCGCGAAGCTCCGCGCGGCGGCGCCGGAGACCGTCGACGCCGCGGCGCCCGCCGCCGAGCCGGCCGCGCCCGCGAAGCCGGCCGGCCCCGCGGCGGCCGTCGACCCGGACCGCGCCGCGCAGCTCGCCCGCCAGCAGGCGGCCCGCGCGAGCGCCGGCACCCGACCGGACGGCGCCCGGGCCGGCCTGCGGCGGACCGTCATGGTCGAGGCCGCGGTCGCCGTCGCCGTCCTGGTGGTCACCACGATGCTCACCAACTCCCCGCCCGGGCGGGTCGCGCAGGCCGCGTCCGCCGCCACCGCGCAGACGCCCGCCCCCGGGGTGTCCACCGTGCCGGGGAGGACCGTCGAGCTGAAGATCCCGTACGACACCGGCGGACGGACCCCCAACGCCAAGGGCACCGCGACCGTGTCGATCAACCCGGCCGCGGTCGGGCCGAACGCGGTCGGGCTGAAGCTGGACGACTCCACCGGGCAGCCCACCGAGGTGCCGGAGATCGAGCTGGCGTTCACCCTGCCCGACCGGGACCTCGGCCCGCTGCCCGTCGCCCTCAAGTCCGAGGGCATCGGCCGCTGGTCGGGCACCGCGCAGCTGCCGCTGGCGGGCAACTGGGTGGTGTCGGTGACCGTCCGGTCCTCCGACATCGACCAGGTGACGGCCGTTCAGCAGCTCAAGCTCGGCGGCTGAGGCGGAGAGGTGACGCAGATGGGTGCGCAGGGGTTCTCGCGCCGGGCGCTGCTGGGCGGCGCCGGGGCCGGGCTGGCGGTCGGCGCGATCGGCGGCGCGGTCGGCGGACGGGCGGCGGCCTCGCCGGGCCCGGCCGCCGCACCGGGCACGGGCGCCGCCGCGGTGCCGTTCCACGGGCCGCGGCAGGCCGGGATCGTCGAGCCGGCCCAGGCACGGGTGCACCTCGCCGCCTTCGACCTGGCACCGGCCGCCGGACGGGAGCAGTTGCGGACGCTGCTGCGGATCTGGTCCGCGACCGCCGCCCGGCTGACCCGCGGCGAGCCGGCCGACGGGCACGAGAACCAGATCGCGCTGGACGCCGGCCCCTGCTCGCTGACCGTCACCTTCGGCTTCGGCGCCGCGCTGTTCGACAAGGCGGGCCTCGCCGACCGGCGGCCCGAGGCGCTGGTGCCGCTGCCCGCCTTCCCCGGCGACGCACTGGACCCGGCCCGCGGCGACGGCGACCTGTGGCTGCAGATCGGCGCGGACGACGCGCTGGTGGCCTTCCACGCGCTGCGGGTGCTGCAGCGGCAGGCCGCCGGCCTGGCGGTGCCGCGCTGGCAGATGGCCGGCTTCGGCCGGACCCCGGGCGCCACCGCCCGGCCGACGACCGGCCGCAACCTGATGGGGCAGGTCGACGGCACCAACAACCCGAAGCCGGACGACCCGGACTTCGCCGCGAAGGTGTTCGCCACCGGCCCGGCGTGGCTGGCCGGCGGCAGCTACGCGGTGGTGCGGCGGATCCGGATGCTGCTCGACGACTGGGAGAACCAGCCGACCGACCGTCAGGAACGGGTGATCGGACGACGCAAGACGGACGGCGCACCGCTGTCCGGCGGCCCCGGCGCCGGCGAGACCACCCCGGTCGACCTGACGGCGACCGGACCGGACGGCACCCTCGCGATCGCCCCCGACGCGCACGTCCGGGTCGCCGCGCCCGCCTCCAACGGCGGCGCCGCGATGCTGCGCCGCGGCTTCTCCTACCAGGACGGGCTGCTCGCCGACGGCTCCCCCGACGCGGGCCTGCTGTTCGTCGCGTTCCAGGCGGACCCGGCACGCGGATTCGTCCCCGTGCAGCGGCGGCTGGCCCGCGGCGACGGCCTGTCCCGGTTCCTCCGGCACGAGGCGAGCGGCCTGTACGCGGTGCCCCCGGGCGCCCCCGAGGGCGGGTACGTCGGACAGCAGCTGCTGGAGGGCTGAAGGCCCGGGCCCAGTGGGTGGAACGGGGGAACCCGGGCGGACGCGCGAGACTAGAGTGGCGGTTTCGGTACCACCAGCGTTACGGAGGCGGTCATGTCGGCGACCCGGTACACCTATCTCGGGCCCGCGGGCACCTTCACCGAGGTGGCGCTGCGCACCCTGCCGGAGGCGGGGACGCGGGAGCTGGTGCCGGTGGCGTCGGTGCCGGTGGCGCTGGACGCGGTCCGCAACGGGGAGGCCGCCGGCGCGTTCGTCGCGGTGGAGAACTCCGTGGAGGGCGCGGTCACCGCGACCAGTGACGAACTGGTCAACGGCACACCGCTGATGATCTACCGCGAGGTGCTGCTGCCGATCACCTTCGCGCTGCTGGTCCGCCCGGGCACCGGGCTCGCCGACATCAAGACGGTCACCGGCCACCCGGTCGCCCAGGCCCAGCTGCGCCGCTGGCTGGCCGCCAACCTGCCGGACGCGCAGTGGGAGGCGGCCTCGTCCAACGCGGAGGGCGCCCGGCTGGTCCAGGACGGCCGCTACGACGCGGCGCTGGCGGGCGCGTTCGCCGCCCCGCTGTACGGGCTGGAGGTGCTGGCGGACGACATCCGCGACGCCGCCGCCCCGACCACCCGCTTCATCCTGGTCGGCCGGCCCGGACGGGTCTCCTCGGCGACCGGCTCGGACAAGACCTCGATGGTGGTCTGGCTGCCGGACGACCACCCGGGCGCGCTGCTGGAGCTGCTGCAGGAGTTCGCGGTGCGCGGGATCAACCTGATGCGGATCGAGTCCCGGCCGACCGGCGAGGGCATGGGCAGCTACTGCTTCCTGATCGACTGCGAGGGCCACCTGAGCGAGCGCCGGGTGAGCGAGGCGCTGATGGGGCTGAAGCGGATCTGCCCGCAGGTGCGTTTCCTCGGTTCCTATCCCCGGGCGGACAAGGGCGCCTCGACCCCGGTGCGGCCGGGGACCTCGGACGAGGCCTTCGCCCGGGCGTCGGACTGGCTGTCCCGCTGCCTGGACGGCCGCGGCGAGCTCTGACCTGGCACTTCGGCCGGGCCCCGACCCGAGGCTGAGCGATTCCTTCCGGAATGGCAATGGGCCGATCATTTCCTGTTCATATTCGACACGCCGGAAGATCACCTTCCCGGCGGAAGGCCCGTGGGCACGGCCGGAGGGGCTCCGGTCGCGTCATCCACAAGCGGTCCACTCCGTCCACAGGCGGCTCGGGCGGCGAGTTATCCACAGGGCTGGGGAAGAGTCGACAAAACGGTATAGCCACTGGCGAGTCCGGTCGGATCATCGGCTAGCGGCACAGGAGTGACTAATCGGACCAGAGTCACCCCTGGGCCGACAAATCACCCGGCCGAGTGAGCTAATTACCTCACTCGGGAAGGCTTATCGAGGTTTGAAACCTCAATTCCTCGGTGGATCACCACCGGGGCCGCCCGTTTCCCACGATCCACAGGGCGGGCCCCGAACCTGTGGAAAACACCGTCCGCACCGGGTTGTCCACCAGGGTTATCCACAGGATGAGGGCGGTTATCCCCAGGGCCTGGGAGGTGTCGACCGGCCGCCGGGGCGCAGCATGGCATATTTCGGACAGACCGTGGCGAAAGGACCGCGCCACCGCCGCGACAAACGGGTTCCTTCGGCGGGCCCCTCCCCCGGTAGGCTTGGGCCCGTGATTGACCTTCGCCTGCTTCGTGAGGACCCCGACCGAGTGCGCGCCTCGCAGCGTGCCCGTGGTGAGGACGTCGACCTGGTCGACGCCCTCCTCTCCGCCGACGAGCGCCGCCGGTCCTCGGGCAGTCGCTTCGACGAACTGCGCAACGAGCAGAGGGTGCTCGGGAAGCAGGTCGCCCAGGCCAAGGGCGAGGAGAAGTCCGCCCTGCTGGAGCGCACCAAGGAGCTGGCCGCCGCCGTCAAGGCCGCCGACGCCGAGCAGGGCGAGGCCAAGGACGAGGCGGAGCGCCTGCTCCGCTCGCTGGCCAACCTGATCGACCCGGCCGCCCCGGTCGGCGGCGAGGAGGACTTCGTCACCCTCGAGGAGATCGGCACCCCGCGCGACTTCGCCGCCGAGGGCTTCGAGCCCCGCGACCACGTCGAGCTCGGCCAGATCCTCGGCGCGATCGACACCGAGCGCGGCGCGAAGGTGGCCGGCGCCCGCTCGTACTACCTGACCGGTCCCGGCGCGCTGCTGGAGCTCGCCCTGGTCAACATGGCGATCTCGCAGGCCACCGCCGCCGGCTTCATCCCGATGATCACCCCGGCGCTGGTCCGCCCGGCCGCCATGGACGGCACCGGCTTCCTCGGCCAGGCCGCGGAGAACGTCTACTTCCTCGAGAACGACGACCGGTACCTGGTCGGCACCAGCGAGGTACCGCTGGCCGCGTACCACATGGACGAGATCCTCGACGCGGACAAGCTGCCGCTGCGCTACGCCGGCTACTCGTCCTGCTTCCGCCGCGAGGCCGGCACCTACGGCAAGGACACCCGCGGCATCATCCGGGTCCACCAGTTCGAGAAGGTGGAGATGTTCGTCTTCACCACGCCGGAGGAGGCCGAGGCCGAGCACCGCCGCCTGCTCCAGTGGGAGAAGGACTTCCTGAACGCCCTGGAGCTGCCGTACCGGGTGATCGACGTCGCCTCCGGCGACCTCGGCGCCTCGGCCGCGCGGAAGTTCGACATCGAGGCGTGGATCCCGACCCAGGGCAAGTACCGCGAGGTCACCTCCACCTCGAACACCACCGAGTACCAGTCTCGCCGGCTCTCCATCCGGATGCGCGAGGACGGCAAGGTCCGCCCGCTCGCCACCCTGAACGGCACCCTGGTCGCCGTGCCGCGCGTGATCGTCGCCCTGCTGGAGAACCACCAGCAGGCCGACGGCTCGGTGGTCGTGCCCGAGGCCCTGCGGCCGTACCTCGGCGGGCGCACGGTCCTCGAACCGGCCGCCAAGTAAGGCACCACGCACCACCCCAGCAACACCCGGGAGACGCACGGCCCATGAGCACCAACGCCCACCCGACCGACGTCCCCCCCGGTGGCGACCTGCCCTTCCGGCTGGTCGCCACCGACCTCGACGGCACGCTGCTGAACCCGGCGGAGACCGTCTCCGAGCGCACCCGCGCCGCGCTCGCCCTGGTGGCCGGGCGCGGCGCGCAGCACATCATCGTCACCGGCCGCTCCGCCCGGTGGACCCGGCCGGTCCTCGACGAGATCGGCTACACCGGCATCGCCGTCTGCGGCCAGGGCGCCCAGGTGTACGACGCCGGGGCGCACCGGCTGCTCACCTCCGTGACCCTGGACCGGCAGCTCGCCGCGGTGGCCCTGGCCAAGATCGAGGCGGAGGTCGGCCCGCTGGCCGTCGCCGCCAGCCAGGACGGGCTGGAGGGCGAGGTGCTCGCCGGGCCCGGGTACGCGCTGCAGATCGGCACCGACCTGCCGGTCGTGCCGGTGGAGAGCTCCGAGCTGCTCGCCGCGCCGATCGCGAAGCTGTTCCTCCAGCACCCCCGGTACTCGGACGACGAGCTGGCCGAGGCCGCGCGGGCGGTCGCCGGGCAGCTGGTGGGGATCACCGTGGCGGGCGCGGGCGTGGTGGAGGTACTGCCGCTCGGGCTGACCAAGGCGACCGGCCTGTCGCTGGCCGCGCGGCGGCTCGGTGCGACGGCGGCGGGGACGATCGCGTTCGGGGACATGCCGAACGACGTGCCGATGTTCGGCTGGGCCGGGTACGGCGTGGCGATGGGCAACGCGCACGAGGAACTCAAGGCCGTCGCCGACGAGCTGGCGCTGGGCAACGACGAGGACGGCGTGGCCGTCGTGCTGGAGCGCCTGTACGGCTGACCCCCGGCGTGCTCCGACGTGTTACGGCTGAGCCCCTCTGACGGTCCGTCCGTCAGAGGGGCTCAGCCGTTCGCGTGGTGCCGGTCAGCCGAAGGAGACGTTGGAGCAGGGGTCGTCGTCCGCGGAGCGGGTCTCCTTGGCGACGGAGCTGGGCAGCGGGCCCGCCGGGGTGGAGGGTGCCGCTGCGCCGTTGCCGGCCGCGTAGTCCTTGCCGAGGACCAGGGCGACGCCCGCCTTGGTGGTGCTCTCCAGGGTCGCGCCGGGGAACATCGCGGCGACGGCCTGCGCATTCGCCTTCTCGCCGGGGCCGTACTGGACGACGGTGGTGGCGTGGGTCTGCGAGCTGGCGTTGGCGGTGGTGGTGACGGTGAAGCCGGCGCCCTTGAGGGTGGCCGCCGCCTTGGTGGTCAGCCCGGGTGTGGTGGTGCCGTTGTAGACGCCGACCCGGACGTTGGCGGCCTTCACGGTGGTGGCGGGCGCTGCCGGGGTGGTGGGGGCGGCGGGGCTCTCCGGGGCGGCCGGGGAGGGGCTGGCGGAGCCGCCGCTGGCGTCCTGGCCGTCGAGGGTGCGGTCGGCCTTGAGAGCGGCCCACAGCTGGTCGACGTCGGGGTGGACGAGCGCGATGCGCTCCTTCTCGAAACGCCACGGCGGGGTGAGGAACTTGACGTCGTGCAGGTCGAGGTTCTTCAGGCTCATCGCGAAGCCGATCAGCTTGTCGGCGGAGTTGAGCCCGGAGTCGACGGTCAGTGACTTGGTGGCGGCATCGGCGAGCGGGAGCAGGGTGGTGGGGTCCATGCCCTTGCCCTTGACCTCCTTGATGAGGGAGGACATGAAAGCCTGCTGACGGCGCATCCGGCCGACGTCGGAGCCGTCGCCGATGCCGTGGCGCAGGCGGACGTAGTCGAGCGCGGCCTGGCCCTGGACCTTCTGCAGGCCCTTGGGGTAGAGCAGCTTGCCCTTCTTGCCGAGGTTGGGGTTGAGGTCGCCCTCGTGGATGTCGTTCGGCAGGCAGACCGGGACGCCGCCGACGGCGCTGGTCATCGAGGCGAATCCCTCGAAGTTGACCACCATGGTGTGGTCGACGCGGATGCCGGTGAGCTTCTCGACGGTGTTCTGGGTGCAGGCGGGGTTGCCCTTGTCGGTGTTGCCGACGGAGAAGGCGCTGTTGAACATGACGCCGGTCTGGGCCTTGGTCCACTTGCCGGTGGGCAGCAGGCAGGGCGGGACGTCGACCAGGGCGTCGCGGGGGAAGGAGACGCCGACGGCGTGTTTGTGGTCGGCGTAGACGTGCAGCAGGATCGTGGTGTCGGAGCGGGCGCCGCCGTCCTCGCCGCCGCCGAGGTCCTTGTTGGCACCGGCGCGGCTGTCGGAGCCGATCAGCAGGATGTTGACGGGGACTCGGCCCTGGGCGTCGGCGGACGCGGCGGCGGGGCGGTCCTTGGAGACGCCCTCGTCGCCGAAGGAGTCGATGTTGCCGTTGAGCTTGAGGTAGATGGCGCCGCCGGCGGCGACCACCAGGCCGACCGAGGTGACGGCGACCCAGGTGACGATCTTCTTGCGGCTGCGCTTGCGGTTGCGGCGGCCGGCAGCCCGGTTGGCGGCGCGGCCGGCCGGCTGGTCGGCGGCGCGGGCTCCGCGGCCGCCCGGACCGCCGGGGCCGCCGTTCCCGCCGCGGCCCTGCTGGGCGCGGCGGGCCTCGGCGCGGCCGCCGGTGCGCGGCAGGTCGTCGTGCTGCTGGGAACGTCGGCGGGGGACGGCGGGCTCGGTGCTGCGGTAGGCGTCGTCACGGCGCGGGGCGTCGTCGAGGTAGCCGCCGCCCCCGTCCCCCTGCTGAGAGGAGTCGTCCCGCCACCAGCCCGCGTCCGAGTCGGACGCCCCCGCCCTCTGGCCTGCCATACGAACACCCTTCACTGCGGCCGCACCACACAGCCTCGACAGCGCACCGTGTGCGGCGCGGACGCTTCAACTTCAGCGGAGCATATAAAGGCATCACTTCGGCGTCACCGGGCGGGTTGGCGATCGTACCTTCCCCCGGTGCTGCCGGGGGCCTTTCTGCCGCCCCGCCCGTCAGTCCTCGAAGAACTCTTCGACGACCTCGTCGAGGACGAAGCCGCCGACCACGCCGACGGCCGCGCCGGCGGCGACCGCGCCCCAGCCGGCGCCGTGCCCGCCGCCGTGCCCGCCGTGGCCGTGGTGGCCGCCGGCGGCGGCCTGCTGGAGCCAGCCGTCGACGGTGCCGGTGAGGTCCTGCTCGGCGGCGGAGTGGTCCAGGTGGTAGCGGTTGATCACGTCGCTGCCGCGGCGGCGGTCGAACTCCAGGACCACCTCGACCTGCTGCGGGGTGGTGACGAAGGTCAGTTCGACGGCCTGGCACAGGTGCGCGTACTGCGGCGCCGCGGCGAACTCGATCTCCTGGTAGAACGGCAGGCTCTGCACGCTGCCGTGGATCCGCCCGGACTCCAGGTCCGCCGAGCGCAGCCGGAAGCCCAGCGCGCCGAAGGCGTCGATCACCCGCTGCTGCACCGGCAGCGGCGCGATGCCGAGCGGGTCGGCGTCGCCCTTGTCCAGGGCGCCGGCGATCTCCACCTCGGTCCGCACGCCGATCGCCATGCCGGGCAGCTGCCAGCCGCCGACCGTGGTGACCGGCGTCTCGTACGGCAGCTGCACGGCGAACGGGATCGACCGGTTCTCCCCCGCGGTGAGCTTCAGCGGCGCGCTCACCCCGAACTTGGCGAAGGCGGTGTTGCTGACCGACTCGCCCTCGGAGTGCTCGTGCTCGACCCGGGCGACCAGGGTCAGCGTGATGCCGGTGATCTGGACGTCCTGCGTCCCGCCGACCAGGTTGACCTGGCCCTGGAGGGTGCCGCCCGGCTGGGCGACGGGGTTCGCGAGGACCGTGTCGACGGACGGTCCGCCGACACCGAGCGCACCGAGCAGCTTCTTGAACACCATGGGGTCTGGCTCCGGGGGAGGTGGGATGTGGTGAGTGGTCGAGCTGAGGAGAAGAACGCGGGTGGTGGCGGGCCGGTTCCGGGCGCGCCAGTTGTAGGATGACCGGGCAAGCGGTTGTAGGATGACTGCTGTCGATCGTCGTTCGGGGTTGAGAGGGGTGTCCGCCGTGGGTGAAGGGCTGCAGGCCGCGGGGCGGCGCTCGCTGGTGGACGTGGCGATCGAGCAGCTGCGGGAGCAGCTGGTGGCCGGGGCGTGGCCGGTGGGATCGCGGATCCCGACCGAGCACGAGCTGGCCGAGCGGCTGCAGGTGGGGCGCAACACGGTGCGGGAGGCGATCCGGGTGCTGGTGCACGCGGGGATGCTGGTCTCGCGCCAGGGCGAGGGGACGTTCGTCCGGTCGACCAGTGATCCGGCGGCGGTGCTGCGCGGCGTGCAGCGCTCGGACGTCCGGGACGTGCTGGAGGTCCGGGCGGCGCTGGAGGCGGAGGCCGCGCGGCTGGCCGCGGTCCGGCACACCGCCGAGGACATCGCCCGGATGCGGGGTGCACTGGCCCGCGAGGTCGAGGTGATGGCGGCCAGCCCGGAGCGGGCGGGTCGCGAGGCGACGGTCGAGCACGACCTGGAGTTCCACACGGCGCTGGTCGAGGCGGCGCACAATCCGGCGCTGACCGAGGTGTACCGGTACTTCGGGGCCTCGGTGCGGGAGTCGATGCGGGCCGCGTTCGGCGACCACGAGATGCCCGAGGTCGACCTCCGGACGCACACCGCACTGGTGGACGCGGTGGAGAGCGGCGATCCGGAGCGGGCCGAGGCTGCCTGCCGGGAGCTGCTGGCGGAGCCGACGGCGGCGGTGGAGCAGCTGCTGGCCGCGATCGCGGCGCGGAAGTGACGGCGGGCACCGCCCCGTCCTTCCCCCTTTTCGTTCTCGGGTAGAGAGAGTTCTTCGCGTCATGTCGGTCGTCCGTGCTGTTCAGCCTGTCCACGAGCTGAAGGTCAGTGCCCGAACGAGATTGGCCCATCCGGCCCTGCTGCTGGCCGGCATCGTGCTGGTCGCCCTGAACATGCGGGCCTGCCTGGCCGCGGTGTCGCCGATGGTCGGCGAGATCCAGCGGACCTTCGGCCTGTCGGCGACGGCCAGCGGGCTGATCACCACCGTGCCGGTGCTGTTCCAGGGCGTCGGCGCGCCGCTGACGCCCCGCCTCGCCCGGCGGTTCGGGACCGAGCGGGTGGTGCTGGGTGCGGTGCTGGTGCTCGGCGCGGGCGTGCTGCTGCGGGTGCTGCCCTCGGTGGCGGCGCTGTACGCCGGGTGCGTGGTGATCGGGGTGGCCATCGCGGTGCTGAACGTGTCGATGCCGGGTCTGGTGAAGCGCGAGTTCCCGGGCCGGGCGGCGGCGATGACCGGGGTGTACTCGACCACGATGCTGGTCGGGGCGACGCTGGCGGCGGGCCTGTCGGTGCCGCTGGAGCACGTGCTGGGCGGCGGCTGGCAGGCCTCGCTGGGCTCGTGGTCGGTGCTGGCGGTGGTCGCCGCGGTGGCGTGGCTGCCGCAGGTGCTGAGGTCCCGTCAGGAGCGGGCGACGACGACGGTGTCGGCGGCGCCGGCCGGCCGGGCGGTCGAGGGGATCTGGCGCAACGGCCTGGCCTGGCGGATCAGCCTGTTCATGGGCATCTCCTCGCTGCTGGTGTACACGTTGGTGGCGTGGATGCCGACGATCCTCGCGGACCACGGGATGGACCGGGGCCGGGCCGGGCTGGTGTTCGCGTTCAGCAACCTGGTGCAGGTGGCGGGCGCGTTCCTGGTGCCGCTGGCGGCCGGGCGGATGACCCGGCAGCGGGGGCTCGCGGTCGCGATGGCGCTGCTGAACGCGGCGGGGATCGCGGTGCTGCTGCTCGCACCGGTGGGCGGCGCCTGGGTCGCGGCCGGGGTGCTGGGGCTGGCCCAGGGCGGGTCGCTGGGGCTGGCGCTGGCGTTCATCGTGCTGCGCACCGGCAGTGCGGCGGGGGCCGCGCAGCTGGGCGGGATGAGCCAGGCGGTGGGCTACCTGGTGGCGGCGGCCGGGCCGGTCGGGGCCGGTGCGCTGCACCAGGCCTCCGGCGGGTGGGGGCTGGTGCTGGTGGTGATGCTCGGGCTGACCGGGATCGCGGCGGCGGCGGGCTGGGGCGCGGGACGGGACATGGTGCTCGACGCGCGCTGAGCGGCTGCGGGTCCGCGGGGGCCGGTCCCGCCCTGCGGCGGGGCCGCCGACCGACGGAGCCCCGAGCCCCGGTCGGGGCTCGGGGCTCGGAGCTCGGGGCTAGGGGGGTTACTCCTCGCTCGCCAGGGTGAGGCCGGCCAGCCTGGTCGCCGCCAGGATGGTGGCGATCGAGGTGACGGCGGTCAGCAGGGCGAGGGCGACGCCGAGGGCGACCGGGGCGGTGAGCGCGCCCTCGGTGGCGGTGGCCTCGGCGATCGACAGGCCCCACTGCTGGATGGAGAGGGTCTTGGCGCCCTTCACGTAGGTGCCGACGAGGCTCTCCCAGACCAGCGCGTAGGCGAGACCGGCCACCACGGCGTGCCGGGTGACGACGCCGAGCAGCAGGAAGAAGGCGCTGTAGGCGGCACCGGAGGCGAGCGCGCCGAGGGTGTAGCCGACGGCCAGGTTGTCCTGGTTGCCGTAGATGATCAGGCCGGCGACGAGGACCGGGACCGCGGCGAAGAGCCAGGTGGTGCCGATCGCCACGGCGAGCTTGCTGGTGACGATCTTCCAGCGGGGCAGCGGCTTGGCGAGCAGGTAGACGATGGAGCCGTCGTCGATCTCGTTGGCGATCACGCCGGTGCCGACGATCAGGCCGAGGATGGGCACCAGGGTGCCGAGGCCGAGCTGGCCGACGACGCTCTGGATCAGGTCGTGCTTGTCGCTGTCGGAGTTGCGGGCGACGACGGCGATGACCAGGAGCAGGGCGGGGACGAGCAGCAGGAGCAGCGCGCGGCGGCGTCCGAACAGGCCCCGGACGGTGAGCCGGGCGACGGTGGTGTTCACGGTTTCCAGCCCTTCAGGACGAGACGAGGTAGGAGAAGACGCTCTCCAGGGACTCGTCCGCCGGGGAGACGGTGTAGAGGCGGATGCCGGCGTCGCGGGCGACCTTGGGCAGCAGCGTGGTGAAGCCGTTGAAGTTGATCGCCTGGATCCGCAGGGCCCGCTCGTGCCAGTCGAGTTCGATCCCGGCGGTGGACGGGTCGGCGATCAGCGCGGCGGCCAGCCGGCGGTCGTCGCTGGAGCGGACCAGGTAGCGGTGCGGCCGGTCGGTCATCAGGCGGCGGATCTCGCGGAAGTCGCCGGAGGCGGCGTGCCGGCCGGCGACGACGACCTCGATGTGCCGGGCGAGCTGTTCGACCTCTTCGAGGATGTGGGAGGAGAACAGCACGGTGCGGCCGTCGGCGCCGAAGCGGCGGAGCAGTTCCATGAGTTGGAGCCGCTGGCGGGGGTCCATGCCGTTGAAGGGCTCGTCGAGGAGGAGCACGGCGGGGTCGTGGACCAGCGCGGAGGCCATCTTGACGCGCTGCTTCATGCCCTTGGAGTAGGTGCCGGTCTGCCGGTCCTGGGCGTACTCCATCTCGACCAGGCCGATGGCGCGCTTCGCGGCGGCGGCGGGGTCGGTGAGGCCGTGGAGTTCGGCGTTGGCGAGGACGAACTCCCAGCCGGTGAGGTAGTCGTACATGGACTCGCGCTCGGGGACGAGTCCGATCTGCCGGTAGACCTCCTGGTTGCGCCAGATCGGGGCGCCGTCGAGGGTGACGGCGCCGGCCGAGGGCGCGAGGAAGCCGCTCATCATGTGGATGAGGGTGGACTTGCCCGCGCCGTTGGGGCCGAGCAGGCCGGTGATGCCGGGGCCGATCCGCATGGAGACGTCGTTGACGGCGACCACGTTGCCGAACCAGCGGGAGACCTTGTCGATGGTGATGACGGCCATGGCTGCCTCTCAGACGTTCCGGTAGCGGCGCAGCAGCAGCGCGTACGAGCCGGCCGCGAGGGCGACGATCTCGGCGGCGAAGACCGCGACGCCGAGGCCGCCGGGGGCGTGGATCATCCCGTCGCCGGTGAGGCTGAAGAGCTGGTTGACCAGGCCGGAGACCAGGGTCACCGGGGAGAGCACGGCGCCCCACATCGCGGACTCGACGGGCTCGGGGCGGTAGGCGCCGTTCAGGCCGAGGACGATGTTGGCGATCACGTTGGAGATGACCAGCATGCCCATGATGGCGGCGACGCCGAAGCCGCGGCGCGGGGTGGCGGCGGCGATCAGCAGGGCGAGCGCCGAGTAGAGCACGGAGTAGAGCACGGCGGCGGTCAGGCCGTAGAGCAGGTGCGTGGTGTTCTCGCCGATCGGCAGGTCGGTCAGCAGGGCGCCGAGCCACATCACCAGCAGCGGCAGCACCATCATCAGCAGCACGGCGCAGACCATCGCGGTGGTCTTGGCGCGGACGTAGTCGCCGCGGGTGATCGGCCGGGAGAAGTACAGCGGCACGATGTGGTGGCGCAGGTCGCGGGACATCAGGACGGGGGCCTGCGAGGCGATGAAGATCTGCGGGAACAGCCCGAAGCTGGTCAGGTAGACGGGGTAGTCCACCGGGTACTTGGTGAGGCCGGTCATCACGGCGACGGCGATCATCACCGCGGCGGGCAGCACCATGGCGCCCAGCAGCAGCATCGGCAGCACCTTGGACTTGCCGGAGCGGCCGAGGCCGTACGCGGCGCGCAGGCTCTGGGTGAAGAGCGAGCGGGTGGCGTAGGAGCGGCCGAGCCGGGGGCCGGCGTAGGAGCGGTAGCCGATGTCGTGGATGACACCGGTCTGGGGCTCAGGCGGCGTCGCCATCCGGGCCACCTCCGTTCTGGGCGGCGTCGGCGAAGATCTCGGCGACCTTGTGACGGCGCTGTTCCAGACGGACCAGGCCGAGTCCGAGGTCGGCGACGGTGTCGCGGACGGTGTCGTAGGTGTCGTCGCCGGCGATCTCGACCAGCAGCAGCCGCGGGCCGTCGGCGCGGACGCTCACGCCGAGGTCGGTCAGCGAGGTGAGGACGGTGTCCGCCGCGTCGGTGACCTCGACGGCGAGCAGCTGGGTGGCCTCGGTGAAGGAGGCGGTGGAGGAGGAGCGCAGCAGCCGGCCGCCGTCGATGACGACGAGGTGGTCGCAGGTCCGCTCGAGTTCGCCCAGCAGGTGGGTGGTGACCAGGACGGAGATCCCGAAGTCGCTGTGGACGCGGCGGATCAGCGCCAGCATCTCGTCGCGGCCGACCGGGTCGAGGCCGTTGGTGGGCTCGTCGAGCAGCACCAACTGCGGGTCGTGGACCAGCGCCTGGGCGAGCTTGACGCGCTGCTTCATGCCGGTGGAGTAGCCGCCCATCGGGCGGTAGCGCTCCTCGTAGAGGCCGACGTGGCGCAGCGTGTCGGCGGTCCGCTCGCGGGCCGCAGCGGCCGGCAGGCCGGACATCCGGGCCATGTGGACGACGAACTCGGTGGCGGACACGTCGGGCGGCAGGCAGTCGTGCTCGGGCATGTACCCGACCCGCTCGCGGATGGCTGGGCCCTCGGTGGCGATGTCGAGGCCGAGCACCTGACCGGTGCCCTCGGTGGCCGGGGAGAGGCCCAGGAGGATCTTGATGAGTGTGGACTTGCCCGCGCCGTTCGCCCCCACCAGACCGACCACGCCGGGCTGCACCTCCACGGTGAGCCGGTCGAGCGCGGTGACCCTGGGGAACCTCTTGGTGAGGCCGTCCGTCTTGATGACTGTGGACACGTGCCCAACGTAGCGTCGTGCCCTGCGGCGCGGTATGCGCTGGGATGCCGATCCGTTGATCAGTCCTCAGGATGACGTGCCGGGCCCGTCCCCTAGGGGTCGGGCCCGGCCCTGGGCCGTTCTCAGCCGAGCATGCTGCTCTGCAGGGCGATCAGCTGGCGGAACGCCTGCGAGGGGACGCCCTTCGGGTTGGTCAGTTCCAGGACGGCGACGACGTCGCCGCTCTGCAGGTAGGCGACCCGGCCGGTGGGAACGTCGCCGGGGGCCTTGGCGTCCGAGTCGCGGGCGAAGGCCGAGCCCGAGCCGACCGGGAAGTCGGTGGCCACGTCCATCCGGGAGGACTCGATGTGCTTCGTCCCGGACATGCCGGAGAGCAGGCCGTACAGGTCGGTCGCCTCCGCCGGCGAGCCGAAGCGCAGCAGGCGGATCTCGGTGCGGGTGCCGTCCTTGGTGGTCCAGCCCTGGGCGGCGACCGCCCGGCAGGCGTTCTCGGTCAGCCGGGCGTTGACCTCGGCGGCGTTGCGGCCGAGCACTCCCTCCGCGTCGCACGGCACCCAGTGGCCGACCACCGGCGGCAGGCTCGCCGCCGGGCTCGGGGACCCGGACGCCGAGGCGCTCGCCGACGCGGAGGCCGATGCGGAAACCGATGCGCTCGGGGAGGCGGAGGCCGGGGCGCTCGCGGACGCGGCGGGCTGCGGCAGCGCCTCCTTCGGCGCGGGCAGCAGCAGGCCGCGCAGATCGGCCTGGTGACGGCCCTTCACGTCGATCGGCAGCTTGCCGTCGGTGGGCAGCGGCGGCAGCGCGAGCTGCGGGAAGGTGTACCGGCCGTCGTTGGGGGTGGCCAGGCCCGGCACGTCGGTGCGGTCCGGGAGGGTGACGGCCACGGCGGTCGCCGTCGCGGTCACCACCAGGACGGCGGCGGCCGCGACCAGGCGCAGCACCGCGGACCGGTCCCGGCGCGGCCGGTCCTGCGGCACGCCGGGCACCGCCCAGACGTTGCCGGGGTCACCGGCGGGCAGGTCGGCCGTTGGGGCGGACGGCGGGGCCCAGGCGTCCGGCTGCGGCGCCTGCGGGGCCGGGGTCTCGGCCGAGCTCTCGGCCGGGTTCTCGGCCGGGTTCTCGGCGGGCTCCGGCTGGGCGGGGGTGAGGTCGTTGTTACTCATACGGAGGCTCCCGGGCGGGCCAGACGGTCCAGCTGCTGACGGAACAGGTCGACGACCTTGTTCTGGTCCAAGGGGGCGACACCGGACGCGTCCAGCGTCACCATCAGGTCGCCCTCGGCGGAGACGCAGTGCATGAAGTCGAGCTGGTCGCCCGCGTCCAGCGGCGGCAGCACGCAGCGCGCCGCCGGGTGACCGGCCACGCCCGGCCCCTGCCGGAACAGGCCGGTGTCGTCGACCATCGCGCCGTACAGCTCGGTCTCCTGCGAGATCGCCTGCTGGTTGAACTGGTCGAGCGTCAGGTCGATCTCCAGGTCGTTCTTGTGCGACTGGAAGGTGCGCACGCCGCTGGCCTTGAAGTGCAGCGACTCCCAGGCGGCCTTCGCCCGGTCCTTGTACTTGTCCGGCACCTCGTCCAGGTACGCCCGGAAGCGCTTGTCCAGCTGCTCCGGCCCGTACTCGTTGTCGTTGCCGAAGGCGCCGTTGTCCGGGCCCGGGTCGAAGCCGGACGGGATCGGCAGCAGCAGGTCGCGCAGGCTGCCGAAGTGGTTGCCGTTCGACTTGGCGCCGAACGCCGCCGACGGCGAGGCGGACGGTGCCGCAGGCGCGGCGGCCTGGACCGGCCGGTCGTCGTAGGCGACGTTGAGGATCACCTCGCCGATGCCGACGCCGAGCAGGACGGCGGCGAGCACGGCGCCGGAGGCACGCAGCAGCAGTCGCTTCGGCCGCGCGGCGGGGGCGACGCCCTCGGCGGGCGGCGCGTCCGCCGTCGGCAGGTCCGCCGCGGGCTGCTCGGCGGCCGACTGCTCGGTGGCCGGCTGCTCGGCGACGGGCTGCTCGGCGGCCGGCTGCTTGGTGAGGGACAGCTCGTCGGAAGGCTCGGCGGCGGGGGTCAGGTCGGTCGGTTCGACGGTGCTCATGCGATCCGCTCCCACTGGCGCTTGGCGATGTCCTCGAGCTGGGCGCGGTCGACCCGGCTCGGTGCGAAGACCGTGATCTCCATGATCAGGTCGCCCTTCCGGGCAGTGGCCTCGCCGCGGTAGTACTCCTCGGTGCTCTGCGCGTAGTGGTTCGGCTTGTTGCCGATGACCAGCCGGCTCTGCGGGTTGCCGGGGATCTTGCCGACCTCGGCGTCCGTCGTGGAGCCGTAGTCGTTCCAACTGGTCGCGGAGGAGGCGCTGTCCGAGCGGTACTGGATCAGCCGGATCCGGTACTCGGTACCGCCCGACTTCCAACCGACCGTCGCCGCGCGGCGGAAGCCGTTGTCCAGCAGGCGGGTGAACGTGGCACGGCTGTCGCCGAAGGACTCGGCGTAATCGGCGGCGTCCAGCCAGCCGCCGCGTGCACCCGCCGAGCCCCACTCCTCGGTGCCGTCCGGGCGCTTGAGCAGCAGGTCGCGCAGGTCGCCGTCGATGTTCAGCGGCTGGGGCGCGGCGGCGGCGAGCGCCTTGGGGTCGACCCGGTCGGCGGGGTAGGCGAGCTTGACAGCGGCCAGCTCGGGCAGCGGGGTGGCGGGGCGGGACGCCTGGACGGCGTAGCCGACACCGGCGCCGACCACGGGGCCGAGCAGCGCGGCGGCCAGCAGCAGCCGGCCGGTGCTCAGCCGGCGGGCGGGCTTCGGCTCGTCCTCGGCGGGGGCACCCTCGACAGCGGTGCCCTCGACGGCGAGGATCTCGTCACCGGTGGCGGGTTCGGCGGCGGGCAGGGTTTCGGCGGCGGGCTCGGGGGCCTGCGCCGGTACGGCGGGGGCGGTGTCCGGCTGGGGCGGAACGACCGGCTCGGGGACGTCCGGTCCCACGGTCTCGGTGCTCAAGGAAGGCTCCTGGGAAGGGTGGTCGTGGGAGGGCGTCAGCCGTTGGCGAGGCGTTCGTACTGGCGGCGCATGACGTCGTTGAGCAGCGCCTTGTCCGGGTCGCCCTTCACCTCGACGGTGACCTCGAAGCAGATGTCGCCCTGGTAGCCGATGCCGACCAGCTCGCCGGTGTAGGCCTGCTGCTCGGGCTTGAAGACGTAGCCCTTGGCGCCGGAGACGCCGTCCACGTCGAAGGAGTCGCCCTTGAAGGAGGAGTTCTCGGCGAAGCCGCGGGCCCGGTCGGCGCGGCCGAACTTCTTCAGCTCGACGGTGACCTCGACCTTGCCGTCGCGGGTGCGGTAGGTGCGGGTGGCAGCCGAGTCGAAGCCCCAGGAGTCCAGGATCCCCTTGATGTCGGTGTCCTTGGAGTAGTGCTTCGCGATGTCGTCCATCGTCATGTCGGTGCCGTCCGGCGAGCCGTACGGGTCGGCCTGGTCGGGCACCGGGAGGAGGAAGTACCGCAGGTCGCCGCTGTGCTTGCCGCCGGAGACGGTGCCCTTGAGGGTGCTGGCCGGGCGGGGCGCGACGGTCGGCGAGGGGGTGGGCGTCGGCGAGGGCGAGGGGCTGGCGCTCGCCGAGGCGGAGGCGGACGCGGAGGCGCTCGCGGCGGGCGCGGCGGCGGTGGTCCGGGGGGCGCGGTCCGGCTTGCCGACGGCCACGGTGACGGTGGCGCTGGCGGCGGTCACCGCGAGCAGGCCGGCCACGCCGAGCGCCACGGTGGCGGTCCGGGACAGCTTGCGCTGCGTCGCGGCCACCGGCTCGGCGCCGAACGCGACGACCGGCTCACCGGCGGACTCGGCGGTGGCTGACTCCACGGGCAGCGCGGCCACGGGCTCGGCAAGGGGCTCGGCGGCCGGGGCGGCAGCGGGCTCGACGGCCGCGGTCTCCGGCTCGGGCACGGCCGGTGTTGCGGGGTCGGGTACGGACAAGGGTCTTCCCCCCAGAGTGACGATCGACGGGCCGCGCGCGAGTGCCCGACCGCCGTTCCCCCCGGCAGCGCGACGGGTCTCGATCACCGTGCGGTCTGCGCATTATGAGAGTTCGTCCGCATGCCCAACAACACGATTTCGGCCGCCAATCAGCGCAATTCGCGCCAATCCGACGCATCGTGACCGAACCGCAACGGGGCGGCCCGCCATGCGGACCGCCCCGGCGTCCTGCGGGCCGTCAGGCCCCGAGCGCGGCGAGCACCTCCCCGGCCGCGCGGGCGCCCTCGACGGCGCCGCCGTTCATGTACCCCTGGAAGTCGTACGAGGTGTGTTCGCCCGCGAAGTGCAGGTTTCCCTGGGCGGTTCCCTCGTAGCCCGCGTACGTGGTCAGGTATCCGGTCGGCCAGTACGAGTAGGCGCCGTACGAGTACGGGTTGAGGTGCCAGGCGGAGAGGGTGGCCCGGCCGTTCCAGGCGGCTTTGGTGCCGGGCCAGACGCTGTCGATCTGGCTGAGGTAGTCGTCCACCAGGTTGCGGGTGTACGGGGTCGAGGCGGTGGTGAAGGCCGACGGCGGGGTGAGGCCGCGGGCGAGGCTGCCGCCGCCGTACTGCACGGCGATGCCGTTGCTGCCGGCCTGGCCGCGGGTGACGTCCCAGGCCTGCTGGAAGGGCAGGTCGGCGAAGCACTCGCCGTTGGACTGGCCGGTCCACGGGCTGGTGCCGTACCAGGGGCGGCTGTTGAACTGCATGTTGAGCTTGGTGCAGGCGCCCATCCGCATGTTGGCGAGCACGCCGCGCATCATCGGGTCCAGGCCGGCCCGGGTCAGGTCGATCCGCTGCTGGAGGATGGGCAGCGGCACGGTGAGGATCGTGTGGTCGGCCACCACGGTCTTCGTGCCGCCGCCGTCCAGCGCGAAGGTGAGGGTCTGGCTGCCGTCGGCGTTGCGGACCACCGCCTGGAGGGTGTGGCCGAGCTGGACGGTGCCGGCCGGCAGGGCGGCGGCGACGGCTCGCGGGACCTGGTCGTTGCCGCCGACGATGTGGTACCGCTCGTCGGAGCCGCCCCAGATGGAGAAGTTGCCGGGGCTGGACTGCCAGGACACCATCAGCAGCATCGCGTACGAGGACTGCTCGGTGGTGTCGGCGCCGTACTCCACGGCGTACGCGACGTCGAGGAGGCGGCCGAGGTCGCTGTCGTAGCCGCCGGGGACGCGGGAGTTGATCCAGTCCCGGATGGTCATCGTGTCGAGCGCGACCGACGCGGCGTTGTGGTTGTTCCAGGTGGGGCCGGAACCACCGGCCTGGATGTCGCTCTTGACCGACTGCCAGACCTGCTTGAAGTCGATGTCGACCTGGGTCTTCGGGTAGTAGTGCCCGTTGACGTGGAAGATGCCCTCGGCGCCGGCCGGCAGGGTGGAGGTGACGTCCACCAGGCCGAGGCCGAAGCGCTGGCAGAGCTGCTTGATCTCGTGGTGGCCGGTGTCGACCAGCTCGCCGCCCCACTCGGAGACCTGGCCCTGGTTCCACAGGCCGGGGCTGCTGACGCCGCCGCCGGAGTACATCCGGCCGCCGATCCGGGTGGGGTTGGCCTCGTAGACGGTGGCGGCGACGCCCTTGTCGGCGAGGGTGAGAGCGGCGTTCAGGCCGGAGATACCGGCGCCGATGATCGCGATCCGGGCACCGCCGGTGATCGGCCGGTCGGTGGTCGCGGCGCGGGCCCGCGGGGCGACCGAGGCGGTGCCGGCGGTCACGGCGAGGCCGAGGGCGGCGGCCCGGCCGAGCAGCGCGCGGCGGGAGACGCCGTCCGGCTCGGCGCGGGCCTCGTCGCGCAGGCCCCGGTACTCGTCGACGGGCATCCGCAGGCGTTCGGCGGCGGCCTGGTCGGCCAGCAGGTGCTCGATCCGGCCGGCGTGGGGGGTGCGTGCCATGGGGGGTCAACCTCTCTGGGTGTGGGGGGAGAAAGGGTCAGACCTGGGCGGGAACCGGCTCCTCGTCCGAGCGCTCCTGGGTGTTCTCGACCACCAGGCGGCCCATCACCTCGTACTTCTGCGGGTGCCGGGCGCGCATGTACAGGGCCAGCGCGATGCCGCCGAGGAAGACCGCCGCGACGATCCACGGGATCAGCTTGAAGAAGAGGATCTTCGAGGCGGCGCCGGCCGCGGTGTCGAGGTTGACCACCAGCAGGACGATCGCGGCGAGCATGCCCAGGCCGCCGAGCAGCGGCGCGGTCAGGGTGCGGAACCAGTGCCGGGACTCGGGGTGGTTCTTGCGGAAGTAGGCGACCACCGCGAAGGAGCAGAGCGTCTGCACCACCAGCAGGGCGAGCGTGCCGAGGATCGCGGTCAGCGTGTAGAGGCTGACGTACGGGTCCTGGCCGGTCACCCAGAAGCCGACGATGATCGCGAGCGCGATGCCGGTCTGCGTGAAGGAGGCGACGTACGGGGAGCCGTGCTTGGCGTGGGTGCGGCCGAGTGCGGGGAGCAGGATGCCCTCGCGGCCGATCGCGTACAGGTAGCGGGCGGCGCACTGGTGGAAGGCCATGCCGCAGGCGAAGGCGCTGGTGACCATCAGCCACTGGAAGGCGGTCACCGCCCAGTGCCCGAGGTACTGCTGGGCGGGGGCCAGGAACAGGTCGAGCGGGCTGGAACCGCCCACGATCTCCACCGACTTGGCGCCGCCGTTGCCGGCCAGCACCATCCAGGAGACGAAGGTGTAGAGCACGCCGAGGCCGACCACGGCGAGCAGGGTGGCGCGGGGGATGATCCGCTTGGGGTTGCGGGACTCCTCGCCGTACATCGCGGTGGACTCGAAGCCGATCCAGGACCAGAAGCAGAAGAACAGGCCGACGCCGGCGTTCACCCCGGCGAACGCGCCGGTCGGGTTGAGCGAGGACAGCTGCAGGCCGCCGGGGCCGCCGCCGTGCAGCAGGATCGAGCCGCCGAGCAGGATCAGCATCAGCACTTCGCCGACCAGGAAGACGCCGAGCACCTTGGAGGCGACCTCCAGGTCGAAGTAGGAGAGCACCGCGGTGATCGCCAGCATCGCCAGGGCGAAGACCTGCCAGGGCAGGTCCACGCCGAACTGCGACTCCACGGCCTGCTGCCCGAAGTAGGCGAAGATGCCGACGATCGAGGCCTCGAAGACCACGTAGGCGAGGACGGCGAGCAGGCCGGAGGCCATGCCGGCGATCCGGCCGAGGCCGTGCGAGACGAAGCCGTAGAAGGCGCCGGCGGTGGTGATGTGCCGGGCCATCGCGACGTAGCCGACGGTGAAGACGGTCAGGACCAGGGTCACGAACAGGAAGCCGGCCGGTGCGTGGACGCCGTTGCCGGCGCCGACGATCACCGGCAGGTTGCCGGTCATCGCGGTGATCGGCGCGGCGGTGGCCAGCGCCATGAAGATCACCCCGACCAGTCCGACGGAACCGGCCTTGAGGCGCTGGACGGGCGGCGGGTCCTGGACCGCTGGGGACTGCTCGACGGCGGGCACGGGCGACTCCTCGGGGTGAAACCGGCGGTACCGGGGGCACTCGGGGGGCGGAAAGGGCTCCGGCGACGTTGGGGCACGCCGGGAGGGCCCAGTGTGGTGGGCGTCACTCCCCGCCGGGGATGTGCAAGGTGTAGCGGGGGCTGTTTCCGGATTGACGGCATGTCAATGCCGATCGGCCGCAATGCAGTACGGGCTGTGTCCGATCCGTTGACCCCGGCTGGTCCAAACCTCATGCTGTGATCCGCCCGGGGGCCCGTCCGTCCGACTGGAGGCGTTCGCTGATGCGCGTTCCGTTCCACCGGCTCCGCCCGATCGCGGCCACCGCCGCCCTGCTGGGTGCGGCACTGGCACCCACCGTCCCGCCGGCCGCGGCCGCCGCCGGCTCCCCGATCCAGATCTACGGCGCCTGGCACTGCGGTGACGACGCCTGCATCTGGGGCACCGTCCGCGACATGGCCGAGTTCGACGCCAAGAACCACTGGCTGATCGACCGCGGCGACGGCCGCCCGTCCGTCAACCTGGCGATCCTCAGCTTCGTCCACCCGCTGAAGCTGCTCAACGGCACCAACGACGCCACCACCGTGGACGGCGTCCCGCGCGGCATCAACCAGGCCGTCGTCGACTGGTTCAAGAGCCACGGCGTGCGGGTGATGCTCTCCATCGGCGGCATCACCTACACCGACGCCTGGGACCAGGCGCTCGCCCAGAACCCGACCCTGTTCGGGCAGCGGGCCGCCGCGCTGGCCACCCGGCTGGGTGTGGGCATCGAGATCGACTACGAGCAGAACACCAACCCGAACCTGGCCGGACTGCAGGCCTTCGTCGACGCCTACCGCGCCGTCCACCCGTACGACGCCACCGGCGCCGACCCGGCGGCCCGGCTGACCATCGACACCGCGGCCGGCGACCGCTGGCTGATCGACATCAACCGGTACGCCACCGCCAACTGGCTGCGCACCGACACCCCGGTGCTCGACTACGCCAACGCGATGGTGCCGGCCCGGCAGCCGTCGGCCACGGGCGCCACCGACAACTGGCAGGAGCACCTGGACGGCAAGCCGACGTACAGCCCGCCGGTCCTGCCGCTCGCCCCGGCGAAGTTCACCGGCGGCCTGTACATCGCCGAGGGCTCCAAGGTCCGCCCGGAGTGCAACGACTTCGCCAACTCCGTGCAGAAGGCCACCGGCGGCTGGCTGCAGAGCGCCGCGCCCAACGGCGCGGGCACCACCAGCGGCCTGCTCGGCTACATGTTCTGGGCCGCCGAACGGCCCTCCACGCGCGGCGTCACCACCCAGCCGCCGAACGGCTGCGCGGGCGGCGTCGGGGCCGGGGCCACCGCGTACGCGATCCCCGTCCCGATGCCGGCGCTGCGCCAGGGCTGACCCGGGCCCGGCACGGACCTGCGGCCCCGCCCGACCCGGGGCCCGCTACTCCGCCGGGTCGACGCCCCCGCCCTCCGCGGCGGGCTCCGCCGGCTGCTCCGCGGGCTGCGCCGGCGGCTGCTGCGTGGTCCACAGGCCCGCCGCCTCGCCGAGCGCGATGTCCAGCCGCTCCCGGCGGATCCGCCGGTCCACGTACAGCAGCGCGTGGCAGACCGGCAGCAGCGGCAGCGTCACCGCGGTGCTCAGCAGCACGCCGACCAGGAACAGCAGCACGGCCGCGACCAGCACCCCGGGCGACGGCGGCTGCGGGTCCGCGCCGAACGGCAGCGCGATCAGCACGCCCACCAGCACGAACGGCGTGGCCACCAGCTGTCCGCCCATCGAGGCGATCAGGTTCACCACGTACGGGATACCGAAGCTGCGCAGCCAGGCGCCCTCGTTGAGCCGCCAGGCCCGCGGGAAGGCGGCCAGCGGGCGGCTCTCCTCCATCACCAGGACCGGCACCAGCAGGGTCAGCCGCACCTGCGCGTAGAACAGCCCCACCCAGCAGGCCACCGCGAGCAGCCCGAAGAGGACGCCGACCACCGCGCTGCCCAGCACGGCCGACACGGCCACCCACAGCACCATCAGCACGGCCGTCCCGAGGAGGGCGCCGCCGCCCAGCAGCAGGTACTCGGCGGTGATCCGTCCCAGGTGGCGGCGCGACTCGGCCCACACCGCGCGGGTGCTCACCGGCTTGCCGATGACCGCGTGCCGGGTGACCACCGTGCCGGTCGCGGCGGCCACCACGCTCAGCGCGCCGAGGCAGAGCACCAGCAGCAGCCAGCCGGAGACGGCGACCGTGACCAGGGTGACCAGCTGGCCGTCGGTCGGCTCGTACCACTTGTCGGCGACCACCTGCCGGTACAGGTCGATCAGCAGCCCGTACGCCACCACCGCGTAGACCGCGAGCACCAGCAGCACGCCCGCCGTCGCGGCGAGCACCGGCACGTAGAGCTGCGCGAAGTAGCGGCGGACGGTGTTCATCACGCCGGTGAGCACGTCGCCGAAGCCGAGCGGCCGCAGCGGGACCACGCCCGGCTGCGGGGCGGGCGGCGGCCCGGGATGGAAGTACTGGTACTGGTGCTCGCTCATGGTGCGTCCCCCCTGGTGTTTCCGTGTGTTCGGTGTCAGACCGCGGACTGCTGCCGGCGCAGCCGCTCGACGGTCGCGAGGAAGAGGAAGAAGTTCGGGATCTTCCCGACCGGGGTGCTCGACCAGGGCAGGAGCTTGCCCGCCCGGGAGAGGAACACCATGCCGTCCTTCACCTCGAAGCGCTGGATCTCGGCCCACCCGACCGCACCGCGCTTGGGCGTGGCGACGCCGCCGGTGGTCACCGCGATGTCGCCGAAGCGGACCGTCTCGCCGCGTCCCAGCATCTCCAGCACGCCCGGCAGCTGGGCGTTGGTGATGGCGTGCTGGATGATCAGGCCCCAGCGCTCGGGGTTGGCGAACAGGTCGGTGACCTTGATGGTGGCGCCGTTCTGCGTGTACAGCGTGTAGACGTAGTTGGTGCCGACGTGGATGCCGTTGGCGTAGCGCTCGGTGATCTGCTGGAGCGCGGCCATCGAGTCCCAGCGCAGCGCCCCGACCGGGCCGGTGTGGTCGACCACGACGAGGCCGTGGTCGAAGAGGTGGAGGCGTCGGGCCGCCTGCTTGGGGTTGAAGTTCGGTGTCTGCCACAGCACCCAGATGAAGAAGAGTCCGGGCAGGACGAAGCAGGCGAGGCCGAGCAGGGTGAAGAACAGCATCGCGGTGACCCGGCCGGCGCCGTGGCGCTTGGGCAGGAAGGTCTCGCGCAGCGCGCCGAGCCGCTCGGCGGCGGCCAGCGCCTGTACGGCCTCCGGCAGTGGTTCCTGGGTGACCGGGACGGTGGGTGCGGCCATGGCTCTTCCTCGTGGTGCGGGATCCCGCGTTCGCCCGGCGGGATCGATCGGGGGCGAGCGGATCATACGGCAGTAGCACCGGCCTGCCGAGGGGCCGGGTACGCCGGAGGGGACCGGCGCCCCGCGCCGGTCCCCTCCGTCCCCCTGCTCCCCCTGCTTCCCCTGCTTCCCCCTGTGCGGTCAGCCCAGGCCGTGCACCCGCTTGTACTCCAGCGCGTACGCCAGCTTGCCCGGCTTCGCGTCGGAGTACGGCTTGCTCAGCTTGTCGAACTCGCCCTTGTTGGCGGCCTTGCCCGCGTTCCACTGGCTCAGCGCGCCGAGCTGGCCGGCGGTGAACCCGCTGTCCACCACGGTGTCCTTGGGCAGCGCGGTCATCGCCTCGGTCACGGTCCGCACCGCCGCCAGGTAGCCGGCCTGGTCGGTGGTGTCCCAGTCGGCCACCGGCGCGGTGTCGCGCACCCAGCTGCCCCAGTAGAACTCCTGGAACGGCAGGCCGTTCTGCGCGTAGCCGATGTCGCGGCCGAAGTAGAGCAGGCCGCGGTACTTGTCGTTCTCGAAGTTGGCCAGGCCGACGCCGGTCGGCAGCTTGTTGATCCTGACCGGGTTGCCCTCGGGGTCGCTCAGGTACACCCACTTGTGGGCCTGCATCTGGTCCCAGAACGCCTGCCGGGTCAGGTTGCTGAAGTTGGCCTGCACCCGCAGCCGGACGTGCAGGTCGGCGCCGCCGTCCGGGGTCTCGAAGAACGAGGTCAGGGTGTGGTGGCCGTCCGTCAGGAACGGCTCCCCGCCGGGGCCGATCACGACCGTCTTCATCGGCTCGATGCTCGCCGCGGTCTCCCCGCCCACCGGCAGCGCGCAGGTGAACGAGGACGGGTCGTCCAGGCGCGCGCCGGGTGCCGCCGCCACGGCCTCGATCCGGCCGTCCGCCTCGCACCAGTCACTGAACTTCTTGTTGATCGCGTCCTTGCCGAGGGTGTACCGGCCGAGCTTGTAGTACACCTCGTCGTAGCCCAGCGCCGGCTGGGTCGGGTGCACGTCCCCGATCCGGACGTCCAGCAGGTCGCCCTCCTGCGCGCACAGGTACTGCGCGAACGGCGTGTGCCGGTTGTCGTGACCGCAGAACGACGGCCGGGTGCCCGGCGCACCCGGCGCCGCGAACGCGGCCGGCGCCGATCCGGCAGCGACGGCCAGCGCGGCTCCGACCGCCGCGATCCGGGCGGACGGAAGTCTGAAACGCATAACGCTCCTCGCGGGAAGTGCGGAATTGTGCCCGCGACACTCCCAGCGACCGGCCAACACCCGCCGTCCCGCGCGTGAATCCCCGGCGAACGCGCGAAATCGCTTCCGCTCGCTTTTTGTAGGGTTCCACTCAACCCAGCTGGGCCAGGCCCTCGGTGGCGATCCGTTCGAAGACCGCGAGGTCGTTCTCGAAGATCGAGTCCGGCACCGGCCAGTGGATCACCAGCTCGGTGATGCCGATCTCCCGGTACTGCCCGGCCCAGTCCACGAAGGCGTCCAGCGACTGCAGCGGCCGCTCCGCCGTCGACCCCTGCAGCAGCACCTTCGCCAGCTCGCCGACGTCCCGGCCGCGCGCCTCGCAGGCCTCCGTCAGCTTCGCCAGCTGCTTCGCGATCACGGCGGGCGCCTGCTCCACCGGGACGTCGCCCGGGCCGCGCGGGTCGCCGTACGTCACCCAGCCCTGCCCGTGCTCCGCCGCCAGCCGCAGCCCGCGCGGACCGGTCGCCGCCACGTAGAACGGCACCCGGGGCGTCTGCACGCAGCCCGGGATGTTCCGCGCCTCCACCGCCGAGTAGTACGTGCCCTCGCGCGTCGTCGCGTCGGTGGTCAGCAGCTCGTCCAGCAGCGGCAGGAACTCCGCGAAGCGGTCCGCCCGCTCCTTCGGCGACCAGGCCTCCTGCCCCATCGCCGTCGCGTCGAACCCGACCCCGCCGGCCCCGATCCCCAGCGTCAGCCGCCCGCCGGACACGTCGTCCAGCGTGATCAGCTCCTTCGCCAGCGTCACCGGGTGCCGGAAGTTCGGCGAGGTGACCAGCGTGCCCAGGCGCAGCCGCTCGGTCGCCGTCGCCGCCGCCGTCAGCGTCGGGACCGAGCCGAACCACGGCTCGTCCCGGAAGCTCCGCCACGACAGGTGGTCATAGGTGTACGCGGCATGGAACCCGAGGTCCTCGGCCCGCCGCCAGATCTTCTGCCCCTCGCTCCACCGGTGGATGGGGAGGATCACCGTACTCAGACGCATGGCCCCGACCCTACGCCGCCGCGGCCGGGGGCGGCCCCGAAGCTCGGTGCGGGCCGTTGTACTGCTGCCGGCGGCGCCGAGGCCGGCCGTGGGCCGGTGGCGCCGGGGAGCTACGCCGTTCGGGCGGGGTGCGCGAAGATGGTCGGGTGACCACCTCCCCGCGCCCCCGCCTGATCGCCACCGACCTCGACGGCACCCTGCTCTGCTCGGGCGGGACCGTCTCCGAGCGGACCGCCGCCGCGCTGGCGGCGGCGGAGGCGGCGGGTGTCCAGGTGGTGTTCGTGACGGGCCGGCCGCCGCGCTGGATGAAGCAGGTGACCGGGCACATCGGCGGCCACGGGGTGGCGATCTGCTCGAACGGCGGCGCGGTGGTGGACGTGCGGCGCGGGGAGCTGCTGGAGAGCTTCCCGCTGCGGACCGCGGACGCGCTGGCGGTGGTGGCCGCGCTGAAGGCCGAACTGCCGGGCACCGCGTTCGCGTTCGAGTACCCGGCCGGGTTCGCCCGGGAGCCGGAGTACACCCTGGTGATGTGGGAGTCCGACAAGGAGCACCCGGTGGCGCCGGCCGAGCGGCTGCTGGCGGACGGCACCGTGGAGGGCATGTTCAAGCTGCTGGCGAAGCACCCGGAGCTGGAGCCGGACGAGTTCCTGGCCCGGGCGCGGGCGGTGGCCGGGCAGCACGCCGAGATCACCCGGTCCAGCCCGGTGGCGCTGCTGGAGATCAGCGCGCCGGGGGTGACCAAGGCGAGCACGCTGGCCCGGTGGTGCCGCGAGCAGGGCATCGACCGGTCCGAGGTGGTGGCGTTCGGGGACATGCCGAACGACCTGGAGATGCTGGCCTGGGCGGGCGACTCGTACGCGGTCGCCAACGCGCACCCGCAGGTGCTGGCGGCGGTGGCCCGGCACACGGTGAGCAACGAGCACGACGGCGTGGCCGCGGTGATCGAGACCCTGCTGGCGTAGGCCCCTGCGGCGCGGGGCGGGTCGGAGCCGGGCGGTCGGAGCCGGGCAGTCGGAGCCGGGCAGTCGGAGCCGGGCGGTCAGAGCCGGGCGGTCCAGCGGACCCGGGTGCCCTTGCCGTTCGGGCCGGTCTCGTGCCAGGCGTCGCCGCCGAGCGCCTCGGCGCGGCGGGTGAGGTTGCGCAGTCCGCTGCGCCGGCCGCCGTCCGGGATGCCCACGCCGTCGTCGGTGACGGTGAGCAGGACGCCGGGCCTGCCGGACCGGACCGGCGCCTCGGGGTCGCCGGAGAGCGGCCGCCCGCGGTCGCCGAGGTGGACGGTGGCGTCGACGTCGACGGCGACCCGGGAGGCCCGCGCGTGCCTGGCCGTGTTGGAGAGCATCTCCCGCAGTGCGGCGAGGAGTTGGCGGGAGGTCTGCTCGCCGACCAGGCTCTCCACCGGGCCGGTGAAGGTGATCGCGGGCTTGAAGCCGAGCGCGGCGGCAGCCTGGCTGCCCTCGCGCAGGACGCGGGTCCGGAGGGTGTCCGGTTCGTCGTCGGTGTCGCCGTGCTGGAGGGCGTAGATGGTGGTGCGGACCTCCTGGATGGTGGCGTCCAGCTCGTCCACCGCCTTGCCGATGCCGGTCTGCACCTCGGGGACGACGGAGCGGCGGGCGGCGCTCTCCAGCATCATCCCGGTGGCGAAGAGCCGCTGGATGACCAGGTCGTGCAGGTCGCGGGCGATCCGGTCGCGGTCCTGGAAGACGGCCAGGCGCTGCTTGTCGCGCTGGTACTCGGCGAGCCGCAGGGCGAGGGCGGCCTGGGAGGCGAAGGTCTGGGCGAGCTGCTTCTCCGCGGCGGTGAACGGGGCGGTGCCGCGCGGCCGCCACACGCACAGGCCGCCGAGGACGCGTCCGGCGGACACCATCGGCACCGCCATCGACGGCCCGAACTCGCGGGCGATCCGGATCACCACGGTCGGGTCGGTGGACATGTCCTCCAGGTAGATCGGTTCGCCGGCCAGCAGCCGGGCGGTGAAGCTGTCCTCGGGCAGCAGTTCGCCGTTGAGGTACTCGGCGGCCTCGCCGGAGGCGTGCGCGACCCGCATCTGGCTCTCGCCGGCCGGCAGCAGGATCATGCCGACCGCGCCGTCCGCGAGTTCGCGGACCTGTTCGGCGGCCACCGTCAGCGCGACCTGCGCCTCGTCGGTGGAGAGCAGCGCGGTGGTGACCGCGGCCGCGCCGGCGATCCACCGCTCGCGGCGCCGGCCCTCCTCGTACAGCCGGGAGTTCTCGATCGCCACGCCGGCGGCGGCCGCCAGCGCGAGCACCACCTGCTTGTCCTCGGGCGTGAACCCGCCGGCGCCCTGCTTCTCGGTCAGGTAGAGGTTGCCGAACACCTCGCCGCGGACCCGGATCGGCACGCCCAGGAAGGACCGCATCGGCGGGTGGTGGGCGGGGAACCCGGTGGAGCGCGGGTCCTCGGAGAGGTCGGCCAGGCGCAGCGGCTCGGGGTTGTCGATCAGCGCGCCGAGGATGCCGCGGCCGGCCGGCAGCTCGCCGATCGCGGCGGCGGTCGCGTCGTCGATGCCGATGTGGATGAAGTCGGACAGGCCGGTGCCGTGGGGGGAGATCACGCCGAGCGCCGCGTACTGGGCGTCGACCAGTTCGGCGGCGCCGCTGGCGATCCGCTGCAGGGTGGCGTGCAGGTCGAGTCCGGCGCCGACCGAGACGACCGCCTCCAGCAGCCGCTGCATCCGGTCGGTGACGGCGGCGGCCGACTGCAGGCGTTCGGAGACCTCGGTGACCAGGGTGTCCAGGCCGAGCGAGGAGATCTCGGGGACGCGCGGCGCGGCCGGTTCCTGGTCCGCGGCGGATGCAGCGGATGCAACGGATGCGGCGGGGTCGGAGGGCACGGCGGGGGAGGTGGCCGGGGGCGGGGTCTCCATGGGGCTAGTTTGCCTCCCTTTGTCCGAAAGTCAGACCGCGACGGTCAGCGTGTCCGCGCCCGTCGCCGCGCCCTCCTGCCCGCCCGTCGCGGCGTCGGCCGTGTCGGCCTCCCGCTCGCGGCGCAGCATCGCGGCCAGCCGGCTCCGGTCGTCGCCCGCCAGCACGGACCAGGGGCCGCGCTCGGCCACCCGGCCGGCGTCCAGCACCAGCACCTCGTCGACGGTGGTGTCGTCCAGCCCGGCCAGCCGGTGGGTGATCAGCAGGGTGGTGCGGCCCGCGGTGGCGGCGAGCAGGTCGGCGGTGAGCGCGTCGGCGGTCGGCAGGTCGAGGTGCTCGGCCGGCTCGTCGAGGATCAGCACCGGGAAGTCCGCGAGCAGGGCCCGGGCCAGGGCGAGGCGCTGCCGCTGGCCGCCGGAGATCCGGGCGCCGTGCTCGCCGACCATGGTGTCCAGCCCGGCGGGCAGGGTGTCCACCCAGTCGAGCAGCCGGGCGGCGGCGAGTGCGCCGCGCAGGTCGGCGTCGGTGGCGTCGGGGCGGGCGAGGCGCAGGTTCTCGCGCAGGGAGCTGTCGAAGACGTGCGCGTCCTGGGCGCACAGGCCGACGGTGCGGCGGACCTCGTCGGCCGCGGCCGAACGGGTGTCCACAGCCTGTGGACGGCCGGCGGCGAGGGTCACCGTGCCGGACGCCTGGTCGAGGAAGCGCAGCAGCACCTGGGCGAGGGTGGTCTTCCCGGAGCCGGACGGGCCGACCACGGCGATCCGGCGGCCCGCGGTGAGGTCCAGGTCGACGCCGGTCAGCGCGTCGCGGTCGGCGCCCGGCCAGCGGGCGGTCACCCCGCGCAGGGCGATCGGCAGCGGGTCGGCGGGGACGGGCGCCGGGTCGGCGGGTTCGGCGACCGGGACGGGGCGGGCCAGCACCTCGTCCAGCCGGGCCCGGGCGGCCCGCGCCCGCTCGCGGAACTGCACCGCCGTCGGCATCCCGGCGACCGCCTCGAATGCGGCCAGCGGGGTGAGGACGACCACGGCCAGGCAGGTACCGGGCAGCGAGCCCGCCGCCACCGCCTGCACCCCGACCGCGGCGGAGAGGGTGACGGTCGCGCCGGTGACCAGCGCGGTCAGGCCGGCTCCCAGGCCGGCGGTGGCCGCCGAGCGGGCGGCCAGCCCGGTCAGCCGGGCGTCGGCGGCCCGGACGGCGGCGAGCCGGGCCGGGAGGGCGCCGGCCACGGTCAGCTCGGCGGTGCCGGTGAAGGTGTCGACCACGGACACCGCCAGCTCGCCCCGGGCCGAGGCCCGGCGGCGCTCGGCCCGGCCGGAGAGGCGCACCGCGAGGGCGGGGACGACGGCTCCGGCGAGCAGCAGGCCCGCCGCCAGGACCACCCCGGCGGCCGGGAGGAACGCGGCCGTGGCGGCGGAGGCGGCGAGGGAGACGAGCGCCGCGACGGCGGCGGGCAGGCGCCAGCGCAGGTAGTGGTCCTGCACGGCGTCGACGTCGGAGACCAGCCGGGCCAGCAGGTCGCCGCGACGGAACGCGGGGAGGCCGGCGGGGGCGAGCTGTTCGAGCCGGGTGTAGACGGCGGTCCTGACTCCGGCGAGCGCCTTGAGCACGGCGTCGTGGGAGACCAGCCGCTCGGCGTAGCGGAAGACGCTGCGGCCGATGCCGAAGGCCCGGACGGAGGTCACCGCCATCATCAGGTACAGCACGGGCGGCATCTGCGAGGCGTACGAGATCAGCCAGCCGGACGTCGCCATCAGGGCCACCGCGCACCCGAGGGCCAGCGCGCCGAGCGCGACGGCCGGGGCGAGCCGCACGCGCGTGGCCGCGACCGGTTCTGCGGGCGTCGGCCCGGGAGCCGCACCGCCCGAAGCCGCAGCCGCGCCGCCCGCGGCCGAGACCGCGCCGACCGGCGGGACCGCGGCCCCCGGGCCGGCAGGCCGGTCGGCGGGCGGCCCGTCCAGGTGCACCCGGTGGTGCGGGAGGGCGAGGAGGGCCGGGCGGTGGGCGATCAGCAGGACGGTCCGGCCGACGGCGAGCTCGCGGACGGTGGCGACCAGGGCGGCTTCGCTCGCGCCGTCGAGGTTGGCGGTGGGCTCGTCGAGGAGCAGGACGGGCCGGTCGGCGAGGATCGCGCGGGCCAGGGCGATCCGCTGCCGCTGTCCGGCGGACAGCCCGGCGCCGTCCTCGCCGAGGACGGTCTGCGGCTCGGCGAACTCCAGGGCGTGGGCGGCGGCCAGGGCCTCCCGCACCTCGTGGTCGTCGGCCGAGGGCCGGGCGAGCCGGACGTTGTCCGCGACCGTCCCGGCGAACAGGTGCGGGTGCTGCGGCACCCAGGCGATCTGGCTCCGCCAGCCGTCCGGGTCGTACTCGGCGAGGTCGTGTCCGTCGACCAGGACCCGGCCGCGCTCGGGCCGGACGAAGCCGAGCAGCACGGCCAGCAGGGTGGACTTGCCCGCGCCGCTCGGACCGGTGACGACCGTGGTCGCGCCGACCGGCAGGGCGAAGGAGACCTCGCGCAGCGCGGGCAGCTCCCGCCCGGGGTGGGTGACGCTCACGCCGTCCAGGGCGATCGTCGCGGTGCCGAGCGGCGGTACGGTCCGGGTGCCGCCGGCCGGGACCGGCGTCTCCAGGACCTCGAACACCTCGCCCGCCGCGGTCAGTCCTTCGACGCTGGAGTGGTAGAGCGCGCCGACCTGACGGATCGGCAGGTACACCTCGGGGGCGAGGACCAGGACCAGCAGGCCGGTCTCCAGGTCGAGGGTGCCGTTGACCAGCCGGAAGCCGATCGACACCGCGACCAGGGCCACCGACAGGGTGGACAGCAGTTCCAGGGCGAAGGAGGAGACGAAGGCGATCCGCAGGGTCCGCAGGGTGGAGCGGCGGTACTCGTCGGTGATCCGGGCGATGGTCCGGGCCTGGGCCTTCGCCCGTCCGAACACCTTGAGCGTGGGCAGTCCCTCGACCACGTCGAGGAAGTGGTGGGAGAGCCGGGCGAGGCCGGTCCACTGACGGTCCATCCGGGCCTGGGTGGCGAGGCCGATGAGCACCATGAACAGCGGGATCAGCGGCAGCGTGACGGCGATGACCGCGGCCGACTCCCAGTCCGCGCCGAGGATCCGGGCGAGCACCACCGCGGGGACGACGACGGCGAGGGCCAACTGCGGCAGGTACCGCGCGAAGTAGTCGTCCAGGGCGTCGACGCCGCGGGTGGCGAGGGCGGTCAGCTCCCCGGTCCGGCGCCCTTGCAGGTAGGCCGGCCCGAGGGCGGTGGCGTGCTCCAGCAGCCGGCGCCGGAGCGTGGACTTCACCCGCGCCACCGAGCGGTGGGCGGTCAGTTCGGTCAGCCAGGCGACGGCCGCCCGGCCGGCCGCGACGGCGAGCAGGGCGAGCAGCAGCCCGCCGACGTCCCGCGCGCCCTGCTGGAAGGACCGGACGACCAGTTCGGCGATCAGTCCGGCCTGGAGCACGACCAGGATCGCGCCGGCCCCGCCGAGCAGGACCGATCCGGCGAGGAAGGCCCGGGTGGTGCGGGCGTACGCCAGCAGCCGCGGGTCGACGGGGCGCATCCGCTGCTGCCGGCGTTCCATCACTGCACCGCTCCAGTTCCCGTGGGATTCAGTGGGCCGAGGGGATGTGCTGGACACCGATCCGCTTGCGGAACACCCAGTACGTCCAGCCCTGGTAGAGCAGCACGATCGGGGTGAAGACCGCCGCGACGATCGACATCACCTTGAGGGTGTAGGCGGACGAGGCGGCGTTGGTGACGGTCAGCGACCAGTCCGGGTTCAGCGTGGAGGGCATGACGTCCGGGAAGAGCGCGAGGAAGAGCATCGCGACCGCCGCCACGACCGTCAGGCCGGAGAGCACGAACGCCCAGCCCTCCCGGGCCAGCTGGTTGGCCGCCAGCGCGCCGAGCAGGGCCAGCACCGCGACCACCGTGGCGGCGAGCGACCAGCCGTTGCCGCTGTGGGCCTGGGTCCAGATCAGGAAGACCAGGGCCAGGACGGCGGTGACGGCGCCGAGCACCAGCGCCTGGGCGCGGGCCCGTTCCCGGATGTCGCCGACGGTCTTCAGCGCGGCGAACAGGGCGCCGTGGAAGGTGAACAGCACCAGGGTGGTGAGGCCGCCGAGGATGGCGTACGGGTTGAGCAGGTCCCAGAAGGTGCCGACGTAGTTCTTGTCCTGGTCGATGTCGACGCCGTGGACGATGTTGGCGAAGGCGACGCCCCACAGGAAGGCGGGCAGCAGGGAGGTCCAGAAGATCGCCGTCTCCCAGTTGCGCTGCCAGCGCTCGTCGTCGCGCTTGGCCCGGTACTCGAAGGCCACGCCGCGCACGATCAGGCAGACCAGGATGGCCAGCAGCGGGATGTAGAAGCCGCTGAACAGGGTCGCGTACCAGTCGGGGAAGGCCGCGAAGGTGGCGCCGCCGGCGGTCAGCAGCCACACCTCGTTGCCGTCCCAGACCGGGCCGATGGTGTTGATCAGGACGCGCCGCTCGGTGGTGTTCCGGGCCAGTGTCCGGGTCAGGATGCCGATGCCGAAGTCGAAGCCCTCGAGGAAGAAGTAGCCGATCCACAGGACGGCGATCAGGATGAACCAGAGGTCGTGGAGGTGCATCGTCCGTCCTCAGTAGGCGAAGGCGAGGGGCTTGTCGGCGTCCTCGTCGGAGGACGGCCCGCGCAGCGTCGGGTCCTTCGCGGGCGGCTGCTCGGAGGTGACCGGGCCCGGCTTGGCGTACTTGACCAGCAGGCGGACCTCGATGACCGCGAGGATCGCGTACAGCAGGGTGAAGGTGGTCAGCGCGCCGATCTGCAGGCCGACGCCCACGTTGGGGGAGACGGCGTCGGCGGTGCGCATCAGGCCGAAGACGACCCAGGGCTGACGGCCCATCTCGGTGAAGATCCAGCCGAAGCTGTTGGCGATCAGCGGGAAGCCCATGGTGAGGATGCCGATCCGCCAGCTCCACCTGGTGAAGAAGGTGTTCATCTCGCGGTGCTTGGTGAGCATCAGCTTGGGCGGGACGTCCTCGCCGGTGCGGTGCTCGGGGGCGAGCCAGAACTTCCGCCGGGTGGTCCACAGGCCGATCACGGCGGCCACGAAGGAGGTCATCCCGAAGCCGATCATGAGGCGGAAGCCCCAGTAGGTGACGAAGATGCTCGGGATGTAGTCGCTGGGCTGCCCGCCGTACGCGGCGGCCTCGGCGGCGGCGGTGTCGTTGATGCCGGGCACCGCGGAGGAGAAGTTCCCGTTGGCGAGGAAGGACAGTATCCCGGGGATCTCCAGCTCGACCGAGTTGTGGCCCTCGTTGACGTTGCCGACCGCGAAGATCGAGAACGGGGCGGGGTCCTGGGTCTCCCAGAGCGCCTCGGCGGCGGCCATCTTCATCGGCTGCTGCTCGAACATCACCTTGGCCAGGGTGTCGCCGCTGAGCGCGGTGCCGAGGCCGGCGATCGCGGCGATGGCCAGGCCCACCCGCAGCGAGGTGACCATCGCGGCGACCTTCTTGCGGTCGTCCTCCTTGCCGCGCTTGGCCCGCCACAGGTGGTACGAGGCGATGCCGACCACGAAGGCGGCGCCGGTGAGGAAGGCGGCGGTCAGGGTGTGGAAGACCTGGACCAGCGTGGTGTTCTGGAACAGCACCCGGCCGATGTCGGTGAGCTGCGCCTTGCCGGTGGCCTCGTTGATCCGGTAGCCGACCGGGTGCTGCATCCAGGAGTTGGCGGCCAGGATGAAGTAGCCGGAGAGGACCGTGCCGATGGCGACCAGCCAGATGCAGGCGCAGTGCAGCTTCTTCGGGAGCCGGTCCCAGCCGAAGATCCACAGGCCGATGAAGGTCGACTCGAAGAAGAAGGCGATCAGCGCCTCCATCGCCAGCGGGGCGCCGAACACGTCACCGACGAAGCGCGAGTAGTCGGACCAGTTCATGCCGAACTGGAACTCCTGGACGATGCCGGTGACCACGCCCATGGCGATGTTGATCAGGAAGAGCTTGCCCCAGAACCTGGTGGCGTGGAAGTACTTCTCCTTGCCCGTCCGGACCCAGGCGGTCTCCAGACCGGCCACGATCGAGGCCAGGCTGATCGTCAGCGGGACGAAGAGGAAGTGGTAGACGGTGGTGATGCCGAACTGCCATCGCGCGATGGTCTCGTGAGCGACTGCTAGCTCCACTGCGCCCTCTCTCGGCCGTAAATTGCCATATAACGGACAAAACGAATTTCTAGCACTCAACCGCGCCGAACTACGCCAAGCTTGCCCGCTTGTGAAAGTGAACACTTTCACAAGGAGAGTATCCACGATGCTTACACGGGCCCTGCGGGCGGGGTACGACTTTCGGACAGGGCGATGATCCGACGCGGGATCGGCCGGTCACAAGGAACATCAGGGCAGGTCGGCTGTACCGATCGGCGCTTGACAGCTCAGCGCTGGCGGGGCAGCTCGACCCGGAAGGCGGCGCCCCGGCCGGGAGCGGTGTCCAGCGAGATGGTCCCGCCGTGCGCCCGGACCAGCGCCGACGCGATGGCCAGGCCCAGGCCCGCTCCCCCGCCGCCGGTGCGGCTGCGCGAGGAGTCGACCCGGTAGAAGCGCTCGAAGACCAGCCCGGCCTGATCCTCGTTCAGCCCCGGGCCCTGGTCGGCCACCTCCAGCAGGCAGCCGCCGGAGTCGGAGCCGACCCCGATCCGGACCGCGGTGCCGGCCGGGGTGTGCTTGACCGCGTTGCCGACCAGGTTGGTGACCACCTGGCGCAGCCGGGCCTCGTCGCCGAGGACCGGAGCGGGCTGCGGTGCGCCGGTGCCGTCCGGCCCGGTGAGCGAGACCGGACGGCCGGGGTCGAGCGCGGTGAGGTCGTGCAGGGCGTCGGCGGCCAGGGTGCGCAGGTCCATCGGGGCCAGGTCGAGCGGGCGCTCCTCGTCCAGCCGGGCCAGCATCAGCAGGTCCTCGACCAGGCCGCCCAGCCGGACCGCCTCGGACTCGATCCGGTCCATCGCCCGGTCGACGTCCTCCAGGGCGCCCATCCGGTGCAGTTCGGCGAAGCCGCGGATGCCGGCCAGCGGGGTGCGCAGCTCGTGCGAGGCATCGGCGACGAAGCGCCGCATCCGGGCCTCGGAGGCGGCCCGGGCGGCGAACGCGGACTCGATCTGGCTGAGCATGGTGTTGAGCGCGGCGGAGAGCCGGCCGACCTCGGTGCGGCGGCCGAGCTCCGGCATCCGATGGGAGAGCTCGCCGGAGGCGATCCGCTCGGCGCCCTTCTCCAGCTGGCGCAGCGGGCGCAGTCCGGCCCGGACGGCGACGGCGCCGAGCAGGGCGATGCCGGCCAGCACGCCGCCGCCGATGGTGAGGAAGGTGGTGCGGAGTCGGCCGATGGTCTCGTCCACGTCGTCCATCGGGATGGCGACCAGGACGTAGGCGGGGGTGGAGAAGTCGGTCTGGTTGGCCCGCTGCACCGGCATGACCAGGGTCCGCCAGTGGCCGTCGCGCCCGGCGGGGGCGGTGAAGGGGTGGCCCTTGCGCTCGGCGAGGGCGGCCGCGTTCATCCCGGGCAGCTGCGGGGACGGATCGGTGTCGGCCATCGGCTGGCGGATCGTGGACTGCGGGCTGCCGTCGGCGCCGAGGTACTGGACCACGAACTGGCTGGGCAGGGCGACCCGGCGGCCCGGCTGCTGCTGGCTGAGCGGGTTGGGCTGCTGCAGGGCCCTGGCGGGCACCCGCCGGGCGAGCTGGTCGGCGGTGCGCCGCAGCTGCTGGTCGGCCCGCTCGACCAGCTGGCCGCGGACCGTGCCGAGCACCAGGGTGTCGCTGACCACGAGCCCGGTGGTGACCAGCAGCAGCGCCAGGACCAGCAGCCGGGCGCGCAGCGAGAGCCGGGCGGCCATCAGCCCTGCGGCGGTCGGCGCAGGGCGTAGCCGATGCCGCGCACGGTGTGGATCAGTTTGGGGCCGTGGGCCGGGCCGGAGTCGAGCTTGCGGCGCAGGTAGGAGATGTACGACTCGACGATGGAGAGGTCGCCGCCGAAGTCGTACGCCCAGACGTGGTCGAGGATCTGCGCCTTGGAGACCACCCGGCCGACGTTGGCCATCAGGTAGTGCAGCAGCTTGAACTCGGTGGGGGAGAGCGCGACCGGGACGCCGGCCCGGGTGACCTCGTGGGCGAGCGGGTCGAGGACGAGGTCGGCGACGGTGAGCCGGCCGTCCTCGGCGGGGCCGCCGGAGCGGCGGAGGATCGCCCGGATCCGGGCGATCAGCTCCTCCAGGCTGAACGGCTTGGTCACGTAGTCGTCGGCGCCGGCGGCGAGGCCCTGGACCTTGTCGCCGGTGCCGTCCTTCGCGGTGAGGAAGAGCACCGGGACGTGCTCGGGGCTGTGCGGCCACTGGGCGGGGTCGCGCAGCCGCTCGACGACGGTGAAGCCGTCCAGGTCGGGCAGCATCACGTCGAGCACGACCAGGTCGGGGCGCTCGGCGGCGACGGCCGCGAGCGCCTCCTCGCCGGTGGCGGCGGAGGCCACCCGGAAGCCGGAGAAGCGCAGGCTGGCGGAGAGCAGCTCGCGGATGTTCGGCTCGTCGTCCACCACCAGCAGGAACGCCTCGCCGGACGCGCTGGTCGCCTGTGCTGTCCCTGACACCTGTGATCCGCCTCCTGGTCGACTGTCCCCCCAGGACGATAGCTCGGCGAGGCTACGTGAGGTCGATGAAGGTTGTATTAATCACCCACCGTTGCCGGAACGTGCTCCGCCGAAGCCCCCGGCCGCGCCCTCGGTGAGCTGGGTGGCGGTGTAGCCGCCGTCGGCGCCCTTGGTGCCGACCACGGTGACGGTCTGGCCGGGCTGGAGGTCGGCGACCGCGCCCTGCTTGTTCAGCGTGACCTTGGTGGAGTCACCGGTGGTGATCTTGATGGTGTTGCCGGTGGCGTCGGTGAGGTAGACGGTGGTGCCGTCCACGGCCTTCACCGTGCCGCGGGTGAAGCCCGCGCCGTTCGCGCCGCCGGCGCCCTGGCCCGGGACGGTGCCGTTCTGGCCGCCGCGGGTGCCCTGGCCGTTGCCGCCGTACCCGCCGGGGAAACCGCCCTGGCCGAAGTTCGGTCGCTGGCCCTGCCCGCCGGCCGCGGTGGTGGTGCCGTTGTCCTTCTGGTACCAGACGCCTCCGGCGAAGGAGAGCGTGGCGATCACGCAGCCGGCCAGGGCGAGGGTCACCCAGGGCAGCTTGCGGCGCGGTGGGGAGGCCAGCTCGGCGGTGACGTCGCGGGCGTCCGGCGCGGTGGCGAGCAGCTCCTGCTCTTCTGACATGGGTCTTCTCCTACTCGTGTCTACTCGTGTCGCAGAGCGTCGATCGGGCGCAGCGCGGCGGCCCGGTTGGCGGGGTAGCTGCCGAAGAACAGGCCGATGGCCACGGCGATGGCGAAGGCGCCGAGCACCGACTCGGGGATGACCACCGGCTGGATCCCGACGATCTTGAAGTGCGAGCCGACCAGCCCGGCGAGGACGCCGAGTCCGGCGCCGACCACCGACAGCAGGGTGGACTCGGCGAGGAACTGGCCGAGGATCACGGCCCGCGGGGCGCCGAGCGCCTTGCGGATGCCGATCTCCTTGGTCCGCTCGGTGACGGTCACCAGCATGATGTTGGTGATGCCGATGCCGCCGACCAGCAGCGAGATCGCCGCCACCGCGCCCAGCAGCACGGTGAAGGTCTTGGTGGTGGACTCGCGGGCGGTGAGCAGCGAGGCCTGGTTGGAGATCCGGAAGTCGAGCTTGCTCGCGTCCTTGAGGGCGTGGGTGCCCATCAGGATCCGGGTGATGTCGGACTGCGCCTCGGTGGTGGTCTCCGCGGAGGAGGCCTGCACCAGGATCTGGTTGACCGAGCCGAAGCCGGTGAAGGCGTTCTGCACGGTCGGCAGCGGGGCGATCACCACGTCGTCCGGGTCGTTGAATCCGGTGGAGCCCTTGGCCTGCAGCACGCCGGTCACGGTGAACGGGGTGCCGCCGATGGTGATCTTCTTGCCGACCGGGTCCTCGGTGTCGAAGAGCTGCTTGGCGGTGGTGGAGCCGATCACCGCGACCTTGCGCGAGTTCAGCACGTCGTCGGCGGTGAAATAGTCGCCGTGCGCGACCTTCTGGTTGGCGGTCTCGAAGTACGCCGGGTAGGTGCCGACGATCGAGCCCACCTGGTACGAGATGTCGCCGTACAGCGCGGTGCCGCTGCTGGTGACCACCGGGGCGACCGACTTGATCGCGGGTGTGTCGGTGGCGCTCGCCAGCGCGCGGGCGTCGTCGACGGTGAGCTTCTTCGCCGCGGTCGCCGCCGCGCCGCGGGCGGCGGTGGAGGAGACCGTCAGCGAGTTGGTGCCGAGCGAGGTGATCGAGTCCTTCACGGCGACGGACGAGCCGTTGCCGACCGCGAGCAGCAGGATCACCGAGGCGACGCCGATCAGCACGCCGAGCATGGTGAGGGCGGAGCGGACCTTGTTGGCGACCAGGCCGCCGAAGGCGAAGCGGAGCATCTGCCAGGCGATCACGCGACCACCTCCACGGAGAGCGCGGGCGGCGGCCCGTCGACCTTCGCCTGCCGGACGTCGCTGGTGATCGCGCCGTCGACCAGCCGGACCACCCGCTTGGCGTGGGCGGCGACCTCGTCCTCGTGGGTGATCACCACGACGGTGCGGCCGGCCGCGTTGAGCCCGTCGATGATGGCGAGCACCTCCTCGGTGGAGCGGCTGTCCAGGTTGCCGGTGGGTTCGTCGGCGAGCAGCATCGCCGGTGCGGTGACCAGGGCCCGGGCCACCGCGACGCGCTGCTGCTGGCCGCCGGAGAGCTCGTTGGGCTTGTGTCCGGCCCGGTCGGCGAGGCCCACCAGGGAGAGCGCGGCCAGTGCCCGGCGGCGCCGCTCGGCGGCCCGCACGCCGGCGTAGGCGAGCGGCAGTTCGACCTGGGCGAGCGCGGTGGTGCGCGGCACCAGGTTGAAGGACTGGAAGACGAAGCCGATCTTGCGGTTGCGGACCAGCGAGAGCTGGCCCTCGTCCAGGTGACCGACGTCGATGCCGTCCAGCAGGTAGCGGCCCGCGGTGGGGACGTCCAGGCAGCCCAGGATGTTCATCAGGGTGGACTTGCCGGAGCCCGAACTGCCCATCACCGCCACGTAGTCGCCCTCCTCGATGTCCAGGGCGACACCGAGCGGGCTGCCGTCGGCGGCGGACGGGCCGCGCAGCGCGTGGACCGTGGCATCGCCGTGGCCGTAGGACTTGGTGACCCGGCGCAGCTGGATCACCGGGGGCTTGCCGGTCGCCATCAGCGGGTGCCTCCGGCGCCCGTGCCACCGCCGGTGCGCGCCCCGCCGCCCGCACCGCCGGCGCCGCCGACCGCGCCGCCGACACCGCCGCCCAGTCCGGGGAAGTTGCCGGACGGGAAGCCGTTGCCGGTGCCGGCCGTGGTGGTGGTCAGCTCGACCTTGTCACCCTCCTTGAGGCCCTCGGTGACCTGGACGGTGGAGTCGCCCTCGACACCGACGGTGACCTGGATCCGCTCGGTGGAGCCGTCCTCGTGCACCACGGTCGCGGTGCGGGTCGTGCCGGTGCCGGACAGCGCGGCGGACGGCAGCGACAGCGCGTTGTCCGCCTCGCCGGTGACCACCGAGACGGTCGCCGACAGGCCGGTGCGCAGCGTCGCGGTGTCACCGGTGATCTGCAGCGTCGCGCCGTACTGCACCGCGCCGTTGCTGCTGCTGGAGGGGAGCGAGCTGACCGACAGCACGGTGGCGTTGAGCTTGGTGTCGGACTGCGCGTTGAGCGTGACGGTGGCCGTCTGGCCCTTCTTCAGCTTCAGCGAGTCGAGCTCGGAGAAGTTGGCGGTGACCTGCATGCCGCTCGGGTTGGTCAGCACGATGAAGCCGGACGGCGCCGAGGAGGAGGAGCTGGTGGTCGACGACTTGGTGGTCGATCCGGTGCTGGATCCGCCGGTACTGCCGACGGTGTCGCCGACCTTGCCGGAGACCGAGGCGACCGTGCCGTCCGCGGTGGCGGTCAGCGTGGTGCCGGCCAGCGCGGTCTTGGCGTTGGCGAGGTTGGTCTCGGCGGTGTCCACCTGCTGCTGGGCCTGGGCGACCTGGGCGGAGTCCACCTTGGTGGTGGTCGTGGTGGAGGGCTGCGGGGTGGCCGCGGCGGTGGCGCCGGTGCGGCCGCCGGTGCCGCTGCTCGACTGGCCGCCGCTCACCTGGGTGGTGACGGTCTCGCCGGCCTCGGCCTTGTCCAGGTTGGCCTCGGCGGTGTTGAGCGCCGACTGGGCGGCGTTGACCTGCTGCTGGGCGGTGGTGGTGTCGACGGTGGCGAGCACCTGACCCTTCTTCACCGCGTCACCGACCGCCACCTTGACCGAGGTGACCTTGCCGCCGGTGGTGAAGTCCTGGGCGGTGTCGGACGGCGAGGCGAGCGTGCCGGATCCGGACACGGTGGCCAGGACCGTGCCCTTGGCCACCGTCGCGGTCCGCGTCCTGGTAGCACTCGCGGCCGTACTCGTACCGCTGTCCAGGGTGGTGTACGCGATCGCGGCGCCGCCCAGCAGGGCGACACCGAGCGCGGAGTTGACGAGGACGGCACCACGCCGTCGCGGGAGCACCTTCATGGCGGACAGCTTCGCCGGGGGCTCTTGCGTGCCCCTGGGCGGAACCTGGGAGAAAGCTGGGTCCGGCGATCCGGACAGACGGCCCATTTCGGCCTGCCGGGGTAGGGATCCGGTGCGGATCCCTACCCCGCCTTGGCCCAACGGTCAGGAACCTCCCAGGTTCTGCCGCCGAGATCTCAGTCGGTCAGCCGTCCGCCGAGGTGGTCCAGGTATGCCTGCATGTCGAAGTGCCCGTGCCCGGAGAGCGAGAACACGATGCTCTTCGCCTCGCCGCTCTCCCGGCACGCGAGCGCCTCGTCCACGGCCGCCCGCACCGCGTGCGTGGACTCCGGCGCCGGGACGATCCCCTCGCTGCGGGCGAAGGTCACCCCGGCGTCGAAGCAGGCGGTCTGCGGCACCGCGCGGGCCTCGACCAGGCCCAGCTCCTTGAGGTGGCTGACGATCGGCGACATGCCGTGGTAGCGCAGCCCGCCGGCGTGGATGGCCGGCGGCACGAACTCGTGCCCGAGGGTGTGCATCTTCACCAGCGGGGTCATCCCGGAGCTGTCGCCGAAGTCGTAGGCGTAGACGCCCTCGGTGAGCGTGGGGCAGGCGGTGGGCTCCACCGCGATCGCCCGCACCTGCCGCCCGCCGGCCAGCCCGCGGCGCAGGAAGGGCAGCGCCAGGCCGCCGAAGTTGGAGCCGCCGCCGGCCGCGCCGATCACGATGTCCGGGTAGTCGTCGGCCAGTTCGAACTGGAGCAGGGCCTCCTGGCCGATCACCGTCTGGTGCAGCAGCACGTGGTTGAGGACCGAGCCGAGCGCGTACTTGGCGGCGCCGCCGCTGGCCGCGACCGCCTCGACCGCCTCCGAGATGGCCAGCCCCAGGCTGCCGGGGGCCTGCGGGTCCCGCTCCAGCACCGCCCGGCCGACCGCGGTCAGCTCGCTCGGGCTGGCCGTCACCGAGGCGCCGAAGGTCTGCATCAGCGCCCGCCGGTAGGGCTTCTGGTCGTAGCTGACCCGGACCATGAAGACGTCGCAGTCCATCTCCAGGTAGGCGCAGGCCAGCGCCAGCGCGCTCCCCCACTGCCCGGCGCCGGTCTCGGTGACCAGCCGCCGCACCCCGGCCCGGTGGTTGTAGTAGGCCTGCGGGACGGCGGTGTTGAGCTTGTGCGAGCCGGTCGGGTTGACGCCCTCGTACTTGAAGTAGATCCGCGCCGGGGTGTCCAGCGTCCGCTCCAGGCGGCGGGCCCGGACCAGCGGGCTGGGCCGCCACTGCCGGTAGATGTCGATCACCGCACCGGGGATGTCCACCTCCCGCTCGGTGGCGAACTCCTGGGCGATCACCTCGGCCGGGAACAGCGGCGCCAGGTCCTCCGCCGTCACCGGCTCCTTCGTCCCCGGGTGGAGCATCGGCGGCACCGGCTGCGGCAGGTCCGGCAGCACGTTGTACCAGGTGGTCGGGATCCGGTCCTCGGGCAGCAGGTACTTCAGGGTGTCGGTCAACTCCGCTTCCTCCCACGGCAGGGGGCGACTGGGCCGCCGGGAGTCCTTCCCCCGACCGCCGGGGTCGAACTTTGACAACGGAAACGTGTCAATGGGGCCAGAACTGGTGTTGGACCGCGTCGAACAAGCGGTTCGATACTCGACGTCGCGGCCCGTCCGGCATCCCGGGGCCTCCCCCTCCCACCCCTTCCGTTCCAGGAGAACCGTGTTCCGCGGCTACCGAGCCCTCTTCGCCCCTCCGGGCGCGCTGCCCCTGACGCTGATCGCCCTGTTCGCCCGCTTCCCCGCCGGCATGTTCTCCCTCGCGGCGACCATGCTGGTCACCTCCCTGCACGGCTCGTACAGCCTCGCCGGACTCGGCGGCGCGGTCGTCCTGGTCACCATCGCGGCCACCGGCCCGCGCCAGGCCCGGCTGGTGGACCGCTACGGGCAGACCCGGGTCTCCGTGCCCGCCGCGGTGCTGGCCGCCCTCGGCAGCTGCGCCGTCCTGGCCGCCCTCACCACGCACGCGCCGACCTGGGCGTACCTGCTCGGCTGCGCGCTCAGCGGGGTCGGCCCCAACACCGGGTCGCTGGCCCGCGCCCGCTGGGCCCACCTGCACAAGGGCGACGAGCACACCCTGCACACCGCCTACGCCTACGAGGGCGTCGCCGACGAGATCTGCTTCATCCTGGGGCCGGTCGCCGTCATGGGCCTGGTCACCGCGTTCTCCCCGCTGACCGCCTACGCGGCGGCGAACGCGATCGCGCTGCTCGGCAGCCTCGCCCTCGCCACCCAGCGCCGCACCGAGCCGCCGCCCGCGCCCCCGGCGGCCGCCGCCGACAAGGCGTCCGCGCTGCGCAGCGGTGGGGTCGCGGCCCTGGTGCTGGTGCTGGTCGCGACCGGCGGCGTCTTCGGGACGATGGAGATCACCACCGTCGGCTTCGCCCAGGCCCACGGCCAGAAGACGGCGGCGAGCCTGGTGCTGTCCTGCTACGCGCTCGGCTCGTGCCTGTCCGGCATCGCCTTCGGCCTGTGGCGGCCGCGCGGCCGTGCCCTGACCCGGCTGCGCTGGGCGCTGGCCGCGATGGCCCTGTCGCTGACGCCGCTGGTGTTCGTGCGGACGCTGCCGCAGGTCGCCGCGGTGCTGTTCCTCGCGGGCTTCACCACGGCCCCGACGATGTCCACCGCGATGGGCATGGTCGGCGAACTGGTGCCGGAGGGGAAGCTCACCGAGGGCTTCACCTGGACGACGACCGGCCTGCTGGTCGGGATCTCGGCGGGGGTGGCGGCCGGCGGCTGGCTGGTCGACCACCTGGCCCCCGGCAGCGGCTACCGGGTGCCCGCGCTCGCCGCCCTGCTGGCCCTGGCGCTCTCGCTGCGCCTCGTCCCGGCCCGCCCGCAGGTCGCCGCACCCCCACTGGCCAGCAAAGTTTTGCAGTAACTTGCAGAAATGCATTGCTGGCGAAGGGCCGCCGCCGCTACGCTTCCCGCGTTCCGTGACTCCGGCACAAGGGGGATCCAGTGTCAACGGCACCCACCACCACGGCCTTGCCCGCTCCCGCCCTGGCGGGAGCCGAGCGCGCCCTGCCGGACGGCGGGGTACTCGACCTCTTCGAGGCCCGCGCGCAGGCGGCCCCCGACGCGATCGCCCTGGTCTGCCGGGGGGAGCGGCACACCTACGGCCGGCTCGACCGGGCCGCCGACGCCGCCGCCCGCCGGCTCGCCGCCGCGGGGGTCGGCCGGGGCACGACGGTCGCGGTCGCCACCACCCGCTCCGCGGCCTCCGTCGTCGCCATGGTCGCGGTGTGGAAGCTCGACGCCGTCGTCCTGCCCGTCGACCCACGGCACCCGGACGACCGGATCGCCTTCCTGCTGGACGACGCGGGGGCCGGGGCCGTACTGGCCGACGGGGCCTCGGCGCCGCGCTTCGGATCCTTCGGCCCGCCGGTGGTCCCCGTCACCGACGGGCTCCCCGAGGAGGCGGCCGATACGGCCGAACCGCTCGCCCCCCGGGGCCCGGTGACGGACCGGAGCCCGGCCTACCTCCTCTACACCTCCGGCTCGACCGGGCAGCCCAAGGGCGTCCGGGGCAGCCACCGCGCCCTGCTCAACGTCGTGCTCGAACTCGCCGACGCCCTGCGGACGACCCCGGAGAGCCGCTGGGCCACCCTGGCCCCCTGGACGTTCGACATCTCCCTCGGCGAGCTCTGGGTCCCGCTCGCCACCGGCGCCCGGCTGGTCGTCCCCACCGAGGAGGAACTCCGGGACGCCGCGGCCCTGGTCCGCCTGCTCGCCGCCGAGGGCGTCGACCGGATGCAGGCGGTGCCCGCGCAGTGGACGGCCCTGCTGGACGCCGGCTTCGACGGCCCGTCGACGCGGGCGATGACCGGCGGCGAGGCCCTCACGCCCGCCCTCGCCCAGCGGCTCCGGCCGCGCCTCGCCGACCTGGTCAACGGCTACGGCCCGACCGAGACGACGGTGCTCTCCACCCTGTGGCGGGTCCCCGCGGACCTCGCGGACGGCGCGGTGACGGCGATCGGCCGCCCGATCGCCAACACCCGGGCCTACCTCCTCGACGACCTGCGCCGGCCGGTGGCACCCGGCGAGCCGGGCGAGCTGTACCTGGCCGGCGCGGGCGTGACCCTGGGGTACCTGAACCGGCCCGCCCTGGACGCCGAGCGCTTCTCGGACGAGCCGGGCGTCCCCGGCTCCCGCTGCTACCGCACCGGCGACCGGTGCCGGATCGGCCCCGGCGGCGTGCTGGAGTACCTGGGCCGCGAGGACGGGCAGGTGAAGCTGCGCGGCCAGCGGATCGAACTCGGCGAGGTCGAGAGCCGGTTGGCCGAGCACCCGGGCCTCGGCGCCGCCGCGGCGACCGTGCACGAGGACACGCTGATCGCCTTCGTCGTCCCGGCCGCGCACGGGGAGTCCGCGCCGACCGGCGCCCAGGTCCGCGCCCACATGGCGGCGCTGGTCCCCGAGGCCCTGGTGCCCGGCGTCGTGGTGACGCTGGACCGGCTCCCGCTGACCGCCCACGACAAGGTGGACCGGGCCGCGCTGAGCGCGCTCGCGGCCGACCGCGCCGCACCCGCCGAGGCAGCAGAGCCGGGGGAGCCGCGGACGACCGCGGCCGGCTCGCTGGTCGACGAGGTCTGCGGCCTGTGCCAGGAGGTCCTGGGCGTCCCGCTGATCACCCCCGCGGACGACCTCTTCGCGCTCGGCGCGCACTCGCTGGCCATGATGCAGCTGGCCGCCAGGCTGGGCACCCTGACGGGGGTCGAGGTGCCGACCACCCTCATCTACGACGCCGAGACGGTCGCCGACCTGGTCGAGGAGCTCCGCGCGCTGCTCCCCGGGGCAGCGCGGTGAGACCCGACCACCTCCGACCGCACCACCTCGCCTTCCAGGCCGAGGCCCGGGCCTTCGTCGCCGCGGAGATCACCCCGCACTACGCCCGCTGGGAGGAGCAGGGGGCGGTCGACCCCTCCCTGTGGGCCGCGGCCGGCGCCGCCGGGCTGCTCGGCCTGGACGTCCCCCCGGCCTGGGGCGGCCGCGGGCTGACCGACCTGCGCCACCACTTCCTGCTCGACACCGAACTGGTCCGGGCCGGCGTGGCCGGGGTCGGCTTCGCGCTGCACAACGACGTCGTGGCCCCCTACCTGACCGACCTGACCGACGCCGCGCAGCGCGACCGGTGGCTGCCCGGGTTCTGCGCCGGCAGGCTCCGGGTCGCCATCGCGATGAGCGAGCCGGACTGCGGCAGCGACCTGCAGGCGATGCGCACCACCGCGGTCCGGGACGGCTCCCACTACGTGCTGAACGGCACCAAGACCTTCGTCAGCAACGGCAGCCACGCCGAGCTGGTCGTCGTCGCGGCGGTCACCGACCGGGCCCGGGTCCGGCGCGGGGGCGGCATCAGCCTCTTCGTCCTGGAGGGCGACCCGGCCGGCCTCGACCGGGGCAGGCCGATGCGCACGCTCGGGTCGCCGCTGACCGATGTCGTCGACCTCCACCTGGCCGACGTCCGGGTCCCGGCCGACCGGCTGCTCGGCCAGGAGGGCCGGGGGCTGGGCCAGTTGACCGGCAACCTGGCCCGGGAGCGGCTGAGCATCGCGGTGGCCGCGGTCGCGGGCGCCGAGGCGGTGTTCGCCGACACGCTGGAGCGGCGGGCCGCGGCGCCCCCGGGTCCGGACCCCCAGGCCGCCAGGTTCGTGCTCGCCGAGGTGGCCGCCGACCTGGAGGCGGCCCGCGCCTACCTCGACCGCTGCGTGCTCGACCTGGTCGAGGGCCTGCTGCCGCCCGCGGCGGCCGCCGTGGCCGCCGCGCAGGCGAAGTGGTGGACCACGGCCCTGCAGCAGCGGGTGGTCGACCGCTGCCTGCAACTGGTCTGCGAAGACGGACTTCCGCACGACAGCCGCGCCGCCCGCGCCTACCGGGAGACGCGGATGATGCCCATCTACGGCGGCACCAACGAGGTCATGAAGGAACTCGTCGGCCGTTCGCTGGGCCTCTGAGAACCTCTTGCACGGGAACAGGTCGAAACGGTGACGAAAATCCACGACGTACACGTCCTCGGTGACCGGACCGGGGACGCCGGGCTGACCTGGGGTCAGCAGTGCATCTGGGACGAGGCGGAGTCGTTCGCCCCCGACCACGCGCACTTCAACATGAGCCTCGTCCTCGACGTCCCGCCGGACGCGGAGCCGGCCGACGTCCTGCGGGTCCTGAAGGTCCTCCTGGAGGACCGCGAGTCCCTGCGGACGGTCTACCCGCGCTCCGCGTCGGGCCGGCCGTACCAGCACGTGCCCCCGGCCGCCCTGCTCCGGGTGGTCGAGCGGGACGCGGCCGGCGAGCGGGCCCGGGACGCCGCCGACGCGCTGGCGGCCGAGCTGCGGGGCGTTCCGTTCTCGCTGGACGAGTTCCCGGTCCGGGCGGGGATCGTCACCGGTGGCGGCCGGCCGCTCCACCTGGTGCTCGTCGTCTTCCACCTGGCCGCGGACGCCTGGGACATGGGCGGCCTCGCCGCCGAGGCCGAGCAGTTGCTGGGCTCGCGCGGGGCTCCGACGGGCCCGGAGGCCGAGCGGCGGCCGCACCCCCTGGACCAGGCCGCGTGGGAGGCGGGCCCCGAGGGGCAGGAGGTCTCCCGGCGGTCCGTCCGGTACTGGCGCAAGCAGCTCGCCGACTGGCCGTCCGACGTCTTCCGCGGGCGGGCGGCCGCGCCCGAGCCGCTGCGCTTCCACGAGGTGTACGTCGAGTCCGAGGCGATGGCGGTCGCGCTGTACGGCCTGGCGCGCGCCCTGCGGACGAGTCCGACCGCCGTGTTCATCGGCCTCGCCTCGACCGCGCTCGGCCGGCTCACCGGCGGGAGCCGGGCGCACTTTCTGCTGGGCTTCCACAACCGGGTCACCCTGGCCGAGACCAGGGCCACCGGGACGGTCGCGCAGGACGCGCCGATCACGGTCGACCTCGCCGGCGCGGACTTCGCGGCGGTGGTGCACCGGGCCGCCCGGGCCGCGATGTCCTCCTACGCGGCGGCCAAGTGGGACCCGGCCGAGGTGGCGGCGGCCGTCGCCGAGGTCGAGCGCGGGCGCGGCGAGCCCGTGGACCTCTCCTGCAACATCAACCTCAGGCTCGCCATGAACGGGGTCGACCACGGCCTCGCCGAGCGCGCCGGGCGGGCGACCCCCGACGAGCTCGCCGAGCTGCGCGCCCGGACCCGGATCAGCCAGGAGATCGGCACCGCCCGGGACCGCGCCGGCCGGAAGTTCTTCCTGCGGGTGGTGCACCACTCGTCCGACGCGGTCGAGGTGTCCCTGCGCGCCGACACGGCCGTGCTCTCCAGGAACGAGATCGTCGGGCACCTGATGGAGCTGGAGGAGGCCGCCGTACGGTGCTGGGCCGACGTCCGGGACGGCGCCCTCCCCCGCTGAGGGGGCGTGCCGCCCGGACCGCCGGCCGCCGGTCAGAACTCCTTGCGGAAGGCCTCGGCGGTGGCGAGGAACAGGTCGTTGCCCTCCACCTCGCCGATCGAGACCCGGACGCCCTCGCCGGGGAACGGGCGGACCACCACGCCGGCCTCGCCGCAGGCCGCGGCGAAGTCCAGGGTCCGCTCGCCGAGCCGCAGCCAGACGAAGTTGGCCTGCGAGTCGACCACGGTCCAGCCCTGGGCGGCGAGCGCGGCCGAGACCCGGGTGCGCTCGCCGACCAGCGCCTCGACCCGCTCGAACAGCGCGTCCTCGGCGCGCAGCGAGGCGACCGCCGCGTCCTGGGCGAGCTGGCTGACGCCGAACGGCACGGCGGTCTTGCGCAGCGCGGTGGCCACGTCCTCGTGCGCGACGGCGAAGCCGACCCGCAGGCCGGCCAGGCCGTACGCCTTGGAGAAGGTGCGCAGCACGCAGACGTTGGGGCGGTCGCGGTAGAGCTCGATGCCGTCCGGGACCTGCTCGTCGCGGATGAACTCGCGGTACGCCTCGTCCAGCACGACCAGGATGTGGCCGGGGACGGCGTCGAGGAAGCGGACCAGCTCCTCGCGGTGGATGGCCGCGCCGGTCGGGTTGTTCGGGTTGCAGACGAAGATCAGCCGGGTCCGGTCGGTGATCGCGGCCAGCATCGCGTCGAGGTCGTGGGCCTCGTCGGCGGTGAGCGGGACCGGGACCGGGGTCGCGCCGGCGACCTGGGTGATGATCGGGTAGGCCTCGAAGGAGCGCCAGGCGAAGATCACCTCGTCGCCCTCGCCGGCGGTGGAGAGCACCAGGGACTGGGCGACGCCGACCGAGCCGGGGCCGGTGGCGATGTGCTCGGCGGGGACGCCGAGGCGCTGGGCGAGCTCGGCGGTCAGGCCGGAGACCGCCATGTCCGGGTAGCGGTTGAAGCTGCCGGCCGCGGCGACGGCCGCCTCCAGCACGCCGGGCAGCGGCGGGTACGGGTTCTCGTTGGAGGACAGCTTGAAGGAGTCGGCGCCGGCGGGCTTTCCGGGCTTGTAGGTGGGGATGGCGTCCAGCGTCGGGCGCAGCCGGGGACCAAGCTCGCTCACGGGTCTCTCCGTTTCTCTTCCGTGCGAACGGTTCGTACCACCCCGGTCGGGTGCCTTGAACGATACCGATCGCCCTCACCCGTAGGGGTGAGATGCTCATCCGGGTTACGGGTGCAGATCAGCCATTCTGCCGGGTTCCGATGGCACATGTCAGAGGTAACTTGGCGGGAAAACCGCAGCTATCGAAGGGTGTCGGTCGGACCCGTTCACGGAGAAACGTATCTTCAGCGTTCTGTAGCGAACCGGTCACGGACCGCCGTCATGCGCCATACGATCGGTCCGCCATGACAGCAGCAGCCAACCAGAACGGTCGGCGACCCACCACCTCGCGGCGTCTGGAGCGGGCCGGCATCCGGGACGTGGCGGCGGCCGCCGGAGTGTCCATCACCACGGTCTCGGACGCCCTGAACGGCAAGGGACGCCTGCCCGACGAGACCAGAAGCAGGGTGCGGGAGGTCGCCGAGCGCCTCGGCTACCGCCCGTCCGCGGCCGCCCGCACCCTGCGTACCGGCCGGTCCGGCCTGATCGGACTGACCGTCACCACCTACGGCGAGGAGCCCTTCACCTTCACCGAGTTCGCCTACTTCGCCGAGATGGCCCGGGCCGCCACCAGCGCCGCGCTCAGCCGCGGCTACGCCCTGGTGGTGCTCCCCGCGTCCTCCCGGCACGACGTCTGGAGCAACATCGCCCTCGACGGCACCGTGGTGATCGACCCGCCCGACCAGGATCCGCTGGTCAGCGAGCTCTACCGGTCCGGCGTGCCGGTGGTCAGCGACGGCAAGCCGGGCAACTGCCCGGTCACCGCCTGGGTCGACAACGACCACGAGGCCGCGGTGCTCGGCATCCTGGAGCACCTGAGCGAGGCCGGCGCCCGCCGGATCGGCCTGCTCACCGGCACCTCCACCGACACCTACACCCGGCTGTCCACCGAGGCGTACCTCGGCTGGTGCGCCCGGGTCGGCCAGGAGCCGGTGTACGAGACCTACCCCGCGCACGACCCGGCCGCCGGGGCGGTGGCCGCCGACCGGCTGCTGGCCCGGCCGGACCGGCCGGACGCGGTGTACGGCCTGTTCGACCCGAACGGCACCGACCTGCTGGCCGCCGCCCGGCGGTACGGCCTGCGGGTGCCGGACGACCTGCTGCTGGTCTGCTGCAGCGAGAGCGACGTGTACGCCGGCACCGAGCCGCCGATCACCACCCTGTCGCTCAAGCCGCGCCGGATCGGCACCACGGTGGTCAACCTGCTGATCGACGCCATCGAGGGCGTCGACTCCGGCGCGACGGCGGGCACCGGCGCGGCACCCGCCGAGCCGGCCACCGGCGGGCGGCTCTTCCCGCCCCGCTTCCGGACCGCCGGCAGCGGGCCGCCGCCCGGCACGCTGATGCCCACCGAGCTGATCGTCCGGGCCTCCTCGCAACGCCGGCACCCGCGCACCACGGTCAGCCCGCCGCGCCCGCCGGGCGAGAGCTGACCCCCGTCCCCGCCCCGGCACCGCCCGGTCGCCCCTGTGGTCTGGACCATCTCAGACCGGGGCAGACCGGGCGAGCCGGGGCACCGCCCGACCGCCCGACTGACGGCCCGAAGGATTTGGATACCGACCAGGTGAGGACGGCGGGGAAGTGCTCTTCCTATGATGGTCGAATGACACCCGAGGACCTCTTCCGCGAACCTGAGCAGCCGCACTCAGGCACCCGCCCCCAGCAGGACCTCGACGTGCTCCCCTACGGCTCCTGGTTCGGCCCCGCCGAGCCGGCCGAGGCCGCGGCCGGGTACTCGTACGAGGAGACCCACTCCACCTACGGCGGCGCCAGCTACCTCGAGCAGCACTGGCCGCACCCGGCCGCGCAGTTCGACGAGCCCGCCGTCCAGGTGCCCGGCCACTGGGCGCCCACCGGCAGCAACGGCACCACCGGCAGCGACGGCCCCGCCGGCCCGCCGGTCGAGGAGCCGCAGCCCGAGGACCCGCCCACCCTGGAACTCGGCCCGCCCGTCCTCGACGTGCACTTCCCCTACCCGCAGCCCGAGCCCGGCGAGGGCCCCGGCCCGCTCTACGTCATCGGCGACGTCCACGGCTACCTGGACGACCTGCTCGCCGCCCTCCACCAGCAGGGCCTGATCGACGCCGAGGGCCACTGGTCGGCCGGCCGCTCCCGGGTCTGGTTCCTCGGCGACTTCACCGACCGCGGCCCGGACGGCATCGGCGTGATCGACCTGGTGATGCAGCTGGCCGCCGAGGCCGCCGCCGCCGGCGGGTACTGCCGCGCCCTGATGGGCAACCACGAGCTGCTCTTCCTCGGCGCCGCCAAGTACGGCGACGAGCCGGTGCAGTCCACCGCCGGCACCGCCTCCTTCCTCGCCGCCTGGCGGCTCAACGGCGGCCAGCAGCACGACCTGGAACGCCTGGAACCGCACCACATCAGCTGGCTCTCCCGGCTCCCCGCGATGGGCATCGAGGACGGCCACCTGCTGCTGCACTCCGACACCACCGCGTACCTCGAGTACGGCGAGACCATCGCCGACGTCAACGACGCCGTGCACACCGTGCTCGCCGACGAGGGCATCGACGAGCTGTGGGACTGCTTCCGCAAGTTCACCAAGCGCTTCGCCTTCCGCGGCCAGGCCGGCACCATGGCCGCGCAGGAGCTGCTCTCCACCTACGGCGGCTACCGGGTGGTGCACGGACACAGCCCGATCCCGTACCTGACCGGCACCGACCACCCCGACGACGGCGCCAAGCCGCACGTGCCCGGCCCGTACATCTACGCCGACGAACTGGCCATCGCGATGGACGGCGGCGTCACCATGAACGGCCGCCTGCTGGTCGCCCGGCTTCCGTTGAACTGAACAACTGTCGACAGCTGCAAGGGCGCTGACGGGACTGAAGTTCTGGAAACAGTCTGTCAGCGCCCTCCGGGGCACCCCTACCATCAAGGCACCGAGTCCACCTCCGCGCGACCTCGCGGAGGTGACCTTGCCGAACGGGGTACCCCACATGAGCAACGGCACGCACCTGCTCGCCGAGGACCGCCCGGACTTCACGCGGGTCCTCGACGACGCGCTGCGCGACACCACCGTCCAGCAGGCGCTGCGCGCCGACGGACACCACCTGACCGCCGAACAGCTGCACACCAAGGCGATGCTGCACGCCGAACCGATCGCCGCCGGCGCGGCCGAGGAGTACCGGCACTACCTGGCGCTGCGCACCGCGCTGGCCGACGCCCCGGCCTCCCACCCGGGCGGCGGGCTGACCGCCCGGCTGCGCTCGGAGGAGGGCGCCGGCTTCTTCCCGGTACTGACCGTGCTGGCGCCGATCCTCGCCTGGTCCGCGGCGCTCCTGCTGCTGCTGATCGGGTACGTGCTGCGCGGCGCCGCACCCGACCTGGTCCTCGGCCGGACCGTGCTCACCGCCGGCTGGGTCGCGCTCGCCGCCGGCGTCGCCGCCCTCACCGCCGGCGGCGTCGGCCTGGTCCTCACCGCCCTGCGGGACGGCTCCGCCACCCCGCGCGGCCAGGACCCGCAGCTGTACGCCGACCTCGCCGACGCCCGCCGCGCCTGGCACACCGCCCTGCGCGACCGGGCGATCCTGCCCTGGCTGCTGGCCAACCTCGACTCCGAACCCGCGCTCTCCCCGCTGCCCGGACAGCGGCCCGCGCCGCCCGACCTGCTCAGCCCCGGCTACAGCCGCGGCACCTACGCCAGCCCCGGCTTCACCAGCCCGGGCGTCGAAGGGCTGACCGACCCGCAGGGCCGCAGCCCCCGGCACGCCGAGTTCACCGGCCCCGGCTACACCCCGCCGGACTTCACCGGCCCCGACGAGGTCTGAGCCACCGCCCCGGAGGAGGTCCGCTCCAGGGCGAGGGCGGCGAGCAGCGCGGCGGCGTCCGGGAGCACCGCGTCGTCGAACCGGGCGTCCGGCGCGTGGTTGAACGGTGCGATCGCCGGGTCGCGGCCCGCCGGGCAGGCCCCGAGCAGCAGGTACGCGGCGGGCACCAGGGCGGCCAGCACCCCGAAGTCCTCGGAGCCCGCCAGCGGCCGGTCCAGTTCGAGCACCCGCCCGGCCCCGAACAGCCGCCCCGCCACCCCCGTCGCGAACGCCGTCTCCACCGGGTCGTTCACCGTCACCGGGTAGCCCGGCTCCACCTCGGTGTCCACCTCCAGCCCGTGCGCCGCGCCGATCCCCCGCACCAGCCGCACCGCCTCCGCCAGCACCCGCTCCCGGGCCGCCACCGAGAAGCTGCGCACCGTCGCCGCGAACTCCGCCCGCTCCGGGATCGCGTTGTCCACCGTGCCCGCGTGCAGACTCCCCACGGTCAGCACCACCGGGTCGAAGGCATCGATGCGCCGCGTCACCATCGACTGCAGGGCCAGCACCGCCTCGCACACCGCCGGGACCGGGTCCAGCGCCAGGTGCGGACTCGACCCGTGGCCACCGCGGCCGCGCAGCACCACCCGCAGGGTGTCGCACGCCGCCAGGACCGGCCCCGGCCGGGTCGTCACCAACCCGGCCGGCAGCTGGGCGGCCGCGACGTGCAGCGCGTACGCCGCCACCGACCCCTCCCCCGCCGCGTCCAACACGCCCTCCCGGACCATCAGTTCCGCCCCGCCGCCGTCCTCCTCGCCGGGCTGGAACATGAACACCACGCCGCCCGCCAGCTCCGCGCGGCGCGCCGCCAGCAGCCGGGCGGCGCCCACCAGCGCGGCGGCGTGCAGGTCGTGCCCGCAGACGTGCGCGGCCCCGGGCGTCCGCGAGGCGTACGGCAGGCCGGTGGCCTCGGTGACCGGCAGCGCGTCCAGGTCCGCCCGCAGCAGCACCACCGGGCCGGGCCGGCCGCCGCGCAGCACCGCGGTCACCGAGTCGAGCTCCCGCCCGGCGGTGACCTCCAGCCCCAGCCCGTCGAGCGCCGCCTCGACCGCGGCCCGGGTCGCGGGGAGGCGCAGGCCGAGCTCCGGCGCGCGGTGCAACACCCGCCGCAACGCCACCAGTTCGCCGCGGAGCGCCGCCGCCTCCGCCCGCAGCCCCGCCATCTGCTCCTCGCCACCTGCCACCCGCCCATCCTCCCCGCCCGGCCCGCCCCCGGAACGCGGAAACGCCGCCCCACCCTCCTCGGGGCGGGGCGGCGTCGGGTCCGCTGCGGTGAGGCTCAGCCGGCCTGGTTCGCACCGCCGGCCTCGGCCGGCTGCGCCGGAGCCTGCGGCTGGGCCTGGGCCGGAGCCTGGGCCTGGGCCGGCACCGGGGCCTGCGGGGCCTCCGGCTGCGGGAACGGCTGCTGGAACTGCACCGGCGGCTGGGCGGCGGCCTGGTTGCGGTTGGACAGCGAGCGCACGAAGTTGATGATCATCACGACCGGCAGAATGAACGCCTTGAAGAAGATGACGTACGTGCCGCCCTCGAAAATGAACCCGAGGTAAATGCCGTAGCCGACGAATCCGACACCGGCCACACCGTTGAAGATGCGCCACCCGTTGCTGAGACCGGAGTTGCCCATCGCGCCGATACCGGTCATCGCGATACCGCTGACGATCAGGAGGACGACGTACCAGGAGAAAAGCGGCTCGAGGCTGAAGTCGATGTTCACGAGGAATCCCAAACTGGACATAAGGTATGTATAAAGTTTGAAGTGCTCGCGTACAGTACCGGACCCCCACCCCCGGCGTCTCGCACAAATTCGCGAGCAGCCCTCCCACCGCCCCTTGACCCGGCGTCAGCCCCGGTTCCAGAACCCGGGGCGGTGACACCCTCGCCCTCGAAGCCGCCGCGGCCACCCGCGCCGCGCACCACGCCGTCGAACGCCTCCGCAGCCACGACAGCGAAGGCCGCGGCCTCAGCTCCGGCGCCCTGGACGTCCTGATCCGCCTCTCCGCCACCCCCGACGAGCTGGCCCAGCTCCGCCACCTCTGCCTCCGCCCGGTCGACAACCAGCGCCGCATCGAGCAGTACCTCACCCCCCGACGGCCAGTGACCTAGTACGGGAGCAGCACCGAGGTGTCGAGGGTGAATCCGAACGGCGCGGGGATGTGGATTGTCTCTCCGAAGTTCGCGTCCTCCCGCGTCCGGTAGCGGCCGTTCTCCGGCTCACCGAACAGCGTGACGGTCTTCTGCGCGGCGTCGACCAGCAGGTAGAGCGGAATCCTCATCAGCGGGTAGTCGCGGAGCTTCCCCACCCAGTCGTTCTCCGGGTTGGACGGCGACACGATCTCGACGGCAATGAGCGCCAGCTCAGCCGGCACCCTGTTCTCCGTGCTGGCCATGGCGTCTTCGGGGAGGTAGGTGAGATCCGGGTTTCGCAACTTCGCCACCTGCGGCGACGCCAGGTCCATGTTCCCCGTGGAGAGGTACTCGGCAGGAGCGTGCGCCTCGAACTGCCGGCGGACCACGGCGAGGTTCCGCTCGTGGATGGCGGAGGGCGACGCCTGCATGATGATGACGTCACCGGAGAACTCGATCTTGAAGTTCGACGGAGCGGCCCTGCGGAACTCCTCGATCAGCGCGAGGTGCTCGGGGTTCATCTGTCCTCCCGGAAGTACGTCCGGCCCCACGCTACCGGCTCGGCGCAGCTGAGCGACGGTACGCCGAGGCGCCGCCCCGGGAGCCCCCGCCCGCTCCCCGGAACAGCGCTGTCGGTGGGGCCGGAGTCAGTCCGCGAGCGGGAGGTGGACGCGGTTGCCCTGGGCGGCGCACTCCTCGGACTTGGCCCGCATACGGGCGAGGGCTTCCGTGTCGAAGTCGTCGGCGACGGCGCTGGAGCCGTCGCCGTGCTCGTCGCGGATCTTCTGGGAGATCTTCATGGACCGGAACTTCAACAGAGCCGCCATGGGCCGGCCCACCGACCGGCCACGACGGTCAGGTCCGAGTGCGGGTATTCGTACCGTTCAGACAGAGAGCGATATTGCGTACCGCAGCGGTGAGTTCCTCGATCACCCGGGCTGCCTGCTCCGCGTTGTGGAAAGCCGGACGGTCGGCCATGGCGAGATCGAGGGCTCCCGTGAGCCGAAGTACCGCGTCAACGTCCTCGGAGGAGGCGGAGGGCTGCACGGGGCCGGCGGAAGGCTCCGGATGCGACATGTAGCCGGAGGGCGGCTGGTGGGCGGAAGGGGCCTGGAACTCCGGCGGTGCGGGGGCAGCGGCAGGCAGGAGATTCACCTGGGGCGCCGAGAACATCGCATTCACCGCAGGGGTAAAACCGCTCGCCACCGGAGCGTCCTTGGCCGGCTTGGTGTAATCCGACGCGAGTCTCGTCCGCGGCAGGGTGAAGCTCTCTCCGTCCGGGAACAACAGGTCGGGAGCCGAGTGGGGCTTGCGCACGGTGTACTCGGCCCGCCACTGCTTGCGGTAGCAGTCGACCTGGTCGGCGCAGGCGGTGCGGGCGTGGAAGACCGCGCTGTCGTGGCCCAGTTCGGGGTACCAGAGGTTCGGGCCGGGAAAGCGCACCGTCCGCACCCGGGGCTTGATGAGCTCCGCACAGCCCATGCAGCAGTCGGGCGGAACGATGAGAGCGACACCTCGGTTGTGCTCGGCCGACCGGGGGCCACCGTCCCAGCGGTACTCCCCGTTGTGGCAGGGCGGCAGTTCACCGCAGGTGCGGCAGACGGCGTAGTGCTCCGGGAGGACCTGCCAGTCATGGCTGGCCGGCGCGCACCAGTGTTTCGGAGTCGACCTGGGGAGGTTCTCGTTGCGCAGGACCAGGATCACGGGGCGCTTGTAGAAGTTGGCCCGCTCGGGAGGCAGCGTGGTCGCCTCTCCACTCGCACCGTGGAGGTTCTCGGCGTGCCTCCACAACTCAACGTGCTCACGCCAGGCTTTCCGGTAGGACTCGGGCCACTCGCGGTCGGGGTACTCGTGGATCTCCAGAAGGTGCCAGGGCTGCCGGTCCAGGACAACGGTCTGACCCACCCGCAGGCGGAGGTACGTTCCTTCGTCGCTGTGCTCGGGCCAGTCGGTACGGCCGATGCGGACAGGCTGTTCGGGGAGCCATTCAGGAACACGCATGATCTACGCTCCTCGACATCGGGACAACCAGGCCGCCACATGGATAGTTCTTGACATTCTGAAGCATTTCGGACGCGTGACGACTCTGACACGCACGTGAACTGACCATGGACGCCATACAGCTCAACACCCGCCGAAGTCCCCACCGCTGGAGGCTGCTCTCGTGGGACGCACTCGGGCAAACGAACCGGGCCACTCGTGGCTCCTCGAAACCCACAGACCGTGGGGTGTGCCGGATTCCCGGACAAGAACCCCAATCCGGCAGTCGAACATGACGCCCCGGCAGTCCGACGACTTCAGCCCCAACGAGCACATCCGTGGATATCGCCTGCCGACATGCCCTATGAAGCATCATCGGGCAGAGGATCACGCTCCTTGAACGGTCCGTCCGAGCGTCCGCTCGCCGAGGCAGGCCTGTGACAAATCCATCCGATCGAGAACTGTGGGACGCTGTCGTTTCTGCTCGCCGCGAGCTCAACCGCGTGCAGGCCGAGTTCTGCCAGAACGCCACCGACTCCACAGGTGTCCTACGAGATGCGCTCCGCGAGCGCGGCTGGGGCCGGACCACGGCTCTGCGCTACCTGGACGGGCTCTCCCGGGACACCCTGGATCTCCTGCCGGAGCTGGTGACTCTGACCGTCTCCGACCGAACCCATCGATGGGCCGTCGAGGCGATCGACCTGCGGGAGATCGTCCAGGACCAGCAAGCCCCCGGAGAAACCTCGTCGGCCGCCAACGTCTGACAGGCCGAGCGCCGCGCCGGGAAGCCCCCTCCTGCCTCCCGGTGCGGCGCCGCTGCGAGCCGTGCTGTCAGTCAGCCAGCGGCAAGTAGACGCGGTTGCCCTGGGCGGCGAACTCCTCGGACTTGGCCTGCATGCCGGCGAGGGCTTCCGCGTCGAAGTCGCTGGCGACGGCGCTGGAGCCGTCGCCGTGCTCGTCGCGGATCTTCTGGGAGATCTTCATCGAGCAGAACTTGGGCCCGCACATGGAGCAGAAGTGCGCGGTCTTGGCCGGTTCGGCGGGAAGGGTCTCGTCGTGGAAGGCGCGGGCGGTCTCCGGGTCGAGGGCCAGGTTGAACTGGTCCTCCCAGCGGAATTCGAAGCGGGCGTCGGAGAGGGCGTCGTCCCAGTCGCTGGCGCCGGGGTGACCCTTGGCGAGGTCGGCGGCGTGGGCGGCGATCTTGTAGGTGATGACGCCGGTCTTGACGTCGTCCCGGTTCGGCAGGCCCAGGTGCTCCTTGGGCGTGACGTAGCAGAGCATCGCCGTGCCCCACCAGGCGATCATCGCCGCGCCGATGCCGGAGGTGATGTGGTCGTAGCCGGGGGCGACGTCGGTGGTGAGCGGGCCGAGGGTGTAGAACGGCGCCTCGTCGCAGATCTCCTTCTGGAGATCCATGTTCTCCTTGATCTTGTTCATCGCGACGTGGCCAGGGCCCTCGATCATCACCTGGACGTCCCGGTCGCGGGCGATCCGGCCGAGTTCCCCGAGCGTCTGCAGCTCGGCGAACTGGGCCTCGTCGTTGGCGTCCGCGGTGGAGCCGGGCCGCAGGCCGTCACCGAGCGAGAAGGTGACGTCGTACGCCGCGAGGATGTCGCAGAGCTCCTCGAAGTTGGTGTAGAGGAAGTTCTCCTGGTGGTGCGCGAGGCACCAGGCGGCCATGATCGAGCCGCCGCGGGAGACGATGCCGGTCTTGCGACGGGCCGTCAGCGGGACGTACCGCAGCAGCACGCCGGCGTGCACGGTCATGTAGTCGACGCCCTGCTCGCACTGCTCGATGACGGTGTCCCGGTAGACCTCCCAGGACAGTTCCTCGGCCTTGCCGTCGACCTTCTCCAGGGCCTGGTAGAGCGGCACGGTGCCGATCGGCACGGGGGAGTTGCGCAGGATCCACTCGCGGGTGGTGTGGATGTTGCGGCCGGTGGAGAGGTCCATGACCGTGTCGGCGCCCCAGCGGGTGGCCCAGGTCATCTTCTCGACCTCCTCCTCGATGGAGGAGGTGACGGCCGAGTTCCCGATGTTGGCGTTGATCTTCACCAGGAAGTTGGTGCCGATGATGGCCGGCTCGACCTCGGGGTGGTTCACGTTCAGCGGGATCACCGCGCGGCCGCGGGCCACCTCGGAGCGGACGTACTCCGCCTCCATGCCCTCCCGGAGCGCGATGAACTCCATCTCGGGGGTGATGATCCCCCGCTTGGCGTAGGCGAGTTGGCTGACGGCGGCACCGTCGCGGCCGCGCAGCGGGCGGCGCGGGCGGCCGGGGAAGACGGCGTCCAGGTTGCGCAGGTTGCCGCCGCGCGGGGCGGTGTGCTTGATGCCGTCGTCCTCGGGACGGGGCTCGCGGCCCTCGTACTCCTCGACGTCGCCGCGCTGGCGGATCCACGGGTCGCGCAGCGCGGGCAGTCCGCGCCGTACGTCGGGCTCGTAGGCGGGGTCGGTGTACGGGCCGGAGGTGTCGTACAGCGGCACCGAGCGGCCGTTGGTCAGCAGCACTTCACGGTAGGGGACCCGCAGGTCCGGGCGGCTGCCCTCGCGGTACGCCTTGCGCCACGCGGGGGTCGGGTAGCCGGTCGCGGCGCTGCTGACAGCGGACTGGGCAGACTGCGGCTGTGCATCGAACGTGGTCATCTGACCTCTACTCCCTACGCCGGCATTACCCGGTCAGGTTCCTGCGGTCGACGCAGCGGTCGACACGTCCGTCGACGTGCCGTTCAGCGTCCTCTCAGCCCGGTGCTCCGAGCTCCCGTGTCCTGCGAGCGCAGGACGCCTGACACCGTAGCCGGAGGTTCCCGCCGAGGTCCAGGCAGCGTTTCAGCCACCGGACACCCCCGCGCGCCGCGGCCCCCGGTGGCGCTCAACAACCCCGGGAGTGTGTATCGTCCACGCGCGCAACACGGTTCGCCCACTCACCACCGGCGGGCCGCATGCCCGTTTCCGTCAGATCCTGGGGGGATCCACCCATGCGTTCCATCCGTCTGCCGGCCGTCTCGACGGCCCTGGCGACCGCGGTGCTCGGCCTGGGCGCCGGTGCCGCGTCCGCGACGGCGGCACCGAAGCTGCCGTGCTTCGGCGGCATCCAGCACCACCCCGAGCTCACCACCGGCTGGCCGGGCTTCCCGGCGCAGCTGGTCAAGGGCGGTCCGGCCGTCGAGTCGACCGTGACGTTCAAGAACACCGCGGGGCGCGAGGTCAAGGACTTCCGGATCTCGCTGTACGTCGCCTACCTGCACGCCCCGCTGCCGGCCGGCTCGTTCGCGGTCGAGCTCAAGGCTCCGGGCGGTGACTGGAAGAAGGTCGACTTCGGCACCGGCGACTTCTCCTCCATCATCAACTCCGGGATGTACCAGCTGCCGAAGGACGCCACGCTGACGCTGGGGCTGCGCATCGCGGCCACCTCCGCGGCGCCGGTCGGCAACTACCAGACCACGGAGAGCGGCGGGTCGGCGGTCCTGGACGAGGACACCGACACCTTCCTCACGGAGGCGTCCGCGCAGCAGCCCGCCGCCAAGCAGGACGGCACCGGCGTCTGCACGCAGTACGTGGGCTACGGCACCCACGACTTCGCCGTGGTCGACAGCGCCTCGACGGCGACCGCGACGCCCACCCGCACGGCGACGGCCACCGCCGGCGCGCCGACCACCCCGGCCGCCACCCCGACCACGGCGGCCCCGACCACGGCCGCCGGGACCACGCAGGCCGCCCGCCGGGGCGCCGAGCTCGCCGAGACCGGCGCGAGCAGCACCGTGCCGGTCGCGGTCGGCGGCGCCACCGCCCTGGTCCTCGGCGGCGGCATCCTGGTGGCGCTGCGCCGCCGCCGGGGCTCGCACAGCTGATCCGCCGGTTCCCCCGATGCCCGTCCCGGCCGAGCCGGGGCGGGCATCGGGCGTTCCCGGCCGCGACGGGGGCGGGCAGACTGGGCGGATGGTCGGTGCGACGGGACGGGTGACCGGGCGGGTCGGGGCGGGGCTGGTGGGGGAGGTGATGGTGCACGTGGCCGAACGGCAGGGGTCGGAGGCGTTCCTGGCGTACCTGGCGGTGCCGGGGGAGGCGTTGGAGCGGGGGTGTCAGGTGGTGGTGGTCGAGTACCAGCCGCCGCGCACCGTGTACGTGGTTCCGCTTTGACGGAACCTTGACGCTTCCGGGACGGATTCCGTACGCACGGCTCTTCCCCGGCGATCTCGGCAGGCGCAGAATCTCCCGTTGCCACCGTGTTCCGCGCCATCCTGCACAACCGAGCGCAGCCACGGAACCGGTGTGCTCGAAGGGGGAGTCAGCCGATGGTCATCGGCATCGCGGGCGCCGTCGTGGCGTCCATCATCGTCCTGATCGTGCTGTTCAAGCTCATGTGGCGGGTCGCCGAGCCGAACGAGGCACTGATCATCTCGGGGTCCAAGCACGGTGAGGGGCTGGGCTTCCGGACCGTCACCGGCCGGGGCACGATGGTGCTGCCCGGCATCCAGGTGGTGCGCCGGCTGTCGCTCGACCTGAACGAGGCCGAGCTGGACGTCGAGTGCGTGACGAAGCAGGGAATCCCGGTCCACGTCAAGGGCGTCGTGATCTTCAAGGTGGGCGACGACCCGGTGTCGATCGCCAACGCGGCCCGCCGTTTCCTGGACCAGCAGAAGGCGATGGGGCAGCGCGTGCACAACGTGTTCGCCGGTCATCTGCGGTCCATCGTCGGCGGGTTGACGGTCGAGGACATGATCCGCGACCGCGAGCGGATGACCGGGGAGACCCGGGCCGCGTCCGGGTCGGAGATGGAGAAGCTCGGCCTGATCATCGACTCGCTGCAGATCCAGGAGATCCTGGACCCGACCGGCTACATCGAGAACCTGGCCGCGCCGCACGCCGCGGCGGTCCACCGGGACGCCCGCATCGCGGCCGCGGAGGCGGACCGGGCGGCCACCGAGGCGGAGCAGGAGGCGGCCGCCCGCAAGGCCGAGGCGACTCGCAACTCCGGTATTCAGCAGGCCGGTTACCAGGCAGAGCTGGACACCGCGGCGGCCCGTGCGCAGCAGGCGGGTCCGCTCGCCCAGGCGGCGTCCCGGCAGGAGGTCGTGGTCCAGGAGACCAAGGTCGCCGAACTGGAGGCGCACCGCAGGGAGCAGCAGCTGCAGGCGGACGTCCGCAAGCCGGCCGACGCCCGGGCGTACGAGACCCGGACGAAGGCGGTGGCCGACCGTGACGCGCGGATCTCGGCGGCGGAGGCGCTGGCCCGGGAGACCGAGCTGAAGACCGCGGCGGAGGCGAACCGGGTGAAGGTCGCGGCGACCGCGGAGGCGGAGGCGACCCGCGCCCGGGGTCTGGCCTCGGCGGAGGCGACCCGGGCGACCGGTGAGGCGGAGGCCGCGGCGGCGGAGGCGCGCGGTCTGGCGCAGGCCGAGGCGGCGCGGGCGCTGGGTCTGGCCGAGGCGGAGGCGATCAAGGCCCGGGCGGCCGCGCTGGCGGAGAACCAGGAGGCGGTGGTCGCGCAGCAGTTGGCGGAGAACTGGCCGCAGATCGTGAAGGCCGGCGCCGAGGCGTTCGGCAACGTCGAGCACATGGTGCTGCTGAACGGCGCGGACGGCATGGCGGACATGTTCGCCAAGGCGCTGACCATGGGCGGCACCGGCCTCGGGCTGGCCCGTCAGTTGCTGGCCACCATGGGGACGGACGGGGCGAAAGCCGAGCCGTCGGCGACCGGGAAGCCGCCGGTCGCCCAGGTGATCCCCGTGCAGCAGGATCAGGCGCGTTCCTGAACGCCGGTGCGGCGGGTGCCGGGATCCTGGTGGCCCTGCGCCGCCGCCGGGGCTCGCACAGCTGATCCCCCGGCCTCTGCGCGAAGGGCGCCCGCACACCTGGTGTGCGGGCGCCCTTCGCGTACCGGTGAGGGCCGGTGGCCCTGCCGCTCACTCGGCCTCGGCGATCACCTGCTCGGCCATCCGGCCGGCCACCGCGTTGCCGGCCAGGACGCCCAGGCCGATCGCGGCGAGCAGGAGGACGGTGCCCAGCCACACCATGGTCTCCACCGGCACGGTGTAGGCACCGACCACCTTGGCGACGCACTCGGCGAGCAGCGCGCCGCCCCAGATCAGCGAGAACAGCCGCTCCCGGCGGGCGAAGCGGGCGTCGCCGGTGGCAAGCCGGTCCCAGGCGGCGGCGCGGTCGGTCCGGCCCTTGACGATGAAGGGCCGCAGTCCGGCGGTCATCAGCGGTCGGCCGACCAGGGCGGAGACCATGACCGAGACGCCGATCACGCCGGTGGTCGCGCCGTCCTTGGCGAGCATCAGCCGCGGGTCCCCGGCCACCGCGGAGAGCGCGATGCCGACCGTGTTGACCAGCAGCATCAGCAGCGCCAGCCCGTTGACCCGGCGCTCGCGCAGCAGCGCGGCGGCGGTGCGGACGGCCGGGACGGCGCTGCCCAGGGCGAGCGAGGCGACCAGGCCGAGGCCGAGCGCGGAGTGGGCGACGTAGTAGGTGGCGAGCGGGACGGCCACGTCGATCGCCAGCGGCCTCAGCGCGGCGGTGCGCGACTCGCTCGGCGCGGTGGTGGCGTGCGCGGTGGTGGTGGCCATGGTCCGTCTCCCCTGTCCGGTCGTTCTCCCGTTGCTCCCAAGGCTCCCGCGGCGGCCCGGTCGGTCGGCAGTGTCGCCCGTGCCGGAAAGCGCATGACGGATGTCATGGTTGGGCACCGTCCCCGGGCCCGGCTGAGTACCCGTACTCAGGCCGGCGGCCGGCCCGGGGCCCGACCATGGCTGGCATGGACCTCCACTTCACGCGCGTGGGCATCACCGCGGTCGGATCCTGCCTTCCGGAGCGGGAGTTGACCTCGCAGCAGCTCCAGGACGAGGTGACGGCCGGCAGCGGGCTGCGCCTGCCGGAGCGGACCTTCGAGAAGGCGACCGGGATCCGCACCCGGCGCTTCGTCACCGACGGCGAGTACGCCTCGACCCTGGCCCTCGGCGCGGCCCGCCGGGCGCTGGCGGGCGGCGGGTACCTCCCGGCCGACATCGACCTGCTGGTGTACGCCTCCGCCACCCGGGACGTCTGCGAGCCCGCCACCGCCCACCTGGTGCAGGCAGAACTCGGCTCCCGGGCGCACGCGTTGGACGTCTCCAACGCCTGCAACAGCTTCCTGAACGGGATCGACACGGCACGCGCCATGATCCTGGCCGGCCGGGCCCGCCGGGCACTGGTGGTGACGGGGGAGACCCCGAGCCGGGCGATGCGGCGCGACCCGGGCGGCCTCGCCGAGTTCCGGGACGGCTTCGCCGGGTACACCTTCGGCGACGCGGGCGCGGCGGTGGTGGTGGAGCCGGTGGCGCGCGGCGGCATCCTCGACGTGGAGACCGAGACGGCGTCCGAGCACTGGTCGGTCGGCGGCATCCCGGGCGGCGGTTCGCGCCACCCGCGCGGCGACGAGTGGAGCTACTTCCGGGGCGGCGGGAAGGAGTTGCGCGGCGTGTTCGAGAAGATCGGTGGCGACATCCTGACCCGGACCGCCGCCCGGACCGGCTTCGGCTGGGACGCGTACGCGAAGGTGCTGGTCCACCAGGTGACGCTGCCGTACCTGGAGCGCTTCGTGGAGCTGACGGGGGTGCCCGAGGAGAAGCTGGAGGTCACCGTGACCGAGCTCGGCAACCTGGCGAGCGCCACCATCGGCGTCCAGCTCGACCGGGTCCAGCACGGCCTGGCGCCCGGCGACCGGGTGCTGATGGTGGGCCTCGGCGGCGGGGTCAGTCTGATGACGATGGTCTGGGAGAAGTCATGACCGAGCTCTGGGTGGTGGTCCCCGCCTACCAGGAGGCCGCCCGGATCACCGGCACCCTGGAGGCCCTCGCCGCGCAGCGGGACCGGGAGTTCACCCTGCTGGTGGTCGACAACGGCTCCACCGACGCGACCGCCGAGCTGGTCCGGGCGTTCGCCGCCCGGGCGCCGTTCCCGGTCGAGCTGCTCACCGAACCGGAGAAGGGCGTCGGTTCGGCGGTGGACACCGGCTTCCGGTACGCCATCGCGCACGGCGCCGCGCTGCTCGCCCGCACCGACGCCGACTGCCTGCCGCAGCCCGGCTGGTCCGCCGCCGCCCGGGCCGGGCTGGTCGCCTCCCGCGGCCTGGTCTGCGGCCACATCACCGCCCGCCCCGACGAGCACGGCCCGCTCGGCCGGTCGGTCTTCCGCACCCTCGTCGTGCTCGGCGCGTTCTTCGGCCGGATCCGGCCCGCGCACCACCGCCGGCACGGCTACCTGACCCCGTACCGGATGCACGCCGGCAACAACATGGCGATCACCGCCGAGCTGTACCAGGCGGTCGGCGGCATGCCGCGCCGTCCCTCGCCGACCGACCGGATGTTCATCAACGCGGTCCGCCGGCACACCACCGCGATCGTCCACCGCCGCGACATGGTGGTGCAGAACTCCACCCGCCGGATCCGCGCCTACGGCGTGCTCGGCACCGCCCGCTGGTACCTGGAACGCGGCGCCGGCGCGCGCGGCGTCGACGTCCGCTGAGGAGAGCGCCGTGCTCGACCGCCTCGACCACACCCTGCGCACCGGCGGCAGCCGGCCCGCCCTGCTCGACGCCACCCGCGGCGGCCGCCCGCGGGTGCTGGCCCGCTGCGACGAACTCGCCTCCGCGGCCGACGGGCTGGCCGCCGCCCTGCACCACCGGTACGGGCTGCGGGCCGGCGACACCCTCGGCGTCGCCGTCCGTCCCGGGCCGCGCGCGCTCACCGTCCTGCTCGCCGCCCACCGGCTCGGCCTGCGCACCGCCGTCCTGGACCCCGCCGCCGGGCCGGACGTGCTGCGCGCCCGGCTCGCCCTCGCACCGCCCGCCCTGGTCCTCGCCGACGCCGCCGCCCAGGCGGTCGCTGGCTGGGCCCGCCCGCTCGCCCGCCACGCCGACCTCGCCCTGCCGCCGCTGCGCACCCTCGGCCCGGTCGCCACCCTCGGCCCCCGCCGCCCCGGCTGCGCGCCCGCGCTCGCCACCACCGGTGCCCCGCCGCCGGCGCCGTACGACGGGGACGGCGACGCCGTGATCGTCTTCACCTCCGGCACCACCACCGCGCCGCGCGCCGTGGTCCACACCCGCGGCGGCCTGGCCGCGGGCATGCGCGGTGTCGCCGCGCTGGTCGACCCGCGGCCGGGCTCCGCCGTCCTCGGCGGCACCTTCTTCGTCCTCGCCCCGGCCCTCGCCGCGGGCGCCACCGTCGCCCTCCCGGCCCGCTCGTCCCGCACCCTGCAGCGCCAGATCGACGCCCTGCGACCGGACGAGACCTACCTGACCCCGCCCCAGCTGCGTTCCCTCGACCGGTTCACCGGCCGGGTCTGGACCGGCTCCGCCCCCGCCTCCGCCGCGCTGCTCGCCCGGGTCCGCCGGTCCGGCGCCCGCCAGGCGTGGGGCGTGTACGCGCTCACCGAGCTCTTCCCCGCGGCCGCCGTCGAGGCCGCCGACAAGGCCGCGTTCACCGAGGACGGCGACCTGCTCGGCCACCCGCTGCCGGGGGTCACCACCCGGCTCGGCGACCGCGGCGAACTGCTGCTCGCCGGCCCCGCGGCCCGCGACCGCTACCTCGGCGAACCGTCCGACCCCTGGATCCGCACCGGCGACCGGGCCCGGATCGACCCCGGCGGCCGGATCGTGCTGGCGGGCCGGCTCAAGGACATGGTGCTGCGCCGCGCCGAGAACATCTACCCCGGCCTGTACGAGCCCGCCCTGCACCTGCCCGACGTCGAACTCGCCGTCCTGGTGGGCGTCCCCGACCCCGCCCGGGACGGCGACGAACGCCTGGTCGCCCTCGTCCAGGCCCGTCCCGGCGCCGACCCCCGCCGCCTGCGGGCCGCCCTCCAGCAACCCCTCGCCCGGATGGGCAGCGCCCGCCCCGACGCCCTGCTGCTCGCCGACGTCCCGCTCGCCGGCCGCTCCCGCAAGCCCGACCGCGCCGCCGCCGCCCGCTACTGCGCCAGGCACCTGGACGCCCGATGACCACCCCCGCACCCCACCCCCCTCCCGGCTGCCCGGCCCACGCCCACGCCACCGACCGCGCGCCTGCCGACACCGGCTCCCCCGCACTCTCCCCCTCTGCCGCGCGGCGGGCCGACCGGGGCGTGTACCTGGCCTCGCACCCGGTGCTGTTCGCGCTGCTCGCGGCCACCCGGCGCCGCCCGGTGCTCCGGCTGGGGCGGACCGTCCTGGTGCACGACCCCGACGCGTACCGCCACGTCCTCACCCGCGTCCCGCTGGACCGCACCGCGGAGCACACCACCGGCGGCGCCGCCGCCCGCCTCACCGACGGCGGCGGCCTGCTCTTCGACCAGGACGGCACCGAACACCGGGCCGCCCGCCGCGACCTCACCGCCCGGCTCGGCGCCCGGGCCGTCGCCGAGCTGCGGCCCGCCTGGCAGCGGCTGCTCTCCGACCGGCTGGGCGAGCTGCGCGGGCCGACCGACCTGGTCCCGGTCGTCCACGAGCTGGCCGGTGCCACCGCCGCCGCGCTGACCGGCAGTCCGGCCCCGCCGCTCGCGCTCGCCGACGCCGCGCTGGGCGCCGCCGCGGCGGCCGCCCGCGACCATCTCCCGACCCTCCGCCCCCGTACCGGAACCGCCGAGCGGGCCGCCGCCCGGCTGAACGCGCTGCTGCCGGACCCGCGCGACGCCATGCTCGCCGTGGCCGCCGTCAACACCACCGTCGCCGCGCTGCCGCGCGCCGCCGCCTGGTGCGCCCGGGCCCGGCTCTGGGACCGGACCGGCCCCGAACTCGCTGCCGAGCTGCTCCGGTTGACCGCGCCGTCGCCGATCCTTCCGCGGGTCGCCGCCGCCGACGCCACCGTCGCCGGCATCCGCGTCCGTCGCGGTGACCGGCTGGTCCTGGTCGCCCGGCACGCCGCGCAGTCCCACCGCGACTCCCCCGCCGATCCGGCGGCGGCCGCCCAGGCGGTCTTCGGCGCCGGACCGCACGCCTGCCCCGGGGCCGCCCTGGCCCGCGTCCAACTCACCGACTTCCTGGCGGCCCTGGCCCCGCACCGGCCCGTGCTGCTCCGGTCCGTCCCGGCCCGCCGCACGGCACTCCCCGGCTACGCCGAGGTCGTCGTCACCGGCGACCGGGACCACCGCCCGACTCCATGAACCACCGTCACCACGAGCGAGAGGCAGCGGACGTGCGCATCGCCATCACCGGGGCGTCCGGTTTCTGCGGCGCCCGGGTCGCCCTCGCGGCGGCCGCCCGCGGCGCGGACGTCCGCTGCCTGGGCCGCCGGCCGGGCCCGGTGGGCACGCACGTCCGCTGGGACGCGGCCGCCGAACTCCCCGACCTCGGCGGCGCCGACGTGGTCGTGCACTGCGCGGCGGCGGTCGGCGACCACCTCCCGGGTTCGCCGGCCGAGGCCGAGCAGTTCGCCGTCAACGTGGACGGCACCGCCCGTCTGCTCGAAGCCGCCGCCGGCCGCCCGGTGGTCTGGGTGAGCAGCGCGAGCGTCTACGACCCGCGCCCGGACCGCTCGTCGGTGACCGAGGAGCACCCCACGTCCGGTGGCCACCTGAACGCCTACGGCCGCAGCAAGGCCGCCGGTGAGCGCCTCGCGCTCGCCGCGGGTGCCGTGGTGCTGCGTCCGCGCGCGGTGTACGGGCCGGGCGATCCGCATCTGCTCCCCCGGCTGCTGGCCCGGGTCCGGCCGGGCGGGGTCCTCGCGCTCCCGGGTCCGGACGTCGGGTTGAGCCTGACCTCGGTCCACAACCTGGCGGCCGCCTGCCTGGACGCCGCCGGCTGGCCCGCCGGCGCGTACAACATCGCCGATGCCCTCCCCTACCGGCGGGACGCGGCGCTGCGCCGGGTGCTCGCCGCGCACGGGGTCCGGGCCCGGATCCTGCACCTCCCGCTGCCCCTCACCGGGCTGGCCCGGCTGGCCCGTTCGCGCACGCTGACCCCGTACGCGATCGACCAGCTGGCCCGCAGCGTGGTGCTGGACACCACCAAGGCGCGTGCCCTGGGCTGGCGTCCGGTCCACGACCTCGACGGTTTCTGCCGCGACAGCGCGGAGCGCCCGCACACCGGGGGTGTGCGGGCGCTCGGTGAGCAGCGGCCGGGCTAGCTCTTGGCCGCCTTCTTCACCAGGATCACCACGGCGGCGGCGATGCCGACCAGCAGCAGGATGTTGATCAGGAAGCCGACCAGGCCTGCGACGACGCCGATCACGAACCACATCAGCTTCCAGGCGACCACCAGCGCGATGATCGGGACGACGATGTTGCGCACCCACGAGGGCAGCGACTTCCAGAGCTCAGCCATGTCCGTTCCTTCTCTCCCCTCGGGCTCGGCGTCGGTCTGTTCCGCCGCGGTCCCGCTGTCTTCCGGTACTTCGACCGTACATGGACGGCAGAGGGGAAACGAGGGCTCACGGCCCCGAGAGAACCCGGAGATCACCCCGAGACCCGGCCTGGGGGCATCCCCGATCCCGCGGTTCGGACCGGTCAGACCGGCCAGCGCTCGCCGCGCCAGGCGGCGTCCCAGAACATCCACTCGTAGCGCGAGGTGGTGGTGAAGTGCTCGACCGCCCGCCGCCGTTCGGCCGGGGAGATCTCCTCGCCGAGCCGGTCGGTGAGCTCCAGCACCCGGCGGACCACCGACTGGAAGGCCTCGTCGCCGTAGGTCGCGATCCACTTGGCGTAGAGCGGCTCGGGGGAGGACTTGGCCAGCAGTTCCTCACCGACCCGGGCGTAGATCCAGTAGCAGGGGAGGACCGCGGCGACGGCCTCGGCGAACGAGCCGCCGTACACGGTGGCCAGCAGGTAGCTGGTGTAGGCGCGGGTGGTGGGCAGCACCGGCTCGTCGGCGGCCTGTTCGGCGCTGCCGCCGAAGGCGGTCATGAACTCGGCGTGCATGCCCTGTTCGGCGGCGATCGCGCCGACGGCGTCGTCGGCGAAGGCCCGGACCTCGGCCTCGCCGGGTGCCTTGGCGGCGCAGACGGCGAGCGCGCGGGCGTAGTCGCGCAGGTAGTGCGAGTCCTGGACGACGAAGTGGCGGAAGGCGTCCTGCGGCAGCGTGCCGTCGGTCAGGCCGCGCAGGAAGGGGTGGTCGAGGATCTCCGCGTAGATCGGCTCGATCGCCGCCCACAGCTCGTCGGTCAACTTCACGGGTAAACGCTCCTCACAGGCTGGTTCACGGCTCCGGCGGCGAGAACACGACCAGGACCCGCAGTTCCTCGGTGATGTGGTGGAACCGGTGCGGCACCCCGGCGGGGACGTAGGCCACGGTGCCGCGGGCGACGGTGGTGGTCTCGTTCCCGACGGTCAGCTCGGCCCGGCCGCTGATCACCTGGTAGATCTCGTCCTGGTCGTGCGGCGTCTGCGGGTCGGTGTCCCCGGGGGAGAGCGCGAACAGCCCGGCGGACATGTTCCGCTCCTTCAGGAAGCGCAGGTACGCGCCCCGGCCGCCCGCCCGTTCCACGTCCAGCTCGTCCAGCCGGAACACCTTCATCGGCGCCGCTCCTCTCCGGGTCCGGCCCCATTGAACAACATCGCCGCCAAGAGCTTCCCAGCGGCCGCTGGGCCTGCGACGATCCGCTGCATGAAGAGTTTCGCGGTCAAAACGCTCATCAACGCGCTGGCGATCTGGGTGGCGGCCTGGATCGTCACGGGCATCACGCTGTCCGGGGACGACTGGCAGCAGAAGACGGTCACGGTGATCGCGGTCGCCCTGATCTTCGGGCTGGTGAACTTCCTGATCAAGCCGTTCGTGAAGCTGTTCTCCCTGCCGCTGTTCGTCCTCACCCTGGGGCTGATCACCTTCGTGATCAACGCGCTGATGCTCTGGCTGACCTCCTGGGCCTCGGACAAGCTCGACCTGGACTTCCACGTGGACGGCTTCTGGGCCGCGCTGCTCGGCGCGCTGATCATCAGCGTGGTGTCCTGGGGCCTCAACCTGGCCCTCGGGGACGACTGAGCCCGGCGCCGCACGGCACGAAGGGCCCGCCACCGGATCGACTCCGGCGGCGGGCCCTCGTGCTCTGCGCCCCTCAGCCCGCGTTCTCGCAGCCCGGTGCGGAGAGGATGCTCGCCAGCTGCGCGTCGAGCTCGCCGCCACTGAGCTCCTGGCCCATCGGCACGATCCGGTCGGTCCGCGCCAGGAAGGCGATCAGCGGCGCGGCGGCGGCCCGCAGCATGGCGTCGCCCTCGGTGGAGTGCAGCACGATGCACACCTCACCGAGGTCGTCGCCCAGCGGGTGGATGTGCACGTCTCCCTCGCCTGTGGGCCGGCTGATCCCGTCCACCATGAGCTCCCGGGCGAAGACCCAGGTGACCGGGGCGTCGCCCGGGAGGTGGAAGGTGAGGGCGACCGCGAACGGGTCGTCCGCGTCGTACTCCAGGTCGACCACGATGCGGAAGGAGAGCTCGGTCGACGCCACGAGGTGCATGACCATGTGGGCTTGGACTGTGCTGTGCATGCGCCAGTACCTCTCGTGTTCACTGCGGTGGAACGGCCTGTGGGGACGTTTTGTGAAGTTTGTGTCCCTGAGTCCCCGTTCGATCCTCATCGTCCACGTTTGGCAACGATCCGGACAAGATGAGCTTTTTCAAATGGTGAACGAACACGGGCGGATGTCAGCGAACGAATGACGGGGACATCGCGCCGACCAGCGAGCGCAGCCGCCCGGCCGCGGGCGCCAGCCGCTCGGACTGCTCCAGCGGCAGCGAGATCGCCATGGTGGCGACCGCCGAGCCGATCGTGATGGGCACCGCGGCGCACACCGTGCCGAGCGCGTACTCCTGGCGCTCCAGCACCGGCATGGTCGGCCGGGCCGAGGCCAGCCGGCGCATCACCACGGCCGGATCCGCCACGGTGGAGGGGGTGAGGGTGTCCGGGCGGTACCGGGCCAGGTGGTCGCGCCGCTCCTCCTCGCCGAGCTGGGCGAGCAGGCAGAGTCCGACGGCGTGCGCGTGCGCGGTGGCCCGGAAGTCGGCCCACTCCTCGACGGCGGGGCGGCCGCTGTCGGAGACCACGTCGACCACCCGGACCTCGCCGTCCTCGTAGACGGCGTAGTACACGGCGGCGTCGAGCTCGTCGCCCAGCTCCTCCATCCGGCCGCGGAGGTCGGTGCGCTCGGCCTGCCGGGAGTCGGCGCGGCTGATCCCGTCCACCGAGTCGCCGTAGAAGAACTTCCCGCCGATCCGGCGCAGGTAGCCCTCGTGGGTGAGGGTGCGCAGCAGGTGGTAGGTGGTGCCGAGGGGGAGGTCGGCGGCGCGGGCGAGCTGCTTGGCGGTGGCGCCCTGCAGGTGGTTGCCGACCGCCTCGAGCAGGCGCAGGGCGCGCTGCACCGAGGTGATCAGAGTGGGGGAGCGGGGCGTCCGTATGCCCCGCTCCCCCTGCCCGGTCGCCTCCGCCGTCTGGTCCATGGCCATCACTTCCCCCTAGCCACGAGGAGCGGTTTGCTCCACTTCCGCCCGATAGCGGCTCATTGCAGCACAGGGCCACCCGGCCTGCAATTATTTCCCTGCACACAGAGCCCGTTTCGCATTCGATTCCAAGGTGGAAGGCGCACTCAGTGCCACACAGGCGAATCCCCGGCGCCGATCAGCCTCGACATCGAAGATCCACTCGCACAGGTTCCATCGACCGACCCTGACACACCCGGGCACGCCGGATCCACCGTTCGGCGGAACCGGCCACTCCGATTCGTTCGTCTGTGCGAGTTTCACGCCCTCCGCCGCGCGGGAGACTCCCGCACAACGCTCGCGCCCCCGGAGGTGGCAGCATGGTCGGCCCGGTCCGCCCGGTCGTCAAACGCACGGCCAGGGCGATCCTGCTGGAGCTGGACCCGGACAACCCGCACGCGCCCGCCACCATCGTGCTGATCAAGCGCGTCCGGCCGGGCTCCCCGCACCCGTACTGGATCACCCCCGGCGGCGGCGTCGAGCCCACCGACCGGAGCGTGGTCGACGCCCTGCACCGCGAGGTGGACGAGGAGCTCGGCGGCAAGGTCGAGGACGTGGTCCCCGCCTTCGTCGACACCGTCGCCCACTCGCACCACGAGGACGGCACCCTGGCGCACCCGCACGGGGTCAAGGTGCAGCACTTCTTCGTCTGCCGGCTCACCGGGATGGACCCGGCCCGCCGGCACGGGCCCGAGGTGGACGAGCCGCACGGCGAGTACGAGATCGTCCGGCTGCCCTTCACCCGGGAGGGCGTCACCTCGGTGAACGTGGTCCCGCCGAGCCTGCGCCGCTACCTCGCGGCCAACATCGAGGGCGTCCGCGCGCTGCTCGCCCCCGACCTGGGCTGACCCGGCCGGGGCCGTCAGGCCAGGTCGTCCACCAGGTCGTGGTGGATGTCCCGGCTGCGCAGTCCGGAGCGCTTGAGCGCCGCCGTGCCACGCCGCACCATGGCCGGCGGGCCGCTCAAGTACGCCCGGAAGCCGTGCCACGGCGCGTACCGGGCCACCACCTCGGGCAGCTCACCGGCCAGCGCCTGGCCCGGCGCCACCTGCTGCTCGGAGACCACCGGCCGCACGGTGAGCCAGGGGTGCAGCTCGGCCAGGCCGCGCAGCCGCTCCAGCTCGTACAGCTCGGAGCTCTGCCGGGCGCCGTAGAAGACCTCCACGGAGCGGCCGGCCGCGCCGTGCTCGGCGACCTCCTCGACCAGCGCGCTGATCGGCGCGATGCCGGTACCGCCGCCCACGCAGAGCAGATTCGCGTGCGCCGCGTGGTCGACCACCATGCCGCCGGCCGCCGGCCCCAGCCGCAGCACGTCGCCCGGGGCGGCCCGGTGGACCAGCGCGTTGCTCACCCAGCCCGCCTGCACCGCCTTGACGTGGAAGGTGAGCAGGCCGTCCGGGCGGGGGGCGGTGGAGAAGGAGAAGTGCCGCCACACCCGCGGCCACCAGGGGGTCTCCACGGTGGCGTACTGGCCGGCCCGGTAGGGGTAGGCCTGGTCGGGGCGCAGGGTGAGCACCGCGATGTCCCGGGTGCGCCGCTCGTGCGCCACCACCTCGGCCTGCCACCAGGGCGGGGAGGTCCGGGCGGCCTGCTCGGCGGCCTCGATCATGATCGAGGAGACCAGGCCGTAGACCCGGCGCCAGGCCAGCTCGGTCCGGGTGTCCCAGCGGCTGCCGCAGTAGCGGGCCAGCGCGGCGATCAGGCACTCGCCGACCGGGGCGTAGTGCCCGCTCAGGGTGCCGTACTTGCGGTGCCCGCTGCCCAGCCGGGTCAGGTACGCGGTCAGTCCGGCGGGGTCGTCGGCGCTGGCGGCGGCCATCAGCAGGGCGTGGAACAGCCGGTCGCGCTGGACGTCCATGGCGGCCGGGAAGAGCGCCCGGACCTCCGGGTGGTTGACGAAGATCAGCGCGTAGAAGTGGGCGGTGGCCCGGTCCGCGACCGGCTCGACCACGGCCAGCGTGGCGCGGATCAGCTCGATGTCCTCGGCGGTGGGCGGCTGCAGCGCGCCCGGCTGCTCCGGTGCGGCAGCCGGGGCGGCGGGCGCCTCGGCGAGCGTCTCCAGCGCCCAGGCCCGGCTCCAGCTGTCACCCGGGCCGGCCCAGTTGAGGCCCGGCGCGTCGGTGAACAGCGGCTGGTAGCCGGTCGGGTGGACGTCCTGCGGCAGGCTCGGCGCGGGGATCAGCGGCGGCTCGCTGGGCTTCGCCGGAATGGCCGGCAGCGCGGCCGCCGCCGTACCGCCGTCCTCCTCGGCCGGCCGGTCCACGGCCGCCTCCGGCTCGGGCTCCGGCTCCGCCTCGGCGGGCTCCGCGGCCGGAGCGGCCGATGCGGCCGATGCGGCCGAGGCCGCCGGAGCGACAGGCAGCAGCCCCGGTACGTCGGATGCCGCCGTCGAACCGTGTCCGGCCCGGACGACCTTCAGCGGCCTGCTTTTCAGCGCGATCTGACGAGTGCCCAAGAGAATCGTTTCGCTTCCGGTCGACCAATCTGCTGACGCCTTCAGCACATTGGCACCACGCGTGAAGCTCATCCGACAAATCCCGCGAATCCCGGACACCCGCGCCCGGCGCGCGCTAGGCTCGCTCGACCTGTGGCCACCTTGCGCAGTGGAACCACCACGCAAGGTGACCGATCACCGTGCCTCAGAGCCGGCGCAGCAGCGTCCCGGGCTGCTCGACACAGTCCGCGACGAAGCGCAGGAAGCCGCCCGCCGTGCCGCCGTCGCACACCCGGTGGTCGAAGGTGAAGGACAGCTGGGTGACCTGGCGGACCGCCAGCTGGCCCTCGTGCACCCACGGCTTGGGGGTGATCCGGCCGACGCCGAGCATCGCCGCCTCGGGGTGGTTGAGGATCGGCGTGGAGCCGTCCACCCCGAAGACCCCGTAGTTGTTGAGCGTGAAGGTGCCACCGGTCAGCTCGGCCGGGGTGAGCGCGCCCGCCCGGGCGGCCTCGGTCAGCCGGGCCAGCTCGACGGACAGCTCCTCGGTGCGCAGCAGGTGGGCGTCGCGCACCACCGGCACCACCAGGCCGCGCTCGCTCTGCGCGGCGAAGCCCAGGTGGACGGCGGAGTGCCGGCGGATGCCCTCGGCGACCACGCTGGTGTTGAGGTCGGGGAAGCGCTCCAGCGCGGCGGTGCAGATCCGGGCCAGCAGGGCGAGCACGCTGACCTTCGGGCCGGGCGCCTCGTTGAGCTGCCGGCGCAGGGCCATCAGCTCGGTGGCGTCGGCGTCCACCCAGCAGGTGGCAGCCGGGATCTCCTGGTGGCTGCGGGTGAGCTTCTCGGCGATCGTCCGGCGCAGCCCGCGCAGCGGGACGATCTCGTCGGCACCGGCCGCTGTTTCACGTGAAACAGCGGGCACCGGGGCCGGGGCGGACAGCGCCCGCTCCACGTCGCGCCGCATGATCAGCCCGTCCGGGCCGCTGCCGGCCACCGAGGCGAGGTCGATCCCGTGCTCGCGTGCCATCCGGCGCACCAGCGGCGAGATCACCGCCACCACCCCGGGGACCGCGGCCGCGGCCGGGGCCTGCGCCGCGGGTGCCGCGGGTGCCGCGGGTGCCGCGGGTGCCGCGGGTACCGCGGGTGCCGCGGGTACCGCGGCGGTGGCGTTCGCCACCACCCGGCGGCGCCGGGCGCCCTTGCCGCCCTCGGCGACGCCGTAGCCGACCAGCGGCCGTTCCACCTCGGCCACCGGCGCGCCGTCCGCCGGGGCGACCGCGACGGTCACCAGCGGGGCGCCGACCGGAACCTCCTGGCCGACCTCGCCGTACCGCGCGGTGACCACCCCGCCGTAGGGGCAGGGCACCTCGACCACGGCCTTGGCCGTCTCCACCTCCACCACCGGCTGGTCCACGGCGATGACCTCGCCGACCTCCACCATCCAGCGGACCACCTCGGCCCCGGTGAGCCCCTCACCGAGGTCGGGCAGCGTGAATTCCCGTACGACCGCCATGGCCATCAGTCCTCCCACTGGAGCCGGGCCACGGCGTCCAGGATCCGGTCCACCCCGGGGAGGTGGTGGTGCTCCAGCATCGGCGGCGGGTACGGGATGTCGAATCCGGTCACCCGCAGTACCGGGGCGGACAGGTGGTGGAAGCACTTCTCGGTGAGCCGGGCGGCGATCTCCGCGCCGGCCCCGCCGAAGCCGCTCGCCTCGTGCACCACGACGGCCCGCCCGATCGAGCGGACCACCTCGCAGGCGGTCGCCTCGTCGAACGGCACCAGGGAGCGCAGGTCGAGCACGGCGAGGTCCCAGCCCTCCGCCTTGGCGGCCTCGGCGGCCTCCAGGCAGACCGGCAGCGAGGGGCCGTAGGTGATCAGCACCGCGGAGTGCCCGGTGCGGCGCAGCACGGCCTTGCCGATCGGCTCGACCGGCGCGGTCGGGTCCCACTCCGTCTTGCCCCAGTAGAGCCGCTTGGGCTCCAGGAAGACCACCGGGTCGTCGGAGGCGATCGAGGCGCGCAGCAGCCCGTAGGCGTCGGCGACGGTGGCGGGGGTGACCACGTGCAGGCCGGGGGTGTGCGCGTAGTACGCCTCGGAGGCGTCGCTGTGGTGCTCGACGCCGCCGATGCCGCCGCCGTAGGGGACCCGGACGGTGATCGGCAGCGGCAGCTTGCCGCCGGTGCGGTTGCGCATCTTGGCGACGTGCGAGAAGAGCTGCTCCAGCGCCGGGTAGGCGAAGGCGTCGAACTGCATCTCGACCACCGGGCGCAGCCCGTACATGGCCATGCCGACGGCGGTGCCGAGGATGCCGGCCTCGGCGAGCGGGGTGTCCAGGCAGCGCTCGGGGCCGAACTCGGCGGTCAGGCCGTCGGTGATCCGGAAGACTCCGCCGAGGGTGCCGACGTCCTCGCCCATCACGTGGACGGTCGGGTCGGCCCGCATGGCGTCGCGCAGGGCGCCGTTGAGCGCCTGCGCCATGGTGGAGGTCCTGGTGGCTGTGCCGTTCAGGGCGGGAGCCGTGGTCATCAGTGGTGCACCTCGGCCTCGGCGGCCAGTTCGGCAGCGAGCTGCGCGGCCTGCTCGCGCAGCTGCTGGGTGGGCTCGGCGTAGACGTGGGCGAACAGCGACATCGGGTCGAGCTCGGGGTCGGCGTGGAACTCGGCGCGCATCCGGGCGGCCAGGGCCTCGGCCTCGTCGGCGGCGTCCTGGACGAGTTGCTCGTCCAGCAGGCCGAGCTCGCGCAGGGCGCGCTCCATGAGCAGGATCGGGTCGTGCTCGCGCCAGGCGGCGACCTCCTCGTCCTGCCGGTAGCGGGTGGCGTCGTCGGCGTTGGTGTGCGCCTCGACGCGGTAGGTGAGCGCCTCGACCAGGGTCGGGCCGCCGCCCTGCCGGGCCCGCTCGACGGCCTCGCCGAGCACCGCGTGCATCGCGGCGGCGTCGTTGCCGTCCACCAGACGGCCGGGCATGCCGTACCCGACGGCCTTGTGGGCCAGGGTCGGCGCGGCGGACTGCTGGGTGAGCGGGACGGAGATGGCGTAGCCGTTGTTCTGCACCAGGAAGACCACCGGGGCGTGCAGCACGGCGGCGAAGTTCAGCGCCTCGTGGAAGTCGCCCTCGCTGGTGCCGCCGTCGCCGAGCATGGTCAGCGCGACCACCGGGTCGCCCGCCAGGCGGGCGGCGTGCGCCAGGCCGACGGCGTGCGGGGCCTGGGTGGCGAGCGGGGTGGAGAGCGGCGCGGTGCGGCTGGCCTTCGGGTCGTAGCCGGTGTGGGCGTTGCCGCGCAGCAGGGTCAGCGCCTCCAGCGGGTCGACGCCCCGGGAGACCACGGCGAGGGTGTCGCGGTAGCTGGGGAACAGCCAGTCCTGGTCGCCGAGGGCGAGTGCGGCGGCGACCTGGCAGGCCTCCTGGCCGGTGGAGGCCGGGTAGACGGCGAGCCGGCCCTGCTTGGTCAGCGTGGTGGCCTGCTGGTTGTAGCGGCGGCCGACGACCAGGCGGCGGTAGAGCTCGCGCAGCAGCGCGGGGTCGGCCTTCTCCACGGCGGGTGTGCCGAGGACGCGGACCGGTGCGGTGTCCGGCAGCAGGGGCGCCGGGTCGGTGCGGGGGGCGGTGGCGCCCGGGAGCCAGCCGGGTACGGCGGCTGTGTGTCTGTGGTCGAGAACGGTCATCTCGGGCACCTCCGGGGGTGGTGGGGGCTCCCTACCGATTGTTCGGTCGTCTGTTCATCTTGACCAGAAGCGTGACAAGGTGGTGGACAGTCGGCCCGAATGGCTGTCTTCTGGAGTCAGCACGTCCAATCAGCAAGGGTGGGGGGCCATGTCGGCTGAACAGATGTCCAGACTCGACCGTGTCGACCGGTCGATCCTGCGGCTGCTGCAGCAGGACGGTCGCGCTTCCATCCGCTCGGTGGCCGAGCGGGTGCACGTCTCCCGGGCCAACGCGTACGCCCGGATCTCCAGGATGGTCGAGGACGGCATCATCCGCGGCTTCACCGCCCGGGTGGACCACGAGCGGGCCGGCCAGGGGGCGACCGCCTACATCACCCTGAAGATCGTCCAGAACTCCTGGCGGACGGTCCGCGAGCAGCTGCTCCAGCTCCCCGGCGTCGCCCACATCGCGCTGGTCGGCGGCGACTTCGACGTCCTGCTGCTGGTGCACACCGCCGACAACCGCTCGCTGCGCGAGCTGGTGCTCAACCGCATCCAGTCCGTCCCGCAGATCCTCTCCACCCAGACCATGCTGGTCTTCGAGGAGACCGACCAGGTCCCTCCGGACCTGTGAGAACGCCGCTGCCCCGGACGGCGGGCCGTCCGGGGCAGCGGGGTGGTGCGGGCCGTGCGGGTCAGACGCCGGCCACCGCCAGGGCGGCGACCCGGTCCACCGGTCCCGCGGCGAAGGTGTCCTCGGTGTCCATCCAGCGCGACCAGCGGCCGACGGCGTAGTCACCGTTGGCGTTGAGGATCCGGCCGTCGGCCACGCCGAAGACCCGCAGGCTGGAGCCGGTCCAGGTGGCGGCGATCGCGGTCATCGGGGTGGTCTGGCCGGTCGCGCCCGCCACGTCGCCCCATCCGCTCCACGCGCCCGCCGCGTAGTCGGCACTCGCCTGCCGGACCCGGCCGTCGGCCAGCACCAGCAGGTGCTGCTTGCTGCCGACCGAGACGGTGGCCAGTCCGGTGACGGTGCCCGGCAGGGCGCCCACCGCGCCGGTGACGTCGCCCCAGGCCCAGCGGCCGCGGTCGTAGTCGGCGTCGGCGACGTGGATCCGCCCGTCGGTGCCGACGCCGTCGATGTGCAGCACGTTGCCGTTGGCCGCCGCGGCTATCCGGGTGAGGCCCCCGGAGGGCAGGCCGATCGCGCTCGACACGTCGCCCCACGGGTACCAGCGGCCGGCGCCGTAGTCGGCGGTCGCCTCCAGCAGGCGCCCGCCGGCGACGACGACCACGTGCATCCGGTTGCCGATGGCGGCGACCGTCACCTCGGTGGCGGGGGCCGGCAGCGTGCCGGGGCCGGACGTGTCGAGGTTGTACCAGGGGGTCCACTCGCCGCTGTCGAGGTCCCGGTCGGCGGTGTAGACCCGCCCGCCGGCGACGGTCACGGCGTGCAGCCGGTTGCCCAGGTAGAGCTCGGCGAACCGCTGGTTCGGGTCGGACGTGCCGCCGGGGGCCGGGATCGGGTGGTAGAACTCCCAGACGCCCCGGGTGTAGTTGGCGCCGGCGTTGACCGGGCCGGACGCGGTCCGGGCCAGCAGCTGGACGCGTTCGCCGGTGGAGAGCGCGTCGGAGGTCGGCGCCGGCACCAGCCGGACGTCCTCGGCCGCGACGTACGCCAGCCGGTGGTTGTACTGGATCGGGTAGTACGTCCGGCCGCCGGTCACCAGGGTGCGGTCGTGGGCGGCGCTGCCGTCGACGGTCGGGGCGTAGTAGAAGTCGCCGGCCACCGGGGTGGTGGTGCCCGGCACGTAGGACTGCCCGGCCGGCAGGGTGGCGCTCAGCGGCGTGATGTTGGGGTCGGGCACCGGGACGCCGGCCGCCGTGTAGGCCTCGGGTTCGGGGTAGGAGCGCCCGTACACCGGGACGGACGCGGCGCCCGCCCGGGCCGTCAGCAGGAACTGGCCCTTGCGGTTGTCCGCGGCGGCGATCGAGCCGTCGTTCCAGAACCACGCCTTCTGGCCGTTGAACCAGATGGCCGTCCACTGGCCCTGGATGTCGGCGACCGCGTAGCTGCTGCCGGCCACCGCCTTGTCCGTCCAGTCGGAGGCGTTCTGGGTGCCGTTGCCGATCAGCGGGCCGCCGGGGGAGGCGTACAGGTAGACGAAGTTGACCGGCTGGGAGGCGGCCCCGTTGACCACCGGGCGGTAGGCGTTCGAGAACGGCGGGTTGATCACGACCCGCCCGCCGACCACGTAGTTCCGGTCCGCGCCGACGTGGGCGCCGACCAGGTCCATGTAGTGGTTCCAGTCCCAGAACGTGCCGGGGTCCCAGTGCATGCCGGCGACGGCGCTCTGGGTCGGGCCGGGGACCTCGTCGTGGCCGATGATGTGCCGACGGTCCAGCGGGACGCCGAAGCGGTCCGCCAGGTAGCGGGTCAGCGTCGCCGACGACTGGTACAGCTGCTCCGAGTACCAGCTGGCGCCGCTCAGCGCGAAGCCCTCGTGCTCGATGCCGACGCTGTGCATGTTGAGCGTCTTGTTGCCGGCGTGCCAGGCGATGTTCTTGTCGGCCACCATCTGGGTCACGTGGCCGTCGTTGGACCGGATCAGGTAGTGCGCGCTCGCCTCGCTGGACGCCTTCTGGAAGGTGGCCAGCGCACCGGCGTAGCCGCCCTCGGTGTCGTGGACGACGATGTAGTCGATGTCCGCGCCGGTCCGCGCGGCGATCGAGTAGTTGCCGAAGTCGCCGGTGGTGGCGCCGTACTGGGCGTACGCGGCCGGGTTGAAGTCGCAGTTGAGGGTGGCCGGGCACTCGAGCGGGTCGGCGGCGGCCGCCGCGGGGAGCGCGGTGCGGACCGCGGCCCGGGAGGCCGGCTGGCGCTCCACCCCGCGGTCCACCGCCGGGCTGTGCGCGGCAGCGGCCGGGTCGGCCGCCAGGGCGACCGGCTGGCCCTCGGAGGTGGTCCGGGCCGCACCGACCTTGAGGGTGCCGTAGACCCGGTCGGCGAACTCCCGGCCCTCGGCCCGGCCGTCGCCGGCACCGCCGTTGCTGAACGCCACCACGGCGCCGAACCACGCCGCCGGGTCGGCGGCCAGTGGCCTCTTCCCCCGGCGCTGCTGCTCGGCCAGCAGCGCCGCACCGCCGCGGATCGACTGCAGGGTGTTCTCGCGCAGCTCGGCCGCCGGGCGGCCGATCAGCTTGGCGGCCGCGTCCAGCGTGTGCAGCGCGGGGCTGTCCACCGGGGCCTCGGGGGCGGGCACGGCGTGCTTCCGGGCCTTGGGGTCGCCGTCCCCGCGCAGGTCGACCTCGGGCTGGGCGGCGGCCTGGGCCGCGGCGACCGCGGCCAGGTCGACCTGGGTCAGCCCCATCACGTTGTAGTTGCCGGTGGTGCTCGGCCTGCCCTGGTGGGACTCCCAGCGGGTCTGCTGGTAGGCGACGGCCAGCAGCAGGCTCTCCGGGACCTTGAACTCCTTGGCCGCGGCGGCGAACTGGGCCTGCAGGCCGGCGGGGGCCTCGGGCTGGGCCAGGGCCGGGCCGGAGCCCGCACCGGCCACCAGGGCCAGCGCCGCGGCCGAGGCTGCGGCCGTCCGCAGCGGCAGTCGTCGGGTGAACGGTTTACGGGTGGGCTGGGGCAACGGGTCGTCCGATCTTCCCTGTGCGACCGACAACGGATCGAGGGGAAGGTATCAGGGCGCCAGGACGCCCGAGCTCCGGGTCCGCCCCCGGCGTCAGCGCGCCCGCAGGCCGTCGAAGGCCAGGTGCACCACGGCGTCGGCCACCCCGTCCGGGGCCTTGCTGCCCGGGCGGTACCACTCGACGATCGAGTTGATCATGCCGAAGAGCAGCCGGGTGGCCAGCCGGGGCTCCACGTCGGCGCGCAGCTGGCCCTCGGTGACCGCGTCGCGGACCAGCTCGGCGACCCGGTGGTCGAAGTCCCGGCGCCGCTCCAGCGCCCACTCCTCGGTGGTGGTGTTGCCGCGCACCCGCAGCAGCAGGGTGACGTACGGCAGCTCCGTGAGCAGCACCTCGGTGGTGCGCCGCACCACGTGCTCCAGCCGGTCCACCGGCTCGCCGGTGGTCGCACTCGGCTCGTCGAGGATCGCGAACAGCGCGTCCAGGGCGCGGCCGACCGCGAGCCGCAGCAGCTCCTCCTTGCCGCGCACGTGGTGGTAGATCGAGGACTTGGAGATCCCCGCGGCTTTCGACAGGTCCTCCATCGAGGTGCCGTCGTACCCGCGCTCGTTGAAGACCTCGACCGTGACGGCGAGCAGGGACTCGACGGTGTAGGCGGTGCGCGTGGTGTTCTCGGCCATGGTCATGAGTATCCCCGTCGGCGATCACCCGCGGCAGGCCGGGTCAGCGCTGCGCGGTGCGGTCCGCCCCGGTGTCCTCGGCGACGAAGTAGGCGGGCCGCCGCTGGACCGCGGTGTAGATCCGCGCGACGTACTCGCCCAGCAGCCCGACGCAGATCAGCTGCACCGCGCCGATGAACAGCACGCCGACGAAGAGCGAGGTCCAGCCGGGCACGGTCATCCCGGCCAGGTAGACGCTCAGGCTGAAGACCACCAGCAGCAGGCAGGTGAGGAAGGAGAGCACGCCCAGCCAGGTCGCCACCCGCAGCGGGGCGGCCGAGAAGCCGGTGACGCTGTCCAGGGCGAGCCGCACCATCTTGCCGACCGGGTACTTGGTCCTCCCGGCGACCCGCTCCTCCCGGACGTAGCGCACCTCACCGCTGGGGAAGCCCAGCCACGGCACCAGCAGCCGGTAGACCCGGTGCTGCTCGGGCAGCTCCCGCAGCGCCTCCACCGCCTCCCGGCTGAGCAGCCGGAAGTCGCCGGCCTGCGCGGGCACCTGACGGCCGACCAGGCGGCGGATCAGCCAGTAGTAGGCGCCGGCGGTGCGCCGCTTGAAGCCGCTGTCGGTGGAACGGTCCTCGCGGACGCCGTACACGATGTCCAGCCGCTCGGCGCGGGCCAGCGCCAGCATCTCGGCGACCTTCTCCGGCGGGTCCTGCAGGTCGGCGTCGATGCTGGCCACGTACGCGCCGACGGCCAGCTCCAGCCCGGCGGTCAGCGCCGCCTGGTGCCCGCAGTTGCGCCGCAGCCGGACCATCCGCAGCTCGGGCCAGCCGGCCCGCAGGTCGTGCAGCAGCTCCGGGGTCTTGTCGGTGGAGCCGTCGTCGACCGCGACCACCTCGTACGGTTCGCCGATCCCGTCGAGCGCCGGACGCAGCCGGGCGACCAGCGCCGCCAGCGCGTCCTGCTCGTTGAACATCGGGACGACCACGGAGAGCGTGATCCCGGTGCGTGCCGCTGAACTCATCAGGTGCCCCCGCGGGTCGTCGTACGGTGCTCGGATCCTACCGATCCGACGCTCCGGCAGGTACAGACCAGTGACCCGTGCCGTAGGCTCACCCGGACACGCCGAGCAGGAGGGGACCAGATGTCCACCGGCGCACTCCCCGAGACGGTCGACCACGCGGAGCCCCCGGAGCGCCCCGCACCCGAGACCTTCCGGCAGTGGGCCCGCCGCAGCGGGCGCGAGTACGGGCCGTCCCTCGCCGTGTACGGGGCCGTCAAACTGATCGGCTTCACCGCCTTCATGGCGCTGCTCGGCTGGTCCGGCGAGTACCTCACCAAGAACCCGCGGTTCGGCGGCGGCACCCACACCTGGGACGTGCTCGGCGGCTGGGACGGCTGGTGGTACCAGCGGGTCGCCGTCGAGGGCTACCACCCGGCACTGGTCCCCCTCACCAGCGGCCCGTGGGCGTACGAGCAGAACTCGGTCGCCTTCTTCCCGCTCTACCCCGGCCTGATGCGGCTGGTCTCCACCGTCACCGGGCTCGGCCCGTACGGCGCCGGCATGCTGGTCTCCGTCCTCGCCTCGTTCGTCGCCGCGGCCGGCATCTACGCGGTGACCGCCAAGCTGACCGGCCGCCGGGCCGGCGTGATCGCCGCCGGCGTCTGGGGCCTGTTCCCCGGCTCCGGCGCCGAATGGGCGGTCTACTCGGACTCCCTCTTCGTCGCCCTCGCCGCCTGGACCTGCTGGTTCATCATGTGCGGCAGCTGGCTCCCGGCCGGTGTCACCGCCTTCGTCGCCGGCCTCAACCGCCCCACCTCCGCCGCCCTGATCGCCGCCCTCGGCGTGGCCGCCCTGATCGCCCTGTACCGCCGCCGCGACGGCGTCGTCGGCCCGGTCGCCGCCGTGCTGATCGCCCCGATCGGCCTGGCCGGCTACATCGCCTGGGCCAGCTGGCGGATGGGCAGCTGGACCTCCTACTTCGAGCTCCAGCGCGGCGCCTGGCTGCACTTCTTCGACTGGGGCGCCCACACCGGCAAGGTGCTGCGCGGCGTCCTGCTCGGCCACCACGACTACGTCTTCGGCTACCCCACCGAGGACCTGATCGCCGTGCTGCTGGTCTTCTCGCTGCCGATCCTGATCTTCCTGCTGATCCGGCTGCGCCCGCCGGTCTTCCTGCTCGTCTACACCCTGGTCACCGTCGTCCTGGTGCTCGGCAGCCAGCAGATCTTCGGCAACACCTCCCGCTACCTGCTCCCCTGCTTCCCCCTCTTCATCCCGATCGCCGTCGCCCTCAAGCGACTCTCCCTCCCCTCCCTCGCCGTCGTCCTCGGCCTCACCGCCGCAGCCTCCGGCTGGTACGCCGGCTACGTCCTCTTCGAGCTCGGCATCCCGTAGGTCAGTGGTCCGGAACGTCCGGCGGTTGCGCCCGGTCACCGTAGAAGCAGGCGTGAAGCTGACCGAGGTAGCCGTAGAGGCCCTCCTCGGTCAGGACCGGGAACCTGGTGATGCTCCACCAGTGCCCCACATCCGGGCACCGCGGAAGAACTCACGCAGCCGCGCGTCCTCCTTCCGGCCGGGAATCACCCAGGCCGTCCACCCCGTCAGCTCCGGCTCCCGAACAGGTACGCCTCGACCTCGGCCAGGTAGCACGCCAGCTCCCGCTCGCCGTCGAACCGGACCGAGGTCAGCCCGTACCAGCGCTCGACGTCCACCGGTCGACGGACCAGCTGCCGCAGACCGGCCCCGACCGTCGCCCGGTAGTCCGGCCAGGCGTCGGCGAAGCTGCGGCCCAGCTCCCAGAGCTGGTCCTCCGCCTCGGCGCTCAGCCACCCCGAACAGAAGTTCACGAACCGCCGGTCCACCCCGGGGACGTCCAGGCCCAGCTCGGCCAACGGCACGGTGGTCGGGTCGACCGCCCCCACCGGGGTGGGCCAGAACAGGCTGTTCACCAGTCGGCCCCGGCCGTCCGGGTGGTACACCGCCTTCGCCAGCCCGTCCGGCCCCAGTGCCAGCTCCACGCCGTCGTAGGTCCCGGTCGCCACGGCCTGCCCGAGCGCGGCCTCCCCAGCCCCGTACACCTGCGCGAACGACAGCACTGGCGCCAGGTCCCGCTGCTCCCGTGCCGCCACCCGCAGAGCCACCATCGCCTGGTTCGCCGCCGCGTCGTCCGCGTACTGGGCGTGCCACCGCGGGAAGTGCGGCTCCGGCCCGTTCAGCAGCTCCAGTTCCTCCGGAAGCTCCACCGACGGCAGCGGCGCCCCGAAGAACTCCGCGGGCACCTGCCGCCCCGGATCGGGCGCCCGGGGATGGCCGCCGTCCTCGTAGAAGAACGCGTACACCTGCCGCAGGTACCCGTACAGCTCGTCTTCCGAGTAGAACTGGAACCCCGTCCGGTGCAGCCAGTCGGTCGTGCTCAGCGGCCTCCGATCCAGCAGGTGCTCCAGGCTCTCCCGTACCAGCCCGGCGTACTCGCTCCCGTCCGTCGCCGCCGCCCGGTACGCCTCGATGTCCGAGATCCCGGACGGGGTGAACGGCCAGGAGTAGAAGTTCCGCAGCCGCTCGCTGTGGCGCCACCCTGGGATCGGCCAGTCGGTCTCGTCCATCCCGGTCCTCAGTTCGGGGCCGGCGGCATGACCGGGAAGCCGTCGTAGAGGTAGGCGTACACCTGGGCGAGGTAGCCGGTCAGCTGCTCCTCGTCGTGGAAGGCCACATAGGTCAGCTCGTACCACTGCTGGACGGTCATCGTCCGGTGACGAACCAGATGGAGCAGCCCATTCCTGACGGTCTCGCGGTAGTCCGGCCAGGCAGCGTCGAAGCGCTCCTTCAGCATGGCCAGGTCGTCGACCGCTTCCACGCCCAGTACACCTGCGCAGAAGTTCACGAACCGCCGGTCCACCCCCGGCACGTCCAGGCCGAGAGCGGCCAGCTCGACGGCGGTCGGGTCGATCCCACCGCCCGGGTAGGGGTAGAGCGTGGTGTTCCACAGCTGGTCCACCCCGGCCGGGCCGGTCGGGGCGGTGCCCTCGGCGGGCCGGTAGACGCCGTAGACCAGGGCCTCGGTGTAGAAGTCACCGTAGACGTAGCGGATTTGGCCATCCGCCGTGTACGGCTCGTCCGGGTCGATGCCGATGGCCGTGGCCTGGGCGGCACGATGCATCATGTCCGGTCCATAGACCTGGTCGAACGGCAGCACGGGGGAAAGGTCGTGGTCCCTCAGGGCGGCCGCACGCAGGGCGGTGTCGGCTTCGAGCAGAGCTTCCTCGGAGTCGAACCTGGTGGCCCAGGGACCGGTACGAGGCGGCAGTTCATCGCGCAGCGGCATGGCTCAGGAATCCTCCACGATCCGAATTGTAGGTCAAGGCCTGTTGTGGTCGTCGGACGGCACCGGGAACATCGTCTTCAACCGGAACCCGCCATTTCCATCCGGCTCGTAGATGGCTTTTATTCTGGCGTTCGAGAAATCGACGTCCCGATAGTTCACCGCCCCGTCCGCGCCCACCGGGTTCTGCGGGTCGATGAAGAACCCCCGGAAACGCCCACGGTGGTCGCCCGGACCCCAGGCCTCCTCCGGGCCGAACTCGAACTCCTGGGGCTCCTGCTTGTTCGGATCCAGCCTGCCGCGGGCGTGCTGGTCGGCGTACATGTAGGACTCGTTGTCGTTGAACGCGGACGAGTACTTCTCGCAGCGGTGCGGCTCGGGGAGGCCGGTCTCCTTGTTCCTGACCTCGTGGTCGTCGTACCGGACGTCCTCCGGCCGGCTCCGCGCATTGGGCCCGTGCAGCGGATCGATCTTCTTCTCCGAGGAGATGTATCCGTCCGCGTCCCTGGCCGGCATGTCCACCATGCGGCTCTTTCCCTTCTTGATGGGAAATCCCCGGTCGTTGAGAATCGGCGGGTCCTGGACCTTTCGCTTCTCCGTGATCGGCACACCCAGCCGGTCCTTGAGCTGCTGGTCGCTCACGTTCAGGTGCCGGCCAGGGCCGTGGCCCTGCCGGTCGAGCTCGGCCACCCGCTCGTCGACCCGGCGGCGGTAGGCGTCCCGCAGACCGTCGGCGCCGAGCGGCGACCTCCCGGGCTCGACGTCGTGACCGGCTGCCTTGAGGTCCTTCGCGAGGGAGCGCTCGGCCTCCTCGAGGCGCCGGCCGGTCAGCTCCAGGCCGTGCCCGATCGAGCGGTGCCCCTTGGCCATCGCCCGACCCATGTCGTGGATCATCGAGTCGACGATCGGGCGCACCGCGTTGTCCACGATCGCGCCGAACTTTCCCCGGCCCAGCGATCGGCCTCCGGTGCGTGAGCCCAGGGTCCGCGCGTGCTCGTCCACCTTGTCCGCGTGCTCGTGGGCCTGCTTGGCCGCCTCGTCGAGGCGGTCCGGGTGGGCCTGGAATCCGCCGCTCATGCCGCTCCTCCGAGTGCCGCCTCGACGCCTTCGAAGACCAGGCCGGAGACGGCCCGGGAGATCGCCTCCTGGAAGGGTTCGACGGCCATCGAGACCAGCTGTCCGACGATCTCCTGCTCGATCTGGTCGAGGATGGCGTTCACCACCCGCTTGCCGGCCTCGATGATCAGGACGTTGGCGGCCTCGGCGAGGCCGAGGGTGGCCACCGCGGCGGCCTGTTCGGCGGCGAACTCGGCGACCATGGCGACCAGCTCGGCGATCACCGCGCCCTTGGCGACGACGATCCCGGCGGCGGCGATCTCCAGTCCGGCGGCCAGCACCTCGCAGCAGTCGAGGAGCACGGTCATGTGCTCCGTGGAGGCACGTCCCCAGCGTTCGACCAGGGCCTCGTAGGAGGCGCCCTGGTAAGCCCCGCCGAGGCCCTGCACCATGCCGTGCGTGCCGTCGTGCGCGTCCTGCAGCCCGGCGGCGAACTCCCGCACGTGGGACGCCCATTCGCGCAGTTCGTCCTCGTCCACGTCGGGCCAGTTGAGCCCGATCAGGTTCATCACCCAGACCAGTTCGTCCGGCAGTTCGATCGACAAACCGGACCTCCCCCGAGATCCCCGCCACTCCCCGTCGCCCGTACGGACGCGGGCGCGGGAGAGATCGTTGCAGAACCGCGCGGACGATCACCGGGCGGGGTCTTCGCCCCGACCGATCGTTCGGTTACGCTGAGGAGCGGAACCGTCCGCCGCCCCTATGAGGAGCGCACCATGGCTGCTGCGACCCCCACCCCGTCGGTCGCCGTACTGATCGACCGCCACCAGGAGACCCTCGATCGCGCGCTGGCCGCGATCGACAGCCGCGACTACTGGTCGCCGTACCCGGAGATCGCGAAGGCGTACGGCGAGACCGGCCCCGCGGACGGCAAGGCGGCGTTCGAGGCGCTGCTGGGCCAGGTCTTCCCGATCGAGGGCCAGCCGGGCAACGGCGACCTGGTCGCCGGGGAGGCCTCGCCGTTCGGCATCGAGCTGGGGGTGAGCTACCCGCACGCGGAGACGGACGCGCTGTTCGCCGCGCTGGAGGCGGCCCGCCCGGCGTGGGCGGCGGCGGGGCCGGCGGCCCGCGCGGCGGTCTGCCTGGAGATCCTGGGCCGGATCAACGCCCGTTCGCACGAGTTCGCGCAGGCGGTGATGCACACCACCGGCCAGGCGTACGGCATGGCGTTCCAGGCGGGTGGCCCGCACGCGCAGGACCGCGGGCTGGAGGCGGTGGCGTACGCGTTCCGCGAGCAGACCCGGCTGCCGCAGAGCGCGGGCTGGACGAAGCCGCAGGGCAAGCGCGACCCGCTGTCCATGGTGAAGGAGTTCACCGTGGTGCCGCGCGGCACGGCGCTGCTGATCGGCTGCAACACCTTCCCGACGTGGAACGGCTACCCGGGCCTGTTCGCCTCGCTGGCGACCGGCAACGGCGTGCTGGTGAAGCCGCACCCGCGGGCGGTGCTCCCGCTGGCGCTGACGGTGCGGATCGCCCGCGAGGTGCTGGCCGAGGCGGGCTTCGACCCGAACCTGGTCTGCCTGGCGGCCGAGCACGAGGGCGGCACGGTCGCGGCGACCCTCGCGGTCCGCCCGGAGGTGAAGCTGATCGACTACACCGGTTCGACCGGGTTCGGCGACTGGCTGGAGGACAACGCCCGCCAGGCGCAGGTGTACACCGAGAAGGCCGGCGTGAACACGGTGGTGATCGACTCCACCGACAACTACCGCGGCATGCTGAACAACCTGGCGTTCGCGCTGAGCCTGTACAGCGGCCAGATGTGCACCACCCCGCAGAACCTGCTGGTCCCGCGCACCGGCATCCGGACCGACGAGGGCTCCAAGTCGTACGACGAGGTGGTCGCCGACCTGTCCGGCGCGATCTCGGGGCTGCTGGGCGACGACGCCCGGGCGGCGCAGATCCTGGGCGCCGTGGTCAACCCGGGTGTGCTGCAGCGCAGCGTGGCCGCGGCGGGCGGCGAGTTCGGCGAGCTGGCGCTGGCGCCGCGGGTGGTGGAGTCGCCGGAGTTCCCGGCGGCGACGATCCGCACGCCCGCGCTGGTGAAGGTGGACGCGGACAAGCCGGACGACCGGACGGCGTTCCTCGGCGAGTGCTTCGGCCCGGTGGCGTTCGCGGTGGCGGTGGAGTCCACCGAGGCCGCGGTGGAGCTGCTGCGCCGGACGGTGAGCGAGCAGGGTGCGATGACGGCGGGCGGCTACACCGTGGACGACGCGGTGGAGGCGGCGATGGTCGCGGCCTGCCTGGACGCGGGCGTGTCGCTGTCGCTGAACCTGACCGGCGGGGTGTTCGTCAACCAGACGGCCGCCTTCTCCGACCTGCACGGCACCGGCGCCAACCCGGCGGCCAACTCGGCCTACTGCGACGGCGCGTTCGTCGCGAACCGCTTCCGCACGGTGGAGATCCGCCGCCACGTCTGACGCGGGCGCCAGTAACCGGTGGCCCGCTCCCGGAGGGGGGCGGGGAGCGGGCCACCGGAGTCCGTGCGGAGGAGGGGCGGGGCTACCTCCGGGCCCGCCGCGGGTTGAACACCCAGACCCGCAGCAGCAGGAAGCGCACCAGGGTGGCCAGCGCGTTGGCGCCGATCAGCGCGGCCAGCTCCGCCGAGTGCCCGGCGTCGGGCCGTACGGCGTGCAGCAGGGCGATCGCGCCGCTGCTGAGCACCAGCCCGATGACGAAGGCGATTCCGCCCTCCACCTGGTGCTTGAGCGCGTCGCGCGGCCCGGTGACACCGAAGGTGAAGCGCCGGTTGGCGGCGGTGTTGAAGACCGCGGTGACGCCGAGCGCGAAGGCGTTGGCGAGCAGCGCCGGCACGACCTGGCGCAGGCCCAGGTAGAGCAGCACGTACGCCAGGGTGGAGAGCGTCCCGATCACCGCGAAGCTGGCGAGCTGCCAGCCGAGGCCGGGCGGCAGCTGGGCCTGCTCCACCCTCTCGGGGACCTCGATGCGGGCGGTGCCGGCGAGCGAGCGGCGGGCGACCCGGGCCATGCCCTTGAGGTCGTCGAGCGCGGTGCGGACGATGTCGACCCGGCTGTCCGGGTCGTCGACCCAGTCGACCGGCACCTCGTGGATGCGCAGGCCGGAGCGTTCGGCGAGGAGGAGCAGCTCGGTGTCGAAGAACCAGGCGTTGTCCTCGACCTCGGCGAGCAGTCGGCGGACCACGTCGGTGCGTCCGGCCTTGAAGCCGCACTGGGCGTCGGAGAACTTGGCGGCCATGGTGGCCCGCAGCAGGAAGTTGTAGGTGCGGGAGATGAACTCGCGCTTGGGCCCGCGCACCACGGCCGAGCCGCGGTGCAGCCGGCTGCCGATGGCCAGGTCGCTGTGGCCGGAGAGCAGCGGGGCGACCAGCGGCAGGAAGGCCTCCAGTCCGGTGGAGAGGTCGACGTCCATGTAGGCGACCACGTCCGCGTCGCTGTCGCCCCAGACCTGGCGCAGCGCCCGGCCGCGGCCCTTGAGGTCCAGGTGGACGGCGCCGACCTGCGGGATCTCCTCGGCGAGCGCGGTGGCGACCTGCCAGGTGCCGTCCACGGAGGCGTTGTCGGCGATGGTGATCCGGTAGTCGTACGGGAAGGTCTCGCCGAGGTACGCGTGCAGCCGGCGCACGCAGCGCTCGACGGTGTGCTCCTCGTTGTAGACCGGGACGACCACCTCGACCAGCCGCGTACGCACCGCGGTGTCGTCGGTTGTCAGGGGGGCGATCGCGGTCGCGCCCCGCATTGCGGGCTGTGTCATGGGAAGGAGGTTCACAGCCCCGGATGGGGCAGCCATGATGGCAGTCTGAGAGCGCGCTGAGAACCCGCACTCCGAGCAACGGGAGACGACGATGTCCGAGATGGAGCTCACCGCCGACGTCCTGGTCGTGGGGGCCGGACCGACCGGTCTGCTGCTGGCCGGCGACCTGGCGACGGCCGGGCTGCGGGTGACGGTGCTGGAGAAGCGCGCGGCGGAGTCCAACCTGACCCGGGCGTTCGCGGTGCACGCCCGCACCCTGGAGCAGTTGGACGCGCGCGGGCTGGCGGACGAGCTGATCGCCACCGGGCGGCCGTTGGGGTCGCTGCGGCTGTTCGGCCGGCTGCGGATCGAGCTGGGCAACCTGCCGACGCGTTTCCCGTTCGTCCTGATCACTCCGCAGTCCAACACCGAACGGCTGCTCCAGGAGCGGGCGTTGAAGGCCGGGGCGGTGCTGGTGCGGGGTGCCGAGGTGACCGGTCTGCGGCAGGACGCCGAGGGGGTGTCGCTGACGGTCCGCGAGGGCGGTTCGACGGTCGTCCACCGGGCCCGGTACGCGGTCGGCGCCGACGGGGTGCACAGCTCGGTCCGGGACCTGCTGGGCATCCCGTTCCCGGGCGAGTCGGTGGTCAACTCGGTGATGCTGGCGGACGTCCGCGTCGACCGGGAGCCGGACGAGGCGGTGACGGTCGGCGCGACCGAGGCCGGCTTCGCCTTCATGGCGCCGTTCGGCGACGGCTGGTACCGGGTGATCGCCTGGGACCGGGAGCGGCAGCGCCCGGACGGCGAGCCGGTCGACATGGCCGAGCTCACGGAGCTCGTCCGGACCGTGTTCGGCGAGGACTTCGGCCTGCGGGACGCCCGGTGGACCTCGCGCTTCCACAGCGACGAGCGGCAGGTGCCGACGTACCGTTCGGGCCGGGTGTTCCTGGCGGGCGACGCCGCGCACTGCCACTCCCCGGCGGGCGGCCAGGGCATGAACACGGGTCTGCAGGACGCCGCCAACCTGGGCTGGAAGCTGGCCGCGGCGGTCCGGGGCTGGGCGCCCGACGCCCTGCTGGACACCTACCAGACGGAGCGTCACCCGGTCGGCAGGGCGGTGCTGCGCAGCTCCGGCGCGCTGGTGCGGGTGGCGCTGGCGCAGAACACCCCGGCGCGGGCGCTGCGTTCGGCGGTCTCCACGGTCGCCGAGCACCTCGGCCCGGTCGCCGCGCTGGGTGCCAAGCAGGTCTCGGGGATCGGCATCTCCTACCCGGCGCCGAAGGGTTCGCATCCGCTGGTCGGCCGCCGGCTGCCCGACCTGCGTCTGGCGGTGGACGCGCCGGGCGACCCGTCCCGGCTGTACGAGGCGCTGCGGGCCGGCAAGGCGGTGCTGATCAGCAACGACGAGCTGTCGGTGGCGGACTCCTGGGCGGACCGGGTGGTGACGGCCGCGCCGGCCGACCCGCACGGCAAGCTGCGCGACACCGTGCTGCTGGTCCGGCCGGACGGGTACGCGGCGTGGGCCGGGGTGGACCCGACCCGCGGCGAGCTGCGCACGGCGCTCAACCAGTGGCTGGGGCGGCCGGCGGACTGACCGCTATCCGGTGATTTTCTGGTAGTGCCGGGCGGCTTTCGCCCGGTTCCCGCAGACGGCCATCGAGCACCAGCGCCGGCGGCCGTTCTGCGAGGTGTCGAAGAAATGCAGGATGCAGGTCGGGTGGGCGCACGCCTTGATGCGGTGGGCGCCCTGGTCGAGCAGGTTCAGGTAGTCGTCGGCGGCGAGCCAGGCGGCCAGCCACAGCGGCCGGTCGACCTCGACCTCGCGGCGCGGCCCGGCCTCGGTGAGCCGGTGGACCGTGCGCCCGTGGGCGAGCACCGCATTCAGCCCGCCGAGCGGCGCCGGGCGCTGCTGTTCGGCGGCCTCGACCAGCTCCGCCAAGGCCTCCCGGGCGGTCAGCACCGCTTCCAGACCGGCCCGGTCGGCCGGGCAACGCTCGGCCAGGCCGTTGGAGGACAGCCAGATCCGGTAGCCCTCGACGTCGGTGAGCAGGTCGTTGACGGGGGTGCCGCGCCAGCGCGTGTTCAGCAGATCGAGCGCCAGGGGCTCGCCGATCAGCGGGCGCGGGTCGCGGGGGTCGGTCATGCGGTCGAGTGTAACTCTGTTCCCTACGGCCCATATTCAGTGTTTTGAATTCACATTCCACACTTGACTGTTATTGGCTGAGTAATTGCCCAGGCATGGGCCTATTCCTGAGAGTTCTCTGGGAGATTCTGGCAAGCGTTTTCGAAACCGGACGCCCCACATCTTCCGGAGGAGCCCCGTGCGACCCCGCTCGCTCGTCCTTGCCTCGGCGCTTGCCGTCCTGCCGCTGACCGCGGTGACCCTCGGCGCCGGCAGCGCCCAGGCCTCGGTCCCGACCCCCAACGCCACCGCCCGGGTGGCCCTGCCGCAGACCGTCACCCCCGCGGTCGCCCGCTCGCAGAAGAAGGGCGACCTGCCCACCGACCGTCAGATCGGTGTCGCGGTCAGCCTCAAGCTGCGCGACACCGCGGAGCTGGACCGCTTCCTGCAGGCGGTGGCCACCCCCGGCACCGCCGAGTACGGCCACTACCTGACGCCCGAGCAGTTCGGCGCCCGGTTCGGCGCCACCCAGGGCGACGTGGACCGGGTCGGTGCCTTCCTGGCCTCCCAGGGCCTGAAGGTCACCTCGGTCAGCACCAACCGCCAGGTGATCAACGCCACCGGCTCCGCGGCGAAGGTCGCGCAGGCCTTCGGCACCCACGAGTCGACCTACAGCGACCCGCAGCAGGGCGGCCGGACCTTCTTCGCCAACGACGCCGCCGCCTCGGTGCCGGCCGCGCTGGCGGGCGTGGTCGAGGGCGTCTCAGGCCTGAACGACCACACCGTGCGCACCACCCGCCTCGCCAAGCCCGTTGCCGCCGCCCTCGCCGCCACCCCCGGCGGCTTCGGCCCGGCGCAGTACAACGGCGCCTACAACCTGAACAAGGTCGGCACCGACGGCACCGGCACCACCGTGGCGCTCTGGGAGTTCGACGGCTACAAGAGCGCCAACCTCTCCACCTACGACACCCAGTTCGGCCTCTCGGGCCCGGCGGTCTCCACGGTGTCGGTGGACGGCGCGAACTACGACTCCAAGCCCGGCGAGGGCCAGGGCGAGGTGGAGCTGGACTCCGAGATCGTCCGCGGCGTCGCGCCCAAGGCCACCCAGCTGGTCTACGAGGCCCCCAACAGCGACCAGGGCGAGATCGACATGGCCGCCAAGATCGTCGCCGACAACCGGGTCTCGGTCATCTCGATCTCCTGGGGCTCCTGCGAGCCGGACACCACCGCCTCCTCGATGACCGCGGTGAACAACTCCTTCAAGCAGGCCGCCGCCCAGGGCATATCCATCTTCTCCGCCTCCGGTGACGACGGCTCCCGGGACTGCACCCGCTCCACCAGCGGCTCCACCGTCAAGGCGGTCGACTTCCCGGCCTCCAGCCCGTACAACACCGGCGTCGGCGGCACCAACCTCAAGGTCTCCGGCACCACGTACTCCTCGGAGTCCGCCTGGTCCACCGCGGGCGGCGGCGTCTCCACCCAGTTCGCCAAGCCCGGCTGGCAGACCGGCACCGGGGTGAGCGGCACCATGCGCACCGTCCCGGACGTCTCCTCCAACGCCGACCCGGCGAGCGGCTTCGCGATCTACACCCAGGGCTCGACCAGCGCCGGCTGGCAGGTCTACGGCGGCACCTCGGCGGCGGCCCCGCTCTGGTCCGGCTACGCCGCGCTGTTCAACCAGAAGGCCAGGGCGGCCGCCCAGCCGGTGCTCGGCGAGGCCAACCCGAAGCTCTACGCGCTGGCGAACTCCACCTCGTACGGCTCGGCCTTCCACGACGTGACCACCGGCGCCAACCAGGACTTCTCCACCAAGGCCGGCTACGACCAGGTCACCGGCTGGGGCACCCCGGTCGCCGACGCGCTGACCACCGCCCTGCTCGGCGGCACCACCCCGCCGCCCACCGGCACCTGCACCGCCGCCCAGCTGATCGGCAACGGCGGCTTCGAGACCGGCACCGCCGCCCCGTGGACCGCCTCCAGCGGCGTGGTCGACAACAGCGCCTCCGAGGCCGCCCACACGGGCTCCTGGAAGGCCTGGATGGACGGCTACGGCTCCGCCCACACCGACACCGTGTCGCAGACCGTCCCGATCCCGGCGGGCTGCCGGGCCACCTTCAGCTTCTGGCTGCACGTGGACACCGCCGAGACCGGCTCGACCGCGTACGACAAGCTGACCGTCCAGGCCGGCACCACCACCCTGGCCACCGTCTCCAACGCCAACGCGGCCACCGGCTGGGTCCAGAAGTCCTTCGACCTGTCGGCCTTCGCCGGACAGAGCGTGACCCTGAAGTTCACCGGCACCGAGGACTCCTCGCTGCAGACCAGCTTCGTGATCGACGACGCGGCGGTCAACGTTTCCTGACGTGGACTCAGGTGACGCCGGTGCGGCCCGCGGTGGCCGCACCGGCCCTCTTTGTTGCGAGAATGTTTCAACCTGGGCTGATCTGCGATTTCTTTGTCGTGACCACTGTCATATGTCCGGGTTGATGACGTAGCCTCTCGACCCTGATTAGGGTTCCCACAGCTCGGTGGCACTCCCTCCGGCGCAAAGTGGCGCCGGGGGCGAACCCGCCCCGATCTCGCCTCGTGGGGAAGGTGTCGCATGGGCTCACAGCAACCACAGCACGTCGGCCGGCTCAGACTGGTCGGCCAACGCGACTCCGGCCCCGACGAGGCCCCGGCCGCCGCGGCGGTCGGCGCCGTCCCGGCGCCCGTCGCGGCCGGGCCGGCTCCCGGCCCCGTCACCGGCGCGGGCTTCGCCGAGGTGCTGAACGCCGCCATCGAGGCGAGCGGACTCAGCCTGGACCGGATCCGTTCCGCCCTGGCGAAACAGGGTGTCAGGGTCTCCATCACCACGCTCAGTTACTGGCGCCGCGGCCGCAGCCAGCCCGAGCGCGCCACCTCGCTGCGCGCCGTCCACCTCCTGGAGGAGCTGCTCGGCCTGCGCCACACCACGCTCACCGCGCTGCTCGGCCCGCCGCGCCCGCGCGGCCGCTGGGTCGCCCAGACCGGCACGCCGGACGGCCTGCGGGTCGAGCAGGTCTGGCCGGGCGAGCAGGAGATCGCCGAGGTCTTCGCCGAGCTCGACGCCCCCGCCAGCGGTGAGCTGGAGCGGCTGTCGATCCACGACTCGTACTTCGTCGACGCCGGCCGCCGCGGCCACCTGCTCCGGATGCGCCAGGTCGTGCGCGCCACCGTGGCGGAGGTCACCCGCCACGTCGTCGTCCACAAGGCGGACGAGGGCGTCACCGTCTGTCCCGAGATCACCTCCGTCCGGCACGCCCGCCTCGGCCGGGTCCGTCGGCGCCCGGAGAGCGGCCTGCTGGTCGCCGAACTCCTGCTGGACCGGCCGCTGGCCCTCGGCGACTCCACCGTCTTCGAGTACGAGGTGCAGATCCCCGACAGCGGCGAGACCACCGACTACGGCCGGTTCTTCGCCGTGCCGGTCCGCGAGTACGTGCTCCAGGTGCACTTCGACCCGTCGGCGGTGCCGGTGCAGTGCGAGCGCTTCGACCGGTCCCCCGCGGAGGAGACCGACCGCAGCCGCCAGCAGCTCTGGATCGGCGCCTCCGCCAGCGCCCACGTCCTGGTCACCGACCAGCAGCCGGGCCAGGTCGGCATCCGCTGGCAGTGGGAGTGACCACTTTCTAACCCCTTCAGAACTCCACAGCGGTTGACCCCTCGATCGACTAACCCGTACTGTCATCAGTAACGGTTAGACGATCGAGGGGAACCGACATGCCCAGCACCCTGCAGACCGGCCACATCGGCCTGAACGTCACCGACCTGGCCCGCTCGACCGCCTTCTACCGCCAGGTCCTCGGCCTCGACGTGGTCGCCGAGAGCCACGACGCCGAGCGCCCCTTCGCCTTCCTCGGCCGCGACGGCGCCCCCGTCCTCACCCTCTGGCAGCAGTCGGCCGGCGCCCACGCCACCGGCCGCCCCGGCCTGCACCACCTCTCCTTCCGGGCCGACTCGGTGGAGGACGTCCGGGCCGCCGAGGCCGTCCTCAAGGAGCTCGGCGCCGTCTTCGCCCACGACGGCCTCGTCCCCCACGCCGAGGGCGCGAGCTCCGGCGGGATCTTCTTCTTCGACCCCGACGGCATCCGCCTGGAGATCTTCACCCCCAAGGGCCTGGAGCAGGCCGAGGCCCCCGGCGGGGCGGCCCCCACCTGCGGCTTCTTCTAGGCCGTCTCCCCCACCCCCGGAGGCCCGCATGCCCAGCACCTTCCACCCCGGCGAGCGCGCCGCCCAGGCCCGCGCCGGGGTCGCCGACCGGGCGGACCACGTGGGCCGCTCGATCGGCTCCACCATCCCCGCCGTCGCCGCCCGCTTCCTGACCGAGCGCAGGATGCTGGTGGTGGGCGCCGCCGACCGCGAGGGCCGGCTCTGGGCGACCGCGCTGACCGGCGAGCCGGGCTTCCTGCGGGCCGCCGACGCGTCCACGCTGGCCGTCGCCGCCCGCCCGGCGCCCGGGGACCCGCTCGCCGAGGCGCTGGCCGCCCCCGTCGAGGTCGGCACCATCGCCCTCGACCCGGCGAACCGCCGCCGGATGCGCCTCAACGGCCGCGCCACCCCCACCGCCGACGGCTTCACCGTCGCCGCGGCCCAGGTGTACGCCAACTGCCCCAAGTACATCCAGCGCCGCACCCCCGCGTCCTCCCCCGCACCCCCGGGCGGCGCCCGCGCCACCGCCGGCGACCGGCTCTCCACCGGCCAGCAGCTCGCCGTCTCCACCGCCGACACCTTCTTCGTCGCCTCCGCCGGCCCGGACGGCCGCGTCGACGCCTCGCACCGCGGCGGGAACCCCGGCTTCGTCCAGGTCCTCGGCCCCGACCGGCTGCGCTGGCCCGAGTACGCCGGCAACGCGATGTACAACACGCTCGGCAACCTGGAGCTCGACCCGTCCGCCGGTCTCCTCCTCCCCGACTGGGAGACCGGCGGGTCCCTCCTGCTGACCGGCCGCGCCGGCGTCGACTGGAGCGACCCAAAGGCCCCGGCCGTCGACTACGCCGTCGACCGGGTGGTGGAACTGGCCCCCGTCGCCGCCCTCACCTGGTCGGCCCCCGAGTTCTCGCCGGTCAATCCACCGGTCGCCCGACCCCATCACCCGATTCGCCCTGTTTGACGCCCTATCGGGTGGTACGGCGTCACTCCGCCGTACACGGTTGTGCCATTCCCCCGAAGGAAAGGCAGGACCCCCGTGCTGATGGAGTTCACGGACGTCGAGCCGGACGCGGACTGCGTCTGCGGCGGCTGCGCGTCGCGCCGCCGCGCCCGGCTGCACGCCGCGCGGATCGAGGACGGCGGCCACCGCTCGGCACGCGGCGCCCGCCGCGCCGCCGTCCTGGTGGCCGCGGTCGGCAGCGTGCTCGGCGGTGCCGGCGGCGCCACCGCCGCCCCCGCCCCGCAGCCGAATTCCGGCACCGCGATACCCGACACGCCCCAGGGCGGGGTGAGCGGCCTGCACGGCGAATCCACCACCGCCCCGCGGCTGCGGGCCGCCCAGCCGGCCACCACGCGCGCCGAGATCATGCAGCGGGCGCAGCGCTGGGTCGACCAGCAGGTGCCGTACTCGATGAGCCGCTACTGGTCGGACGGCTACCGCCAGGACTGCTCGGGCTTCGTCTCGATGGCGTGGAACCTGGGCTCCAGCCAGACCACCTGGACCCTGCCGAACTTCGCCGACCGGATATCCAAGGACGACCTGCAGCCCGGCGACGCGCTGATCTACAACAACCCGGCCAACCCGGAGTCGGGTTCGCACGTGGTGCTGTTCGGCGGCTGGACGGACTCCTCGCGCACCCGGTACATCGCGCTGGAGCAGACCCGCCCCGGCACCACCAAGCGCTCCACCCCGTACGCGTACTGGAGCAACGCCGGCAGCTACCTGCCCTACCGCTACCGGGGGCTGTCGCAGCCGATGCCGGTGCCGGACGCCTACCCCGGCGCCGACAAGTTCGGGCCCGGCAAGGTCAACCCGTACGTCACCCGGCTGGGCCAGATGCTGGTGCAGCGCGGCGGCGGCCGGTTCTACAAGGAGGGGCCGAGCCCGGACTGGGGCGAGGCGGACCGCCGGGCCACCGAGGCGTTCCAGCTGGCCCAGGGGTGGCGCGGCGCCGAGGCGGACGGCATCCCGGGCAAGGACACCTGGGACTACCTGGTGAACCACCGGGGCAAGGACATCCCGCCCGCCGCCGCCCGCACCTCCGCGCCGGCCCCGTCGACCACCACCCCGCCCGCGCCGCCCGCACCGGCCGCACCGCCCGGCTTCCCCGGTGCCGGCAGTTTCGGGCCCGGCCAGGTCAACGACTTCGTCCGGCTCCTCGGCGAGCAGCTGGTGAAGAAGGGCTACGGCCGCTACTACACCGAAGGGCCGAGCCGGGACTGGGGCGAGGCGGACCGGCGCAACGTCGAGGCCTTCCAGCGGGCGCAGGGCTGGAGCGGCGCCGAGGCGGACGGCTACCCGGGCCCCGACACCTGGAAGCTGCTGTTCGGCTGAGCCGCGACGGCCGGAGCGGCGGCGGTCAGACCTTCGCGTGCGCCCTGATCCAGGCGTGCATGGCGATGGCGGCCGCCGCCCCGGCGTTGATGGACCGGGTGGAGCCGAACTGGGCGATCGAGCAGACCGCTGCGGAGTGCGCCCACGCCTCCTCGGTCAGGCCCGGCCCCTCCTGCCCGAAGAGCAGCACGCAGCGCTCCGGCAGCTCGAAGGTCTCGATCGGCACCGCGCCCGGCAGGTTGTCGATCCCGATGATCGGCAGGTCCCGCTCGGCGGCGAAGGCGGCCAGCGTGGCGACCGAGTCGTGGTGGCGCACGTGCTGGTACCGGTCGGTGACCATGGCCCCGCGCCGGTTCCAGCGGCGCCGGCCGACGATGTGCACCTGCTCGGTGAGGAAGGCGTTGGCGGTGCGCACCACCGAGCCGATGTTGAAGTCGTGCTGCCAGTTCTCGACCGCGACGTGGAAGCCGTGCCGGCGGGTGTCGAGGTCGGCGACGATCGCCTCGCGGGTCCAGTAGCGGTATTCGTCGACGACGTTGCGCCGGTCGCCGCCGGCCAGCAGCTCCGGGTCCCACCGGGGCCCGGTGGGCCACGGCTCGGGATGCGGGCCGACCCCGATCTCGCGGTCCTCGGCGGCGAAGCCGTCGTCGTACTGCTCCCCCTGGTGGGGCTCACCCGTCTGGTTCACGCCCTCGAGGGTACGGCCCCGGCCGGGTCGGCCGGGGCGGCGGTGGCCCGCGGGCGGACGGCCTTCTCCAGCTCGGCCAGCGCGTGCATCACCAGTTTGGCGCCGGCCCGGGCCACCTCGATCCGGTCGTCGGCGGGCCCGGCGGCGAGCTCGGCGTCCCAGCGGGCGTGCTCGGCGCGCAGCTGGGTGAAGTCGACGCCCTGGCCGAGCAGCACGGCGGCGGCGGCGACCGCGGTGGCGTCCCGGACGTCGTCGGCGAAGCCCGCCGCGCCCGGCACCGGCTCGCTGTCCGGGCCGGGCAGGTGGGCCTCCATCAGGACGGTGGAGCGGCCGAGCAGGCCGACCGCGGTCCGGGCCCGTTCGATCTGCTTGCGGGTCAGCTCGGTGCCGGTGCGGTGGACCGGTTCGACCTCGGCCCGGTCGAGGGCGGCCAGCATCTCGCCGCGAGCCTCCCGGGAGTCCAGCAGCGCGGCCCGCACCAGGTCCGGGCTCGGCCCGGCGGGGTCGCCGAAGGCGGCGAGCACCGCGGCGGAGTACCGTCCGGCGGCGGCCAGCCACTCGGCGAGCCGCTCGGGCAGCCGGGAGGTCTGCCAGGTGGGGAAGAGCGCGTACGCGCCGAGCGCGAGGGCGCCGCCGAGCAGTGTCATGACGACCCGCTCCAGCGCGGTCTGCACCGGGTCGCCGGGCTGCAGGCCGAGCAGGAACACCACGTACGAGGAGACGCAGACCGTCATCAGCGCGTAGCCGGTGCGCAGGGTCAGGTAGGCGCCGCCCATGCAGAGCACGGCGAGGACGGCGAGCACCCAGGGGCCGGGGTGGAAGAGCTGCACCACGCCGGTGGCGATCAGGACGCCGGCGGTGGTGCCGGCCAGCCGGGCGACGCCCCGGCTGTAGGTCTGGGCGAAGTCGGGGCGCATCACCATCGCGGCGGTCATCGGCGCCCAGTACCCGTGGTGGATGCCGGAGATCCGGGCGGCGAGGTAGGCGAAGACGGCCACCCCGGACAGCCGCAGGGCGTGCTGGAAGACCGCCGAGCGGGGCTGGAGCTGGCGGCGGACGGTGCGCAGCGCGCTGGGCACCACCCGGAACAGCGGCGGGCGGCGCAGGCCGGTGCGGACCGGGGCGGCGGGGGTGACGGCGGAGCGGTCCTCCCGGTCGAGCCGGTCGGCGGCCTTGCCGAGCAGGCCGATCAGCCGGCGGGCGGATCGGCGGGCGGCGCCGCGCAGGCCGGGTCCGTCGGCGGCGGGGCGGGCCAGGGCGAGGCTCGCGCTGTCCTTGGGCATGGTGAAGGGGTCGCCGCTGCGGATGGCGCGGGCGAGTCCGTCCAGCACCTGGGCGGCGCCGGCCAGGATGTGCCGGGCCCGGTCGCGGTCGGGGCCCTCGGCGGGGGCGCCGACCTTGGGGTCGGCGAGGGCGGCCAGGGTGGGGCGGATCCGTTCGGCGATGGTGCGCAGGCCCCTCAGTTCGGGCGGGCGGCGCCGTTCCTGCCAAGGCGTCAGTGCGGCGGCCTGCCGGGCGACCACGAAGGGCTCCGGGTCGACGTGCGCGGTCGGGTCCTGGCGCAGCCGGCGGGCGTAGTCGGCGAGCGCGGCGTAGGTGTCGGCGAGGGCGTCGCGCTGGGCCCGCCAGCTGTCGATCGGCCAGGCGAGGACGACCAGGGCCTGGACGGCGCCGCCGAGCGCGCAGAGCAGCCCGTGGCCGAGCGCCCCGGGGACCGAGACCGGCAGCTCGACGACGACCAGCATCACGGCGAGCGTGGTGGCGGCGACGACCCCGGCGGTGGGTCCGACCGCCCAGGCCATGCCCGCGCCGAACGCCCAGACGGCGAGCAGGGCGACGAAGGCGGCGGGGACGCCGACCGCCAGGTAGCCGAGGAAGGTGGACATGCCGAGGCCGATGCCGGCGGCGCCCGCGAGCGAGGCGCGCGGGCGGAAGCTGCGCTGGAAGGTCGCGGTGCCGGCGATGAAGGCGCCCATCGCGGCGGAGGTGGCCTGCGAGGGGCCGAGGATCGCGAGGGTCGGCAGCACGACCAGTCCGGCGGCGACGGCGCCGCGCAGGGCGCGCATCGGGTTGGTGAGCGAGCGGTCCAGGGTCAGCCCGGCCTTCGCGGTGTCACGAAGCGCTGCAAACCAGGACATAACGGGAGCTTAGCTGTTGATCGGCTCCGGGTCGGGCACCCGGAGCCCGACCTCCCGCCCCGGTCGGCGCCCCGGCAGCCGCACCGGCAGCCGCCCGAGCGCGGCCCCGATCCCCAGCAGCCAGGCGGTCGGCAGGAACACCGCGTCCGCCGCGGCCATCGCCAGCGAGAAGAACGGCAGCCCGAGGACGACCGCGATCGCGGCGTGCTCGCCGAGCATCAGCAGCAGCAGCGCGTTCTTCAGCCGTCGGTTCGCCAGCGTGAAGGGGAAGGCGACCTGGGCGGCCACCGTGCCGTACGACAGCGCGAAGGTGAGCAGCAGGCTCGCCGAGACCAGCCCGGACAGCGCCGGCCAGGGCGAGAAGTAGCCCAGGTGCAGCGGGTAGTGCACGGCGGTGCCGTCCTGCCAGCGGGCGCCCTGCACCTTGTACCAGCCGGCGGTGGCGTAGATCAGCACCACCTGTGCGGCGATCACCAGCAGCCCGCAGTTGTGCAGCATCGAGACCAGGCCGTCCCGGACGGCCCGCCACTCCGGCTCCGGCCGCGGCTCGACCCCCGGCTCCTGCTCCGGCTCCGGCTCCGGCGCGGGGCGTCTGCGGGCGCGTCGGGCGTCCAGCGACCAGACCAGCCCGCAGCGGGTGAGCACCAGGTAGATCGCCAGCAGGTGCACCACGTTGTCGCCGCCGTCGCCGACCAGCACGTTGCGGTTCTGCAGCGACAGCACGGTCACCGCGAACAGCACGCTCGTCGCCCGGGTCCGCCAGCCGACCAGCAGCAGCGCCGCCGCCACGATCGCCAGGTGGTAGACCGCCTCGAACCACAGCCGCCCGTCGGACCAGGCCAGCGCGGTGAACGCGTGGCTGTCGGCCAGCAGCCGGTGGGAGAGCTCCGCCGACCAGGGCGAGCGGTCGCCGTACAGCACCCGCCGGTTCGGCCACTCGCGGAGCAGGTAGCCGCCCCAGGCGAGGGCGGTGCCGATCCGCACCGCGGCCAGCTGGTGGCGGCCGTACGAGCGGGTGAGGGCGGCGAGCAGCGCGTCGAGTCTCACCGCAGCCCCCGCAGGTCCGCCTCGTCCACCGGCCACCAGGGCAGGTCACGGGTGTGCGCGGCGGTGTCGACCTGCTCCTCGCTCCACAGCGGCGGGGCGACGGTGGCGGTGGAGACCCGGAACTGGATCTGCAGGATCCGCTCGCCGTCGAAGGAGGGTCCGGTGCGTTGCAGGGCGATCCGCTTCAGGTACTGCTCGGCGAGCCTGCCCTGCGGGCCGGCGGGCGCGCCGTCCTGCTCGGAGTGGGTCGACCGGTAGAAGTCGAAGGCCCGGCGCAGCAGGTTCTGGTCGACGTGGCTGGGCGCCGGGTTGTGCCGGATCGCGGCGAAGTCGCGCGAGGTCAGCCCGAACCAGTCGCGGGTGGAGATCCGGCCGTCCTCGGCGATGGTCTGCACCCGGGCGTCCAGCGTGATGTTCTGCTGCAGCGGGTCGGGGGCGAACAGCTTCCAGTTCTGCTCGAACTCGGGGTAGACCACCGCGTCGACCTCGGCCGCGTACGCCCGCGAGACCGAGTTGGCCGGTGCTACGTGCAGGAACAGTGCGGCCAGGAACGCCAGCGTGCCGGCGGCCAGGGCGAGGGCCGCGACCGAGAGCACGGCCCGAGCGGGCACCGACCAGACACGCACGGCGGCCATCCTGCCGCACCCGCCCCCGGGTGCGACAGGGTGGGGAGCGGATGATCAGAGGACGAACGCGGTCCCGCCGGAGGCGCTGACCATCGGGCGGCCGGCGGCCTCCCACGCGTACATGCCGCCGTCGATGTTGACCGCCTCGCGGCCCTGCGCGACGAGGTACTGCACCACCTGCGCGGAGCGCCCGCCGACCCGGCACATCACGTACAGCTTCTGCTCCGGCAGCTCCTCGATCCGGGCGATCAGCTCGCCGATCGGGATGTGCAGCGCGCCGTCGACGTGCCCGGCGTCCCACTCGTCCTGCTCGCGGACGTCCAGCAGGGGGGCGTCGGCGGGCACCGAGGCGGCGGCGATGGTGGGCAGCTGAGCGAACACCTGGTGACTCTCCTGGTCCTTGGGGTCTGTCCCCCCATTGTGGCTCGCCGGGGCCGGACCGTCGGGCAGCAGCCCGACCAGCACGGCCTGCCGGTCGGCGGCGGTGGCCAGCAGCCGCTCGGCGAGCTCCTCCAGCAGCAGCTCGGGACGCTGCCGGTCGAGCAGCAGCAGCTCCCCCATCGGGGTCATCTCCAGGCGGACCTGCTCGGTGGCGAGCGCGCCGATCCGGCCGGTCAGCCACTCCAGGCGGCGGCGCAGCCAGTCCGGGCGCTCGGCGGCGTCCTCGGCGGGCGCGGAGTCGGGGGAGGTGGACCACTCCTGGGCGAGCTGCTCCAGGGCGGCGGTGTCGCCCACCGCGTACGCCTCGTTGGCGCGGGCGATGAACGCCGAGCGGCGCTCCCGCTCGTCCTCGTCGGTGGTCAGGTCGGGGTGGGCGCGGCGGGCCAGCTCGCGGTAGACCCGCTGGGCGTCGCGGTCCGGGCGGACCCGGCGGGCGTCCGGTTCGGCCTCGCGCAGCTCCGGCTCGATCGGCGGCTCGACCCGGGCCCGGGCCTCGGCGGCCAGCCGCAGGTCCTCCGGGTCGCCGCTGAGCGCCGCCCGCGCCTCGGCGACCAGGGCGTCCAGCTCGTCCAGGCGCGCGTAGAGCGGGCCGAGCAGCTGGTGGTGGAGCAGCGCGAAGTTGTCGATCTCCACCCGCAGGGTGGCAACGTCGACGTCCAGGGTCAGCCAGGCCAGCTCGGCGGCGGCGACCTGCTCCTCCAGCTGCTGCCGCTCCGGGTCGAAGCGGACCGCGGGGCTCTGTGCACTCACCCGCGCCACCCTACCCGCGGCCCCGCAAGGCGACACCCGCCTCCGTCCGGGTGAACCCGGGGCGTCCGAGGGCGCACGGAGGGTGACACGCAACTGATACTCACGAATCTCCCCGATTCGCTGTCGAATGCGCCCCCGTCCGTGCTTCGCTGGAAGACGCACGAAAACCAGGCGAGGAGCAGCGGCCGACAGCAGACCGGGGTCAGACCGGGGCGAAAAGGGGCAGACCGAATCCATGGTGGACCAGCCCAACTCCACACCGAACCGGGGAGACATGCCGGGTGGCCACCCGGCGGGCGTGGTCGCCCTGCTCCGGGTCGCCGCCGTCCTGGTCGACCCGGACGGCCGGATCGCCCAGTGGAACCGCACCGCCGAGGAGCTGTTCGGCCACCGCGCCGAGGTCGCCTTCGGCCGCTCGGCGCACGGCCTGCTGCCCGCCGTCGAGCCGCGCGGCGAGACCGCCGGGCCCGCCGGCGCCGGCCGCCGCTGCGACGCCCTGGACACCCTCGACGACCTGACCCGGCTGGACACCCCGTGGGCCGGCGCGATGGCCGTCCACGACCGCGAGGAGCGGCTGCGGGACGTGCTCTGGTGGGCGTACCCGCTGATCGAGCCGGTCGGCCGGTCGCTGCTCGCGCTGGCCGCCGACGCCCGCCCGCTGCGCGCCGCCGGCCCCCGGCTCGCGCTCGGCGACAGCCTGTACGCGGCCGCCCCGGGCGGCGGCCGGCCGCACCGGGTGGCCGCCGCCTTCGCCCCGCCCGGCCCGACCGACCCGGCGGCGCTCGCCCCGCTGCTGCCCAAGAGCTCCGAGGAGCGCCGCGCCCGGCTGCTCGCCCAGCTCGCCGAGGCCGGCCTGCCGGCCCTGTGGGTGGACGCGACGACCAGGCTGCCGGTGGTGCCCTACCAGCCGTCCGCGTCCGGCACCGCCCGGCTGGCGGCCGGGATCGGCCGCCGCTACCCCACCCCGCAGCAGCGCGCGGCCCGCCGCCCGCCCGAGCCGCAGCGGCCCGTCGCCGGCCGGATACTCCCCACCGCCGAGGCCCCGCCGTCCGGCGAGGGCCGAGGCCTCGGCACCACGGTCCCGGGCCAGCGCGGCGCGCAGCCCCGGGACACCGACGGCACCTCCACCGCCCACGGTCCGACCCCGGGAGGCCCCACCATCGACGCCGCCGCGAACGGCCGCGCCCCCGCCGTCCCCGACCTGTCCCCGAACGGCACCGCGCACCGCACCGCCGAGGTCCCCCCGCAGCCCGCCGCGCCGAACGACGGCGTCGAGGTGGTCCGCGGCGTCCCGGACGACAACGAGCTGGCCCTGCTGTCCACCGTCGGCAGCCAGGTCGGCACCACCCTCGACCTGGACACCACCGCGCACGAGCTGTGCGAGGTCCTGGTCCGCCGGGTCGCCGACTTCGCCTGCGTCGACCTGCTGGACGGGCTGATCTCCGACGCCGAGCTGCCCGACGCCCCGCCGGACGACCGCACCGAGCTGCGCCGGGTCGCCCGGGCCTTCAACCCCGCCTCCGGCCAGTGGGACCACGTCCTGGACGAGGGCGCGCTGCTCACCATGCCCGCCTCCACCCCGCCGGGCCTGGCCCTGCAGGAGAACAAGCCGGTGCTGGTCCCGACGATCAGCCCGGACGTGGCGGTGGAGTACGCCATCTCGATCGGCGGCCCGGAGCTGGTCCCGGTGGTCGCCGGCCGCTCGATGCTGGTGCTGCCACTGTCCGCGCGCGGCAAGATGCTCGGCATCCTCAAGCTGCTGCGGCTGCCCGACCGGGCGCCGTTCACCCGGAGCGACGCCGACACCCTGCAGGAGCTGGCGGTCCGCGCCGCGCTGTCGCTGGACAACGCC
>NZ_JBICYJ010000007.1:0-264630 GCF_043200835.1 Kitasatospora sp. NPDC048365
AGTTTGGGTGGGAAGAAGGAGAGCGGCAGCAAGGCCACCCACACGGTGCACGTGAAGCTGACTCCTCAGCAGGCCGGTGGCGGTAACGTCGAGGTTCGCGACAGGGAGTAGCCGTAGCCGTACCGGTTGGCCAGCGGGGGCAGCAGACCGGGATCGGGGGAGTGTGCGTGGAGTTCGACCGGCGGGTGCAGATCCGGGTGGCCCTCAAGGGTGAGGACGGGAAGGGGTTCGGGACGGGGTACCTGGTCGCACCGAGACTGGTGCTAACCGCCGACCACGTCCTGGACGACCTTGATCCGGACGCCGGCCGGTACGGGGTGACGGTGTGCCAGCCCGACACGAGCGAGGGGGAGTATCCGGCGGCGGTGGTCTGGCGGCGGCGGGACGACGAGGTGGATGCCTCGCTGGTCGAGATCGCCGCCGACTGCGACTGGCCCGTCCCCGAGTCCCTGTCCGACCTGGTGACCAGGCCGCCCCAGCGCTACGGACGCCTCATCGGCACCCCATCCCATCCGGTCGCCCTGACCGGCTTCCCGCGCCTGCAGAAAGACCTCGAGCGGGGCCGACTGGACGAGCAACTGGAGGGCCGGATCGCCCCCGGCACAGGATCGCTGGCCGGCCGCTACGAAGTCACCAGCGACACCCCGGTGCCCGCCGGCCCGCCTGCCTCGAGTGGCACCCGCTGGTCCGGCGTGTCCGGGGCGGCGGTCCTGGCCGACGACGGCTTCGGCGGCGACCTGCTGTGCGGCATCGTCCGCTACGACCGTCAGGCCGACGGCGGAACCCGCCTGACCGCCACCCCCCTCAGCCACCTCCTCACCGACCACCACGGTGAACCCTCCGAGTTCCGTCGGCTCATTGCCGAGCACACTGGCTGGGACCCGGTCCTCGAACCCATTGAACCCGCCCACCTCCTGAATCCTGCCGTTGTCGACCGCGACCTGGACTCACCCGCCGCCCTGCTGCGCGCCGACACCGCGGCCGTCGCCTTCCATGGCCGCGACAGCGAGCTCGCCGACCTGCACGCCTGGTGCGCCGACGATCCCGCCAAGATCGCGATCCGGGTGGTCACTGGCCCCGGCGGCCAGGGCAAGACCCGCCTCGCCCGCCACCTCACCGACACCTTCAGCCGTGAGAACTGGGTCACCGGGCACCTGCGCTCGGACCTCACCGACCACGACACCCCACCCGACCTCGCCCCTCTGACCACCGCGTTGCCCCTGCTCCTCGTCGTCGACTACGCCGAGACCCGCCCCCGGCTGCTGCGCCGCCTCGTCACCCAGCTGCACGCCAGCCGTCACCGCGTCCGCCTGCTGCTGCTCGCCCGCTCCGACGGTGAATGGCGTACCGACGCCCTCAGCGCCACCCCCCAAGTCCGCCACCTGTTGGGCGCGGCGCCCGTCGTCCCGCTCGGCCCGCTCCAGCCCGCCGGCCGTCCCGACCGAGACCGCAACATCGACTTCCGGCACGCCGTTCGCGATCTGGCGCTGCTGCTCCCGCAGGTCCCCAGCGTGCCCAACCACGACTGGGCTACGCTCGCCGACTCGATCCGGCCCTCGGACGATCTGGCCCACCCCCGGTACGACAACGCCCTCACCCTGCAGATGACCGCCCTGGTCACCCTCTTCCAGCACGGCCCGCGCCCCGCAACCGCCGTTCCCGGCACGTCGGCCGAGGAAATCCTGCTCGAGCACGAGGAACGCTTCTGGAAGGACAGCGCCGACACCGACGCCTTCGAACTCGGCCTGGACACCGCCACTCTGAAGGCCGCCGTCGCCGTCGCGGCCCTGTGCGGAGCCGCCACCTCCAACGATGCCGCCCGCGTGCTGACGGTCCTCTCCGCGGTGCCCGCCCACAAGACCGCGCGTACCGCCGCTTGGCTCGCACGGCTGTATCCGGCCGACCCCGATCGCTTCTGGGGCTCGCTCCAACCCGACCGCATCGCCGAGTACCACGCCACCCGCGCTCTGATGGAGAGTGGCATCGACCTGCCTGCTCTCCTGAGCGCAGCCGCCTCCGACCAACAGGCCCAGACCATCATCGTTCTGGCCCGTGCCGCTATTGCCCACTACAACGCCGACCGCACCGACGACAGCGACGACGTACTCCGCACCCTTGGCGCGGCCTTGGACGGCCTCTCCCTCCAGTACCAGGCCCTCCGGGCCATTATGGCCGCACTCCCACATCCCACTCTCGTCATCACCCCGCTCGCCGTACGGCTTACCACCGCCCTCACCGATGTCCAGCGGGAACTCGCTCATGAGGATCCCGACACCTTCGAGCCCGAACTTGCCGCCTCGTTGTCCAACCTTGGCGCTCATCTATCGGGTGCGGGGCGGCGGGCGGAGGCACTGACCGCCACCGGGCAGGCGGTGGAGATCCGGCGCCGGCTGGCCGCCGACAACCCCGACGCCTTCGAGCCCGACCTCGCCGCCTCGTTGACCAACTTGGGCGCTCATCTATCGGGTGCGGGGCGGCGGGCCGAGGCCCTGACCGCGGCCGAGCAGGCGGTGGACATCTACCGGCGGCTGGCGCATGCCAACCCAGCCGCCTTCGAGCCCGAACTCGCCGCCTCGCTGTCCAACCTCGGCAACCGCCTGTCGCAGGCGGGGCGGCGGGCCGAGGCCCTGACCGCGGCCGAGCAGGCGGTGGAGATCCGGCAGCGGCTGGCCGCCAGCAACCCCGACGCCTACGAGCCCGACCTCGCCGCCTCGCTGTCCAACCTCGGCAACCGCCTGTCGCAGGCAGGGCGGCGGACCGAGGCCCTAACCGCGGCCGAGCAGGCAACGGACATCTACCGACGGCTGGCGGCCGCCAACCCCGCCGCATACGAACCCGGCCTCGCCGGCTCACTGTCCAACCTCGGCGCTCATCTGTCAGATGCGGGGCGGCAGGCCGAGGCCCTGACCGCGGAGCAACAGGCGGTGGAGATCCGCCGGAGACTGGCCGCCGACAACCCCGACGCCCACGAGCCCGAACTCGCCCGCTCGCTGTCCAACCTCGGCATCCGACTGTCAGAAACTGGACGGTGGGCCGAGGCCCTGACCGCGGAGCAACAGGCGGTGGACATCTACCGGCGGCTGGCTGCCGACAACCCCGACGCCCACGAGCCCGAACTCGCCGCCTCACTGACCAACCTCGGCGCTCATCTGACCGATGCGGGGCAGCTAGCCGAGGCACTGACCGCCACCGGGCAGGCGGTGGAGATCCGGCGGCGGCTGGCCGCCGACAACCCCGACGCCTTCGAGCCCGACCTCGCCACCTCACTGACCATCCGGGCCCTGCTCATGGCGCGCGGAGGTAGTCTGCCTGAAGCGCTACATGCCACGAGTGCAGCCGTGGAGTGCTATCGGGCTCACATCGCCGCTATGCCCTCCCTGCTACCGCGACTCCACGCGGTGCTGAACCTTCAAGCACCGCTGCTGAACGCGCTGGGACGCCCACAGGACGCAGCAACCGTCCGGCGCTGGCTCAACGAGAATCCTCTGCCTCAGGGTTCCAACTCCTGACCGATCGTGTGCCTCCAGCTGCCGGCGGGCGATCCAGACCTGGGCGTCGGCGAGTGCCTCGAGGGTGCGGCGGACCAGCTGCTCGTCCGGATCGGTCAGGGTGGCGGCGCTCATCCAGGTCGCCTTGCTGACTGCGGCGGACGGGCCGGACACGGCGAGCGGTCCGGCGAGGTAGGCCCACTCTGTGCCCACGGCCCGGGCGATGTCGACGGCGGCGGACTGGTGACGGTCGATCTGTTCGCCCGCTTGAGCCGGTGGGCGTTGCGCTCGGCCCACAACAGCGCGCCGTTCAGCCCGTCGGCGTCGGGCATCGTGTCGGCGCCGTTCTGCTCGTGCAGCCAGCGCAGCTCTTCCACCAGGTCGCCCGACCGCTGGAGGTCGAGCCGGATCGGGGGCCTGCGCAGCGGGGAAGCGGCCTTCTGGCGGGCGGCGGGGGTGCGCCGTCGGGGGGGGCCACGACCCCGATCCTCGCCGATTCACAGAATGTGAATCGCTTGATCGCCACGATCGGGTGAGCGCACCAGGGTAGCGGATAACGTCTTGTTATCCGCTACCACTGATCATGGTGACGACCTCTCAGATCGACCCGGCCGGGCACGGCCCCACCCCGGCGCTGCCCTCCTCCGCGCTTGCCGACGCCGTGTTCAAGAAGCTGCGGGAGGACCTCGGCCGGGTACAGACCGACCGGCAGGGCCAGTAGCGCTTCTACCTGCCGCGGGTGGAGCTGCTCGCCGAGGCGGTCACCCCGGACACCTTCCCGCTGGTGCTGCAGTGGATCTCCTCCACCCGGCGCGGCTCCATCGAGACGAAGCGCAACTACGTGGACGACGTCCGCCCAGTCTGGGCCGGGTACGCGCGCGAGCTCGGCCACGACCGCTTCTTCGTCGGCTGCTTCACCGCCGAGCAGATCACCGCCTGGCGGATCCGCGCGGAGGCCTGCGGCGCTCGGCTGGCGACGATCGCCCGCTACCTGCGCTCACTGTCCTCCCTGCACGTCTACGCCGCCGAGCGCAGCGAAGGCGTGCGCAACCCGGTGCTGCGCGACGACCTACCGCGGATCGACAAGGGCAACAGCAGCTCCAGCACGCCGGTGCTGGAGAAAGCGGAGATCCAGGCGCTGCACGCCGCCGCCACTTCCGAGCTCGACCTCACCGTTGTCGCCCTGCTCTACACCCTGGCTGGCCGGGTCTCCGAGATGTGCGCGGCCGACGTCACCGCCCGGATCGAGCGCGGGCGGCGCTCCTACCTGGACGTGACCCGCAAGGAGAACAAAGAGCGAATCCTGCCGCTGTCCACGTTCGTCGCCGAACTGCTGGACACCCAGACCGCCGGCCGAGCTGAGGGCCCGCTGCTGCTGGACGCCACCAGAGACCGGCTCGACCCGAGCGACGTCGACCGGATCCTGACCCGTCTCGGCCACCGCGCCCGGGTCCTCACCTGCCCCGATGTCGACCAGTCGCCAGCCCCGGGTGAGCGGCGGCACGCCTTCTCCCGCTGCGAGCGCTGCCGGGACGTCACCCCCCAGGTCATGCGCGCCTCCCGGATCACGCACATGCTCGACGACGGCGTCGACCTGGTCGAGGTCCAGGCGTTCGCCGACCACGAGAACCCGGCCACCACGGTCGGCTACCGCGAGCGCCGCCGGAAGCACGAGCGCAACGCGACCCTCTCCGACGCCGGTGCCGCCGTCCTCGAAGGCATCCGCCCCGCCTGGCGGCCGGACCCGAACGCTGACACCCCGGTCGAGGGCACCGACCTGGTCGAGGTCCACCTGCCCGGGCAGAACCCCGGTCAGCTCGCGGCGCCGCTGTAGGCCGGCGCCGTTGAGGACCAGTGCCTGCAGGGGCCGGTGCCACCTACACGCAGATGCGGGTGGCGCTGAGTCATGATCATGCGGCGGACGGTGCGGGCCACAGCCTCACCGTGTGGTCCTCACCGGCGGTGGCGAGCAGACGGCCGTCGGGGGAGAAGGCCACCGACCAGAGCTGACCGACGTGACCGGTGAGGGGCACGCTGTGTAGGCGGCCAGTGGCAACGTCCCACAGCCGTATCGTGCCGTCGCCGCTGGCGGTGGCGAGGAGACGGCCGTCGGGGGAAAACGCCACCGAGTAGACCCGGCTGGTGCTGTCGGTGAGGGGTTGGCCGTGGGGCCGGCCGGTGGCCAGGTCCCACAGTCGCACCATGCCATTTTCGCCGGCGGCGGCGAGCAGGCGACCGTTGGGGGAGAACATCACCGACCCGACCGTGCCGGTAGCGGAGTTGAGGGGCTGGCCGTGCGGCTGGCCGGTAGCCGGGTCCCACAACCACACCGCGCCTGCAAGGCCAGCGGCGGCGAGCAAGTGGCCGTCGGGAGAAAACGCTACAGCCCGGACACCGGGGCCCTGACCGGTGAGGGGGCGGCCGTTGAGCTGGCTGGTGGCCGGGTCCCACAGCCGCACTGCGCCGTCGTGGCCGGCAGCAGCGAGGAGTCGCCCGTCGGGCGAGAACGCTAGAGCCTCGACAGTGCCGCTGCGACGACTCCAGAGGGGTTCGCTGTGCGGGTGGCCGGTGGCCGGGTCCCACAGGCGTACTTCGCCGTCGACGCCAGCGGCGGCAAGCAGGCGGCCATCGGGGGAGAACGCCATCGCCTGGACACTGCTGGTGTGGCCTGTGAGGGGTTCGCCATGCGGGTGGCCGGTGGCCGGGTCCCACAGGCGTACTCCGCCGTCGATGCCGGCGCCAGCGAGCAGGCGGCCGTCGGGGGAGAACGTCACCGACAAAATGTGGCCGGCGGATCCAGTGAGGGGCAGCCCTTCCGACGGCAACCGTGCGTAGATGGTGCTGACGAGTGCTTCGATCCGGGTTTCGGCCGCTTTCGCGGCGGCGTCCAGGACCGCGATGCGGTGGGCGAGTTCGTCGCGTTCTTTTTGCAATGCGGTGAGGTCTGGATGCGGAGGGGACTGCTCGGGCAGCGGCGCGATGACTTCGGGCTCGGGTACGACATCGGACACCTCGCGCATTCGCACCGTGCTGTCCTCACCGGCGGTGGCGAGCCAGCGCCCGTCGGGGGAGAACGCCACCGAGTAGAGAACACCAGTGTGGCCGGTGAGCTGGCCGTGGGCCTTGCCGGTCGCCGGGTCCCACAGCCGCACCGTGCCGTCGTCGCCTGTGGAGGCGAGCCGGCGTCCACCAGGGGAGAACGCCACCGACATGACCCCGCCGGTGTGGCCGGTGAGGGGTTCACCGTGCGGCAGGCCGGTAGTCGGGTCCCACAGCCGCACCGTGCCATGGCCTGCGGTGGCGAGGAGGCGCCCGTCGGGGGAGAACGCCACCGACCAGACCGAGCCGGTGTAGCCGGTGAGCTGGCCGTGGGCCTTGCCGGTCGCCGAGTCCCACAGCCGCACCGTGCCATGGCCTGCGGTGGCGAGAAGGCGTCCATCGGGGGAGAACGCCACCGACCAGACCGAGCCGGTGTGGCCGGCGAGGGGTTGGCCGTGGGGCCGACCGGTGGCCGGGTCCCACAGCCGCACCGTGGCGTCGTGGCCTGCGGTGGCGAGAAGGCGCCCGTCGGGGGAGAACGCCACCGACCGGACCGCGCCGGTGTGCCCGGCGAGTTGGGCGTGGGGCTGGCCGGTGGCTGGGACCCACAGCCGCACCGCGCCATGGCCGCCGGCGGCGACCAGGCACCCGTCGGGGGAGAACGCCACCGAGTAGACGCCGTCGGTGAGGCCGATGAGGGGTCGGCCGTGGGCCTTGCCGGTGGCCGGGTCCCACAGCCGCACCGTGCCGTCGCCGCCGGCGCTGGCGAGCAGGCGTCCATCGGGGGAGAACGCCACCGACCAGACCGTGCCGGTATGAGCGTCCATGAGGCGTTCCCACACCCGTGGGGGTGTGGCCCACTGCGGGACCGCCAGGGCGGGCTGCCGCGCCGCAAATCCTTCCGGACTCGCGGGCGGTCCGACGGTGTCAGGCTCTGGCCGAGAACGCGGCAGGGGCTCCGGGCGGGCATTGACCCGGGCGAGTTCGACTTCCTGCCAGCGGGTGCGCCACTGCTTGACCCGCGGGTCGTCCCGCCCTGCGGGGCGGCCGTCCTCCAGCTCGTGCAGGGTCTGGACCAGGGCGATCAGGAAGTCCAGGCGCGGCAGCCGCTTGCCCGCCAGTGCCTCGCTGACCGCGGAGGCCGACAGCGGCCGCGAGGACGGCGCGGCCTTCTCCACCGCGCGCAACGTGGGCTTGCCGCAGGCAATCCGCAGATCGCGCAGCTTCCCCGCGAAGGCGGACAGCGCCTGCGGGTAGCCGTCCGGGCCCGACTGCTGCGGATCGGCGATCGGGTCGGCCACATGGTCCCCCTGACGGTGTGTGAGGACCACCGTAGAACCCCCGGTCAGGGGCCGCACCGAAAACGGCCGAACAGCACCGGACAGGCCCGATGTTCGGCAGAACCGACGGGGAATTCGGCCCCGGCCGGTGCTGATCGGGCTCGCACGGATCCGTTCGTGCAGTAGCAGGCGGCAGCCGGAGCGGGCCTGCACTGGTGGGCATGGACACCGACGACACCACCCAGCCGCCCACCGCGACCCCCGCCCCGACGCTGCACGCCCTCCAGGCCCCGCAGTACAGCGACGCCCGCCCGGCCGAACAGACCCCCTCCGCCCCGACCGGCGAGCGGGTCCTGGACCTGGTGGCCCTGCTGCTCCTGATCGCTCTCGCCGCCACTGTGTTCGTCTTGGCTGGCCCCGGTGCCTTCACCGCCGTCACGAGCGCCGGCATGGGCCTGTTCGCCACCTGGCGCTCACGCCGATGACCACGCGCGCACCAAGACCGAGGCCTTGCGCCGAACGACCCGGCTCCTGGAGCCGGGCCGCGGCCGAAGCGGCTACGCGCTCACCGACCCCAGGTGCTGCAGCGCGGACATGCCTCACGACGTCTCCGACCGCCAACGTCCAGCCAGTACGGACCGCGAGGGTGAGAGTCAGCCTTCGACGTACGCGACCACGACGACGTGGCCCAGCACCGAAGCGAAGTAGATGATCCGGGCGCCGTCCTTCTGGAACTCCCGCAGCACCGGCGCCGACGCCATCGGCGTGCCCACCGTCGGATCGATCGAGATGGTGACCAGGGCCCGGTCGACTCGCTCCAGCTCCGCCGGTTCGAGGGCGCGGATCTGCTGCTCGGCCTCCGGGGAGAAGGAGATGGTGGCTCGGCGCCCCGGGCCGGAGTGCTTAGGCAACGTCGGCCACGCCGTCGTCCTCGGGCAGGCCGAGCTCGACGCGCAGGCCGTCCCACGGAATGCACGACTCCAGGTCGATGCCCTCCGCGGCCAGCTTCTCCAGGGTGTACGCCAGCGCCGGGGTGCCGTCGGTGAACGCCTCCCGAGCGGCCGTCCGCAGACCCTCGGCCTCGGCCGGGTCGAACGTGATGCGTGCCATCTGATGCCCCTTCCAACGCGACGGCTGCATCAGCAGGCTAGCGCAGCCGCCCTTCCCGGCGGGAGCTGCTCGGCCGGACTGGGTGCTGCACACGTCGTTCAAACTCGCCATCGGCCGGGCGGGCGGTGATGCGGATCGTGCCGACGCCGACGGGAGTGCGGAAGGCGCGCCAGGCCCGCCGGCCTCCCGGGCCGCGGTCGGGTCTGAGCCGTGGACGATCGGCCGAGGGGCTGGCGGAGGTCGACCGTGAAGCCAGGACGCCAGGTCCGCCGCGTGCCGTTCATCGCCGATCACCACTGTCCTGCTGCCGCTTGCCCCGCCGGTGCGCGGCGCCATGCGTGGTGCGGGTGATCGTCAGCGCCAGTTGGCGGATGGCACGTGTGTCTGTGCAGGTGGCAGAGCAGCTTGTCAGCGGTGGTTGGCGGTTGCTGTCAGCCCTGGTTGTACTGACCACGGATGCCCGCTCCAGCGCCGACGGCCGGTGCCGGGGCGCAGAGCTCCAGCCGGGTGCCGGCCGTGCTGGCCAGGTGCCACTGGCCGCCGACCAATGCCAGCCGGTAGTACGGATCCTGGGGGTCGACGTCGACGAAGGCGGGATCGACGCCGCACAGCACGTCCACGTCGTGGCACCCCGCCAGTTGCGACGCGATCCGCAGGTCGGGGTGGGGGCCGAGTCCGCAGTCGTCGCCGGCCAGTACGTCCAAGGAGAGCGGCCACGCGGGGTCCTCGTTGGCCACCAGGCCCACCCACAGGTCTCCGGTGAGGTCGGGCGGACCAGGGTCGTCCGGCTCGACCACGATCGTCAGTCCCGGCCGGACCGACACCTCGAAGGTGGCGCGCACCTCGGCGACGGTGAGTGGCCCCCGGGAGACCGGAGGGTCGCGGCCGTGCCCGCACCCCGGCGCGCGGCGGGGCGTTCGTCGACCAGTCCGCCCCCGGATCACCCTGCTGGCCCGCGACCGCACCGGCTGGGCGAACCTCTGCAGCTTGATCACCGCCGCGTGGGCCGCCCGCGCGAAGGCCGGCGGCGGGCAGCCGGTCGTCCCCCGCGACGACCTGGAGCAGCACACCGAGGGCCTCACGGTTCTGCTCGGCCCGGTCTCCGAGCCTGTCCGCGCGCTGTCCGCCAGCCGGCCCGACCTCGCCGGCGAGTTGCTCGCCCCGTGGCGGGAGATGTTCGGCGCCCACCTGCGGCTGGAGGCCGTCCACCATCGCCGCACCGGCACCGGCCCCGGCTCGCTCCGGCTCGCGGCCCGCACCGTCGGCCTGGCCGCGGACCTCGACCTGCTCGCGGTGCTCACCAACGCCGTCCGCTACGCCGATGCGCGGCAGGCGCCGGTCGCGGGCGTCCTGGACTCGGCTCGGCTGTTGGTCCCCATGCCGGTCGGGTCGTCCTGCAACGGGGAGCGGAGCCTGAAGGACGCGCGGGAGATGGCGCAGCTCGCGGAGGAGGTCGCGGCCGCCGCCGGCCAGGAGCGCGGGGGTGCATCCCACCTGCTGCAGGTGACGGCCCGCACTGCGAACGACTGCCGCCTGGACCCGGAGTCGGATCTCGGGATCGGCCGGGTGCACTTTCCGGAGGAGCACGTCGTCGGCGTCGCGCCCGGCACCTCGGCCAGGGTGCTGCGCGAGCGGTGCGAGGCCGGGATGGTGCGCCGCGGCTACGACCGGAGCCCCACCATGCGCGCGCGGTTGGAGGAGGAGCTGCGGTTGGTCAACACCCTGGGCTGGCCGACGTACTTCCTGACGGTCGCCCAGGTCGTCGACGACGTGAGGGAGCTGGGCATCCGGGTGCAAGCGCGGGGCTCCGGCGTCGGCTCGCTCGTGGTGCACCTGCTCGGGATCAGCGTCGCCAACCCGCTGGACCATGACCTGATCATGGAGCGGTTCCTCAACCTGCAACGCCGCTCCCTGCCGGACATCGACATCGACGTTGAGTCCGCCCGCCGCCTGGAGGTGTACCGGCGGATCATGGCCCGCTACGGCATCGAGCGGGTGTGCACCCTGTCGATGCCGGAGACCTACCGCGCCCGGCATGCCATCCGCGACACCGGCCTCGCCCTCGGCCTGCCGCCGGACGAGGTCGGGCGCCTGGCCAAGGCGTTCCCGCACATCACCGCGCGGTCCATCACCACCGCGCTCCGCGAACTCCCGGAGCTGCGCGGCGTCGCCGAGCACCGGGAGCGCTACGGCCGGCTGTTCGAGCTCGCCGAAGGCCTCGACGCACTTCCGAGAGGGAGTTCGATGCACCCGTGCGGCGTCATCCTCTCCAACAACACCCTGCTGCAGCGCACCCCCGTGGTCCCGACCCCGACCGAGGGATTCCCCGCGATGCAGTTCGACAAGGAGGACGTCGAAATCGACGGCCTCGGCCTCCTCAAACTCGACGTCCTCGGTGTCCGCATGCAGTCCTCCATGGCCTACGCGGTCCGCGAGATCGAACGCACCACCGGCCACCGGATCGACCTCGACGACCGCACACAGGTCCCGCTCGACGACCCCAAGGCGTTCGAACTGCTGCGCAGCGGCCAGAACCTCGGCGTCTTCCAGCTGGAGTCACCCGGCCAGCTCGACCTCGCCGGCCGCCTGCAGCCCGAGACGTTCGAGGACCTGGTCGCCGAGATATCGCTGTTCCGGCCCGGGCCGGTGCAGGCCGACATGATCCGCCCCTTCCTCCTCGGCCGGCACGGCAAACGCCCCGTCCGCTACCCCCACCCCGACCTCGAGCCAGCGCTGCGCTCGACGTACGGCGTCGTGATCTTCAACGAGCAGCTGATCAAGGTGTTCGCGACGATGACGCGCTCGGACCTGGGGATGGGGGAGGAGGCCCGGCGGGCTCTGGCCGAGCCGGAGCGGCTGCCGAAGCTGGAGGCCTGGTACCGGCAGCGCGCCGCCGCGGCCGGCTACAGCGCGGCAGTGGTGGACGAGGTCTGGCACATGATCGAGAACATGGGCGCGTACGGCTTCGCCAAGTCCCACGCCGTCGCGTTCGCCCTGACGACCCTGCAGTCCGCCTGGCTGAAGGCCCATTTCCCGGCCCCGTTCTACGCCGGCCTGCTGGAACACGACCCCGGCATGTACCCCAAGCGCCTCGTCGTCGCCGACGCCCGGCGTCGCGGCGTGCCGATCCTGCCCCTCGACGTCCAGCACTCCACAGCCACCTACCGCACCGAACAGCTCCCCGACGGCCGCTTCGGCCTGCGCATCTCCCTCGCCGACGTCCACGGCATCACCACCGACATCGCGGCCCGGATCGCCGACCAGCAGCCCTACACCGACATCCCCGACTTCTGGACCCGCGCCCGCCCCACCCACCCGATCGCCGAACGCCTCGCCCGCATCGGCGCCCTCGACGCCATCGCGCACGGCGCCCACCGCCGCGAGCTGCTCCTCCTGCTCGACGAGCTCCACCACCAGCACCGCGGCGGCCAGATCCTCGACCAGCTCGTCCTCGTAGCCCCCGCCGCGCCGGCGCAGGGCCGGGCGGGTCTTCCGGCCATGACGTCGGGGGAGGAGGTGCAGGCCGAGCTGGAGGTCATCGGCATGGACGCGAGCCGGCACCTCATGGAGCCCTTCCACCCGCTGCTCGCAGAGCTCGGCGTCACCCCCGCCCACCAGCTGAAGGACCATCGGACCGGCGAGACGGTGCTGGTCGCCGGCGCGAAGGTCGCCATCCAGACGCCGCCGATGCGCTCCGGGCGCCGCACCATCTTCGTGTCCCTCGACGACGGCAGCACCGGCGAGCGGGGCCAGGTCGACCTGACCTTCTTCGACGACACCCACGAACAGGCCGCGAGCACCCTGTTCCACCACTTCCTGATCCTGGCCCGCGGCACCGTCTCCCGCCGCGGCCAGTCGGTCACCGTGATCGGCACCCTCGCGTGGAACCTCCAGGAGATCGCCGACGCCCACCGGGCCGGCGGAACAGCCGCCGTCCGGGCCCTGCTGACCCAGCCCACCCACGCCACCTCGGACGACGGCCCCGCCCCCGACCGGGAAGCCGGCGGCCGACGACAAGCAGGTGCCGGACGACTCTGGCACGCCTCCCCAGGTTCTCCAGGGTGACGGGCCATGAACCTGCACCGCGCCGCAATCCGGCCAGACCGGAGAGTTGTCCGACCGAGCGACCAGACGACGGCCCAGCCAGGGGAGGACAAGATGCCCACCACCCCCACCGCCTCCACGGTCCTGAGCCTGCGTGTCCACCGCGCCGGCTTCGAGACCTACCACTCCCTGTTCGCCGTCCTCACCGGCATCACCCCCGTCGTCCAGGCCCTCCCACCCGATCGGACGCTGCTCCAGCTGTCCGGCGCCACCTCCTACTTCAGGCTGCCGCCGGCCGCTCTCGCGGACCGGCTGCAGACCCAGCTGGCTGGGCGCTACGGTCTGGTCAGCACCGGCGGCCTCGGCCCCAACCGCCTCCTTGCCGCCATCGCCGCCGACACCGCCGCACCCGGCACCGTCCACACCCTCCCCGACGACCCCCGCCAGCAGCTCGCCTTCCTCCACCGCCAGGATGTCCGCCTACTGCCCGGCATCGGCCCGGCCCTGGAGAAGAAACTCACCCGGTACGGCATCAGCACCATCGGTGAACTCGCCGACCTCCCCCCGACCACCCTCCAGCGCATCGCCGGAGCCACCACCGCAGGCCTGCTGCTGGAGCGCGCCCACGGCACCGACCGACGGACCGTCACCCCCTCCGGACCACCCGCCACCATCGCCTCCACCACCCGCTTCGAACGCGACGTCCTCGACCCCGACCACCTCCGCCAGACGCTGCTCCACCTGGCCACCGACCTCGGCGCCCGACTCCGCGCCGCCGAGCAGACCACCCGCGCCGTCGAGCTGCAGGTGACCTACGCCGACCGCTCCACCACCACCCGCTCCCGCACCCTGCCCGAGGCCACCAGCCACAGCCCCGCGCTGCGCGACGTCCTCTACACCCTGCATGCCCGACTCGGCCTGCAACGGGCCCGGGTCCGCGCGATCACCGCCCGCGCCGGCGACCTCGGCGAGCAGGAGACCGCGGCGGTGCAGCTGACCTTCGACCGGCCCACCGAGAGCGCCCGCACCCTGCAGCCCGTCATCGACCGTGCCAACGCCAGGTTCGGCACCGGCACCCTCACCCCCGCCGTCCTCGCGGCCGGCGCCCGGCGCCAGGCCGTCGACGCAGGTCGAAGCCGGTACGGCAGCCACAGCACGTTCGTGGACCACAGGCCCAGGCGGGCGTAGAGTGCCACACCACCAAGATCCCCGGAGAGAGGAGACCACCGTGTCGGAGGACACCACCGACCACCCTGTCCGGGGCCTTCCTGGCCGCCCGCGGGGCATCCGCACCGACGAGGCTGGACTGACGCAACGCCAGCGCCGGATCGTCGAGGCCATCCAGGACTCCGTCCAGCGGCGCGGCTACCCGCCGTCCATGCGCGAGATCGGCCAGGCCGTCGGCCTCTCCTCCACCTCCTCCGTTATCCCGCCAGTGTGGTGATGGTTCGTGTTGGAGGCAGCTGGACGTTTGCCCCTGGTGGGGGACCTTAAGTGGGTCGCGGATGTGCAACAGCCCTGTTGCAACCGCTCGGGGTGGACTGATCTTGTGGCATCCGCCCGCTCTGCGAGGGCCAGCATCGTGAGTACGAATCCCTCGGAGAGTGCCCGCACGACGGTGTGTTGAGTTTGCCGGTGCCGAGCCAGGAGGGCGTTGGAAGACCGCGAGCACGGCCGGGTCGATCTGACACTCGTCCGCCTCCACGCCGCGCAGTCCCACCCGGTCGACCGGGGTCAACGGGCCGCGACCGATGTGTCCCGTGCATCGGACGGGCGATCCGATGTCGGCGCCGTCAGCTCCTTCGCGGCCCAGGCGCCGTGCGGTGCCTATGAGAGCCCGGTCTCGCCGAGGCGGCCTGTTGAGCTCCGAGGGCTCAGGGCGAGTCGGTCGCGAGTGGTGTCGAGTTTCCGGAGAACAGCAGCCACATGGTGTTCGACCGTGCGTCGTGAGATGGAGAGAACGGCAGCGATGTCGTGGTTCGCGGTGCCGTCGCGCAGGAGACCGAGGACCTGCTCTTCCCGGGGGGAGAGCTGGTCGCCGTAACCGGCACGTCCGGGGGAGGGCGGCCGACGTCCACCGAGCGCACGGGCTCGGGAGCGGCAGCGCTCGGCGTCGGCGGTTGCACCCAGTCGCCCGAACACCTCACCGATGGCGGTGAGCGCAGCGGCCAGAGCGGGCCCGGTCCGGGTGCCCGCTGCGTGTTCGGAGGCGAGGGCGGCGGAGTAGGGACGGCCGATGGCCCGCCAGCGGGCAGCTGCCACCTCGAAGTGCGTCCGGGCACGGTCCTGGTTGAGGCCAAGGGCCAACAGGCCTTGGCACAGCGCGTTTTCGGCCTGGGCGCCGGGCGCCTCGCGTCCCGTGAGCGCTGCCTGGCGGCGATGGAGCAGGGCTTCCGCTCCGGTGCGGTCCCCGGATCGCAGAAACGCCTCGACGGTCGCGGGCAGGAGGCCCCACGCATAGGTCCATACATCCTTGCGCTCCAGGAACGCCAAGGCGTCGCCGTGCTCGGTCAGGGTGCGCAGGGCTGCTTCGGTGTCGCCGGAGGCCAGGCGGAGGCGCATGGTGCCGGCGAGCGCACCGAGCGAGCTGAGGGCGAGTCCGCCCTGGTCGATGACGTGTGAGAAGTGGCGGGGCGGCTTCGGCCGAGCGGCCGCGGGCGGCGGCAATGGTCCCGGTGGCGGTGCGCAGCAGGCCAGTGGTCGGCAGGGGGCTGTCGGGGTACTCGGCGGCGAGCCGTTCCAGGCCGTCTTCGAAGGCGTGCCAGCGGCCGGCGGCCCAGTGCAGCAGGAGACGGTGGGCGTGCCCGTAGATGGTGAGAATCGGCAGGCGGGCGTGGCCGGCGAGGGTGAGGACCTCGTCGAGGACGGCGGCGGCCTGCCCGTCCTGTCCGGTGCAGATCCAGGCTTCGGCGCAGTTGGCGAGCGCGGCGGCTCTGACGTGGAGGAGGTCCGGGTCGGTCTCGCCGCGGGCGAGGGCGGCGAGGCGCGGGAGAGCGGCGGCCCGGCCGCGCGCGGCCAGCTTGACGACGGCGGCGGACTCGACGGCGGCTGCGGCTGGCGGGTGCGGTTCCACGCTCTCCAGCAGTGCGTGGGCACGCTCCAGCAGCAGGTGTTCCTCTCCGGCGGAGAGACGATCGGTCTCGCAGACGGCCATGGCGGCCAAGGCCCGGGCGGCGAGCACCGGGTTGTCCTGAAGCTCGGACACAGAAATTGCGATGTCCTCCTCGCCACCCGTGTCGCGTCCCTGGTTGAGTCGCAGGAGGCCGATGCGACTGCGAATCTCGCCGCGGACGACGGTCGGAAGCCCGGGAGCGGCCAGGACCTTACGAAGGCACGCGAGTGTGGCCTCGTGATCGATGCAGACGCAGCTGACCGCAGCCAGCTGAAGGGCCGCGTCACCCAGCGTCCGGGAATCGAGTCCAGGCTGGGCCACGAGTTCGCGCAGCAGCGCGGTCGCGGTGCCGTGGTCGCCGCAGTTGGCGGCCTGGTCGGCGGCCTCCCGGGCGATCGCCTGCCAGCCGGCGCTGTCGCCGACTGCCCGGGTGTGGTGGGCGATCTGCACCAGCGGCGCGGGGTCCTGTTCGCGCAGCACGGTCAGCGCCCGCCTGTGCGTTCGCGTGCGTATCGGCCCGGGAAGGGCCTCGTACACCGCCTGGCGGGCGACTGTAGGCCCGAACCCGTACTCACCCGGAAGGAGCTCCTGCAGTACGGCGGCGCCCAGGGCCTCCGTCAGCCCCCGGTTGCCTTCCGCCTCGCCGAGTCCTGCTGCCCGGACCAGCAACTCCTCACGGGCCGACACACCGAGGACGGCGGCCGCCCGCACCACTGCCCGGGCGCCTGCACCGAGCCGGGAGAGGCGTGCCGCCATCACCTCCCGCAGACTGCGCGGCAGACCGAGGCCCGACAGATGACGCAGGTGCAGGGCGGGGCTCCCCGTCCGGGTGGGCTTCGTGGCGGAGAGGGCGACAAGGTCCTCCTCCAGCACCAGCGGCAAACCGCCGCTGCGCTCCATCAGTGTCCGGGCGAGCGCCGATGGCGGCGGCGAGCCGAGTGCGTCGCGGGCCATCGTCCGCAGGTCCTCGGCGAGGAGCGGAGTCAACACGACGTCGGCTCCGGTGGTTCCCGGCTGGTGTCGGAAGGGGGCCCCGAAGGGCATTCCGGGTGAGGGGAGGTCCTCGCGCCGGTAGGTGAGGACCAGCCCGGTGTCCGGCTGCATGTCCCGAGCCAGTGACATCAGGAGCCCGCGGGTGGCGTCGTCCGCCCAGTGCACGTCCTCCACCACCAGGACCACCGGTGCGACGGCGGTGAGCACGGCACGAACGGCGGCCAGTAGCCGGTGACGCCGCGTCGCGGGGGAGTCCGTGGGGGACGGCGGTTCCGGCAGGAGCGGTGCCAGGGCCGGCAGCGCCGTGGTCAGGCCCCCGGCGGACCGTTCCAAATGCCCTGGTCGCTCCAGCCCCAATCCCACCGGGCGCAGCGCGTCGATGACAGGCCCGTAGGGCATCGGCTCACGCAGGGGGTGGCAGATGCCCAGCAGCACCCGTATCCCTTGCGCCCGCAGGACCTCCGCGGCCTCCGCCACCAAGCGGGACTTCCCGATCCCGGCCTGGCCCTCGACCAGCACCACCGCCGGGCGGGTGCCCAGGACCTGTGTCACCCGCGACAGCTGCTCGTCGCGTCCCACGAACACGAATCTCCGGCCCGGAGGCGCCAACTGCGGTTCCTCGGCGGGTTCCTGCTCGAAGGGCATCTGACACCTCGGCTTTCTCTCGTGATCCGGTCCGGAGGGCAGGCCGACCGGTGGGCCCTCGGCCGGGTGGTTCGGCAGCGGGCCCGCATCCGTACGGCAGCGGGGAGGGCGGACTCCATAGGCACCGCCGGACCTCCGGATGGAGGTCCGGCGGCTCACCGGTGACGGTCGACCCTCGACAACCGCCACCGGCGGGTCTCCGTGGGGACCGCGGCCGTCGCGACGGCGGGACGGCCTGTTGCTGCGGTCCGGACGGAGAGGTGCGGGTGGTCAGGCGGGGAGTCCGATGGGGCGTTCGCCGGTGCGGCGCTGCTGGACGGCGACGGCGATGACGAGGAGGGCGCCCTGGGCGACGTTCTGCCAGAAGGAGTTGATGCCCTGGACGGTGAGGCCGTTCTCCAGGGCGCCGAGCAGGGCGACGGCGAGCAGGGTGCCGCCGATGCCGCCCTTGCCGCCCTTCAGGGCTGCACCACCGAGGGCGGCGGCGGTGATGGCCTTGAGCTCCAGGCCCTCGCTGCCGGAGACCGGCTGGCCGGAGCCGGTACGGGCGGTGAGCAGGATGCCCGCGACGGCGGACACGATGCCGATCAGGGCGTAGACGGCGATGAGGTACTTGTTGATGCTGATGCCGGCGAGGCGGGCAGCGGTGTCGTTGCCGCCGATGGCGTAGAGGTTGCGGCCGATGTCGGTGTACTTGAGCAGGACGTGCACGGCGACGGCGGTGAGGATGAGCAGCCAGACCATGACAGGGAGGCCGGCGATCCTTCCGCGTCCGAGGAAGACGAAGACCGGGTCGTTGAGGACGTAGCCCTGGGCCCGGCCGTCGGAGAGCAGCTGGGCGAGGCCCTTGTACGCGGCGAGCCCGGCCAGGGTGGCGATGGTGGGGTTGACCCGGCCGTAGACGATGACCAGGCCGTTGAGGATGCCGACCAGGACACCGATGCCGACGGCGGCGGCGATGCCCAGGTAGGGGTTGGAACCCGTGCCGGTGAAGGCCATCGCGGAGACGACGGAGGCGACGCCGGCCTGGGAGCCGACCGAGATGTCCAGGCCGCCGCAGATGATGACGACGGTCTGGACGACGGCGAGCAGGCCGGTGATGGTGGCGGCTTCCGCGATCACCTGGAGGTTGCTGACGGACAGGAAGTTCCCGTTCAGAGCGCCGAACAGGGTCATGACGGCGACGAGTGCACCGATCAGGCTCAGGTTCTGACCGCCGATGGAGGCGAGGAGGCCGGTACGCGCGGTGCCGGTGCGCCTGCGGGTTCCGGTTTCTGTGGCCGACGGGGTGGTGGTGGTCATGCGGGGGCTCCCGGAGTGTGGGCGTGGGCGAGGTCGTCGGCCATGGCGAGCTGGAGGACTGCTTCTTCGGTGGCCTGGTCACGGTCGAGTGCCCCGGTGATGCGGCCGTTCTGCATCACGACGATCCGGTCGGCGAGACCGAGGACCTCGGGCAGTTCCGACGAGATGACGAGGATGGCGACGCCCTCGCGGGCAAGGTCGGCGATGATCTGATAGATCTCCGCCTTCGCTCCGACGTCGATCCCGCGGGTGGGCTCGTCGAGGATCAGCACCTTGGGTTTGTGGGCGAGCCAGCGGGCGAGGACGACCTTCTGCTGGTTGCCGCCGGAGAGCTTGCGGACCTCGTGCTCGATGGAAGGGGTGCGCACCCGCAGCCGGTCGGTGTATTCCTGTGCCACCCGCCGTTCGGCGGAGCGGCGGACGAACCGGAAGCGGCGGAGGCGATCGAGGACGACGACGGAGGTGTTGTCGCGGATCGAGCGGTGCAGGAACAGGGCCTGGGCTTTGCGCTCCTCCGGTGCCAGGCCGAGGCCGGCGCGGATCACGGCGCCGGGGTTGTCCAGCGGCAGACGCTCACCGTCCAACTCCACCGTCCCGGAGCGGACCGGGAGGTCACCGGCGAGGGCGAGAGCGAGTTCGGAGCGTCCGGCGCCGATCAGCCCGGCCAGGCCGACGATCTCGCCGGCATGGATCCGAAGGTCGACTCCGGTGACCTGGTCGGTCGTCAGGCCCTTGACATCCAGTACCAGGCGGTCGGTGGCGACACGCTCGCGGGAGAACATGGCGGTGAGGTTACGGCCGACCATCAGCCGTACGAGTTCGCCCTCGTCGGTGGTGGCGGCGTCCTGGACGCCGGCGAGTGCACCGTCGCGCAGTACGGCGATCCGGTCGGCGAGTTGGAAGATCTCCTTCATGCGGTGGGAGACGTAGATGACGGCGACGCCCTCGTCCCGCAGTCTCTTGATCAGGGCGAAGAGGGCTTCGACTTCGTTCTCCGAGAGGGATGAGGTCGGCTCGTCGAAGGCGATGGCTGTGGCCTTACCTGTCAGCGCCCGCAGGATCTCCACCAGTTGGCGCTGGGCGGGAGTGAGTTCGGAGCCGAGGAGGTCCGGGTCGAGGACCTTGTCGAAGCCCAGGCGCCTCAGGTCGGCGGTGATGCGGCGGCGCAGCTCGGCGCGGTCGAGGCGGCGTCCTGCGGTGCGCGGCAGGGCGCCCGCGTACACGTTCTCGGCGACGGAGACGTGCGGGATGATCTCCGGCTCCTGCGGGATGATCCGGATCCCGGCGCGGCGTGCGTCGATCGGGGAGGAGAACCGCGTGGGCTTGCCGGCGACGAGGACACGGCCCTCGGTGGGCTGGTGGTCACCGGTGAGGATCTTCAACAGGGTCGACTTTCCGGCGCCGTTCTCGCCCATCAGCGCGGTGACCTGGCCCGGAAGGAATTCCAACGTCACCTCGGACAGCGCCTGTACCGCGCCGAACCGCTTGGTGACCGCCTCGACGGCCACCGCCGCGGTGCCGGTGGCGGGCGGAGGGGGCTCCGGGGGACGGAAGGCAGCGGGGGAGTTCATAGCGGAACCTCACGGAAGTCGGGGATGTGCGCGGCACACCGCGGGCGGTGGAGCCAGCGATGCGGCGCGGGATACAGGGTGAGTCGGGTGCGGGCGACGGGGGGTGCGGCGGCGCAGGGATGTGGCCGCACCCCACCGGTCACCGGGCGGGTGGTGTCAGCTGCAGGTGACCCCGGCTGCCTTCCAGTTGGAGGCGTCGACCATGGTGGTCGGGGCGAAGGCCTCCTTCGGGAAGTCCTTGCCGTTCTTGAGCTTGTCGTACATGGTCTGGACGGCGAGGGCGCCGACGTCCTTGCCGTTGATGAACAGGGCGGCCTTCATCCCGGAGGGCTTGCCGGAGTTCCAGTTCTTGCAGGCCAGGTAGGCCCCCAGGCCCACCCCGATGACGTTGTCCGCCTTGAATCCGGCGTTCTCCAGGGCGGTGACCCCGCCCTGCACGTTCTCGTCGTTGCAGCCCCAGACGACCCAGTGCTTGATGCCGGGGTTGGCGGTGACAGTGGCGGCGATCTTGTCCTGGGCGCCGGTGGGGGTGTTGTCGGTGGCGACGTCGATGTTCGTCACGTCCTGGGTGGCAGCCGTGGCGAAGGCCGCCTTGGCAGCCTGGACCCGGTCGCCGCAGACGGTGACGTCCCGCTTCCAGGCGGAGATGATCCGGGTGTCGGCCGGGTTCCAGCCGGCCTTCTTGAACTCCTCCGCAGCGCGCTTGCCGACCTCGGTGCCCATCTGCTCGCCGGAGAAGCCGATGCGGGCGACCAGATCGTCCTTGCTGCAGGATGCCGGGGCCGGGCCAGTGGTGCAGATCTGGTCGTCGGAGGTGAGCAGCGCGACCTTGGCGTCCTTGGCGGTCTGGACGATCTGCGGCCCGACGGCCGGGTCGGGGACGACCACGATCAGGCCGTTGCTCTTCTGGGCGATGGCGGCCTGCACCTCGCTGACGGACTTGTTGGCGTCGTTGCCGAGGTTGACCACCTTCAGGTCCACGCCCAACTCCTGGGCCTTGGCCTTGGCGCCGGCGGCCTCACCGACGAAGTACTCCTGGTCGCCCTGCTTCTGCAGGTAGGTGATCGAGATCTTCCCGTCGACCTTGGCGACATCGTTGTTGCCACCGGTTTCCTGCCCCGTGGAGCAGGCGGCGAGGGCGAGCGGCAGCAGCAGGCCGGTCGCGGTGAGGGCGGCGGAGCGGCGTGTACGGGCACTGAGCATGGCGTGCTTCCTTGACTGGAGGGTGGGGACACAGCGGGGCCGCAGGCCGCGCCATGCGATCACATTCGAACGCAATCAAACGGCCTGATGATCAAGGGTCGATCACTAGGGGCCGGTGCGCCACGGAGACCGAATCGGGGTGTCGACGACGAATCCGGGCACCGCATCGCGCGCCGAACAGCGGCCCGGATCGCGGTGGTGTGGGCCGCCTTCGAGGCGGTCGGCAGCTCGTCGGCGGTGATGGTGAACTCCGGCCGGCGCAGCTGACGCGTGATCCATTTCCGCACGTCGGAGCTGTTCTACGCCAGCCGGGGGTGAACACGGTTGCGTGTCGGGAAGGGCAATCGGTAGGTAAACGCTAGGTACCGCCGCATCATGCGCGCAGGCGTCCGGGCAGCGGCGTCGGACGATCTCCGACACCCCGAACGCACCCTGTGTCGACGAGATCGGCGCTACTACTTGACACGCATCGGCAACCTGGGTGTCATTCTCATACCCGTCGACGGGTGTTTGTTTCTGGTTGGTTTCGTTCGCCTCGGTGGCGTGTGAGTCGCACGCCCGCAGCCGGGGGCCGACCCGACCCGAGGTTCTCCCCTCGCCCTCACCCCCACCCACCCACCCGGGAGAAGCCATGTCCCGACCCACCGTCCTCGCGGCGCCGCTGCGGCGCCGCACCGCGCTGGCCGCAGCACTCCTCGCCCTGGCCGGCAGCGCTGTCGTGCTGCCCTCCGCCGCCCCCACCGCGGTTGCCGCCACCGCGTCCGCGCCCTCGTTCGACGTGCTCAGCACCGACGCCACGTTCCAGTGCCGGCGATCCTTCGGAGGCGGCCTCTACGACCCCGCCTCCGACAAGACGTTCATCACCTACAACGGCCCCCAGATGGACGTGTACGTCCGCGCCTACAACCACGCCACCTCGGCGTGGGAGGCCCCGGTCCTGGTCAAGGACCAGAACCAGACCGGCAAGTACGACTACCACAACTACTCGACGCTGGTGCTGCTGCCCAACGGCAGGCTCGCGGTGTTCTTCAACAAGCACTCGGTCGCCTCGTACATGGCCACCGCGCCCACCGCCCACTCCGCCGACGGCACCTGGACCACCAACCAGATCAGCGGCGACTGGAACGACTACCCGATGCCGGTCGTGCTCGGCGACAAGCTCTACTTCTTCTACTCCCGCAACGACGACGTCAACTACCCCTACCGCAGCTACAAGGTGATGAGCTCCGACGACAACGGCGCCACCTGGTCCGCGGCGTCCACGATCATCGACACCGGGAAGACCGCCGACAAGTTCGACGAGGTCTACGCCTTCGGCGTCGCCCCGATCAACGGCAAGATCTACATCAGCTACACGCTGTGGGGCGGTCCGAACGGCCACGCCAAGCAGGGCAAGGACCTCTACGTCAGCGTCTACGACCCGGCCACCGGCCGGATGTCCAACGCGGCCGGGCAGAGCGCCGGAAGCACCGTCAACACCGCGGACCTGCCCGCGCACCTCGTCAAGGCCGCATCCCCGGCCGACTCCGGCGACTTCTACGCAACCCACCCCATCCAGTACTCCCAGGTCTGGGCCACCGACTCCGGGCAGATCTACGTCGGCTTCGGCGAGGCCCTGGGCGGCCAGCGCAACGTCCGGTACGGCCGGCTCAACGGCTCCACCTGGCAGATCGGCACCGTCAAGTCCGGCACCGCCCAGTTCTTCGACATGGTCAAGACCGGCACCGGCGACTTCGAATTCCTCTTCGCCAACGAGGACTTCACCACCCTGTCCAGCGTCGCCCTGCGCGGCGGCACCACCCTCGAACCCGTCTTCGACCTCCCCGTCGACAAGGCCGGCACCGACGCCGACCGCATCGACCACGCCGTCTACATCGAGAACCGACGCTCCATCAGCGTGATGGGCACCATGGTCAACTACGCGAACCAGACCAACGACTACAGCGGGAAGTGGCCGGTCTTCGCGGTCAAGCGCTGACCGGCAGGAGCACCTGCAGCTTGAACAGCACAGCCGGGGACGGCCTCCGTCCCCGGCTGTCCGCCGACCGTGTTCCGATCGTGTCTCAGTCCCGCAGCCGCGCTGAGCGCGCCACGACCATGTCACCGGGCCGGGGGAGGCCCGCCCTTCTCGAACAGGTCCTCGCGGCGGACGCCCAGTTTGCGCAGCACCGCGGCGACGTGGTGTTCGACGGTCCGTTGGGAGAGGGAGAGCGCGGCGGCGACATCGCGGTTGGTGGCACCGTGCCGCAGCAGGCCGAGGACCTGCTCCTCGCGAGGGGAGAGGCGGTCGCCGTATCCGGCCCGGCCGGGGGCGTGGGTGCGGCGGCCGCTGGCGACGCGGGCCCGGCTGCGGCAGCGCTCCGCGTCGGCGACGGCGCCGAGGGCGTCGAGCCGGGAGGCGGCCTCGTCCAGGAGGACCCTGGCGCGGCCGAGGTCCTCGGCCATGTGGGCGGCGGCTGCCCGCTCCACCGCGAGTGCGGCCGGGTAGGGGCGCCCGATGCCGCTCCAGCGCGCCGCGGCGTCCTCGAAGGCGGCCGCAGCGGCCACGGGGTCGTCCTCGGCGAGCAGCAGCCCTCGGCACAGGAGGTGCTCCGCCGCCGCGGCCGGGGCGTCCCGGCCCTCGATCGCGGTCGCGTGCCGGGCGGCGAGATCCTCGGCGGTGGCGCGTTCACCACGCAGCAGCGCGGTCTCGACGGCGACAGGGATCAGGTCCCAGCCGACGACCCAGAGGGCGTTGTGCTCGACGAGCGGCAGGTAGTCGGAGACGGCCCGCCAGGCCTTGTCGGGGTCGTGGTGGGCGAGGTGAATGCGGGCGGTGCCTGCGGCGGCGGCGAGGGCGGGCAGGCCCAGGTTCCGGGGATCGGCGGTGAGCAGGTGGTCGAAGCGTTCTGCGGCCGCCGCGTATCTGCCGCGGGCGAGCGCGGTGATGCCCTCGGTGACCGCGACGAACCAGCCGGACACCAGTTCTCCGGCGTCGGGGTGGCGGGTGCGGAGCGACCTCAGGCCGTCCTCCCAGGCGTCCCAGCGGCCGCCGAGCCAGGTGAGGACCACAAGACATCCTTCGACGCCCAGGGTGAAGAGCGGAGCCCTCGCCCCGATCGAGAGCGGGACGGCCTCCTCCGCCCAGGCCACCGCGCGTTCGTCCTGCCCGAGCAGGATGCCGTTCTCCGCAGCGTTCGCGAGGGCCATCACGGTGGTGCGGACCACGGCCCGGTCCTCGTCCTCCCGGGGCAGCGAGGACAGCAGCGAGGTCACCCGCTGGTCGCCCTGCCGCCCGATGACGGAGAGCCAGGTCATGGTGATGCCGGCGCGGGTGGCGCGGTGCGGCGTGTCGGCGAGGACCTCACGGGCCCGCTCCAGCCACGCCATCCGTTCGGCGACGGTGAAGTCCGTGTCGTCGGCACCCGCGAGCGAGGCCATGGCGCGGGCGGCGAGTTCGGGGTTGTGCCGCTCCAGGTCGGGGAGGACGGCTTCGATCTCGGCGAGTCCGGCCGGGTCGCGGCGGTTGTTGTACTGGACCAGGCCGAGCCGGAGGCGGATCTCCGCCCGGACGGGGACGGGGAGCCGCGGAACCGTGAGGATGCGGCGCAGGGCGGCGACGGCCAGATCCGACGCGGTGTCGTGTCGTACGGCGCCGGCCAGTGCGCGGGCGGTGTCGCCGATCTGCTCGGGGGTCAGATCGCGGTGCTGGCCGAGGATGTCGCTCAGCAGGTCGGCGGCCGTCCCCAGGTCGCCGACGGCGATGGCGTGGTCGGCGGCGGCTCGTGCCCTCGGCAACCACGCCTCCGTGTCGCCGAGGCATTTTGTGTGGTGGGCGATCTGGACCAGCGGCGGCTCGGGCCGACCCTGCAGCGCGGCGAGCGCGCGCCGGTGCGCGCGCATCCGGACGGGCCCTGGCGTCGACTCGTAGACGGCCTGGCGGGCGAGGACGTGCGCGAAACCATAGGCATCGGGGCCGAGCTCGTGCAGGACGGGCGCGCGCAGGGCCTCCTCCAGCGCGAGGTCGTCCAGGTCGCCCGGCCCGGCGACCTCCTGGAGCAGGTGCTGCGCAGCCGGCACACCGAGGACCGCGGCGGCATGCACCAGTGCGGCGGCGGCCGGACTGAGTCGCCGCAGGCGCTCGTCGATGATCTCGCGCAGGCTGCGCGGCACACCGAGAACAGCGTCCGTGTCGAGGGCCTGCACGGTCGGGTCGGCCGACCGGCCACGGTGTGTGAGGGTGATCAGATCCTCCTCCACGATCAGCGGCAGCCCGCCGCTGCGCTCGTGCAGCAGCCGCGCCAGGCCGGGCGGTACGGGCCGGCCGAGCGCGGACGCGGCGAGGGTCGCGAGGTCGGTGTACTGGAGTGGTCCGAGCACGAGGTCCGCACCGGAGACGCCGACCGGCCGGTGGTATGGGGCGCCGAGCAGCGCGGTGCCGGCCGGGAGGTCCTCCTGGCGGTAGGTGACGACGAGCGCGCAGTCCTCCGGTGGCTCCCGGGCGATGAGCAGCAGCAGCTCACGGGTGGCCGGGTCGGCCCAGTGCACGTCCTCTACGACCAGGACGGCGGGGGCAGCGGAGCGCAGCCGGGCGCGAACGGTGTCGGCCGTCCGCTGCGGGTCAGCCGCTGTCCACGGAGCCTCTGGGGCGTCGCCCGGATCCGCCGGCGACGCCCTGGCGCCGCGCAGCGCGTCGGCGACCGGGCCGTACGGCAGCGGCTCGCGCAGTGGGTGGCACATACCGGTCAGGAAGGCGATGCCGACGGCTCCGAGTGCCGTGCGCGCCTCCGCGACCAACCGAGACTTGCCGATCCCGGCCTCCCCCTCGACGAACACGACGGCGGGCCGGGCCGAGACCGCGGCCTCCAGGTCCGCGAGCTCGCGTGCCCTGCCGACAAACTCGAACCCGACCGCTGGTGCTCCGCCGGTCCTCGTGTCGCCCTCGGCCATCGCCTCTCCCATTGTCCTGTTCTCAGTCTGTACCGCGGTCTACGGCCGCGCCGGTCGAGCGTTGGGCTGCGGGGCGGCCCGTTCGGTGCTTGGTGGCATTCCAGGAGGCCGGGCACCCAATCGCGGAACGTTTGCCGTCAATAGACGGATCGCCCCGGCCAGTGGCACCCCGCCGCGCTGCCCGAGTGCGCCGGGCTCCGGACCGGCCGCCGGCACGACCAGCTGCTGGGCCTCACCGGCTTCCATACGCTCTGGACGATGCACGAGAGGTGGAACCGCCAGCCGATCAGAGGTCTTGATCCGCGCCAGCGTCCACTTGGGTCAGGGCAGGTGATCTGGACGGCGGGGTAGCAGGCGGACCGTTGCGGCGTCTTCGTTGCTCTCGGACAGCGCGGCGTTCTCCAGAGAGAGTAGATGGATGGCCGTCGCGTATGCGTGGAGGCGAGCTTCCAGGAACCGGCAGTGCGCCTGGAGGTCGGTGTGCTGCTTCTTCAGGCCCTCGAAGGCGTCGGCCGAGCGTGTGCGAGTCGCTCGCTTGGCCTCGTTCTTGGCGGCCTCGGCCTGGAACTGGTCCTTGAGGTCGGGGTGCTGGTGTGTCAGGCGTCAGCGCTGGACGTCGGCTTCGATGGCCAGCTGGGAGACGTTGAGGCGCCCGTTGGAGCGTTGGGGTGTGCCGGCGAACAGCCGGTTCATGGCGGCGAGGATCGCCCGGCGGCCTGGGTCGCTCTCGTGGTCGATCGGGAACCTGCTCACCGGCTCAAGGCTCCTTGTCCGTGGGCTTCGACGATGGCTGTGAGCCGCGCGAGTGCCTGGCGTTCGCGGTCGTGGCGGATCGGCGGGGCCAGGGGGTTGGCGACGCTCTCGGCCAATTCGGCGGCCTGCTGCTTGACGTACTCGATGTCGCGGTCGGTGCGGGCGAGGTTCCGACACTTGGGGCGGCAGTCGTCCAGGTCCGGGGTGACCATGGGATCGTCAGCGGATCCGCGCAGCTGACAGGCGGCGATTGCGGGATTGAGGACGCAGGTCATTCCCTGCCCGTGGTGGATCTGCAGGAGTGGGTTGCCGACGAGGTCGCGGGCTTGGCGGTCGTTGGTGAGGACGCGGCCGGCGAATTCGCGAGTGGCCGCTGCCACCCGAAAGCGGTAGGCGCTGGCGGCCGGGTTGCGGCTGGTCAGGATGTCGGGGTGGGTGTCGCCGAGGATCTGCTCGCGTTGATAGCGGGCGGTCGTTGCCGGACCGCCGCGCCCCCGGACTCAGCCTCTGCGGGGCGATGGCTTGTTCGCCGGCCTTTGGGCGCGGGGCGGAGCGGTGGTGGGCGCTGCGGTCGACGCCCTGCCGGTGGCTGCCCTGTGCTCGGACTTGGACGAGGCGCGAGCAGCCGATGTGATGACAGAGGCGGGCGCAGGGTGGTCACCGGCCGGCCGGTGGAGCGCTGCGATGGTTTCACGGAGAAGCCGTTCGCCGATCTTGCCGGGCGAGCCTTCGGCCCAGCTCCGGTCCCGGCCGAGGTGAGCCAGACGGGCGGAAACATCGGTGCCGGCCTCCTCCAGGTGCGCCATCCGGGCTGCGAGCAGTGGCCACTGGCGCATCGTCACCAGGACGGACGTTGCGTGCTCCATGTCGGGGATTGCTTCCCGGATCCAGCGGACGTATCGGGAGTTCTGCGCTTTCGACACCCCGAGCCGGGCGAGCGCGGGTTCGCGAAGACTGAGGTCCAGATCCGGGGGAACCTCGAGACCTACAGTCAGTGGACCGTAGCAGCGGAGCACGTCCCGGCTGACGGCGCGGCCGGACCGGGAACTGTTGGTGAGAGTACGTCCGGCCGTTTCGAACACCCCAGCAGCGGAAGCGTGGGCGGTCCGGAGGAGTCGAGGTACGTCGAGGCCGTTCCGGTGCAGGAACTGCATGGCCGAAGCGATCTCCGGCCACCGCGGTGAGGCGAGGACGGCCTCCCGCACCGGGCCGGAGGGAAGGGTTCGCTCCACCAGGTCGCCCCAGTACCCGAGCGGTGCCGCCGCCGGGCGCGCGGCACCGGCGAGCACCGTGTCGCGGACGCCCACCGCGATCCTTCCCACCCTCGGGAGGAAATCCTCAAGGTCCACACCCGCGCGGCGCAGGGCAACCAGCTGCTTCGCAACGGTCGGCCACGCGGCACTGCGAATCAGCGCGGTGGAGACGTCCGAAGGCAGGGCTGTCCGGAGATCGCCGGCGGCCTCGGACAATGCCTGACCGTCCGGCACCTCGGGGACGGACCTACCGGTGCGTGCCTCGGCCGCAACACAGACCGCGTCCGCGATCGCCAGCACGAGGCGGACCGCCACCGCCGAAGTCTCGACGGCCTCCCCGACCGCCGCCGCGAACGTGTCCGATTGGTCAGGTGTGGTCGTCACTCTGGCTCCTTGTGCTTGTCACCGGGCGCGCTTCGGACCGTCAGGGCCCTGGTCCGCAGGACGACGGGGCGCGTGCTGGGATTGTCGGCGGGCCGCCCTGGACGGCGTCCCAGAACCCTTAACCCGGTCTTCGGCAGGTTGGCCGGCGGCCGAACCGCAGCGGCTGAGCCAGCCGTCGAGACGCCAGACGAGCACCTGGGCGACCGACGCCGCAGAGTCCAGCTCACGGTGGGCCGCCACAGCGGCCAGAACCTGCCCCGGGTCGTGCCCGCTGCCGGACACCGCGTGCAGGCGAGCCGACAGCGCCGACCACGCCGAGTCCGCCAGCACCGCCTCAGCGAGCACCGGAAGCGCCTCGCGAACAACGGCGCTCGGGAACGGAGAGTCGCCGCGGCCGGCGCCCCCGACAACGCGCCCAGGCGCCGCAGGGCGCCACGCGGCAATCCCGACAACGCGCTCGCACGCCTCCCGCACCGAGCAGCCGGCCTTCCCCGCCGACTCCGCCTGCGCCCGATACCCCTGCTGAAGATGCCAGCGCTCCGCGGCCGTGACCGCCGCCAGCAACGCCGAGAGAATCCCCAGAAGCGCAGCAACGTCATTACGGACGATCAGAGGAGCGTCGGACAGCACCCGCGCCGCACCACGAAACAGCGAACGAGCCTCACCATCCAACCCACGCCGCCCAGGAGCCCGCGACGCCCGCTCAAACGCCTCACTCGACAACCTCAAACACGCCGCAACAGGCGAAGCGACCACCGCGGCCGCCGCCACGAGATCACCCAAAGCCGCCACATCACCAGCCCCCTCAAGAGGCCCCGCAACCGCCAACCGCGACGCGCCCACGAGCACCTGCTGCTCCACCGCCACCCAAAGCCCCACCGCCGCCAGACCCGAATCCGGCACGGCCGACCCGACCGACCAACGCTCCCGAACACGCGGAAGAGACAAATCGAAAGCCAACTTCGAACCCGCAAACCACACCGGCCGCGAAGCACCATCCCGATCACCCGGCAACGCCACCGCATAACCCACCACCGAACCATCCGACTCCACCCGCCGCCGAACCCGAACACCCGCCGAGTCCAGCCGCACGAAGAAATCCGCCTCATCCACCGCAGTCGCGGCAGCGCTGCGCACCGCCACATTGAGGAGCTCCCGCGCAGTAGAGGGAAGCCCACGGCGCTCCGACTTCGACATCTCACCGGTCGTCGGCCACTTCACCGCGGTGCGATCACCGGAGACGAGCCGGCGAAGCCCCCACCTCCGCTCGAAGTCACGGGCCAGCTCCTGCATGCGGACAATGTCCTGACGGAGATTCGGACGATGACCGTCCTGCCGAGCCTTCGTCGCCACGATGTGGATGTGGTCCCAAGCATGCCGCACCGCCACCCACCGGCAAGCGTTGTGGTCGCCGCGCGGTGCGATCCCGGCGGCGTCCATCATGGCCCGCGCCACCTCGGCCCACTGCGCGTCGCTGAGCTCCTCGTCCTCGGGGGCGATACGAACTGCGACGTGGTAGACGTGCTCGGTCGGGCGGAGGCCGGACAGCGCCTCAACGGGCGCGTCCAGCAACAAGCCGAGATCCCAGACGGTCGTCCCGGAACATTCAGCCGGATCAGAGACGTCAGGCTCCCAAGAAGCCACCAGGTGAGGATCCTCGTGCTCGTCCCTCTTACCGGGACCGTAGAGATAAGCGAGCAGACCACCCGTGTCGGTACCCTCACGAGCCTTCTTGGGAATCACGACCGCTCCACTCGCTCCCGCATGAGCTGACGCGTCGCGGCATCCAACCGCTTCGTCGCGGCCGTGGCCGCGGCAGCGAAGTCGGCCGCCAGCGAGTCAGAACTCCCCGGATCCGCCCCCGGCGTGACGGCGCCGAACTCAGCCCGGATCCGCGACAACTCCACCCGGGACCGGACCAGTTCCTGAATCACGAACCTGGCATCGGCCGACACCGGGACCAGCTGCTCCTTCGCCACCAGCACTGCAGCCCGTGCGGCCCATGCCCCGGCCGACATGCCCTCCCGCTCGGCCGCCATACGGACAACGGTCATCTCGAACTCGTTGAACGACAGGTTCACCCGCTTCGAGCGGACATCATCCTGCCGTCGCTCTCGGCGCCCCTGACGACCTGCAACCATCGGAACCTCCCGAAGGTCCGCCTGTTCCTCTGCGGTCTCGACGAGCCATGATGGTGAAAGCCTGCACGATCCGAAAGCACCCCGTCCACGCCCGGCGGGCAATACCGCTGATGCGAGTGAACCGGCGTTGCGCTTCACATAGTTTGTTGCCGCACGGTCCTACGATGCGGGCCATGATCTCGACTGATGCAGACTTCCTCCGAAAGGTCCGGGAGATTCAGGAGGCGCGTGACAAGGCGATCGAACCGCTCGCCGCCGTCCTGGTCGAACGGGAGCGACTGCGCCGGCTCCTTGCGGAGACGGAGATTCCCTACGGCAACGCGTACGCTGATGCCACGCGGGCGGGCTGGCGCCCGGAGGAGCTCGCGGCGCTGGGCGCCGAGCAACCCGCCCGCAAGTCCAAGACAAGGCCGCAATCTCCCGCCGGCCAGCGCGGACGCTTGCCAAAGCCCGCGCGCCGAACTGATCCGGACTCGGCAGTAGCCAGTTAGTGATCACCGTTACGGTCGGCGCGTGTGGCCCGAGCTGCCCCGACCAGGGCAACCAGGCTTGGGCTCTGCTCAGCTGGCAACCCGACAACGGGCAGGCCTGAGCAGGCCCGGGGGACAGGCTGGGTCGTGCCCCGAGGGTCCGGGGCCGGCTCGGGCGCATCGTCGGATATGCGGACGCTCAGGTGAACCGGGCGAGGGCCGGCTGGGTTTGCGGGCCCGTCGTGCGTGGCTCAGGCCACGGTGACGATCATCTTCCCCAGGGCCGCGCCGGACTCCATCTCCCGGTGCGCCTCGACGATCTCCTCTGTACGCCACCGCATGGAGCGCCTGGTGAGCGTCACTTCGGATGGATCCGAGCAGTGCTCAATGCCGGGATCCTGTGGGCGGATCCTCGGACTTCGGCAGGCCGCTCGCATCGCGGTCCCGGGCCGGCGGCGGGGGCAGAGATCACTGCTGGACGTTGCCTGGGGTGGGGTCCGGGCCGGTGGGGTCCTTCGGCGGGTCCTGGCGCAGGAGGGTGGCGAGGAGTTCGGAGACGGTGGGGCCGGCGTCGGCGGGGTGGCGCAGCTGCTTGCTGGTGATGACGCTGTAGTGGTTGGTGCGGCCGCGGCGCTCGTGGCTGAGATACCCGGCCTGTTCGAGGTCGGTGATGATGCGTTGGACGGCGCGTTCGGTCAGCAGGCAGAGGGCGGCGATGTCGCGTACGCGGATGCCGGGGTCGCGCGCGATCTGCACCAGCACGCGGGCGTGGTTGGTGAGGAAGGTCCACTGCCGCTCGCTCGCCGTACCGTTCTCCATGCCCTCACGATAGGACCTGCGTCTCACGACGATCAAAACACGACAATGAATTCGTGCAATGGTTGACATGTTCGGTGAACGGGCGAAGAGTGGAGGGACCGCCACCGCATCGCTTCCGCAGCGCCTCACCGGTGCGGTGCCCCCTCGTCTGGAGATGGTGTCGCTCATGGATCCGATGAGCAGGGAAGGGCTGGAGCGCCTCCGAACCGTGCTGGCCGAGAGGATCGGCGTGCCCGTCGAGCACGGGCCGGATCCCGGCCGGGTGGAGCCGCTGCGCCGACAGGTGCTCCACGCCGTCACCGGCATCGACGCGTACCTCACCGCGGTCGAGGCGGGAAGCCCGGCCGTCGTCTCGCTGCGCGTGCAAGCCGTGGACCTGTGGCAGGTCCTGGTACGGCTCGCAGCCGAGCCGCCTGAGCCGGTGGCCGCGGCGGCGGTGGTGCGGGTGCCCCCGCCGTCGCCCGTGCCGCGGATCGAGCAGGACGGCGGAGCGACCTGCCTGAGGTCGGAGACCGTACGGGTCGGCGGCGCCCTGGTGTGCTCCTTCAATGGGGACATGACCCTGGACAGCGAGCACGTCGCGGCGTGGGCGCTGAGCGCCGCGCTGGACCAGCGTCCGGACCTGCTCGCCGTCGACATGGCCGGTGTGGAGCTGCTCACCTCCAGTGGCCTCAACGTGATGCTGACCGCCCGTGGGCGCGCGGTCGACACCGGGATCCCGCTGGTGCTCGTCGCCCCCTCGCGGGTCACGCTGCGGGTGTTGGAACTCACCGACACGACCGCGCTGTTCCCCAGCTGCGCCACCACCGAGGACGCCGTGCGGTACCGGCGCCCGCCCGTACCCCGTCCCTGAGTCCCCGACGGCGGCGGGATGGCCCGGCCGCCCGGGTGGAGCAGCGCTGCTGGAGAAAGTGGGCCGCCTGCCCGAGGCTGGAGAGATCTGTCAGGAGGCCGAACGCGCCGTGCGTTCGGGGACCTGAGCCCCGGGGCCAGGAGGCCGGCGGTCGTCGGCGGAAGCTGTCGCCCCGTCGAACGGCGAGGTGGAGTCGGTGTCTGAGGCGGTATTGGCGACGTTGTTCATCGCTGTCCGGCCGCGCGCGGCGGTAGAGGCCGGTGCGGCCGAGCTGGCACGGCGGTGCTCTCGGTCCGGGGCCGACGACACGCGAGGTGCGCTCGCGGCGTGCGTGTGGGCACTGGATCCGGCCGGACCTGCGCCGGTGACCGGCTGGCGGGTCACGGGCGTGCCGGCGGAGCTGGACCTGGCGATCGAGGAGCGCGCCGCGATCGAACGGGCCCGGGACCGCCGGTGTCCCACCGCCGACCGCGACTTCGCCCGCGGTGTGGCGCTGGCACTGGAGTGGATGCTCGGCTTCGACCCGATCGAGGTGTGAGGGGATGGACCCCGTGAGCGATACCGTGCCCGCGCCGCCTGCGGGCTACCTGCTGTCGGTGCGGCCGGTCGACGGCGTGGACCTGCTGCGGATCGCCGTGACGGCGACCGGAGCCACAGGTCCCGCGGGGTACCCGGTGTTCCGCGACGCCGGGGGCGGAGTGGTCGTGGAGATCTCTCCGTCGGGTCGTTGCCGCTCGCTGACCCATCGTGGCGTTCGCCCGACGGAGGTCCGGGCTTTCGGGACGGTTGGGTCCGCGCCTGCGCTGTAGGCCCGGGCTCTTACGTCAGTGCCGCATCCCCGACGCTCAGCAGCTCCAGCAACTCGGGGCGGTGCAGGGCGGCGACGGCTTCGAGCAGGTCGGGGTGGCGCAGCAGTGCGGCGGCTTCGCTGTCGCGGGGCCCGGGGAGGGCGAGTCGTCGCAGGTCGCCGTGGTCGGGTCGGTTGGCCCGGGCGGCGAGGGAGGGGTCGGCGAGGAAGCAGGCGGCCCAGCTGACGACCGTCTCGTCGACCCAGGTCCGCCAGGCGGTGTCGTCGGGGTGCGGATCGTGGCCGGTGAGCCCGTCCAGCCGGTGGGACCCGCCGGGGGACAGGAGGTGGAGCAGCTCGACGTCCAGGGCGGTGGGAAAGCGCAGGGCGGCCGCAAGGGCCGCGGCCTGGCGGGCCTGGGTCTCGGCGAGTGCGCGGTTGAGCGCGCCGGCGGGTGGCGGGTAGGCGGCCAGCAGCCAGCGGGCGGAGGCGGCGATGACGGGGGTGAGGTCGGTGGACACGGTGGTCGGTCCCTCGCGGAGCGGGCTCGCCCCATCGGTCGTTCGGGTGCGAGCGCATCTGCGCGGAGCCGCGTTGCCCCGCTGGTGGCCACCCAGTGTAGGCGGCGGGCCGCGAGCGCCGGAATGACCTCGGTCACGTTCCGTGCCGGTGGGGGCCGCCGTGCGTGGCCTCGGCCGGCCGGTGCCTAGTGGTTGCCCGCGCCCCGGGTCCAGCCGAGGAGTGCCTCGGTCGGCCAGGTGGTGATCAGCCGGTCGGGCCCGAGGCCGGCCCGGGCGGCGCGGGCGTAGCCGGAGGACTGCCAGGACAGTTGGTCGGGCGCGTGGGCGTCGGTGTCGACGGCGAACAGGCAGCCCGCCTCGGCCGCCTGGAGCAGCAGGTCGTCGGGCGGGTCGCGGCGCTCGGGGCGGCAGTTGATCTCCACCGCCGTTCCGGCCTCCGCGCAGGCCCGGAACACGGCGGCGGCGTCGAACTGCGACTGCGGCCGGCCGCGGCCCGTGACGATGCGGCCGGTGCAGTGTCCGAGGACGTCGGTGTGCGGGTTGAGGACTGCGGCCACCATCCGGGCGGTCATCGGTGCGGGCTCCGAGCGCAGCTTGGAGTGCACAGAGGCGACCACGACGTCGAGCCGGTCGAGGAGGTCGTCCTCCTGGTCGAGCGAGCCGTCGTCGAGGATGTCGCACTCGATGCCGGTCAGCAGGCGGAAGCCCGGGCCCAGGCGGGCGTTGAGCGCGGCGACCACGTCCAGCTGGTGCCGCAGCCGCTCGGGGCTCAGGCCGTGGGCGATCGTGAGCCGGGGCGAGTGGTCGGTCAGGACGGCCCACCGGTGTCCCAGCGCCCGGGCCGCCTCGGCCATCTCCTCGATCGGGCTGCCGCCGTCCGACCAGTCGGAGTGCACGTGGCAGTCGCCCGTGGTCCCGCCCGCCAGGTCCCAGGCCCGGCGGGCGGCCGGCCCGGCGTCGGCCTCCAGCCAGGCGAGGTAGGCCGGCACCTCGGCGGCCGACGCCTGGGCGATCACCTCCGCGGTGACCGGCCCGACGCCGGGCAGCCGCTGCGCCGAGGCCGCGTCCACCGGGCCGGGCGGCAGCGCGCGGGCGGCCTCGGCGGCGGTGTGGAAGGCCCGCACCCGGTACGGGGACGCGCCGCGCCACTCCAGCAGGAAGGCGATCCGTCGCAGCGCCTCGACCGGGTCCATCGCTCGGGCCTCCCGTCCGTGTTCCCAGCAGGCCGGGAGTCGGGGCCGGACCCGGTCGAGGGGCGGGTCAGGACTTGCCGCGGCCGGTGACGAAGTCGCGGGCGCGGTCCACCAGCCCGGCGCCGGGCGCGAGGAGCTTGCTGGCCGTCGGGCTGTTCGGCGCGGCGGGGTGCGGCCTGGTCGGGGCCACCGCCTTCGCCCGCCGGATCTTGTCGCCGAGGTCCATGAGGATCTCCGGCGTGGTCGCCTGGGCGAGCATGGGGAACAGGTTGGTGTCCTCGTCCTGGATGTGCTCGGAGACCTCGTCCATGAGCTCCTGCAGGGCGGAGCCCATCCGCGGATCGTCGGTGTCCATCTTCTCCAGCTGCTTGAGGAGCTTCTCCACCCGCTCGTGGTCCTCGATCTCCTTGTCGGCGAGCCGGTCGCCGCCCGCGATGTGCTCGCGCACCGCCGGGTACAGGTACTGCTCCTCGGCGACCGAGTGGCGCACCAGCTCGATCGTGACCTCGTCCACCAGGTCGCGCAGCTGCTGTCCGCCGCCCGTCATCGCCTGGATCCGGCCGAAGATCTCCTCGACCTCCCGGTGGTCGACCATCAGTTCCTCGATCACGTTTCCGCCGTGTCCCATCGCGCATGCGCCTTTCGTGTGTGTGGTCTCGATGATGTGAGCTCGGGTCGCAGGTTCAGTCCGGTGGCTCGTGCGGGCCGGGGACGGGGCCGGGCCCTCCCGGTGCGGGCCTGGGCGGCTCCGGGGGAGGGACGGGCTGCCCGGGTGGTGCCGGAGGGTCCGGCGGCACGGGCGGGCGGGTCGGCTCCGGCGGGCCGGGCGGCTCGACGGGCTCCGGTGGCCCGGGCGGGGCCGGGGGCTCCGGCGGCGGGACCGGGGTGATGTCCGTGTAACGCCGTCCGACGTCGTTGGGGGTGTTCATACCGTCCGGCTATCCCCGATCCCCGGCGGCAAACGCGGCCGACGGGGTGCGGCGGCCCGCGCGCGACCGGCCGGCGGACCGTAGCGTCGAGGTCGGCGGGGGCGAGGACGAGAGGCGGGTCGGGGATGTTCTGTGCAGCGATGTTCCACGTCCGAGTGGAGACCGGCGATCCGTGCGCCGCTGGCAGCCGTGCGGCGGAGCCCTGGTAGCGCGGAGCTGTGAGCGACGCGCCGCGCCCGACACGGGATGCTCGACATCGGGGCCGGAGGCCTGGATCCGGCCACCCGCCGCGCCCTGTGGCCGGCCGTCCGCGGGGCGCTGGTGCCCGGCGGGAACGGCGCCCGGCTTGGCCGGCTGCACCCGGCCGTAATGTTGCGTCCAACGCAACATCGAGGCGTCCCACCAGCGGCGGTTGAAAGAGGCGGGTCAGGGTCGGACCCGACAGCTGCACCGCCCACGTCACCCGCGAGGCCGACCGGGGCCTCGTCCGGGTGATGTTCACCTACCGGGTCGACCGCGACAGGCAGGTGCTGCGGGAGGCGTTCACCATGTGGCCGCTGGACGCCCGCGAGCTCGGCGCCGAAGTCGAGGCTGGAGGCCTGCGTGGGGCACCGGCTCCCTGGGCGGACCTGATGGCCGTCCGGCGCCCTCCGGCGTGAGGTCCGGTACGGCCGCCGGGGCCGGGGCCACGCACCCGGGCCCCGCACGGTCGGTGCGGGGCCCGGGGATGGCTTGGCGTGTTCCAGGACGTCGGTCAGTGTTTGAGGGCGTCCTTCGCCTTCTGGCCGGCCTGCTTGGCGTCGCCCTTGGCCTGCTCGGCCTTGCCCTTGATCGTCAGGCTCTCGTTGCCGGTGGCCTTGCCGGTGGCCTCCTTGGCCTTGCCCTTCATGGTTTCGGCAGTGTTCTTGATCTTCTTGCCCGCGCCCATGCGTTCCTCCTCGAGAGCTCGTATGTGCGCAGCGCGTCTGCCCGGCCGCGGGGGTTCCACACCTGATCGGAGCAGAAAGTTCGTGGACAGCGGGGTCAGTCGTCCGCCAGCAGGTGTCCGAGCGGCCCGAGGTCGATGTTGAGGTCGTCGGGGGTGAGGTCGAAGCGTTCCCGCAGGTCGGCCATTCGCTCCTCGAGGGCCATCAGGGTCAGGCCGATCTCCTCGATCCGGTCGTCGTCGAGGTCGCCCTGGTCGATCCGGCGCAGGGCCTGCCGTTCCATCAGCTGCCTGATCAGTTCCACGACCGACAGCACCAGGGAGGCCAGGTCGCGACCGACGGTGTCGGGGTCGAGGGCGATGCGACGGCCGCCGGGCGTCGTCCGGTCGTGGGGCTTGGGTGTCACGACGCGTCCCGGTCCTGGTCGACGGCGATGGAGCGGACCGAGGCGATCAGGGCCCGGAGGCTGATCCGTACCAGGTCGACGTCGGCGATCGACAGGGTGATTTCACCTGCGATGACCACGCCGCCGGCCAGCACCCGGTCGAGCAGGTCGACCAGGGCGATGTCGCGGTTCCGCACGGCGGGGGACGGGGTGTACGGCTGGGACATCGGGTTCACCTCCCGTTGTCCGCGATCGGCAGCTCGACGAACGAGTACGGCGGCCAGGGGCCGGTCAGTTCGACCCGCAGGGCCGGGGTGTGGGCCTGCCGCAGGTCGGCGAGGAGGTCGGCGAACCCCTGGGCACGGCTGCGGTCCACCAGGTAGGCGCCGTTGAGGACCATCGGGTCGCGGACGGCCGTCACCTCCGGCGACTGCAGGGGGTGTTCGGTCGCCTCGTCGGCGTACTCGGCGAGTCGGCGGTGGATCTGCCCGGCGCGCTCGGCCGCGTCGTCCAGCGCCCGCCCGGCCCGGTCGCGGGCCGCGCGGCGGCGCAGCAGGTAGGCGGTGCCGGGCCGTTCGGGGGACGGCGTGCCGGTGTCGTCGTCAGGGGGGAGGCGGGTCGTGTCCAGGTAGCCCTTGACGCCCCATTCGGTGCGGCCGGCGATGCGTTCGAGGGCGGCGTGGAAGGTGCTCCGGTGCTGATGGAGGAGACCGAGGACCCGCTGGTCGTCGTGGTACAGGGTGGCGAAGCGGAGCGGCAGCGCGTGCGAGCTCCGGGCGAGGACGTCGATGACCCGGTGGTGGGCGCGGACCGCGGCCTCCAGCCAGCGGGGGTCCTCGAGGTGCTGGTGGAGCGGGGTGGTGTCGAAGTCCGATGCGGGCACTGAGCCGACGACGGCGGCGAGGCCCTCGGAGGTGAGCAGCCTCGGCCGTTCACCGGCGACGCCGCTGAGGCTGCCCGGGTGGGGCCGGTCGGTGGCCGCCGGCCCGATCGCGTAGAGCCAGGTGTAGGTGTCGCTGGTCATGGCGCGGTGCCCTTGCGGCGGGAGGCGGACGCGCCGGTGGTGCCGGACCGGGTGGGCTTCGGACGGGCCGTGGTCCGTCGGGCCGGCCGTGGGGTGGGCTCGGTCTCGTCCTCCGGCGCGGCGTCGGTGTGGGCGGCCTCGAGTTCGCCGAGGCGCTCGCGCAGCCGGCGGTTCTCCACCGCGAGGTCGCGCCGGCCGGAGGACAGCGAAGGGTCGTGTTCCCACCAGTCGATGCCCATCTCGCGGGCCCGGTCGACCGAGGCGATCAACAGCCTGATCTTGATGGTGAGCAGCTCGATGTCGAGGAGATTGATGCGGATGTCGCCCGCGATCACGATTCCCTTGTCCAGGACGCGTTCGAGGAGGTCGGCCAGGTTCGCCGGTTGGGGCGGGGCCGCCGTTCGGGGCGTCGCCGGCAGGGAGCCGGAGGTCGGCCAGGGGCTCAGGTCGCTCACGGCTGCTCCTCCTCCCGTTCGGCGCGGCCGCGGTAGTAGCGGCCGGCCCGCCGGTAGGAGACGAGCTCGCCGTCGTCGTCGAGGACGACGTCGTAGACGGCGAGGATGTCGGTCGAGTCGGGGATGCGGCGGCTCTCCAGTACCTCGACGGCGATCCGCCAGCCGTCGTTGGTCCGCTCCAGGGAGGTGATGCTCTCGGAGCCGCGTCCGGTGAGGGCCTGCACGTGGCGTGCGGCCATGGCGGCGGCCTGCGAGGCGCCGAGCCGGGGTGCGGCGCGCGGTGCGGACGGTTCGGCTTCTTCGCGGGGGGCCTTTCGGCGGGCGGGGCGCTCGGTGTCCGGCCGGTCGTCCTCCTCGTCGGGCCGGGCCCGCCGCCGGGGCCGGACCGCTTCGGGTTCCTCGGCCACGGCGGCCCGGCGACGCGGCCGGGGCGGGTCCGCCGACGGGCGGCGCGACGCATGCTCGGCGGAACGGCGGGCACGGGGTTCGGACATGGTTCACACCTCCCGAGCCGACGCGGCGCGCGTGGAGTCCCACAGGCGTCCGACCGGCTCCTCCTGCCGGGCCGCGCTCTCCTCGCTGATCGTGCCCGCCTCCCGGGCGGCCTGGACCTCCAGGAGACGGCGGACGACGGCAGGGTCGTTCAGCTCGTGCAGGGCCTGGCCGTAGAGCCGCTCGGCCACCCGCACCACGCCGCGCACCGGAGCGAGGGGCGGGGTGAAGAGTCCGGTGATCACTCCCATGGCGGCCCGCCTCCCTGCGCGTCAACCGCTTGCGAGACGAAGTCGTACGCGGCCAGGGGCCCGAGCAGCCGCAGCTCGATCTGACCTTCCCACCGGCCGGCGAGGTCCTCGACGACGCCCTCGAACTCGTCCCACCGGTCGCTGGGGACGAGGAAGGACACGTTGACGGCCTGGTCCGCGGTGGCCGGGTCGTCGAGGGTGACCGCGGCCAGCGGTGACAGGGCTTCCAGCACGCGGGTGGTGTCGGCCCGCCCGCAGGAGACCAGCTCCTGCGAGACGAGCTCGCCGAGCTGGATGTTCTGGTGGCGGGCGGCGTCCGCGGGCAGGGCGGCGGTCTGCTCGCGCAGGCGGGCGATGTCCTCGCGCCGGCCGAGGATCCGGCGCAGCACCCACTCCTGCCGGTAGGTGCCGCGGACGGTGAACTGCGCCAGGTCGGTGAGGTCCTCGAGCGCGGTGAGGAACCGCCGCTCCTGCGGGGCGAGGAGATCGTCGGCGACCTCCTCGACGTCGCCGACCACGGCGCCGAACCGGAACGGCAGCACCGCGCAGCGGGCGGCCGCCAACGTGTCCAGAACCCGGGCGTGGGCGAGCAGGTCGGTGGGCGTGCCCAGCGGACGGCGGGTGTCGATCTCGCTGACCACGGCGGCGATCCGGTGGTGCTTGACCAGGGATACCGGCGCGGGCGGGTCGCCGACGCCTTCGAGGCCGTCCGGTACCCGGGTGCGGGACGGGACGATGCCGTACACGTAGCAGGCGAGGGTGCCGAGGTCCGGCGGGGCGGTGGCGTTCATCGGTCACGCTCCTTGCGCGCCGCGGCGGGCCGCGTCCGGCGCCTCGGCCGTTCCTCCGGCTCCTCCTCGTCGTCCTCCTCGCCCCGGTCACGGACGCGGTCGATCACGTCGGTGGCGGTGTCCTGCACGCCCTCCAGTGCGCCCCGGGTCTCGTGCCGGGCTCCTCCTTCCCGCATGTCCTGCATCAGCTCCGGCGGGCCTTCGCTCTTGTCGTTCGCCAGGTCAAGCCGGTTCACCGCCTCGGCGAACCGCAGGTAGGTGTCCACGCTGGCCACGACGATGCGCGCGTCCACGGTCAGCAGTTCGATCCCCACCAGGGAGACCCGCAGGTAGGCGTCGATGACCAGGCCCCTGTCCAGGATGAGGTCGATGCCGTCCACCGGTCCGTTGGAGGACGGACGGTCGAGGTAGTGTCCGGAACGGGCGGCCGTGGTCACCGTTCTCACCTCCGCGCGAGTGCACGCCGGGAACCGCGCCGGCCGGTCCCCTCATCGCTCTCGTACTCGTCGTCGGGCCCCTCCTCGTCCTCGTAGTCCTCCCCGTACTCCTCGTCGTCCTCGTCCGTGGGTTCCTCCTCCGGCGGAGGCTCCTCCTCCTCGTCGGCGTACGCGTCCTCGTCCTCGTAGTCCCCCTCGTCGTCGCCGGGCTCGGCTCCCTCGTCCTCGTATTCGTCGTCCGGCGACGTCTCCTCGTCCTCGTACTCCTCCTCGTCCTCCTGGCCCTCCTGGTCCGCCTCGTCGTCGTACTCGTCGTCCTCGTCGTAGTCCTGCGACTCCTCGGCGTCCTGGCCCTCCTCCTCGACGGCCTCGTCGTGGGAGCGCACGACCTCCCCGTCGCGGATCTCACCGCGCCAGCCCTCCACGCCGTCCTGGTCGAGGATGGTCTGCGTCATCACGTAGCGACGGAAGTGCTTGAGTTCCAGCCGGACGCGCCGGCCCTGGGCCCGCCAGATGTTGCCGGTCCGCTCGAACAGGCCCTGCGGGTGGTACTCCAGCACGAGGAGGATCCTGGTGAGGTTCGGTGCGAGCTCATGGAACGTCACCGTGCCGTCCGCGGAACCCTTGTCGCCCTTCGACTTCCAGACGATCGTCTCGTCCGGGACCTGCTCGACGATCGTCGATTCCCAGGTGCGGTGGGACAGGAAGATCCCGGCCTTCCAGGAAAGCTTGTGCTCGTCCTTCTGCTCGACCTGCTCCAGGCGCTTGGTGAACTTCGGGAAGTCCTGGAACTGCGTCCACTGGTTGTACGCGACGCGGACGGGAACACCGACGTCGATCTGCTCCACGATGTTGGTGACCTTGAGCTTCTTGCCCCCGCCTTTGCTCTTGCCGCCACCGCCGCCGAGCTTGTTGGTCACGGCGTCCTTCAGGTTGGAGGCACCCGCTCCCACCACGGCTTTCAGCATCGACTTGCCCGGACCTTTCCCGCCGCCGAGGCCGCCGTCCTCCACGTACCCGACGAGCCGGTCGGTGACCTCGCCGACCTTGTCGGTGGCGGCTGCGACGGCGCGGTCCCCGAGTGCCGACATCAGCTCACGGGTCTGCTCCATCAACCGGTCGGTCGGCAGTGCGTCCAGCACGTCGCCGAGCCCGGAACCCTTGTCGTCGGACTGCTTGGCCATCGGACTCACCCCCGCTTCCGGGTCGACGTGCGCGTGCCGGTGCTCTTACGGGCCGAGGAGCCGGCGGCGGTCTTCCGCGCCGACGACGAGGCCGTCTTCTTCGCGGCGGCGGCCGTGCTCTTGCGCGGCGCCGCGGTCTTCTTCGCCGGGGCCTTGCTCGCGGTCTTCTTCGCGGCCGCCGGCCGGCTGGAGCGGGACGTGCCGCTCGACGCGGTCTTGCGTGCGGTGCCGGAGCCGGACGCCGTCTTCGACGAGGCCCGGGACCGGGTGGACGACGTGGACGACTTCGACGGCGCGGAGCGCTTGCTGGCCGAGGACGCGCGTGCCGAGGTCCCGCCCGAACGCGAGGTGCGGCTGCGCGCCGCGGGCTTCTCCTCCGGCTCCTCCAGCTCGTCCGGTTCCTCGTCCGCCTGCTGGTCCTCGTCGTCCTCCGGGTCCCGGCCGCGGCCGCCGCCTCCCTGCTCGCGCAGGGCATCCGTCCCCTGCTGCAGTCGGTCGGTCAGCGCGCCCACCCGGTTGGTCGCGGCAGCGATCGCGGCCTTCTTCCCGGCCTCCGCCAACTCGCCCCGTACGCCGTCGGCCAGCTGCCGCAGCTGCGGCGACGACTCCATGAGTTCGCCGAGGAGCACACCTGGATTCGCACTGAGTTTCTTCCCCGCTGCCATTCCGGCGAGGGCAATCGCCCATCGGGCCTTGTGCCAGCGCCCGAGAAGGTAGCCCCCGACCACTGCAGCGGCAAGCTTCACATTCGTCATGACGTTGTCCCTGGAGAGGCGAGCGGACCGGCTTTCGCTCCGACCCGCTTCGATAACCACCCCGCCTACCCGAGCCGCCGGGAACAACACACGGTGACGTTGCTCAGGAGTTCACTGGGAAGACGACGGACGGAGGTGCGCCATGGCGGAGCGACTGTTCCGGGGCCTCACGCTCCCGCAGCTGATGGAAGACCACACGCCGAGACCGGTCACGCTCGGAGCCCCGCACGTGTGGGCGGACGCCGACGGCGCCTACGTGGTCTACCGGGCGGCAGTGCCGTTCGAGGGGTCCGCCGAGGTCCTCGGAGCCCGGCCGCAGTCCTCGGGCAGCGGAGCGGCCGTGGACGATCTGGAGGGGGACATCCGCGGATCCGTGCTCCACCTCTCCTCCGGGCCGCAGGATCCGTCCGGAGCCGGCGCCGACAACGCACGCCGCTGGGCGCAGGCAGTACTCCGCCGCATCCGGTCGGTGCTCGAACCGATGAACGAGGCGGTGGCGCGCACCGGTACGGAGCGGGCATCGCGGGACATCCAGGACGGCGGCGCAGCGCGGCTCGCCGCCCGGCAGGCCGCCGAGCGGGTCAACGCCGAGCTGCGCCGCGGGGGCGAAGGCGACCGATCCGGTGCTCAGCGGGCGACGGCGGGCAGGACCTGTTCGCGGTAGGCGTCGAAGAAGTCCGCCTGGTCGGGGCCGATCTGGCCGATGTAGACCTCGTCGAAGCCGGCGCGGGTGTAGGCACGGACCGTTTCGACGTGCTCCTCGACCGCGTCGCCGCAGGTGACGGCGTCGGCGATCATGTCGCGGGTGACCAGCTCGGTGGCCTGCTCGAAGTGCGTCGGCGTGGGCAGGAGTTGCGCGAGTTCGCCGGGCAGCAGTTCGGTGGGCCAGAGGCGGTGCACCACGTCGACGGCCTTGAGGCGGTCGCTGCTCCAGCAGACCTTCACCCCGCCGACGACTTTCCTGCCCGTTCCGCCGCCTTCCCGGAAGGCTCCCACCAGGTCGGCGTCCGGGGTCATGGTGACGAAGCCGTCCCCGATCCGCCCGGCGAGTTCGGCGGCCTTCGGGCCGAACCCGGACACCAGGACGGGCAGCGGCCCGTCGGGTGCGGTGTACAGGCGGGCGTTGTCGACGGTGTAGTGCCGGCCGCGGTGGCTGACGAGGTCGCCGGTGAACAGCTTGCGCATCACCTCGACGGCCTCCTCCAGCATGTCGGCCCGTTCCTCGAAGGAGGGCCACCGGCCGCCCAGGACGTGTTCGTTGAGGGCTTCGCCGGTGCCCACGCCGAGTGCGAACCGGCCGTCGAGCAGCACGCTGGAGGTGGCGGCGGCCTGTGCCGTGATCGCTGGGTGGAGGCGCAGCGTCGGGCAGGTCACCAGGGTGGTGACCGGCAGGCCGACGGCCTGCGACAGCGCGCCGATCATCGACCACACGAAGGCGCTGTTGCCCTGCGCGTCGTTCCACGGGTGGAAGTGGTCGGAGATCGCCAGCCGGGTGAACCCGGCCTGCTGCGCCCGCCGGGCCTGGTCGACCAGTTCCGCCGGGGTGAACTCCTCGCACGACAGGAAGTACCCGTACTCGGTCATCGGATCATGATCCTCTCTGTGGGCGGTCCGGCTTCCCGCGCGGACCGTGCCGGGACGGTCAGCGCCGCGGGAAGCGGTGCTGTTCGACGAGGTGCGCGAAGCCGTCCCAGAAGGCGGGGCCGGCCTGCTCGTCCGGGCCGCTCAGTGCGACCCCGGCGAGGTCGCCCGGTGCGTCGTGGCCGGCGGCGCGGCACAGGTCGATCCCGGTGCCCAGGAGGGCGGCGGGCTTGCCGTGGCGCAGGGCGTCGGCGAGGAAGCGGACCGCCCGGGCATCGGCGGTGAGGGCCGCCTGCGCGCCGTCGGGTACCACCACGGCGTCGTACAGCACCGAGTCGGTGGTGGGCAGCGGGCGGTCCACCGCGAGGGTCTCACCGTCGGCGGCACGCAGTCGCCCGCCGTGGGCGGCGAGTGTCTCGACGGTCGCGCCCGCGGCGCCGAGCCGCTCCCGGGCGGCCTGCACCTGGTCGCGGTCGACCCCGTCCGCCGCCAGCACCGCGATCTTGCGGGTGCGGATGCCGTCGGCCAGCAGGTTGTCCAGGCTCAGCGCGGGGGAGGGCCGCGGCGCGGCTTCGTGGCCGTCGCCGGCTTCCGGCTCGGGGACGCCGATGCGCCGGGCGACCTCGGCGGCCAGCCCCGGGTCGACGTGGACCAGGTTGCCGACCGTGCGGCGCCGCACCTGGTCGTCCGCCACCTTGCCGAGTTCGAAGGCGAACGCGGCGGTGATGTGCTCGCGCTCCCAGTCGGCCATGCTGGCCCAGAACAGCGCGGCCTGGCTGTAGTGGTCGGCGAAGCTGGGGCTGCGCCGGCGGATCGCCGCGCCGTCGATCCGCTCCTGGTAGTGCTCGAAGACCCCGTCCGCCAGGTGGCCGCCGCCCATGGTGAACGGGCAGCCCCCGCCGACGGAGTTGGGCGCGTAGCTGGTGCCCGGGTGGATCGTCTGCTGGCCGTAGCCGTCGCGCTGGTTGTTGCGGACGTCGGCGAGCGGCCGGTTGACCGGCAGCTGGGAGAAGTTCGGGCCGCCGAGGCGGATCAGCTGGGTGTCCAGGTAGGAGAAGTTGCGGCCCTGCAGCAGCGGGTCGTTGGTGAAGTCGATGCCGGGGACGATGTTGGCGGTGTGGAAGGCGACCTGTTCGGTCTCCGCGAAGAAGTTCTGCGGGTTGCGGTCGAGGACCATCCGGCCGACCGGCCGCACCGGCACCAGTTCCTCCGGCACGAGCTTGGTCGGGTCGAGCAGGTCGAACGGGTACGCGTGCTCGTCCTCCTCGGGGATCAGCTGCACGCCGAGCTCCCACTCCGGGTACTCGCCGGACTCGATGGCCTCCCACAGGTCGCGGCGGTGGAAGTCCGGGTCGCGGCCGGCGGTGAGCTGCGCCTCGTCCCACACCTGGCAGGCGACGCCGAGCTTCGGGCGCCAGTGGAACTTCACGAAGGTCCCGCGCCCGGCGGCGTTCACCAGCCGGAAGGTGTGCACGCCGAAGCCCTGCATCATCCGGTAGCTGCGCGGGATCGCCCGGTCCGACATGGCCCACATCAGCATGTGGGTGGACTCGGGCTGCAGGGAGCAGAAGTCCCAGAAGGTGTCGTGCGCGGACCCGCCGGTGGGGATCTCGTCGGCCGGCTCGGGCTTCACCGCGTGGACGAAGTCCGGGAACTTGATCGCGTCCTGGATGAAGAAGACCGGCATGTTGTTGCCGACCAGGTCGTAGTTGCCCTGCCGGGTGTAGAACTTGACGGCGAAGCCGCGCACGTCGCGGACCGTGTCGGCCGAGCCGCGGGGCCCCTGGACGGTGGAGAAGCGCACGAACACCGGGGTCCGGCGGCCGGGCTCCTGGAGGAAGTCGGCGCAGGTGTACTCGGCGAGAGACTCGTACGCCTCGAAGTGGCCGTACGCCCCCGCGCCGCGGGCGTGCACGACGCGTTCGGGGATGCGCTCGTGGTCGAAGCGGGTGAGCTTCTCCCGCAGCTGGAAGTCCTCCAGCAGGGTGGGGCCGCGGTCGCCGACCTGCAGGGAGTTGTCGGTGTCGTCGACCCGCACCCCCTGGTCGGTGGTGAGCGGCCCGTCCGGATCCGGGGCCCGGAAGGCATCCAGGGCCGTGTCCTTGGCGTCGCGCCCGTCGGAGGGTCCGGGGTTGGTGGCCATCTCAGCGCTTCTCCGTCCTGTGAGGGGCGCCCGGCGGACGGCTCGCGCGCGCCGGGGCATTCCCCGGGGCGGCTGCCCGTCCGGTCCGGGGGCAAACGGGGTGATCCGGGCCTTTCGGGATCCCGGCCGCCGTGGCGGTCAGCGGGGGCGGGCCAGTGCGGCGGCGGCCTCCAGCAGCAGGGCGTGGACGAAGGCCTGGGGCAGGTTGCCGCGCAGCTGGCGCTGGGCGACGTCGAACTCCTCCGCGTACAGGCCCGGGGGCCCGCAGGCGGCTCTGGTGCGTTCGAACCAGCGCACCGCCTCGATGCCGTCGCCCTGCTGGTGCTGGGCGAGAGCGACGAGGAACCCGCACAGCAGGAAGGCGCCCTCGGCGTCCTCCAGGGGACGCCGGTCGTGCCGGAAGCGGTAGCAGTAGTGGTCCCGGGCGAGGTCGGTGAGGACGGCGTCGAGGGTGGCGCGGGTGCGCGGGTCCTCGGCGGGCAGTGCCCCGCGGACGGCGGGCAGCAGCAGCGCGGCGTCCACGCCCGGGTCGGTGGGGGAGCGCTGCCAGCGCCCGGACGGGTGCAGGCAGTCGGCGTCGACGCTCGCGACCAGGCGGTCGGCGAGGGCCTCCCAGCGGGCCGCCGGGCCGCGGTCGGAAGCGGACTGGGGGGCGGTGGCGACGGCGCGGAGTCCGGCGGCGCAGGTCAGCCGGCTGTGCGCCCACCGGTCCGGGTGGAGTTCCCAGATCCCGGCGTCCTTCTCGGTGCGGCGGGCGGCGACGGCGTCGGCGGCGATCCGGACGGCGCGCCGTCCGTCGGTGTCCAGCAGGTCGTGCCGGGCGCCGGCGGCGAGCAGCAGCAGGCTCTCGCCGAACACGTCGAGCTGGAACTGGTGGTTGACGCGGTTCCCGACGACGTCGAACCCGCCGGGGTAGCCGGGCAGGTCGAGCGTGCGGGGGTCCGGCACGGGTGCGCCGGTGGCGGTGTAGGCGGGGGCGAGGCGGGGGCCGTCCTCGAGCAGCCGGGCGGTCACGAACCGCAGGGAGTCCTGGAGCAGCGGGTGCGGGCCGATCGCCGCGGCGGCCTGGCCGATGTAGGCCTGGTCGCGGATCCACACGTACCGGTAGTCGTAGTTGCGCCCCTGCTCGGCGCGTTCCGGCAGGCTGGTGGTGGCCGCGGCGACGGTGCCGCCGCCCGGGCCGGTCAGGCCGGTGAGGACGGCGCAGGCGTGCCGGGCGTCCCGCCGCGCCAGTACGCCGTCCAGGTCGGGGACCTGCTCGGCCCAGGCCGTCTCGGTCGCGCGCCACAGCCGCGCGGCGGGCTCCGGGGACGGCAGCGGCCGGTCGGAGACCTCCAGGACGAGGTCGTGGGAGGCTCCGGCCGCCACCCGCAGCTCGGTGCGCAGCCCGGCCGGTCCGGCCTGCGCGTCGGGGAGTCCGCGCAGCCGCAGGTGCAGGTCGCCGGCCCGGGCCGTCCAGGTGCCGTCCTCGTCGCGTCGCAGTGCCCGCAGCGGCTGGGTGCCGAACCCCGCGGCGACGTCCAGGCGCACGTCGAGGTGTGCGTCGCCGTCGACGGCCAGCACCCTGCGCAGCACCACGGCCCGGTGCGGGTCACCGGGGTGGGCGAGTGCCTCGCGGCATTCGGTGATGCCGTCGGTGGTGGTCCAGCGGCTGCGCCAGACGAGGCTGCCGGGCTCGTAGTAGCCGCCCCACACGAAGGGCCGGGCGGGGGCGACGCCGTACCAGCCGTCACCGCCGATCAGGGCGGCGAAGAGGGCGTCGCTGTCCCAGCGGGGTGCGCACATCCAGCCGATGTCGCCGCGGGGGCCCACCAGCGCTCCGCGGTGGCCGTCGGCGAGCAGTGCGTAGTCGCGCAGGATGTGGGGCGGGGGTGGGCCCGCGGGGGCGGAGCCGGTCAACGGGTCGTCTCCTTCCGTGGCAGGGCGCGGGCGTGGAACGGCGCCCGGCCGGGCAGACGCCCGATGATCGAGGAGGTGGTCGAGATGGCAGGGACCAAGATGGTCAAGCGCCCCGCCCCGCAGCGCCCGCGGCCTCCGCTGGACCTGCGGACGCCCTCGGGCCGCCCGTTGCCGTACTGAGCGGCGGCCCGGCACCTGGTCGGGCCGCCGCGCTCACCCGGGGACACGGAAGCGCTCGCAGACCTCGTGGCGGACCGTCACCCCGAGCCCGGGCCGGCCCGTCCGCCCCGGGTGCAGGACGCCCCCGTCGGGGTCGAGGGCGCCGTCGAAGAGCAGGTTCTCGATGCGGACGTGGTCGTGGAACCACTCCAGGTGCCGCAGGTTCGGCACGGCGGCCGCGGCGTGCGCGTGGACGTGCGGGGCGCAGTGCCCCGACAGGTCCAGGCCGTGGGCCTGGGCGAGGGCGGCGGCGCGCAGCCAGCCGGTGATGCCGCCGCACCGGGTGGCGTCGGCCTGCAGGCAGTCCACGGCGGGGGCCATCCGGGCGAAGCAGGGCAGGTCGTAGCCGTACTCGCCGGCCGTGACGTCCGCGGTGACCGCGTCGCGGACCAGCGCCAGGCCCGTCAGGTCGTCGGAGGAGACGGGCTCCTCGAACCAGCTCACGCCCAGCCCGGCCAGGGTGCGGCCGACCCGGACGGCCTGTTTGCGGGTGTAGGCGCCGTTGGCGTCCACGAAGAGCTCGGCGTCCTCGCCCACCAGGGCGCGGGCCTGTTCGGCGCGTTCCAGGTCCCGCTGCTCGCGGGTGCCCCACTGCTCGCCGATCTTGATCTTGAAGCGGGTGAAGCCCTGCCCGGCCCAGCCCCGCAGCTGCTCGGCCAGCCGGTCGGGGCCGTAGGTGGTGAAGCCGCCGCTGCCGTAGAGCGGCACCTCGCGGCGGGCGGCGCCGAGCAGGTCGACCAACGGCAGGTCCAGCAGGCAGGCCTTGAGGTCCCACAGGGCGATGTCGACGGCCGAGAGGGCGCCCGCGACCAGCCCGGGCCGGCCGGCGTTGCGGACGGCGCGGCTCATCGCCTCGTTGGCGGCGGGCACGTCGAACGCCGGGCTGCCGACGACGACGGCGCGCAGCAGTCCGGTGACCACGTGGGCGGTGGCGGGGGCACCGTACGTCCAGCCCAGGCCGGTGGTCTCCCCGCTGGTCGCCCGGACCAGGACCATGGTGGTGGCGTCCCAGGAGAGCGTGCCGTCGGCCTCCGGGGCGTCGGTGGGGAAGGTGAGGACCTGGACCTCGACGGCCTCGACCCGTGGCGTCGCGCGGGCGCCGGTCATGACGGCCCGTCGGCCGCGTGCTGGGCGGTGACGCGGGCGAAGTGGAGGAAGTCGGCCCCGGCCAGGGCGGCGAGGGTGGAGGTGGCCAGCCGGGTGGCGCGGGGCGCGAACAGCGATCCGACGGTGATCGCGGTGGCCACCCACAGGCCGGTGCAGAACGGGCAGGTGACCAGTTCGCCGACGGCCTTGCGGGCCCCGGTGCCGCGGACGTCCTCGTCCAGCTCGGCCGGGCCGGAGGTGCCCTCGAAGCGGGTGAAGGGCGCGCGCAGCGGGCTGGTGACCGGGTCCTTGGCGATCAGCCGGGCCAGCTGGTGGGTGGCCAGGGCGTCGACCGCCAGGTCCCACGGCCCGGGGGCCGGCAGGGGTCTGCGGGTCGCACGGGTGAGGACGCCGACCGCCGCGACGGTGCCGGCGTAGACGGCCATGACGCCGGTGTAGGCGCCGAGCGGACGGTCGTCGTTGCCGGTGTAGGCGTGGGCCTCGTGGTGGATCAGGTCCTGCAGGGCGTTCACGGTGTCTCCTTCCGGGCGCGCCGGCGGTGCCGGGCGGCGAGCAGCGCGCCGACGGTCAGCCCGGCCGCGGCGGCGGTCGCCGCCGTCCGCCGGGCGGTCGCGGGGTCGGGCCGCGGCCGTGGAGCCGTCCGCTCGGGCCGGTCGTCCGGCAGGAGGCCGTCGAGGGCGAGCGCGAGGGCTTCGGCCAGGTGCAGGGCCTGGCGTCCGGTGTCGGCCTGGTCGATCTGGGTGCGGCAGCTGAAGCCGTCGGCCAGCACGAGCGCGTCGGGGGAGGTGGCGCGCACGGCGGGCAGGACGCCCTGCTCGGCGATGGTCAGGGACAGGTCGTAGTGCCCGCGTTCGAAGCCGAAGTTGCCCGCCAGGCCGCAGCAGCCCTCGTCGAGGACGTCCGCGTCGATGCCGGCCCGGCGCAGCAGCTCGCCGTCCGGGTCCGCCCCGAGGACGGCGTGCTGGTGGCAGTGGGTCTGCACGGTCGCCGCCCGGTCCAGCCGCGGCGGCTGCCAGCCGTCGGGGGCGTGGCCGGTGAGTTGCTCGGCGAAGGTGCGGACCTGGGCGGCCAGCCGGGCGATGTCCTGGTCGCCGTCGAGGAGTTCGGGGGCGTCGGCGCGGAACACCGCGGTGCAGGACGGTTCGAGGCCGATGATCGGGGTGCCGGCCTCCAGCCACGGTCGCAGTACCCGCGTGGTCCGTTGCAGGACGCGGCGGGCGGTGGCGAGTTGGCCGGTGGAGATCCAGGTCAGGCCGCAGCACACCGGCTGGTCCGGGACCGCGACGCGGAAGCCGGCGTCCTCCAGCACGCGGACCGCAGCCCGGGCGACGTGGGGGTGGAAGTGGTTGGAGAAGGTGTCCGGCCACAGCAGCACGGTGCGCGGATCCGACGGGTCGGGCTGCGGTCCGCCGAAGGCGTTCCGCTCCTCCTGGAAGGAGCGGTCGGCGAAGAGCGGGGCGGCGCGGCGCGGGTCGATCCCGGCCAGCAGCTTGCCGAGCCGGCCGACGGCCGGGGCCCGCAGGGCCGCGTTGGCCAGGCCCGGCAGGCCGGGAGCGGTGCGGACCAGGCGCGCCCACAGCGGGAGCCAGCCCAGCGCGTAGTGGGCCGGCGGGCGCAGCCGGTGCTCGTAGTGGTGGGCGAGGAACTCGGCCTTGTAGGTGGCCATGTCGACGCCGACCGGGCAGTCCGACCTGCAGCCCTTGCAGGCCAGGCAGAGGTCGAGGGCGTCGCGGACCTCGGTGGACCGCCAGCCGTCGGTGACCGGTGTGTCCCGGTGGCCGTCGAGCATCTCGAACAGCAGCCGGGCCCGGCCGCGCGTCGAGTGCTCCTCCTCGCCGGTGGCCCGGTAGGAGGGGCACATGACGCCGCCGCGCTGGGTGCGGCAGTTGCCGATCCCGACGCAGCGCAGCACGGCCTGGCCGAAGTCGTGGTCGTCGTCGGGGTAGGCGAAGTGCGTGGCGAGGGGTTCGGGGCGCCAGTCGGCGCCGATCCGGAGGTTGCCGTCGACGGGGTTCGGATGGACGACCTTGCCGGGGTTCATCCGGTTGCCGGGGTCGAACAGCGCCTTCAGCTCGCCCATCGCCCCGACCAGGCGGGCGCCGAACATCCGGGGGAGGAGTTCGCCGCGGGCCTGCCCGTCGCCGTGCTCTCCCGACAGCGACCCGCCGTAGGAGGCGACCAGGTCGGCGGCGTCGAACAGGAAGGACCGGAACGCCTCGACGCCCTTGCCCTCCCGCAGCTCGAACGGGATCCGGGTGTGGACGCAGCCCTGCCCGAAGTGCCCGTACAGGGACGCCTGCTGGTACCCGTACCGGTCGAAGAGCCGCTCCAGGTCGCGCAGGTAGTCGCCCAGGTGCTCGGGGGCGACGGCGGAGTCCTCCCAGCCCTCCCAGGTCTCGGACCCGTCGGGCGGCCGGGCGGTCACCCCGAGTCCGGCCTCCCGGGCCCTGAGCATCTCCTGCTCGCGCTGCGGGTCGTCGGACAGCGCCACGGACGGGTCGTCCTCCTCGCGCCCCAGTGCGCGCAACAGCGCGTGGGCCTGCGCGTCCGCCTCCTCCTTGCTGTCACCGGTGAACTGCACCAGCAGCCAGCTGTCGCCCTTCGGCAGCCGCTCCAGGGAGTCGAGGTGGGCGTGCTCCTCGCGCATCAGCTGGGCCATCCGCCCGTCGACCGCCTCCAGTTGGGTGGGGCTCGCGTGCTCCAGGAGCGCGGGGACGGCGTCCGCGGCGGCGTAGATGTCGTCGAAGCCGAGGACCAGCAGCGCCTCCGCGGCCGGCACCTCGACCAGCTCCAACTCGGCGCGCAGCACGGTGACCAGGGTGCCTTCGCTGCCCACCAGGGCGCGGGCCACGTGGAAGCCGTTCTCCGGCAGCAGCGAGTCGAGGTTGTAGCCGGACACGCGGCGGGGGATCTTCGGGTAGCCGCGGCGGATCTCGGCGAGGTGGCGGCCGGCGAGGTCGCGCAGCCCCTGGTACAGCCGGGCCTGCGGTCCGCCGGCGGCGACGATCCGCTCGAACTCCTCGTCGTCGGTGGCGCCCGCGCGGAACCGGGCGCCGTCGTAGGTGAGGACGTCGAGGCTACGGATGTTGTCGACGGTCTTGCCGTAGGCCTGGGCGGAGGCGCCGCAGCTGTTGTTGCCGATCATCCCGCCCAGCGCGCAGTGGCTGTGGGTGGACGGCTTGGGCCCGAACTTCAGTCCATAAGCGGCGAGTTGACGGTTGAGCTCGTCCAGGACGATGCCGGGCTCGACCACGCAGGTCCGCGCCTCGCGGTCGACGGACAGCAGCCGGTTGCAGTACTTGGTCCAGTCGAGGACCACCGCGGTGTTGGTGCACTGCCCGCCGAGGCTCGTACCGCCGCCGCGCGACAGCACCGGCGCGCCGAACCGGGCGCACACGGCGACCGCGGCGGCCCCGGCCTCGACGGTGCGCGGCACCACCACACCGATCGGCACCTGCCGGTAGTTGGACCCGTCGGTCGCGTACGCGCCGCGGCTGCCCGCGTCGAACCTGACCTCGCCGTCCACCTCGGCGCGCAGCGCCCGTTCGAGGCCCGAGTGGTCCTCCTGGGGGTCGGACACCGGTCACTTCCCCCCGTGGCCGGGCAGGAACTCCTGCAGCTTCGCCTTGACGCCCTGGCGCACCACCGCCCCGCGGTCGCTGTCGCCCTTGAGGACGGACTTCGCGGTGGCCTTGACCTGGTCCCAGTCGGCGTGCGGCGGGATCGGCGGCACCGCCGGATCGGTACGGAAGTCGATGACGAACGGCCGCTCCGCCGCGAGCGCCTGCCGCCACACCGTTTCCACGTCCTCGGGCCGTTCGACCCGGGCGCCGTAGAGGCCGAAGGTCGAGGCGATGTCCGCGTACCGCACGTCGGGCAGGCTCTGCGACGCCTCGAACTGCGGGGCGCCCTGCATGGCGCGCATCTCCCAGGTGACCTGGTTCAGGTCGTGGTTGTTCAGCACCGCCACCACCAGGCGGGGGTCGGCCCACTCCTGGTAGTACTTGGCGGCGGTGATCAGCTCGGCGAGGCCGTTCATCTGCATCGCGCCGTCACCGACGATCGCGATCGCCGGCCGGTCCGGGTGGGCGAACTTCGCGCCGATCACGTACGGCACGCCCGGGCCCATCGTGGCGAGCGTGCCCGACAGCGACCCGCGCATGCCCTCGCGGAAGCGCAGGTGCCGGGCGTACCAGTTCGCCGCCGAGCCGGAGTCCGCGGCGACGATCGCGTTGTCGGGCAGCAGCGCGTCGAGGGTGTGCACGACGTACTCCGGGTTGATCGGATCGGCGCTCACCTCGGCGCGCCGCTGCATGACCTCCCACCAGCGGGCCGCGTTCTCCTCCACGGTCTTGCGCCAGGTCCGGTCCGCCTTGTGCTCCAGCATCGGGACCAGCCGCCGCAGTGCCTCGCCCGCGTCGCCGACGAGGTTGACCTCGAACGGGTAGCGCAGGCCCACCATCGACGGGTCCAGGTCGATCTGCACGGCGCGGGCCTGGTCGAACTCGGGCAGGAACTGGGTGTACGGGAAGCTGGAGCCGACCACCAGCAGGGTGTCGCAGTCCCGCATCAGCTCGTAGGACGCGCGGGTGCCGAGCAGGCCGATCGACCCGGTCACGTACGGCAGCGTGTCGGGCAGCGCGTCCTTGCCGAGCAGCGCCTTCGCCACGCCCGCGCCGAGCAGGTCGGCGACCTGCTCCACCTCGGCGCGCGCGTGCCGGGCGCCCTGCCCGATCAGCATCGCGACCTTCTCGCCGGCGTTGAGCACCTCCGCCGCCCGGGCCAGGTCCTGCTCGGCGGGAACGGGCGCGTAGCGGGGCACCCCGAGGCTGGACGGCACCTGCTTGAAGGCGTGCGCGGGCGGCTCGTGGTCGAGCTCCTGCACGTCGGCGGGAATGATCACTGCGGTGACCGTGCGCCGGGTCGCGGCGATCCGCATCGCCCGGTCCAGCACGTTCGGCAGCTGCGCGGGGACCGTGACCATCTCGCAGAACTCCGACGCCACGTCCTTGTACAGCGACAGCAGGTCGACCTCCTGCTGGTACGACCCGCCCATGGCCGTGCGGTCGGTCTGCCCGACGATCGCCACCACGGGCACGTGGTCGAGCTTCGCGTCGTACAGGCCGTTGAGCAGGTGGATCGCGCCCGGGCCCGAGGTGGCGCAGCAGACGCCGGTGCGCCCGGAGAACTTCGCGTAACCGACGGCCTGGAACGCGGCCATCTCCTCGTGGCGCGCCTGGACGAACCGGGGTCCCTCCTCCTCGGCGCGGCCCCACGCGGCCAGCAGGCCGTTGATGCCGTCACCGGGGTAGGCGAAGACGTACTCGACCTCCCACTCGCGCAGACGTCCCAGTACGTAGTCGGAAACCTTCATCACCCAACTCCTCCACAGCGCGGGATGCCGGCCCGGGTACCGGGACCGTGTCCCTGCGGCTAACCCGCCTCGCCGTGACCAAACCCGCCCGAACCGGGCGCGGACGGTGAAAGCGGCGGGGAGGTGTGCCGGGCACGCGGCGGCGGGCCTGGGACGGTGTCAGATCCGGGCGGCGAGCGCGGTGCACAGCACGGCGATGCCGAGGGTGAGCCACGCGAGGTAGTCGCCCAGGCGCCCGGAATGCAGGCGGCGCAGCGCCCGGACGGCCCGCACGGCCGGGTGGCCGTCGGCGAGCCACGGTCCGCGCTGGTGCGCTGCGGCGGCCGCGAGCGCCACGGCGAGACCCGCGGACAGCAGCCCGAGGAGCAGACCGGGGACGGTCCAGGCGGTGTGCGGCACCGCGAGGGCGGCCGACGCGTCGCGGCCCGCCAGGACGGCCTCCCGGTAGCGGTCCGGGTCGGTGAACACCGCGGCCCCGCGGGCGATCGCGTGCCCGGCGGCGGGCACACAGCCCAGGACGGCGGCCAGTGCCAGCAGGACGGCGGGAACGGCGGTCATGGTCGGCGGCAGGGCGCGCCCGGGGGAGCGGATCTCCGGCTCCTCGCCCTCGCCGCTGGTCTCCTGCTCGCCCGGGCGACCGTGCGGCGCTGGGCCCACGCCCCAGAAGACCCGCAGGCCCACCCGGAGCACCGCCGCGCCGGTGACCGCCGAGGCGGCCACGAACACCGCCGGCAGCCACGGCAGCCAGCCGCCCGCCTCCTCCTCGGCCAGCGCCTTGCCGAGCCCGGTACCGAACGGCGGCAGCCCGGCCAGCGCCAGCGCCCCCACGGCGAACAGCACGCCCACCAGCCGCAGGTCGCGGGCGCGGCCGTGCAGCCCGTGCTCGTCGACCGAGCCGAAACGGTCCAGCAGCACACCCGCCAGCGCGAACAGCGCCGCCTTCACCAGGCCGTGCCCGGCGACGTACAGTGCCGTACCGGCCGCGCCGGCCGGATCCAGCAGGGCGACACCGACCAGGAACAGGCCGACGTGGCTGACCGTGGAGAACGCCAACAGGCGCTTGAGGTGCCGCTGCTGCCAGCACATCACCGCACCGACCAGCGCCGTCAGCACCCCCAGCGCGGCGAAGGTGCTCCGGAACGCCTCCGGCGGGATCCCGCCCGGCCCGGCGAACACCGTCCAGTAGACCCGGGCGATGCCGTACACGCCCAACTCGACCATGACACCGGACATCAGCATGCACACCGGCGTCGGGGCGACCGCGTGCGCGTCGGGCAGCCAGAAGTGGAAGGGGACCGCGGCGGCCTTCACCAGTAGTGCGGTGGCGACCAGGACGAACGCCACCACGGTGAGCAGATCGGTGCGGTGGCCCGCGAGCTGCGCGCCGAGGCGGGCCAGGTTGAGCTCCCCGGTGCGCGCGTACAGCAGGCCGATCCCCAGCAGCGAGCAGTAGGCGGCGAAGGAGGTGACGATGCCGAAGGTGAGGGCCCCGTGCAGCGGGCGGGGGTCCTCGATGCGGGAGCCGGTCAGTGCGTAGGCGGCCGCGCCCATGAGCTCGAAGAACACGAACGCGTTGAACAGGTCGCCGGTCAGCGCGAAGCCCGCCATACCGGCCTCGAACAGCAGCAGGAGGGCCGGGAAGACGCCGGCGTGCTCACCGGTCGGCTCCTCGAAGTACCGCCAGGAGTAGACGACCACGGCGAGCACCAGGACGGCGACGAGCAGCGCCAGGCCGACACCGAGCGGGTCGGCGGCGAGGACGATGCCGACCTCGGCGGGCCAGCCGCCCAGGTCGGCGGTGCCCAGGTCGCCGGTGCGGCTCCACAGCAGGACCAGGCAGGCGACCTCGATGACGGCGACCGCCGTGGCGAGCGCGTCGCAGCCGGTCCGCGGCAGCCACCGGCCCGCGACGGCGAGCAGCGCGGCCCCGAGCAGCGGGATCGCCACCGCCAGCGGAAGGAGGTCGGCCGGGGCCACGGGCCGTCAGCCCTTGAGGCCGGTCAGGGCCTGCGGGTCGACGGTGCGGTGGCGCTTGCGCAGTTGGACGGTCAGGGCGAGCAGCAGCGCCGTGACGGTGGCGCCGACCACCACGTCGGTCAGGGCCAGGGCCTGGACGACGGGGTCGACGACGGGACGGCTCCCCGGGGTGAGGTCGGAGAAGACCGGGGCGGTCCCGTCGCGCCGGTAGCCGACGGCCAGCAGGAGCAGGTAGGTGGAGGACTGGGCGACGGCCAGACAGCCGATCGCGTGGATCAGGTTGCGGCTGGTGACCAGGCCGTACAGGGCGACGAGCAGGACCCAGCCGGCGGCCAGGTAGGGCCAGATTCCCATCAGTGCCCTCCGGAGCGGTGTGCGTCGGTGTCCTCGGGGTCGGCGAGTTCGACGGCCTGGTCGAGGAAGTGGGCGAGCAGCGCGATCAGGGCGCAGGCGACCTCCACCCCCACCGCCGCGTTCAGCACGGGGACGGTGCCGCCGGAGGTGATCTCGTTGAAGGTGCCGAGCGGCAGGACGTTCGCGAGGAACGCGCCGCCCGCGATCAGACCGGCCAGGCCGACCAGGGAGTACGACGCCGCCGCGAGCGAGTCGGCGACGTCCAGCACGGTCAGCGGGCGCAGGCGTCGGAGCGCGCGGTAGTCCGCGGCGACGTAGGCCAGGTGCAGGCCGGTTGCCAGCACGACGCCGCCCTGGAACCCGCCGCCGGGGCTGAGCTGGCCGTGCGCGACGACGTACACGCCGACGACCAGGGTGATCGGGAGCAGCAGCGTGCCGAACAGGCGGGTGGTCGGCATCACGCGTTCGGCCCCGGCCCGGCGGTGGCGCTCGTCGCGGGCCCGGCGCAGCAGCAGTGTGGCGCCCAGGACGGTGCCGAAGAGGATGGACTCCTCGCCCAGGGTGTCGAACGCCCGGACGTCGAAGTTCACCGAGGAGACGGCGTTGGCGGTGCGGTGCGCCAGCGCCGCGGCGACCGCGCGGTCGCCGTACGGGTGGCTCTGCGCGCCGAACTCCGGGAGCTGGGTGCACGCGACCGCGAAGAACGCGGCGAGGACGGCCGCGGCGGCCAGGAAGACGACCAGCCGTGCCCTCGCCGTCACCTGTCCTCCTCGGTCGCGGCGCGGCCGTCACTGTCGCCGGTCGGGCCGCCGGTGCCGCGACGGATGACCTTGCGGACGGTCAGCAGGATCAGGAGCGGGGTCAGCGCGGTGCCCACCGCCAGCTGGGACAGGGCCACGTCCGGGGCCTGCAGCACGGCGAACAGGACCGCCAGGCCCAGCCCCTGGGCGGACAGCACCACCGCCTGGCGGGCCGGGTCACGGGTGAGCACCGCCACCGTCGCGGACAGCACGACGAACGCGAGGGCGAAGCCGATCAGCCACTCGTTCATGTCTCCCCTCCTTCCGGTTGCCCCTCGGCCTGCTGGGAGGCACGGCCGACGGCGACGGTGGTGACCGCACCGCCGACGGCGAAGAGCAGGCCGATGAACAGCGTCTTGACGGCCGCCCGCCCCACCCCCTGGTCGAGGGCGACCGCCGCGGCGATCAGCGGAACCCCGACGACCGACGCCGGGGCCAGGGCGTGCAGCCGCATCAGCGTCCCGCCGAGGCGCAGCAGCGCCAGGGAGGACAGCAGCACGCATCCGACGCCGGCCCAGAGCATGACCAGCACGATCGCATGACGCACCGTCGGACCACCCTTCCTTCTCGCGCGACCCGCCGGTCCGTCATGTCGTGCCGCCGTCGGAGCCGGCGTGGGTGTCGTGGGCCCGGCCCGCCACGAAGCGGGTGAAGACGAGCGTGCCGGCGGGCGCCAGGACCGCCAGCACCAGGGCCAGGTCCTGGTAGGAGGACCGCTCGTAGGCCGGCGGCAGCAGCAGGAAGAACGCCCCCGTGCAGGTGGACAGCAGCGAGACACCGGCCAGACGCCGCACCGTGCTGCCCCGGGCGGCGATCCACAGGCACGCCGGGAACGGCACCGCCAGCACCACCAGGGCGGCCACCGCCCACGCGTTCACGCGGAGCCGCCCGGCCGGGCGACGGCGGTCTCGACCGGCCCCGGCTCCGGGCCCAGCGCATGCACCACCAGGCCGCGCGCGTCCGGTACGTCGACCACGCAGGTGTCGGGGGAGGCGGCGACCAGCACACCGGCCCAGCCCGCGTCCGCACCGGGCGCCAGACGGACCTCCCGCACCACCGCGGCCCGGCCGGACGGCCGCACCACGGCCTTCACCAGGACGGCCGTACCCCGCCCGACCGCCGCGGGCAGCGCCAGCACCGCCCGGCCCGCACCGCGGGCGCCCGCCACCTGCACGCCGGCGACGCGACGCATCCGCCGCGCCACCAGCGCACCGCCCAGGGCGGCGATCCCGGCCACCACCAGTTCGACGGGCGACACCGAGCCGATCGACACCACCGTCACTCCGAGCAGCACCGCGAACCACATGGCGATCTCCAGCACGGCCCGCACCGACGCACCCCCCTACCGACCGAGCGCGTGCTCGAGTTCCTTCTTGTTCATCTTCGAACGGCCGTGGATGTTGCGCTGCTTGGCCTCGTTGTACAGCTGCTCCTTGGTCGGACCCTGTGCTCCGCTGTGCGACCGCAGGCCACCGCGCCGGGAGGAGGAGATGTCCTCCAGCGAACTGCGGCTGGCGGTCTTCGACTCGCCGTGCCGCGCCCGCTCCTTGTTCACCGTCCGCGCGGCGATCTCCTCGGCGCGGTCCTCGTTCTCGCCGCGCTCCAGCACGCTCTCCTTGATGTGCTCGTACTGCCGTTCCCGCTTCGGGCTCGATCCACGAGGCATGACCACTCACTCCTCTCGGCGAAACTGCGGGGAACGCCTGCCCCGCATCCGTGAGACGAACCCGCCGGCGGCCGCCGGCAAACCCGAACTCACCCGTCCGGCCGCCCCGACCACCCCGTCGCACAGGGCGCCGACGAGCTGCGCGGCCCGCTGCTGCACGCTGCGGGCCCGGGCCCGGTCGTCGAAGCGCCCGTGCGCACCGAAGTCCTCCCAGGAGTCGACCGGGTGGAACAGGTTGTCCGGGTCGCCCGCGCGCCGCCACTCGGCGGTCTGCTGCGCGTCGAAGCCGGTCCGGGCCAGATAGCGGTCCAGCAGGCCGGGGACGACCGCGTTCGCCACCAGCGTCGCCGCGGTACTGGCACCGACCCAGTACTCCCGGCGCGCCGGATGGTCGGCGGCGAACAGCACCGCGCGGGCGGCGACCTCCGGCTGGTAGATCGGCGGCACCGGCTGCGCGCGCATCGGCAGCCGCGAGCGGACCCAGTCGAACTGCGGGGTGTTCACCGCCGGCATCTGCACCATCGTGCTGCGCACCCGGGTACCCGAGGCCAGCAGCTCGCAGCGCAGTGCCTCGTTGAACCCCTGGATGGCGTGCTTCGCGCCGCTGTAGGCGCTCTGCAACGGGATCCCGCGGTAGGCGATCGCCGAGCCCACCTGCACCACCACACCCGAGTCGCGCGGCAGCATGCGGCGCAGCGCCGCGTTGGTGGCGTACACGTACCCGAGGTAGGAGACCTCGGTGACCCGCCGGAACTCCTCCGGCGAGATCTCGGTGAAGGGGGCGAAGACGGAGGCGAACGCGGCGTTCACCCACACGTCGATTCGCCCGAACGCGTCCTCCACCCGCTGGGCCGCGGCCTCGACCTGGGCAGGGTCGGCGACGTCCGTCTCGACCGCGAGCACCTGCGCGGCGCCCGCCAGTTCGGCGTCCCGCACCGCCCCGTCGAGACCGGCGCGGCCGCGGGCGATCAGGGCGACCCGGTCGCCCCGGGCGGCGAACGCCACCGCGCAGGCCCGCCCGATCCCGGCGCTGGCCCCGGTGACCACCACGGTGCGGACGGTGGCGGTTCTGTCGTGTGTCATGGAGGTGCGGGTTTCCCCGATCGCCGACCGCAAACGGGGTCGATCCGGCGCGTTGCCCCTCCGGGTGTTCTGAAGGTCAGCCGGAAGGCGGACGGTCGCCGTACTCGGAGCCGCCGGGGCGGTCGGTGTCGGCTTCGTCCGGAGTGCTCCACGAGCCCGCGCGCGGTCCGCGGCGCTCCCCGGGGCGGTAGGCGGGTCCCTTGGCCCGGGCGCGCCGGCGGCTGCCCCAGGCGAATGCCGCGATGAGGACGACGACGATGACGATCGCCGGGACCACGAGTCCGGCACCCGACAGGGACGCCGAGAGCTGAACCGTTCGGTCGACCATGAGTGGGGATTCCCTTCGTTCGATGTCGTGAGCGCCGCACGGCGGCTCTCACCAGCGGTACCAGCGCGAGCCCGATCCGCCCTTCGCGAAGAAGCCCAGGACCCACAGCACCAGGACGGCCAGCGCGATCCACCACAGGACGTGGACGGCGAAACCGGCACCGAACAGGAGCAGGACCAGCAGCAGGACGAGCAGCAGTGCAACCATTTCCATCACCCTCTCGCGGTGCGTCTGTCCGCACCGGCCGACCCCAATCCCCCGGATTCCGGCCCGCATGCCGCCATGTGCGGAGGAGTTGTGGAGGTTCCGGTCGAACTGCCTGCCCTGGAATGCACCGGGTAGCCGAGCGCACACAGCCTGCCCACAGGGCGGTATGACGCCACGGAAGGTGCCTCCATGCCGATGTCCGCCGTCCGACCGATGCTCGTCACCCTTCCGGACAGCGACCTCCCGGACGTGCCGGTCCTCGCGGAGCTGCGCTTCGACACCAGCCGCCCCTTCGCGGCGTGCCTGTCCTTCCCGGTCGCCGAGTGCGACTGTGCGGACGAAGACCTGTCGGTGTGCTGGTACTTCAGCCGCGACCTGCTGAACGAGGGCCGGCACGCGCCCACCGGCAGCGGTGACGTGCGGGTCGGTCCGGGTGCCGCGGGGGACGTGCGCATCACCCTGCGGGGGCCGACCGGGCAGGCGGTGATCAGCGCCCCCGGCGAGCTGGTCACCGCCTTCCTCGCCGACAGCTTCGCGCTGGTGCCCGCGGGTTCGGAGTCCGACCACCTGGACATCGAGGCCGTCGTGCAGTGGATCCTCGCGGCGGGCTGACCTGCGTCCGTTGCCGGGCGCTTTGGGGTTCAGCGCCCGGCCCGCGCTCCGCCGCGCCGCTGCACGAGCTCCGGTTCCAGCCCGTCCGCGGGCGGCGGTACGCCCAGGCCGAGCTCGCGCCGCCACGCCTCGAAGGCCCAGGCGGCCGCGCCGACCAGGGCGGAGCCGATCAGCCACCCGCCGATCACGTCGCTCGCCCAGTGCACGCCCAGGGCGACCCGGGTGAGGCCCACCCCGAACACCGACAGCGCGGCCACCGCCCACGCGGCGGCCCGGAGCGTACGCGGCACCAGCGGCACCGCCACCAGCAGCAGGATCCCGCAGGACACGGTCGCCGTCAGGGTGTGTCCGGACGGGAACGAGAAGCCGGGCGCCTGCGCCACGGGCGCGTCGAGATGCGGCCGGACCCGTCCGGCCGCGGTCTTGGTCGCCAGCCCGATCACCGCGGCGGCGGTCTCGGTGGAGGCCGCCCACCCGGCGAGCCGCCAGGCCCGGCGCCACAGCAGCCACAGCACGGCCGCCGCGACGGCCGCACGCATCGTCACCGGGTCCCACACCCGGTTGCTCAGCACGTCGAGCACGCGCAGCAGCCCCGGGTGCCGCAGCACCACGGCGTGCAGTTGCACCGCCGCCCCGGAGTCGAACGTCCGCAGCGGTGACCATTTCGCCTCGACGAGGGCGAGCAGCACCCCGGCCGGTACGGCGGCGACCACGAAGGCCGCCGTGGCCGCGGCCAGGCGCTTGCCGAGGCGCAGGTCCGCCGCACGCAGCGCCGCCTCCACCGTCCGGCGCCGGTGCCGTCCTGCGGGCGTCACGCGCGTGCTCCCGTCCCCGCCGCGGCCGGATCCGGTTCGACCGGGTCGGACCGGCCGGACCGGTCGGCCTCCAACTGGGCCGCGAACGCGATGCCGAGGAGCAGGGCGACGGCCGTCAGGTACGACCACGCCAGGAGCGAGAAGACGACGCTGAGCGGTCCGTACAGGGCGTCGAAGGAGCCGCTGAGGCGCAGGAACGCACCCAGCAGCCAGGTCGACGCCACCCACAGCACCAGGTAGAAGGCGGCGCCGAAGGCCAGCCAGCTGTAGCCGGGCTGGCGGCGCCGGGGCGCCCGGCGGAAGATCGCGCTGGCGGCCATCACGGCGAGCAGCATGCCCACCGGCCAGTGCAGGACGGCCCACACCGCGGTGGCGCCCGGTCCGAGCCCGTACACCTCGGCCACGGCGTCGCCCACCTGACGGCCCGCCACCAGGACGACGAAGCCCAGCCCGAGCGGCAGCCCGGCGGCCGCGGCCATCACCACGCCCCGGCCGTACTTCCGGAGGAACGGCCGGTCGCGTTCGATGCCGTAGATCCGGTTCGCGCCGCGCTCGATCTGGCAGAGGCCGGTCACCAGGTTGGCGAAGGAGAACGCCGCGCCGAACCAGAGCGCGACCGCGCCGCCCTCGCCGGCCCGGCGGCGACTGCGCTCCAGGATCCCGTGGACCAGGTCGGCGCTCTCCGCGGGGACGAGGCGTTGGAGCCCGGTCTCCAGGACGGCGCCCAGACGCCCGGTGGGCAGTTCGGCCGACAGGCCGACGAGGGCGATGGCCAGCGGCACCAGCGCCAGCACGGTCTGGAAGGCGAGCGCACGGGCGTGACTGAAGCCGTCGGCGTAGCGGAAGCGCAGGAAGGCGTCGCGGAACAGGGACCACCGGCCGTGTTCGCGCAGGGTGGCCATCGCCTCGTCGGCGGCGAGCGCGTCGCCGGGGCCGTGCACCCGGGTGGCGGTTCCCATCAGGCTGCCGCTCCTTCCTGCCGGTGTCCGGCGTCCTGCGGGTTGTCGGGACCTACGGGGTGTTCGGGCTGCCGGTCGTGGGCCGTGGCGCCGGGTGTCGGGGTCCGTCGGGCGGGGCCCAGACGGTGACCGCCGCAGGACGGACGCCCAGGCGCAGGCCGCGTCCCTCCGGTACGGCCTCGCCGTCCAGTTCGCGGGGGCAGGGGCGGTCGGCGAGGAGCTCGATGCTGCGGGCCCGGAAGTGCTCGAAGGGACCGTCCGTTCCCCGGTCGGCGTGGTCCCTGCCGTGCCCGGAGAGCAGGTCCGCGAGCGCGCCGGCCCATCCGGCAAGCCCGCGGGGGTGCAGGAGCACGAGGTCGAGGACGCCGTCGTCCGGCTCCGCGTCCGGCAGCAGGCGCACGCCGCCCTGCAGCGCACCGACGTTGCCGACCACGGCCATCCGCACCCGTCGGTCGAAGGGCGGCCCGCCGTCGAGACGGACCGTCAGACGGACGGGCCGGTCGCCGAGGTGGCGGGCGGTACCGAGCACGTAGGCCGGCCAGCCGAGGCGCCGCTTGAGCGCGCGGCTGGTGTCGGCCATCACCGCCGCGTCCAGTCCCATGCCCGCCATTGCCGCGACCGGCGACGGTTCCAGGCCGTCGCCGGTGGCCTCCGCGAGGTCGAGCGCGCGCGGTGCCCCCGCCAGGGCGGAGGCGAGTGCCGGGCCGGGGGCCGGGGGCAGTCCGAGGTTTCGGGCGAGGATATTGCCCGTGCCGCAGGGCACGACGGCCATCGCTGCGTCCGTCCCGGCGACGGCCCCGGCGCAGGCTGTCACGGTGCCGTCGCCGCCGCACACCACCAGCAGCCCGGCACCCGCCGCGACCGCCCGGGCGGCCGCCGCCCGGCCGGCGTCCTCGGCGTCGGTCTCCACCGTCGCGGTCACCGTGACGCCGCGCGCCGCCAGGACGGCCCGCACCTCGGCGATCGCCCCTTCGGACGCGGTCACCGGATTGACCAGCAGCACGGCCCGCTCCGTCGGCCCGCGCAGCGGGTCGGGGACCGACGCGGGGGAGCGGCGGTCGAGGACGGCACGGTGCATCACCCACAGGACGACGGCGCCGTTCAGCAGTCCCGCCACCACATCGCTGGGGTGGTGCATCCCCCGGTAGAGCCGGGCCGCCGCGACCAGCGGCGGCAGCAGCCAGAGCAGCGCGCACACGGCGAACCGCCACCGTCCGCGCGCCAGCAGCAGCACCAGGACACCCAGACCGCCGTACAACGCGGTCGCGGCGCCGACGTGTCCGGACGGATAGCTGGACGTCGGCAGCGCCCCGTCCAGCCGGACGACGTCCGGCCGGGGCCGGTCCACCACCGCGGCGGCCGTTACGAACAGCACGGCCTGCGCCGCCACCGCGCCCGCCAGGAACACCGCCTCGCGCCACCGCCGCCGGTCCGACCCGAGCAGGAACAGCACCGCGACGGCCGTGACCGCCACCACCGCGGGCGTGAACGCCGCCGCCGACAGCCAGGCGCTGCACGCCGTCGCCACCGGCCCCCGGTGCGCGGCCGGCCAGGCGTCGACGGCCGACTCGCGCGGATCCCAGAGTCCGAACGGCGGGTGGGTGACCATCACGCCTACCAGGACCAGCAGTCCGGCCTGCACGGCCAGCGGTACCAGCACCCGGCGGGCCAACCGCCCGCCCACGTCACTTGTCATGCGTGCCCGTGTCCCCCGCACGGCGGACGCTATCCGTCCGCGGAGCCGGTTTTCGCCCGGCGCGTGCCCGGCGCATGGCCCGCGGGGCTCAGAGCACCAGACCGAGCACGATGCCCGCGACCACCAGGCAGACCAGGACGACGAGGAAGGTGACCAGGGTGGACGGCCCCCACGCGCGGGTGACCTCGGGCGGTTCGGGGTGCGAGATCCCCGAGATGCCGCCCTCTGCGGGCGGGGTGTCACCGTCGCGCAGCGTGCCGTCCCCGGTCAGTCCCGGGGTGTTGCGTGGATCCGGATCCGGAGTCGACATGGTTCCTCCTCCGTGGCTGGTTGGCCTCCTGGGCGTTCCGCGTCGCGCCTACCCAGCTGCGTCCGGGTCACGCCGGCGAGATCGGCCCGCCGGCGCCGAGGTCAGGGCCGGATGGTGAACACCCGGTCGAGGCCGACGATGCCGAGGATCCGCAGGGTGTTGGCAGGCACGGCGGCCAGCACGAGGTCGCCCCCCGACGCCTGGGTGCGGCGCCGGGCGGCCAGCAGTGCGGTGATGCCGCTGGAGTCGCAGAAGTCGAGGCCGGACAGGTCGACGACCAGGCTCTGGCCCGGCGCGAGGACCAGCTGGTCGACGTATTCGCGAAGGGCGGGTGCGTGCTCGTAGTCGAGGTCGCCGGTGATCCGCAGGACGGGCCCGGTCGCGGTGTCGTGGTGGGTGGTGTTCATCGGCTGCATGGTGGTGGATCCGTGGTCACGGGGCGGTGGGACGGGTGGCGGGGCCGATCGCCAGGAGTGCGGTGTCGTCGTCCAGGCCCTCGCCGAAGCTCTTCAGCAGCCCGGTGAGGGCGGTGATCAGCTCGCGCGGGGCGGCGGGTGCCCGCGCGGTGGCCCAGGTTCTCGTTCCCCGCCGACCCGGCCCATCACCCCAGGTCCCGGAGGAAGGCGAGGATCTCGTGTGCGGTGTCGCCGGGTGCGCTCACCTGCGGGCAGTGCCCGGTGGCGTCCAGGGTGACCAGCCGCGAGGAGGGGATGGCCGCGTGCACGTATGCGCCCACCTCGCGGGGCGCGATCACGTCCTGGGAGCACTCCAGGACGAGGGTGGGGACCTGAACGCCCTTCAGGTCCTCCCGACTGTCGGACAGGAACGTGGTGCGGGCGAACACCCGGGCGATGGCCGGGTCGGTGGCGCAGAAGCTGGTGGCCAACTCCTGGCCCAGCTCGGGACGGTCGGGGTTCCCCATGATCACCGGGGCCAACGCGGAGGACCAGCCGAGGTAGTTCGACTCCATCGAGTCGAGGAGTTCGTCGATGTCCTGCGCGCCGAAGCCGCCGCGGTAGCCCTCGTCGTCGATGTAGCGGGGCGAGGGCGCCACCATCACCAGCGCCCGGATCCGCTCCGGCGCCGCCCGCAGGGCCAGCACGCCCACCATGGCGCTGACCGAATGGCCGACGAACACCGTCTGCCGCAGGTCCAGTTCCTCCAGCACCTCCACGACGTCACGGGCGTAGCCGTCCAGGGAGGAGTACCGCTGCTCGCTCCACGACGCCAGGTGGGAGGCCCCGCAGCCGACGTAGTCGAACAGCACCACGCGGTGCCGGAGCGCGAGTCGGGGGACGATCAGCCGCCACATGTTCTGGTCGCAGCCGAAGCCGTGGGCCAGCACCACCACCGGGCCGTCGGGAGGGCCGGTGAGCGTGACGTTGTTCCTGCGGCGGATGTCCATGCCGGGCATCCTGCCACGCAGGGGAGGGGGGACCTGCCCGCCGCGACCCTAACGCATGAGGTCCGGGCCGGGATTGGAAATCCGTGCATGATCCTTCCCACTCGGGGCACCCGGCACTGCGAAACCGACTACGGAGGTCTCGATGGTTCCCCTTCTTCTCGTCCTGCTGCTGGCCCTGATCCTCTTCGGTGCCGGATTCGCGCTGAAGGCCCTGTGGTGGGTGGCGTTCATCGTGCTGGTCGTGTGGCTGGTCGGCTTCGTGGCCCGTGGCAGCCACTCCTCGGGGCGCTACCGCTGGTACCGCTGGTAGGGGTCCCGACCGTCAGGCCGCAACCCCCGGGGCGATCCCGGGGGTTGCGGCCTGGGGTGTGCCGGAGGACGATCCGGGCTTTTCGGATCGGGTGGGGGCTGGGGTAGTTTCGGGGCGGTACGTGCCCGTATTGCAGGACGGCCGCCGGTGTTCGGTGCCCGGGGTGGCTCTAGGAGGCGACGGTCGATGGCTGGTTCAACCACGCAGAACGGTGCACGCGGGGACGCGGGCCCGGAGGCCGCGCAGGTCGGTGTGCCGGAACTGCGGCTGCTGCTGGCCGGGTTGACGTCGGTGCGCGACGGTGACTTCGGCACCCGTCTGCCGGACGACGCGGACGGCCTGCTGGGCGAGATCGCGGGCGTGTTCAACGGCATGGTCGACCAACTGTCCCGCTTCACCTCGGAGGTGACCCGGGTGGCCCGCGAAGTGGGCACCGAGGGGCGACTCGGCGGCCAGGCGCAGGTACCCGGAGTCTCGGGGACGTGGGCGGACCTGACGGACTCGGTCAATGCGATGGCCGGCAATCTGACGACCCAGGTCCGGGACATCGCGCAGGTCGCCACGGCGGTGGCCGAGGGCGACCTGTCGCAGAAGATCACCGTGGATGCGCGGGGCGAGATCCTGCAGCTGAAGAACACCGTCAACACCATGGTGGACCAGCTCGGTTCGTTCGCCGGTGAGGTGACCCGCGTCGCGCGCGAGGTGGGCACCGAGGGCATTCTGGGCGGTCAGGCCGACGTGAAGGGCGTCTCGGGGACGTGGCGCGACCTCACGGACTCGGTGAACTTCATGGCGGGCAACCTGACCGGGCAGGTCCGCAGCATCGCGCAGGTCGCCACGGCGGTGGCCGAGGGCGACCTGTCGCAGAAGATCACCGTGGACGCCCGGGGCGAGATCCTCGAGCTGAAGAACACCATCAACACCATGGTCGACCAACTCGGCTCGTTCGCCGGTGAGGTGACCCGCGTCGCGCGCGAGGTGGGCACCGAGGGCCGGCTCGGCGGCCAGGCGGACGTCCGGGACGTCTCGGGGACGTGGCGCGACCTCACCGAGTCCGTCAACGTCATGGCGGACAACCTCACGGCCCAGGTCCGCGCGATCGCGTCGGTCACCACGGCGGTCGCGCAGGGCGACCTGTCGCAGAAGATCAGGGTGGACGCGCGGGGCGAGATCCTGGAGCTGAAGGAGACCATCAACACGATGGTCGACCAGCTCTCGGCGTTCGCCGACGAGGTGACCCGGGTGGCCCGCGAGGTGGGCACCGAGGGCAACCTGGGCGGCCAGGCCACCGTCCGCGGAGTCTCCGGCACGTGGAAGGACCTGACCGACAACGTCAACGTGATGGCGTCCAACCTGACCGGGCAGGTGCGCAGCATCGCCCAGGTCGCCACCGCCGTCGCCAAGGGCGACCTCTCGCAGAAGATCAACGTCGAGGCCAAGGGCGAGGTCGCCGCGCTGGCCGGCGTGATCAACACCATGGTCGACACGCTCTCCGCGTTCGCGGACGAGGTGACCCGGGTGGCCCGCGAGGTGGGCACCGAGGGGACGCTGGGCGGCCAGGCGCGTGTCCTGAACGTCGCCGGCACCTGGAAGGACCTCACCGACAACGTCAACTTCATGGCGCACAACCTGACCAGCCAGGTCCGCAACATCGCCCAGGTCACCACGGCGGTCGCCAACGGCGACCTGACCCGCAAGATCGACGTGGACGCGCGGGGCGAGATCCTGGAGCTGAAGACCACCATCAACACGATGGTCGACCAGCTGTCCTCGTTCGCCGCCGAGGTCACCCGCGTCGCCCGCGAGGTCGGCAGCGAGGGGCGGTTGGGCGGCCAGGCCGAGGTGGAGGGCGTCTCCGGCACCTGGAAGCGCCTCACCGAGAACGTCAACGAGCTGGCCGGCAACCTGACCCGCCAGGTCCGCGCGATCGCCGAGGTGACCAGCGCGGTGACCGCCGGGGACCTGACCCGGTCGATCACCGTCGACGCCTCCGGCGAGGTCGCCGACCTCAAGGACAACATCAACTTCATGGTGGAGTCCCTGCGCGAGACCACCCGCGCCAACGAGGACCAGGACTGGCTGAAGACCAACCTGGCCCGCATCGCGGCCCTGATGCAGGGCCGCCGGGACCTCGCCGCCGTCGCCGAGTCGATCATGGACGAGCTGACCCCGCTGGTCTCGGCCCAGTGCGGCGCCTTCTACCTCGCCGAGGAGACCGGCGAGGGCACGGTGCTGCGCCTGGTCGCCTCCTACGCCTTCCCCGACGGCCCGCGGCCCGACGTCTTCCGGCTCGGCGAGTCGTTCGTCGGCCAGGCGGCTCGCAGCCGCCGCACCATCGCCGTCGACCACCTGCCGGCCGGTTACCTCTCGGCGGCCTCCGGCCTCGGCCGCACCGAGGCGCTCGCCCTGATGGTGCTGCCGATCACCGTCGAGGACCAGGTCCTCGGCGTGATCGAACTCGCGGCCGTCCGGCCCTTCACCCCGGTCCACCGCGACTTCCTGGACCAGTTGATGGAGACGATCGGCGTCAACGTCAACACGATCGTCGCCAACGCCCGCACCGACGAACTGCTCGGCGAGTCCCAGCGGCTCACCGCCGAACTCCAGGCGCGGTCCGCGGAGTTGCAGGCCCGCCAGGAGGAACTGCAGGTCTCCAACTCCGAACTCGAGGAGAAGGCGGAGCTGCTGGCCGCCCAGAAGGGCGACATCGAGGCCAAGAACCTGGAGATCGAACAGGCCCGCCAGGAACTCGAGGACCGGGCCCACCAGCTGTCCGTCGCCTCGAAGTACAAGTCGGAGTTCCTGGCCAACATGAGCCACGAACTGCGCACCCCGCTCAACAGCCTGCTCATCCTCGCCCAACTGCTCGCCCAGAACCCGACCCGCAACCTGAGCGCCAAGCAGGTCGAGTACGCCGGCATCATCCACTCCGCCGGCTCCGACCTGCTGCAGCTGATCAACGACATCCTCGACCTCTCCAAGGTCGAGGCCGGCAAGATGGACCTCAACCTCGAGACGGTCTCCGTGGCGAGCCTGGTCGACTACGTCGAGGCGACGTTCCGCCCGATGACCGGCCAGAAGAACCTCGCCCTGACCGTGCGCACGGGCCAGGGGGTGCCAGACGCGCTGCGCACCGACGACTACCGGCTGCGGCAGGTACTGCGCAACCTGCTCTCCAACGCGGTGAAGTTCACCGAACAGGGCACCGTCCAGCTGATCATCGACCAGGTCGACCCGCGGGAACTCCCCGACGGCGCGCGGCTCGAGGGCCCGGTCCTCGCCTTCCGGGTCACCGACACCGGGATCGGCATCGCCCCGCAGCACCTGGAGACCGTCTTCGGTGCCTTCCAGCAGGCCGACGGCACCACCAGCCGCAAGTACGGCGGCACCGGACTCGGGCTCTCGATCAGCCGCGAGATCGCCTACCTGCTGGGTGGCGGGATCACGGTCGAGAGCGTGCTCGGCCAGGGCAGCACCTTCACCCTGTACCTGCCCACCACCCGCGTCGACCTCCCGGAGACGCCCGCGGCGGTACCCGGCGCCGCCGTCGAGGGCGATGCCAGCCCGGCCGTCGCCGACCTGCCCGCGGTGCCGCTGCCCGCACGCCGGCTGCTGGTCGTCGAAGCCCGGACGAACGGGCTGCTCGGCCTGGTCTGCGAGAACGCGCTCACCGACCTGCCCCGGCCGGACGGACGGGAGCTGGAGATTGTCACCGCCGTCGGCGCGCACGAGGCGGCCGCCACCCTGGCGGACGGCCCGTGCCACTGCGTGGTCCTCGACCTCGACCTGCCCGGCGGCGCCGCGTTCGCGCTGCTCAAGGACATGGACGGCGATCCGGCGCTGCACGCCGTCCCCGTGCTCGCCCACCGCAGCCGCGGATTCGCCACCGACGACGACCTGCTCACCGCCGGTGCGACCCGGCCGATGGAGATCCTCTCCAGCCTGGACGAGCTGCGCGAACGCGTCGCCCTGCACATGAGCGCCGCGCGCCCCGAGGACATCCGGCCGCGCACCGCGCCCGCCTGGGAACCCGACGCGGACCCGAGCCTCACCGGCCGCACCGCGCTCGTGGTGGACGACGACGACCGCAACCTGTACGCGATCACCGGCATCCTCGAACTGCACGGCATGGAGGTCCTGAAGGCCGAGAACGGGCGCGCCGCGCTCGACTCCCTGGCCGCCCGCCCCGGGATCGACGTCATCCTGATGGACGTGATGATGCCGGAGATGGACGGCTACACGGCGACCGCGGCGATCCGCGCGATGCCCGAGCACGCCCACCTGCCGATCATCGCCGTCACCGCGAAGGCCATGATCGGCGACCGGGAGAAGAGCCTGGCGGCCGGCGCCAGCGACTACATCACCAAGCCGGTCGACGCCGCCGAACTGATCAGCCGCATCCGGGACCAGCTCGCCGGCCCGTCCTCCTGAGCCGTCCTGACCCGTCCTGAGCCCCCGAACAGCTCACGTCCCGTCAGGAGACCGGTGTGCACGAATCCCTCGATCCGACCACGAGCCGTCCCGCGGCGGTGACCCCCGCCCCCGAGGCGGCGGCCCCCGCACCCGCGGCGCCCGCCGTCGTGCCCCAGCGCGACCACGGGGACGACCGCGGCGCCGCCGTCCCGGCCGGCCCCGCCGCGGTCACCCGGCTCGCCGCCACGGTGGACAACCTGCGCAACGAACTCGCGCTGGCCCGCCAGGACGCCGCCGGCCGCTCACTGATAGAGATGGCCGCCGGAGTCCTGATCGAACGGCTGGGCTGCAGCCCCACCCAGGCCGCCGCCCAGCTCGCCGTCCTGGCCGAGCAGGCCGACGTGCCCGTCCTGGAGTTCGCCGCCGACCTGGTCAACCAGGTGGCCGCCGACCAGATCTCCGCCATCGCCCGCGACTTCGTCGCCGGCTCCGCCGCGCGGGCCGACGGCCCGGCGCTGCGGCTGCGCGCCGCCGAGGCGCACAGCCTGGCCGCCGGCGACAGCGAATCGGTCGCCGGCTCGATGCTCGCGACCGCGCTGCGCCCCCTCGGGGCCGTCGCCGTCGCGATCTGGGCCGCCCACACGGACCAGTCGATGACCCTGGAGGGCAGCGCGGGCTTCGGCGAGGCGGAGGCCCGCCGCTGGCGGCAGGTACCGCCCGGGGTGTCCACCCCCGCCCGCCGGGCGCTCGACGAGCGCGAGACCGTCGCCTACCCGACGCTCGCCCAGGCGGGCCTGCCGACCATCGGCCAGCACGAGTTCACCGGCGGGCGGATCGTCGTGCCCGCCGGGACCGGCGGCCGGCTGATCGGCGTGCTGGAGATCTGCTGGGCGACCCTGCTGCCCGAACAGTCCCAGCCCCTGCGGCGCCAGTTCGAGGCTCTCGCGGAACTGTGCGCCATCACCCTGGAGACCGGAACCGGGCCCGGCACGGGGGAGGAGGCGGACCGGGAGTTCGAGGACCTCCAGCGGCTGACCGACGGCATCCTCGACCCCTGCCTGGTCCTCCGCCTCGCGCCCGGCCGGGCCGAGCTGCCGCTGGAGTTCGCCGTCCGGCACGTCAACCCCGCCTTCGTCGACTTCGCCGGCCGGCCCACCAGCGCCGTCGCCGGCGCCCGCCTGCTGGAGGCCTACCCGCTCGCCGCGGAGGCCGGCGGCCTGGCCGAGAAGATCGAGCACGTCTTCGCCACCGGCGAGCCGTTCCGCACGACCGACATGCGCCTCGCCGCGACCGTCGACGGCGTCGCCCTCCACGCCCGGGCCCAGGTCAGCATCAACCGGCACGGGCGGCACGTCGTGGTGATCTGGCGACTCGACGACGGCACCCCGCGCGTCGCCCGACTCCTCCAGCACGCGCAACGCCTGGGCCGGATCGGCGGCTTCGAGGAGCACCTCCACAGCGGCCACATCGCGTGGAACGACACCCTCTACGACCTGCACGGCCTGCCGCCCACCGCGCAGCCGATCGCCCTGCTGCGGCTCCCCGACCACGCCCACCCCGACGACCGGCCCGCCATCGACCGGTTCCTTCGCACCCTGCTGCACCACCACCGCCCGGCCTCCACGGCGTTCCGCCTGCAACGCCCCGACGGCGTCGCCCGGCACATCCGCGTCGTCGCCGAACCGGTCCACGACCACGACGCCGCGGTGGTCACCGTCCGGGGCGCCTACCAGGACATCTCGGCCCAGCACTGGACCGAGGTCGCCCTCGCCGCGACCCGCGACCAACTCGCCCACACCGAGCAGCAGGCCGCCGAACGCAACCGCCTCGCCCTGCAGCTCCAGCACGCCATCATGCCGCCCGCCCGGGGTCCCCTCACCCTGCACGACCTGAAGGTCGCGGTCCGCTACCGGCCCGCCGAGAAGGACCACCTGGTCGGCGGCGACTGGTACGACACCCTCGCCCTGCCCTCCGGCGAGATCCTGCTGTGCGTCGGCGACGTCGCCGGGCACGGCATCGAGGCCGCCACCGGCATGGTCGCCCTCCGCAACGCCCTGCGCGGCCTGGCCGCCACCGGCGCCGGCCCCGCCCAACTGCTCACCTGGCTCAACAGCGTCACCCACCACCTCACCGACAACGTCACCGCCACCGCCGTCTGCGCCCTCTACCACCCCACGACGCGACGCCTGCGCTGGGCCCGCGCCGGACACCTGCCGCCCGTCCTGCTGCGCGACGGCCGTGCGAGCACCCTGCCCCAGCCGGGCGGCATCCTGCTGGGAGCACTGGACCACGCCGACTACGAGGAGGACCACGTCGACCTCGTCCCCGGCGACACCTTGGTGATGTTCACCGACGGCCTCATCGAGCGTCGGGACCAGTCCGTCCAAGCCTCGCTGCAGGCCCTCCTGGCGCTCAGTGAGAAGACCTCCCGCACCCAGGACGGCGGGACCGACTCCCTCGAAGCCCACCTCGACCACCTCCTGCGCCACAGCAACGCGGACACCGACGACGACACCTGCCTGGTCGGCATCTCGGTCCACCCCGCACTCCCTGACGGGCCGTCCACCGAACCTTCACAATGATCCGGCGCATGGAAACCGGGACCCCGGGTAGCGGGGGACGGACCGAACCGCCGAAGAAGGGACCGACGTGGCCGCGACCAGTGACGAACTCCTCCGCCAGGCACCCGCCCTGGGGAGCGGCACCGCCGCGGTCCCGGCGCCCCGACCCGTACGGCCGCTCCTGCCCGAGCTGGCCGATGTCGAGGACCCTCGCCAGGTCGCGCCGGCCGATGCCCGCGAGCTCACCAAGGTGCTCCTCGCCCGCCTCGCCACTCTCGAGGAGGGCACTCGGGAGTACTCGTACGTGCGCTCCACCCTGGTCGAACTCAACCTCTCGCTGGTCCGGTACGTGATCCGGCGCTTCGGCTCGCAGCAGGAATCCACCGACGACCTGCTCCAGGTCGGCTCGGTCGGCCTGATCAAGGCCATCGACCGCTTCGACCCCGACCACGGCGCGGAGTTCGCCACCTTCGCCATCCCCACCGTGCTGGGGGAGATCCGCCGCCACTTCCGCGACACCACCTGGGCCGTCCACGTGCCCAGGCGCCTGCAGGAACTGCGCATCACCCTCGCCAAGGCCCAGGACGCGCTGTCCCAGCTCCTCGACCGGGCCCCGACCGTCGCCGAACTCGCCGACCACCTGCAACTCCCGCAGGACGAGATCATCGAAGGCCTCACCGCCGCCAACGCGCACAGCACCGACTCCATCGACACGGCCGGATCCCGCGACGGCGAACGGCCCGGTGCGCTCGCCGACAGCCTCGGAGCCCCCGACGGACAGCTCGACCTCGTCGAGCACCTCGTCGCCCTCAAGCCCCTCATAGCCGCGCTGCCCGAACGCGACCGCCTCATCCTGTCCATGCGCTTCACCCAGGACCTGACCCAGTCCCAGATCGGCGCCCGCATCGGCCTGTCCCAGATGCAGGTCTCCCGGCTGCTCAGCCGCGCGCTCGAACAGCTGCGCCAAGGACTCGACGGGGTCTGAGAGCACCGCACAGACAGCGACTTGGCCGCGCCGGCTCCGTCTGCGTAAGGTCACGAGGACACCCGTGGAGGGACGCCGATGCCAGCCCAGAACGACAAGGAGCCGACCGTGCCGGACTTCACCGACTCCGCAGTCGAGTCGGCCGCCCGGCTGCAGTCCGCCGACGACCGCGCCGCCGTCTGTGCACTCGCGGGCGACCTGGACATCGAGTCCCTCGCTCCGGCCGCGACAGCACTCGACGAGGCGATCCGCGACCGCCCCGACGTTCTGGTCGTCGACCTCCAGCAGGTCGGGTTCTGTGACTCCTCGGGCCTCAACATGCTGCTCAAGGTCCGGATGGCCGCCACCGCGGCCGGTACCGAGCTGCGCCTCGCGGGTGCTTCCCCGACTGTCCTGCGACTGCTGGAACTGACGGGCGCCGACACCGTGTTCTCGCTCCACCCGGACACCGCGTCCGCGCTCACCGCTCCCCGGTAGGAGCAGACGATGACTTCGCGTGCGCGGGCGTTCGGGAATGATCCGGGCCCGGCCGGGCAGCAGATCCGGCAGACAGCGTCGACTCCAAGGGGTGCCCGTTCATGAACACTCGCCGGGAAACCCTGGACGACCAGGCATTCGCCCCCTCGGCGGCCGCCTTCGCACCGACGCTGCCGGCCACCGGGCAGCGCCGCCGGCTGCCCTTCGTGGGTCAGCAGAAGGTCGTCACGCGGGCCAGGACGTTCACCCTGACCGCGCTCACCGACTGGTCCTGGCCCGAGCCCGACGACGTCGTCCTGCTGGTCGCGGAACTCGTCGCCAACGCCGTGCTCCATGCGGGCGGCCCGATCGAACTCGTCCTCGACGCCACCCCCACCCGCCTGCGGATCGAGGTCAGCGACAACTCGCCCGCCCTGCCAGCCCCGCGCCGACCGCACCGACCCGAGGTGCCCGGTGGCCACGGCCTGTACATCGTGCAGCAGGCCTCAGACCGGTGGGGCGCGGCGCCGCAGCCGTGGGGCAAGACCGTCTGGGCCGAGATCGACACCCGCCCCGCCGAACACCGGAGTTGAGGAGCGACCGCAGCGCGGCTCCTCATCAAGGATGATCATCGCGCAGAACGCCGGCGTGTCGGCACCAGCTTTCGCCCGAAGGGCAGCACGGGCGTAGCGTCGGGGTGGAGGCCGGTGGCGCCGCCGCGGGACCGGCCGGCCGGTGGGAGGTGTTCCCGTTGGAGCAGCAGACGCAGCGTCTCCTTCCGGTGCGGGGAGGAGCTGGGCCGCCGTGGCCGCCGGCCCGGCCCCACGGGTCCGCGATGCGGTCGCTCCTGATCTCCATGCCCACCTCCGCGGTCTGCGCGGCGCCGCCCGCCGGACACGGCCCGTCTGCCCGATCGCCGCGAAACCCCGCTCGCCGCCACGGCCCGTCGCCGGGCACCGGCCGTCTCGCCGACGTGTGGCCGGAGTTGGCGGATGAACGGGCCGAGGTCAGGGCCGCAGGGCGTCGTGGAGCAACTGCAGGGCAGCCAGCAGGGCGCCGGCCCGCACGGCCTCGGGCCCGTTGTCGGCGTACAGGTGAACGTGCCCAGTCCGGTACACGTGAATGCGCTCGCTTCTCGGGGCGGGGACGGGCGCTGGTGCAGTTCGCCCTCAGGTTGCCCAGGGCAGCCGTACTGCCTCGACACCGGTGTCGTTCAGCAGCGCCTCGATGAGGGCCGGAGGCCCGGCGACCTTGGTGGCCCACAGGTCGTAGTCGGTGCACAGGACCCATGAGCGGTCTTCGGCCCAGAGGTTGGCGGGGCTGAAGTCGACCGGGTCGGACTCGGGCATGTCGTAGAGGATCCCGGCGTCGCCGAGGCGCCCCGCCCGCACATGGAGGTTGTCGAAGTCGACGGCCCTGAGCGTCAGCGGGTTGTAGTAGGCCAGGCAGCGGGTGTCCGGGCCCGCGGGGCTGTGCGCGGTGAGGATGTCGATCAGCCGGATCCAGGTCTCACGGTCCAGGCTCCCCTCGGTGGGAGGGACGATGCCCAGCGGCCAGCTGCCGTTCTTCGTGGCCGAGGGAAAGCAGCGGAAGCAGGGCAGCAGCCCGTCGGGGACGATGGGGTCGCCGGTCCGTCGGGCGAGCTCCGCCCAGCGCAGCCGCCGCCAGCCGGGGCCTGGGTGCTCTGCGCGGCCCAGGCCGCCTCCCGTGGCGACGCCCACCGCGTCGAGATCGATACCCCCGACGATGTCGCGCGGGGTGCTCCCGTCCGCCGGACGTGCCTGGCGGTACTCGTGGTGCGATACGTCGCCCGGCCCCTGCTCGTGCTCGTACATGGCGTTGAGCACCCAGGCCGCATCGGGCATCGCCGGCGGCATGAACCCGGTCAAACCGTCGCCGCACAGCTCAAGCAGCCAGCCCGTCGCGCTGGCTGGCGCGAGCGGCCACATGTCTGACAACAGGTTCGATTCCGCGGGCATGGGTTCATGATCTCAGTTGCGGCCACAGGCCACGCGATCCACCGGCATCATGCCGCCGCCCCACTACTGGGCACGTTCCGGTGTACCTGGTTGCGCATCGGGACGTGTGAGAGTGGCTGAACAACTGGGCGGCCCCGACGGTGCTGGTGCCGCAGGTTTCCGGCGAGGGGCGTGCAAGGCGCCCGTCGACGCCTGGCAGCGGTTGCTGAGGTAGCCGGGCCAGGCAGCTGCACGGCGAACGGCCGGGCCCCACCGTCACGGTGGTACCAGGCCGTTCGCGTTGGCGGCTCGGTCAGGCCGTATCCGGGGCGAAGGCGTCGGAGAAGGCCGTCTTGACCCTGTTCCACTCGGCAGCGATCTTCCGGCAGTCCGCCAGGGCGGCGTTCACCTTTGTGGCGATCCGGTTGGCCAGCGCCAGCCCGTCAGCCACGGCCTTCCAGCGCTTGCCCGCCTGGTGGAGGATCTTCCGCCAGCCCGTTTGGGCCTCGGTTGTCGGCTTCTTCTTCGCGGCCATGATCCCCCCAGGGGTCCGTCCCACGGCACCCGGCTGGATCCCGTGCTCGACGCCGCGACGAGATGTCGCGGCACTCGCTTGAACGAGCAGCGCAAGCATTGGTGACGGGCTGATCAGGTCGTCTTGCGGCTGTCCTTCGACGATGGCCTGGTGGCCGCCGGTCAGACTCAGCCGGGACGGCCAGGGGTAGACAGGAAGTCCGTCGGGTCTTCCAGGCCGTCGTTGTACGCGGCGACGATGATCTTCGCGAGGGGCATGGAGCGGGAGGACGAGCCGCCGCCGCCGACAGTGCCGGAGATGGAGGTCTCCTTCCACTGCGCGACCGTGAGCGGCTTCTTCTTGCCGTGGCCGGCGAGCTTCGAGCTGAGCCGGTCGAGCTGGGCGCCGGGGTTGCGGTCCAGGACCATCCCGACGGCCCGCAGCATCATCCCTTCCCAGGTCGCCGGGGTGCGACCCCAGGCATCCTCGACTACCTGGAGCACCTGCGGGATCAGCGGGGATCGACCCTCCGGAAGCGCGAGGGGGTAGATCAGGCCCCTCTGGTCGTCGTGGGCGGCGTGCTTCTCGTCCATCACCGCCAGCGCGGTGAGGGCCTGCACCGCGCCGATCTTGTTGGCCGAAGTGCTGCCGGAGATCCCGAGGTTGAGGCTTTCGACCTCGGTGAGGATCCGGGTGTTGCGGGGGTCGCCAGCGGTGATCGAGACCCGGAAGATATCGAAGGGCTTCACTGCCTTCCGGTCCCTGTTCGCGGCGAGGAAGAGCTTCGCCTCCTGCTCGGGCGTGAGGCCCTTGTAGACCATGCAGTCCCGCAGGAAGTCCTTTCCCTCCTTCATGACCGCGACCTCGGTGGAGTGCTGGCCGTCGAGGAGGTAGTACTTCCCGTCAGGACGCAGCGAGACGATCGCGGGCAGCAGCGCAAAGGGGTCCCACATCTTGAAGAGCTTGGACGTCCAGGCGGCGTCCTTCTTGCGCTGCGCGGCGGGCCCGGCGTCCTCGCCGGTGTTGGTCGCGAAGAGGCGCTGGGAGTCCATGGCCTCGTCGACCAGCAGCTCTCCGACCGGGATCTGCGCGTAGTACTTCTCGACACCGTCGGGGGTCCCGATCTGGGCCGGGATGACGGTCTGGGCAACGACGGATGCCATGAAACCACCTTTCGTGGCGAGCTCTTGACGGACAGTCAACCACAGAAATCTCCCGCGCGTGGAGATTTTCCGCGCGAGGAAATCTCTCGCGCGTAGAAATAACTCGCGCCCCTCTGCTCTGTGTTGGTCCGGCCCTACTCGGCTCCGCAGCTGCTTGTCGGCTCAGCCAGTGCCCTGCATCTAGCAGGGCCGAGCCGTCGAAGGGGCGCCAGGTCACCATGGACGTGCGGTTCGGCTACGCCCTGGGGCGTCTCCAGTCCGTGGCCGCCACGATGAACCTGCCGGTCGGCGAGGCACGATGCGGTCGAAGCCCGCTGAAGGCCCTACGAGTCCCGCTGGTGCCTGGATGGAGCGCCCGGCTGGACGACGTCTTGCTCGCCCTCGGCAGCGGCCACTGCGGTCACGGCGCCGACCTGCCGGTGAAGTGCCGGGCATCACCCCTCAACACCTCAAGAACTGGGCACATTCACCCGTACGTGGCTGAGCACTTTCACCTGTACGCCGACACCCGTGGCCGTGCAGGGCCGGGGCTGCCGCACGACTGCCCCGGGGGCCGGCCACGGTGCCGGGCACTCGACCGTCCTGCCGCCCGGGTCCGGCGACTCCGGTGGTGGCGAGGCCCGTAGGTCGCGCCCAGGGAGTCCCGGACGCCCTGGGCCATCTGGACGGCCACGTCGGGGTGCACGGCACCGGTTGCCGCGAGGAGGACGGTGTCGACGCCGAGGACGGTTTCCTTGACCTCGGTGGCGTAGGCGACGACCCCGCCCAGGAACGTCTCCCCCGCGCCGGGCGCATCAGCCATCGCGGCCGCGAGACGCCCGGCGGTCAACGACTCGGCCACGGCCACCGTGTGCCCGGCGGCGGCCAGCGCCGCAGTGATCTGACGCGTCAGGACCTCGGCCCGCTCCGGTCCGTGCGGGGCGGGCCCGTCCCTGCGGCCGGCCGGTCCGGCGCGGTGCGGCATCGCCTCTACCCGGCCCGGCCGTGGGTGGTCGGCATGTCCGCGCAGAACACGCAGGACCCGGGGACACGCGGGTGGGCGCCGAAGACCGCGAGGGCTTCGAGCACCGGCGCCTGGGGCTGCTCCATGCCGAGCGTCTACGCGGCACAGTCGGGAGGAAACGCCTGCGGCGGGCCGTTCACCACGCGGCGACGATGCTCTCGACGCTGCTCCGGGTGGCGACCGGGCCGAGGTGCGGAACAGCGGTCGCGCCCCGGGCGGTGAGTCGGGCGAGGTCGTCGACCACGTCGGTCAGCGACCGGCGGCGGTCGAACACGGCCCGCTGCCGGTCCGCGCCGGTGCCGCGGGTCAGCCGGCGACGGACGAGCGCGCGGGCGGTGTCCAGGTCGCCGGCCATGTCCAGTGCGGGCGCGGCGAGTTCGAGCAGGGCGGCGACGAGACCGCGCATCGCCACGCGGCGCCCGGTGGCCGGGTCCGTACCCACGCCGGCCAGCCCGCCGAGCGCGGCCTGCCGGTGGGCTTCGCGCAGCACCACCGAGGCCGTCGGCGCCGGCGAGCCGCCGCGGCGGTGGGAGTCGAGGAAGGTGCGCGCCAGTGCGCGGAGCAGGACGGCCAGCAGGAGCGGGGTCTCGGCGTCCGCGTTGGTGTCGGCCACCCTCACCTCCAAGGTGGGCAGGTGCTCGGACGGCCGCGCGTACCAGTACAGCATCCGCCGGTCGAGGATCACGCGGTCGTCGGTCAGCTGCCGCATCGTCCGCTCGTACCCCTCCAGGTCCAGGACCGGTGCGGGCCCGCAGGTGGGCCACGCCAGGTAGCGGCCGGCGCGACTGCTGGCCGCGCCGACGTCCCGGCCCTCGCAGAACGGTGAGTTGACGCACAGCGCCTGCAGAGCGGGGAGCCACGGACGAAGGTGGGCACTGATCGCCAGCGCGTCGGCACGGCTCAGGTCACCCACGTGGACGTGGCAGCCGCAGAGCTCTGCGCCCAGCTGGTCGGCGGCGCCTTCCACGTGTGCGGCCACGTGCCGGTAGCGGTCGTTGGGGGTGAGCGGAAGTGGATGGTCGCTCGGGAGGACCGCGGTGCCGGTGGCCACCAGCAGGCATCCGGCCTCCTCTGCCGCTTCGACCATGACCCGGCGAGCGCAGGCCAGCTCGGCTCGCAGGTCGGCGGCGGTGGTGACCGGACGGGTGCACGCCTCGACCTGGGTGGCGAGGAACTCGTGCTGCGCCCGGCCACCGAGCGCACGGGCGGCGTGCGGCACCACGAGGTCGGCCCGGGGCACGGTGTGCCGGGTGGCCGGATCGACCAGGAGGAACTCCTCCTCGACGCCGAACCGCAGAACATCGGCTCGGCCGTTCATCGCTGCCCGTCGCATGCGCGACCTCCTGACCACGGATTCCCCGTCCCGCGTCTGGCCGGTCGTCGCGGCCCGCAAACGGTGGGGCTGCGGACCGCGGCGAAGGTTGTGTCAGGCGGCCTGCGGGTGCAGCAGGACCTTGGTCCAACCGTCCACGCGCTTGTCGAACTGTTCGTAGGCCCGGGGCGCGTCCGCGAGGGGGAGTTCGTGCGAGGTGATCGCGCCGGGGGTGGCCCGGCCGGCGACGATCAGGTCCCGCAGGTGCCGGTTGTAGCGCTTCACCGGGCACTGGCCGTGGCCGAGCGTGAGGTTCTTGTCGAACACGGTGCCGTAGTCGAAGGCGATCCTGCCCTGTTGGGCGTTCGGGTCGGACGCCCCGGGGTCCTCCGGGACGTACACGCCGACGACGCCGATCCGCCCGGTGGAGCGGACGACGGCCACCAGGCGGTCGAGAGTCATCTCGGGGTGCTCATGGCCGGCGGCGTCGTGGGCCTGGTAGCCGACGGCCTCGATGCCACAGTCCACGCCCGCCCCGTCGGTGGCGTCCATGACCGCCTCGACGGGGTCGGTGTCGGAGAAGTCGAGCGGCTCGGCGCCGAGCTGTCGGGCCAGCTCCAGGCGGTCCGCCTCCTTGTCGACGACGAAGACCCGCGCCGCGCCGCGCAGCACCGCGCTGTGGGCGGCCATCAGCCCCACCGGACCGGCGCCCTGGACGACCACCGTCGACCCCGGGACCACACCGGCGAGCTCCGCCCCGTGGTAGCCGGTCGGGAAGATGTCCGACAACATGGCGAAGTCCTGCTCGTGCTCGTCACCCGGCGGCAGCCGCAGCAGGTTGAAGTCGGCCCACGGGACGCGCAGGAGCTCGGCCTGCCCACCTCGGTAAGGGCCCATCTGCGGGTATCCGTACCCGGCCGTCGGCTTCCCGCTGGGGTTGGCGCGCAGGCACGCCTGGGTGGATCCGGCGGTGCAGTTGCGGCACGTCCCGCAGCCGATGTTGAACGGGACGGACACCCGGTCGCCGACCCGGATCCGCTCCACGGCGGAACCGACCTCTTCGACGATCCCGGTGTTCTCGTGGCCCATGACCATGCCCTCGTCCAGGGGAGCCCGCCCCTCGTAGGGGTGCAGGTCGGACCCGCAGATGTTCGCCGTGGTCACCCGGACCACCGCATCCAGCGGCTTCTCGACACGCGGATCCTCGACCTCCTGCACGGCGACGTCGAACGGACCCTGGAACACAACGGCTTTCACAGCGGAACCTCGTCTCTCCCCCCGCACGACACGCCGGAACGCGACGTCCGACGACGAACGCGGCTACCCGGCCTGCCGGTCCCCACTCGTCCGCCCCGGGCGAGCAGGGCGGACGTCAGTCGGGCCATGTGCCGGTCAGCCGGCGGACGCCGGTCGCGCCGCCGCGGTCGATCACCGCCTTGACCAGCGCGAAGACCGCTCCCTGCAGAGCGGCGGCCAGCAGCACCTCACGCCAGGTGCGGTCCTGGTCGGTGGCCTGGGGCGCCTCGTCCTCATGGCCGAGAACAGCCCACAGCCGCTTGAACACGGCGCCGGCCACGACTCCGCCGAGCGCGCCGAACAGCAGACCGAACGGCTTGTAGAGAATCTTGAGCATCGTCGTCTCCTCCGGGGACCGTCGCAGCGGACCGGTCAGCGACGGGCATGCACGGCCGGACGGTCCGCGAGGACGGCCCCGCTGACCTGGCGGTGCCAGCCCTCCAGCGTGCGGGACTGCTCGGCGGCCCGATCGCCCATGCGCTTCAACTCTTCGGCGTCGACACGGGGATCCGCGTCCGCGAGGGTGCTCAGGGCCCGCCAGAGGGCGGCCTTGCCCTCGACGCCGCTCCGCAGGGCCTCCAGCTCGATGAGGTCGCTGAGCGGGGAGCGGCGCACAAGCGTTCCATTGGGCTTGAGCCGGCCGAGGCGCTCGCCGGCCAGGCCGAGCCAGGTGCGGTAGCGGTGCACGGGCACGCCCAGGGCGCGCATGGTCCGCACGAGGAAGTCGCGGTCGCGCTCGATGTCGCGGGCGAGACGGCGCAGTTCGACGCGGCGGCTGTCGGGATGGGATCCGGCCATCCGGTCGGCGAGCGCGGCGCCGGCGAACGCCCCGGTGAGGTGGTCGTTCAAGTAGACGCCCAGGGGATCGGCCTGCATGCGGGGCATAGTGGGTCATCCTTCAGGATGTGCGGCACCTGTCATCCGGATCGGCGGGGCTTCACACCCTCGGCGCGGTGGCAGGTCGGGCAGCAGCGGTGCCGGCCGGGGCCGGGGCCGCTTCGGGAAGGGTGGTGCCGGAGGCAGCGGCACTGTCACCGCGGATTCGGTGGTCATGATGTCGGCTCTCCTTCCGTTCCTCCCCGACCGCACGTCGTCTACCCGGCGCGGGCGGCGCCACGCGCCCCGGCGGGAGGGCAGATGGCAGAGCCACGGGCGGCGCGGTCGGTTCGCTTTCGCCGGGTGGGCAGTGCGGGCGTGGCGTCGAAGTACGCGCTGATCCGGGCCTCGGCGTGCGGCCCTGGCAGCAGGTCGCGTGCTGGGAGGAGGTCTCGGTGCTGCAGCAGATGGCGGTGACGCGGTCCGCGTCCGTCGCGGACGCCGTCGACTGGGCACCGGAAGCCCGCTCCACCGGCAGGGTGCCCGGCGCCGCAACCGGGGGGCCGACATGAGCAGCCCTGCGGGCACGCCGCTGATGTTCGAGACCGCAGATCCCGACGAGGCGAGCACGTTCATGACGCGGGCCTACGGGGAGGCACCGCACATCCGGGTGGTCGGGCCGCCGACCGGCGGGCCGATCCACTCCTTCCGGCAGCGCGCCGCCGGGCCGATGGCGCTCGCCGAGGTCACGACGAGGCCCGAGCTCAGCGGCGTCATCGGCCCCGGCGACCTGTTCGCCCTGGAGGTGATCCGCGGCGGGTCGCTGGAGGCCGAAGCGCGCCAGGGCGTCGAGCGGTACGGCCCCGGTGATGTCCTGGCGGCCATCGGGCCCGGGCAGACCTACCGGTGCACCACGAGGGATCTGTCGGTGTCGGTCCTGATGCTGCCGGCCTCCCTGGTTGCCGAGGCGGCCGCGCTGCCGCCGGAGGCCGCCGCCAGACCGTGGCGGCTCCTCGCCCGCGGGCCGGTCGACGAGGCGGCGGCGGGACTGTGGCGCGACACCGCTGCCTACGTCGACCGCCTCCCGGACAACCCGCGTGCCGCGGCCAGCCCCTTGTTGGCCGGCACCGCCGCCACCTGGACACGACCCCGCTCGCCCACCTGCGCCGGGTCCGCCTGGACGCCGCGCACCGCGATCTGCTGGCCGCCGACCCCCGCACCACGACCGTCACCGAGATCGCGGTGCGCTGGGGCTTCGCCCACCCGGGGCATTTCGCCGCCCACTACCGCGACGCGTACCGGACCTCGCCCAGCACCACCCTCTACCTGCCGCCGTGACACAGCTCGCCCGGCCGGTCAGCGCCTGCGCCGCGAGGATGCCTGGACCAGGACTCGATCGGAGAGCGGTCGCAAAACCGCCGCACCCGCCAGCGGACCGACGCCTGACCGCGGCGCGGACGAGCCAAGACTGATGATCTTGGTTTGCGGGTGGCGCTGTCCGACGATGGCGGGATGACCGCGACCCCAGAGGACATGCCTGCGCCGATCACGGCGGACACCAGACTCATCGAGCTGCGGGACTTCGCCGCCGAGGCACTCGACTGCTGGAAGAACGGTGACCAGCAGGGTGCCCACCAGGCCGCGACCGAGGCGACGGGCGCGGCGTCCGCGGCCGCGGCGGCCTTGAACGTTCTGCTCGAACTCGACCGGGAGATCGCCGCAGAACAGCAGACGCGGGACGGCGGCGACGCCGCGGACTGGCTGGGCTGAGACGCCGGTCGCACGAGGAACCCGGTCGATGCCGGGTCAGGGGCCGGCTGTGCTCGGGGGTTCACGGCCGGCCTCCTGCCGTACCAGCGTGACCCGGGACGGCGAGCCGTGCGCGCCGGCCGCCGCTGCTCGGGGCACCGTGGCGCGCGACGCGTCGGCGGCCCTCTCGTGGTGCTACGTGGTGGCCCCGTCCGGTTCGTCAGGGACGATGTGCACAGCGGCTTCCTCGGCCCCGGCCGCGCCGCCGTCGATGCCCACGTCGGACGCGACGAGGTCCTTCTCCGTGTCGGACCGGGTGCCTTCGTCGGGGGCCACCAGCCGCCCGGCGCGGCGGGTGCCGGCGGTCGGCGGGTCGGCGGATCCGGCGGATTCGCCCTCGCCGTCGGGTCGGTCGCCCATGGGATCGCCCTGGTCGGCTTCGTCGTCCGTGGCAGCCACTCCTCGGGTCGCTACCGGGTGGTCCCGCTGGTAGCGCGGTCCCCGGTGTTCAGCCCTGATGTCGGGGGCCGGAATCCGAGGCGCCCCGGCGGTCCAACGTCGTGCGACTCGGTCGGCGCGCGGAGGTGTCTACCGTGTCGCCGTTGATCGGTTCGGCGACGCATCCTCGAGCGGCCGACGGGTTCGACGTCGATGACGCGGTGTTCGAAGCGGGGCATCGCGGTGACGGCGGGGATGGGGGACGATGTCGAGCTCGCCGGTGCGCAGGCGTTCGCGCAGCTCCTGCATGTTCGCCTCGCGCAGCACCAGGTCGCGGGGCGAGGTCAGGTCGCGGACCGTGGCGAACGCGCGGGCCATCAGGCCGGGGCCCGGGAGTCCGGTGCCGGGTCGGCTCAGGCTTCGGACGGGACCAGTACCAGGCGGCCGCGTGTGCCGCCGGCCGCGAGGCGGTCGTGGGCCTCGGCCGCGCACTCGAAGAGGAGGATGTCGGCGACCCGCAGGGTCAGATCCATGGCGGCGAGCTCGGCCAGGGCGGCCCCGTCGGCACTGATCCACTGCTGGTGGACCCGGATGCCGCGCAGCGGGGGCGGGGCCGAACCGCCGACCACCGTGACGTAGGCACCTCGGGTGCGGACGGCGGCCAAGGCGCGGATTCCGAGTCCTGCCGTGTCGAGTGCACCGTCGACGCCGCCCGGCACCAGGCGCCGGACCTCGTGCGCCAGGTCGGCGGTGTCATGACCGACGATCCGTTCCGCGCCGAGACTCCGAATGAACTTTTCGTCGGCAGAGCGGACCTGGGCGAGGACCCGCAGCCCGCGTCGCGCGGCCAGCTCCACAGCGAAGCCACCGACCGCGCCGGCCGCCCCGGTCACCAGCACGGTGTCGCCGGCGGCGAGAGCGAGCAGGTCGAGGGACTGCAGGGCGGTGAGGCCGTTCAGCGGCAGCGTCGCGGCGGCCTCGGCCGGAACACCGGGCGGGGCGGGCGCGACTGCTGCGGCATCGAGGACCAGGTATTCGGCGTAAGCGCCCAGCGACACGTCGAGCAGGTCACGCAGCCCGATCACCCGCTGCCCCGGCGCGAACGCGGTCACTCCCGCTCCGATCCGGTCGACCACGCCCGCGACGTCCCAGCCGATGCCCGTCTGCTCGCGGGCGGCCATCAGCCCCGCTTCGACGAGCACGCCGGAACGGGTGACCAGGTCGACGGGATTGACGGTCGCGGCCTCGACCCGGATCCGCACCTGCCCGGGGCCGGGTTCCGGCCGACGGACCGTCACCGACTCGAGGACCTCGGATCCACCGTAACCGCGGGCGATCACCGCCCTCATGAGCTCTTCATCGGTCATGCTGACCACCGTAGAGACGGCTACTCTCCATCAGGAAGTACGCACTTCGAGGTGCCTACGGCACCGGAAGGAGAGCCATGTCCACCCGCACCGCCGCCCAGCGCCGAGCCGAGGCGAGCACCGCCTACGACGCCTACCTCGCCGAGTGCCCCGCCCGGCAGCTGCTGGACCGCATCGCCGACAAGTGGGTCAGCCTCGCTGTCAACGCGCTCGCCGACGGGCCGCAGCGGTACAGCGACCTCCAACGCAAACTGGCGAGCGTGAGCCAGAAGATGCTCACGCAGACTTTGCGGCACCTGGAGCGGGACGGACTGGTCACGCGGACGGTGATCCCCGCCGTCCCGGTCCGCGTGGAGTACGAACTGACCGCGCTCGGCCGCTCGCTGTTGCCGGTCATGTGCGCGATCAAGGGCTGGGCGGAGGACCACATGGACGAGGTGCACGCCGCCCGCACCGCCTACGACGACCCGAGCTGAAGGCCCGGGGCCTCACCGGTGCTCTCGGATCAGCGGCCGGCCAGGTGGCGTACGAAGAACCTGCGGACCGTACGGCGTCCCGGTACGGTCGGGCGCCCGGGAACTCGACCGCCGCGGCGTCACCGGGGTGGTCGACCGAGAGAGCGGCGGCACCGTGGCCGGCAAGGTCCTCGGCCAGGGACGTCCCCGGACCGCGCGGTCACCGCCGCTCGGGCCGTGCACCAGCTCCAGCCCCCTGACCACGGCGCAGCAGGTCCACGCGAAGAAGCTCGGCCTGATCCCGCTGCCGGCCTCCGAGTACTCGCCGAAGACCGACGACTTCGCCGGCCACGCCGAGCAGAACCTGCTGGCGTTCCTCGCCCGCCGCCACCAGAAGGACTCGGCCTGGCGGCCGCTCCAGGGCGGTGCCTCGCGCACCGTGTGCACCGACCACTGCGCGCCCCTCATCCGGGGCAGCGGCGGCCGCACGGTCGGCGACGGGGAGTGGTACTTCCCCCGCGAACGCGGAACACACCGCCGCCTGTTCACCTGGCTCCCCTGAATCCCGGCGTGCCGCGGCCGAACCCCGTCCGGCTGCGGCCCACCCGGTGGGACACTGGGTGTCGTACCGTCACACGCCAAGGAGAGACGGACCGGTGACCACCCCCGCACGCCGGACCGCCGGCGCCACCGTCCCCGGGACGGAGGACGCCCTCGGATGGCCCGACGGATGGCAGCCCGGAGCCGAGGCGGCGTGGATCGTCACCCGCGACGGCGAGCGCATCGTCGCCCACCGGGTCCTCGCCCGGGCCGACGGTGTCTGCGAGGGAGGCGTCGTCTTCCCCGCGCCGTTCGCCGAGCACGGCTACGCCGGCCCGAACGCCGACGCGACGGTCCTGTTCGTCTCCGGGGAGGAGGCACTGGCGGCCGTCGACACCACCGGCCGGCGGCTGTGGACCGTGGAGCACGAGGCGTGGAGCAGCGGCGGGTCCGGCGACGGGGCGTGCGCCGCGAGCCCCGACGGGCGGTACGTGCTGGCCACCGTCCCCGGCCCGGTGAACCGGGACGGCTCCTACGACGGAGACCTGTGCATCGCCGTCGACGCGGCGAGCGGGGAGGTGCTCGACCGTGTCGCCCTCACCGCGGCGTCGGCGACCTACGCCTTCGACGGCCGGCCCACGGCCGCAGGGGCGCTGCTGCTGTCGGCCGGCCAGGGCCAGGAGGACGCCCTCTCCTACACCGTGACCTGCACCGGCGGGAAGCTCGACGTCACCCCTGCCACCCGGCCCGACGAACTCCTCGCCGGGACCAACGCCGCCGGCGACCGCCTGATCACGGTCGAACGGGCCGGCACCCGCCTCCAGCTCCACGCCCTCACCGGGGACGGAACGTGGCAGGTCACCGCGTCGATCGCGATCGCGGACATCCCCGGCGCGGGCGACGACCGCTTCGTCAACCGCCCCGGCTTCCTCTCCGACACCGCCGTCATCGCCGCGGTCGCCGAGCACGACTTCGCCGAGACCTCCCGCCACTTCCTGCTCGACGCGCGGACCCTCGCCCTCCGCACCGAACTCGCCTACCCGGTCGGCCCGGGCCCCGACCCCCTCGCCCTCGGCGACGGGACCTGGCTCACCACCGGCGGGGACCGGGTCGCCCGCTGGACCGCCGACACCCCGTAGCCGTCGCCGAGCGGCTGTCAGCGCAGGAGGGCGAAGGTCAGGGCCGCGGCGCCGCCGAGGGCGGTGCCGGCGAGGACCTGGGCGGCGGTGTGGGCCCGCAGGACGAGGCGGGACCAGCCGATCGCGGCGGCGCCGGGCGCGGTGACCAGCGCCCAGGGGCCGAGGACCAGCAGCAGGATCATCACGGTGCCACCGGCCACGGAGTTGTGGACGGAGATCTGCCAGCCGACGGTGACCGCCAGGGTGGCGGCCAGCCCGACCAGCATCGCCACCACCAGCGCGGTGACGTCGGCGGGTGCGCGCAGCGCGTACAGCAGGGCGATGCCGGCGAGGACGGAGAGCAGGCTGAGCGCCATCGGGACCAGGCGCTGGCGGCGGACCCGGATGTGGGTGTCGGTGAGGTCGCCGCGCCGCACGCCGAGCCTGACCAGGGCGATCGGGACGGCGCCGCAGAACAGCGCCGCCAGCAGGCCCCAGCCGAGGCCCGCCCAGGAGCGGGTGCTGTGCCAGGCGACCAGCAGGAGGAGGGCCACCACCAGGTTGGCCGGGGCCAGGGCGTCGGTGACGAGCCTGGCGGCCTTCTCGCGGGGCGTGCAGTCGGCGAAGGCGGGCGGTGCGGGCGGTGCGAAGGTCATCGGGCTGCTCCGGGGCGTGGCGTCCGGACGATCATGCCACCCCCGGGGCAGGCCGTGGGGGAGGGCTCAGCGGGTGATCTGCCAGCTGAGGGTGTCGGTGAGGGAAGGCAGCAGCTCGGGGTCGATCACGGCGGGGGTGGGGTCGGTGGCACGGGCGGTGAGCCGGTGGACGCTGCCCCTGGGGCCGGTGAGGTGGAGGCCGGCCAGGTCGAGGTCGGTGCGGTCGCGCAGGGCGGTGAGTTCGCGGCCGTCCAGGTACCAGCGCAGCCGGGTGCCGGCGACCGGGAGCTGCACGGTGATCCGGTCGGCGGGGCCGAGCGCGGCGCCGGTCGGGGTGGTGCTGGCCAGGGTGGTGGCGTAGCGGTAGAACCCGGCGATCATCGCCTCGCGGCCGGGCAGGTTGAACTGGCGGCCGAGCGACCGCATGATCGAGTTGTCGGTGGGCCGGTACAGCCCGGCCGGGTAGTAGCCGCCGCCGAGGTAGGCGCCGACGGTGCCGCCGTCGGGGGAGGTCTGGCCGAGCCAGCGGTACCACTTGGTGCGGGCGCGGCGCATCCGGTCGGCGGTCAGGGTGCTGATGTTGGCCTCGGCGGGTTCGGTGCCGTGGTAGGTGCCCTGGTCGGCGTAGGAGTACTCGTCGGCGAGGTGGCCGAGCGAGTGGCCGGTCTCGTGCACGGCGATCTGCCCGGAGAGGCTGTTGCCGCCCGCGACGGTGGCTATGCCAGAGTAGCCGAGCGGCGAGACCACGTCGTTGTAGCCGGCGCCGCCGTACTTGGTGCTGTTGGCGACCACCAGCACCAGGTCGGCCTGCGGGGCGAGGGCGGCGTAGCGGTCGACCGCGTCGGTGTCCACGCACAGCAGCCGCTCGACGTCGCCGCACCAGAAGTACGAGCCGAGGGCGGTGCGCCGGGTGGTCGCCCGGTCGGGGTCGCCGGAGACGCCGGAGTCGGTGGAGACCGCCTGCACGGCCCAGACGTTGAACAGGCCTCGGTAGGTGGCGTACGGCTCGACGGCCGAGATCTCCTGCCACTTGGTGGCGGCGTCGGTGAGGAACCTGCCCTGCTCGCCGGCGGTGTAGCCGTCGCCGATCACCACCACGTCCAGCTTGTTCGCGGGGGAGCCGTTCTGGACGACCGGGGTGACGGTGCCGTCGGCGGCGAGGCCGCGCGCGGCGGGGGAGGTGGGAGCGGCGGCGGTGTGCGGGGAGGCGGCGGGCACCCGGGCGCGGGAGATGGAGCCGTCCGCGCCGAAGGCCTCGACGGATCTGGTGGTGTCCGGCGCCGGGGGAGCGGCCGGGGCGGCGGTGGCGGGCTGGACGAGACAGCCGGCCGCGAGGGCGGTGGCGGCGGCCACGGCCAGGGTGGTGAGTCTGCGGATGTGCACGCTGGGACCTCCCGTGCGGAGTTAAGTTGAGGGATAATCAGACTTACGTGCGCGGTTAATGTAGGCCATCGTCGCGTCCCCGACAATGGACCCGGCGCGCGGACACCGACGAGGGGAGCGGCACACCATGACCGAGGACCACGGACCCGACGAGTTCGGACGACGGCTCCAACGACTGCGCCACGCCAAGGGACTGACCCAGCGTGCGCTCGCCGAACCGGCCTACACCGCCGCCTACGTCTCCACCCTCGAAGCCGGCCGGGCCCGCCCCTCCGACGCCGCGCTCAAGCACCTCGCCGCCCGCCTCGGCGTCGACACCGACGAACTCGCCACCGGCCGCCCCGCCCACCTCGCCGCCCGGCTGCGCCTCACCCTCGCCGAGGCCCAGGCCGAACTCGCCACCGGTGACGTGGAGCTGGCCGCACGCCGCTTCGCCGAGGTGCTGGAGCACGCCGAACGCGAGGAGCTCACCGCACTCCGCCCCGCCGCCCTGCTCGGCCTCGGCGAATGCGCCCTCGAAGCGGGCCGCCTCGACCGGGCCCGCGACCACTTCGAACAGGCCGAACGCCTGCTCGCCGACCAGCCGCTCCCGGCCCGCGCCGCCGCCGTCCGCGGCCGCGCCGTCACCCACCTGCTGGCCGGCGAACTCCGGTACTCCTGCTACCTGCTGGAGACCGCCATCGACCAGCTCGGGGCCGCCGGACTGCACGACCCCGACGCCCTGCTGCTGCTCTACTCCGCCGTCATCGGCCCCTACATGGACATGGGCGCCCACGCCCGCGCCGCCCAGGCCGCCGAACTCGCCCTCGCCCTCGCCCCCGACGCCACCGACCCCGCCCTCGTCGCGCACCTGCACCGCAGCGTCGCCCGCACCCTGATCGCCGAGGGCCGCACCGCCGAGGTGGACCGCTCGCTCGCCAAGGCCCAGGAGCTGTACCAGCGCCTGCGGCTCACCGGTGACCTCGCCAAGTGCCACTGGATGCGCGGCTACGTCCACGCCCAGGCCGACGACCTGCCGAGCGCCGAGGCGGAACTGCGCACCGCCCGCGCCATGCTCGCCACCCGCCGCGCCGAACTCTTCACCCACCAGATCGACGTCGAACTCGCCGACGTACTACGGCGGACGGGCCGCCCGGCCGAGGCAGCCGGGCTGCTGACCACGCTGCTGGACGCGATCGGCTCCGAGCGCGGCGCCGTCCACGCCGCCGGCGCCCACCGGCTGCTCGGCCTGCTCGCCGAGGACGCCGGCGACAGCGCCGCCGCCGAGGAGCACTGGGTCCGTGCACTGTCCCTGCTGGAGCGCGCCGGGGCGGCCGGCGACCTCGCCGACCTGTGCCGGCTGCTCGGCGACCTCTACCGCCGCACCGGCCGCACCGAACTCGCCCTCGACGTCTACCGCACCGGCCTCGGCCACCGCGCCGCCCCCGGCACCACCACCCTCGGCCCCGCCCCCGCCGCACCCGTGCTGCCCGCACCCGCCGGCGGCCACCAGCCCTGACGGCACCCCCGTTCGGGGGTGGCCCGGCGGCGCGGCGGCCTGGATCATGGGGCGCACCGGACCTGTCCGCCCCCACCCCCGGAGGACCACCGTGACCACCCAGCCGGCCACCCGCAGCTACGCGTCGGGCACCGCGGACGTCCCGCTGCTCGGCGACACCATCGGCGAGAACCTCGACCGCGCCGCCCGGACCCACCCCGACCGGGACGCGCTCGTCGAGTGCGCCACCGGACGCCGCTGGACCTACCGGCAGCTCGTCGCGGACGTCGACGCCCTCGCCCTCGGCCTGCTCGACCTCGGCATCGACCGCGGCGACCGGGTCGGGATCTGGGCCCCCAACTGCGCCGAGTGGACGCTCACCCAGTACGCCACCGCCAAGATCGGCGCCGTCCTGGTCACCGTCAACCCCGCGTACCGCTCGCACGAGCTGGAGTACGTGCTCAACCAGGCGGGCATCCGGCTGCTGGTCGCGGCGGAGCGGTTCAAGACCTCCGACTACGCCGCCATGATCGAGGAGGTCCGGCCGCGCTGCGCGGAGCTGCAGAAGGTCGTGCTGATCGGCTCCGACGGCTGGGACGGCCTGCTGGAGACCGGACGGCACGCCGACCCGGCGGCGCTCGCCGAACGGCAGAGCGCCCTCGCGCCGGACGACCCGATCAACATCCAGTACACCTCCGGCACCACCGGCTTCCCCAAGGGCGCCACCCTCTCGCACCACAACATCCTCAACAACGGCTACTTCGTCGGGGAACTGTGCGGCTACACCGAGCAGGACCGGATCTGCATCCCCGTGCCCTTCTACCACTGCTTCGGCATGGTGATGGGCAACCTCGCCGCCACCTCCCACGGCGCCTGCGCCGTCATCCCCGCCCCCGCCTTCGACCCGGCCGCCACCCTCGCCGCGGTCGCCGCCGAATCCTGCACCTCGCTGTACGGCGTGCCCACCATGTTCATCGCCGAGCTCGCCGTCCCCGACTTCGACTCCTACGACCTCGGCAGCCTGCGCACCGGCATCATGGCCGGCTCGCCCTGCCCCGTCGAGGTGATGAAGCAGGTCATCGAACGGATGGGCATGACCGAGGTCTCCATCTGCTACGGCATGACCGAGACCTCCCCGGTCTCCACCCAGACCCGCGCCGACGACTCGATCGAACGCCGCGTCTCCACCGTCGGCCGGGTCGGACCCCACCTGGAGGTCAAGGTCGTCGACCCCGCCACCGGCCGCACCGTCCCGCGCGGCGAACCCGGCGAACTCTGCACCCGCGGCTACTCCGTGATGCTCGGCTACTGGGGCGAGCCGGAGAAGACCGCCGAGGCGGTCGACGCCGCCCGCTGGATGCACACCGGCGACCTCGCCGTGATGGACCAGGACGGCTACCTCTCCATCACCGGCCGGATCAAGGACATGGTGATCCGCGGCGGCGAGAACCTCTACCCCCGCGAGATCGAGGAGTTCCTGCACACCCACCCCGACGTGCTCGACGTCCAGGTGATCGGCGTGCCCGACGCCAAGTACGGCGAGGAGCTGATGGCCTGGGTCCGGATGCGCGAAGGCGCCGAGCCCCTCACCGCCGAAGCCGTCCGCACGTACTGCGAGGGCCGGCTCGCCCACTTCAAGATCCCGCGCTACGTGCACGTCGTCGAGGAGTTCCCGATGACCGTCACCGGCAAGATCCGCAAGGTCGAGATGCGGGAGACCGCCGTCCGCCTGCTCGCCGAGGAGTAGCCGCACCGGTGGCAGAGACCTGGGCGGGGCATGCTTCTACGAGACTGTAGAGTCGCCGGGGTCGGCGAGGAAGATCAGCGCGGGGAGTGCGGGATGGAGGACAGCAGCGGCGTACCGTCCGGAACCGCCCCCCGCGGCCCGGTCGACCTGCGCGGCCCGGTCCACCCCCGCGGCCTGGTCGACCTGCGCGGCCCGGTCCACCCCCGCGGCCTGGTCGACCTGCGCGGCCGCCCCGGCCCACCGCTCCTGCCGACGTACGGCACCGACGCCGTCGTGGTCGTCTGCGGCCTGCCCGGCAGCGGCAAGAGCACCCTGCTGCGCCGCTGGTCGCCGCAGGCCGAGGTGATCGACCCCCGGCGCACCCGGACCGCCTGCGAGGCCCGGATGCCCCGCCGGATCCCCTACGCCGCGTACCGGCCGTACGTCCGCACCCTGCACTTCCTGCGCACCCGGGCCGCGTTCCGCCGCCCCGGGCCGCTGCTGGTGCACGACTGCGGGACCCGGTGGTGGATGCGCCGCTGCCTCGCCCGCTGGGCCCGCCGGCACGGCCGCGAGCTGCACGTCGTCCTGCTCGCCGTCACCCCGGCCGACGCCCTCGCCGGCCAGCACGCCCGCAACCGCACCACCGGCGGCCGGGTCTTCCGACGGCACGTCCGCGGCCTCGGCCGGCTGCTCACCGCCCTCGACCGGCGCGGCGCGGACGCGCTGCCCGGCACGGCGTCCGTCGTCCTGGCCGACGCGGCCTCCCGCGAACGCCTCGCCGCGGTCCGCTTCGCCCCGGGAGGGACGGCGGAGGGCCACCCTGCCGCGCCGAGGGAATTCCCGGCGGCCGCCGCGCCCGCGGCGGTAGGTTCGCCCGATGAGCTCTGACGACGGACACTTCGACGCACGCGTGGCGGAGCACTACGACGAGTCCACCGGTGCCGAGTTCCAACCCGACACCATCGCCCGGACCGTCGACCTGCTCGCCGACCTGGCGGCCGGCGGCCGCGCGCTGGAACTGGGCATCGGCACCGGCCGGATCGCCCTGCCGCTCGCCCGGCGCGGCGTCCCGGTGCACGGCATCGACCTCTCCCGGGCGATGGCTGCCCGCCTGCGGGCCAAGCCGGGTGGCGGGGAGATCGGCGTCTCGATCGGCGACTTCGCCACCACCAAGGTCGACACGGCGGCGGACGGGCCGTTCTCGCTGGTCTACCTGGTGTTCAACACCATCATGAACGTCACCACCCAGGACGAGCAGGTCGACTGCTTCCACAACGCCGCCGAGCACCTGGCGCCCGGCGGCTGCTTCGTGGTGGAGGTGATCGTCCCGGAACTGCGGAAGATCCCGGCCGGGCAGAACATCGTCCCCTTCGAGACCGGACCGACCGGCTGGGCGTACACCGTCTACGACACCGTCACCCAGGACGCCACCTGCCACTACATCACCGTCACCGAGGACGGCCGCGGCGAGGTCAGCTCGATCCCGTTCCGCTACGTCTGGCCCGCCGAACTCGACCTGATGGCCCGACTCGCCGGCCTGCGGCTGCGCGACCGCTGGTCCGGCTGGACCCGCGAGCCGTTCACCGCGGACAGCGTCCGCCACGTCTCGGTCTGGGAGAAGCCGGCCGACTGACGCTCTTCTTCAGGGCGGAGCGAACTCCTCGTCGCACAGCCCGGTGCTGCAGCAGGCGCTTCCACCGGTGCCGGGCGAGTTCGGTCTCCAGGTGTCCCATGATCAACCGATGGTGGACGGCAGCCCGTCGTCCGTGGCGATGGCGGCGCGGGTGCGGAGCCGGCCGCGGGCGGCGCGGCGGGTGAGGCGGCGGTGCTCGGCGGTGGCCCAGCGGGTGACGCGGGCGGCGTCGAGCGGGGTGCCGTGGCCGACGTGCAGGCGGGTCGGGCCGAGGTCCAGCATGGCGCGGAGGCTGGCCAGGTTGGCGAGCGGGTCGTCGTGGAACGGCGGGTTGGCGGGGCGGCCCGGGATCAGGCCCATGAAGGAGTTGGCGATCAGGTCGCCGGCCACCAGGTCGCCGTCGTCGGTGAGCACGGAGACCGACCCGGCGGTGTGACCCGGGGTCGGGTGGATCCGGCCCTCGACGCCGAACTCCGCGAGGTCGGTGGTGCCCGCACGCAGCAGCAGGTCCGGCTCGAAGGACTCCACCTCCGCGTGCAGCCGGCGGTCGCGGGCCATCGCCCGGCCCATCGGCCCGGTCGGCAGGTACGGCTCGCGGACCCGCCCGGTGCGGTACGGGCCGAGGTCGGCGGCGTGCGCGGCGATCGGTGCGCCGGTGAGGCGGCGCAGCTCGGCGGCGGAGCCGAAGTGGTCGATGTGCCCGTGGGTGAGGACGATCAGGCGGACGTCCTGCGGGTCGACGCCGTGCGAGGCGAGCTGTTCGGTGATCCGGCGGGCGCTGCCGGGGGTGCCGGAGTCGACGACCACGGGGTGCCGGCCGAGCAGCAGGTAGGCGTTGACGGCGTGGCGGCCGAGGACGGGGATCGGGACGACCTTGGTGCGGGACAACGGGGGTGCTCCTGTTCGGGGGTTGAGGGCATGGTCGGTCGCGCTCCCGCGCGGGGCGGGAGCGGGGAAGGCGGGCGGGTCCGACGCGCGGGGCGGTGGCGGGGACGGTCGGCAGGGCCACCGCGTGGGCCGGCCGGCGGGGTCAGCCGGTGGGGTCAGCCGGTGGGGCGGTGGTGGAAGCGGCGGCGGTATTCGGCGGGTCCGGTGCCGACGCGGCGGCGGAAGGCGCGGTGGAGGGTTTCGATCGAGCCGAGGCCGCTCGCGGCGGCGATGTCGGGCAGCGTGCGGGCGGACTCCTCCAGCAGTCGCCGCGCCGCCTCGACCCGGACTGCCTCCAGGTAGTCGGCGGGGGTGCGGCCGGTGCGCTGCCGGAAGACGCGGGCGAAGTGCCGGACGCTGAGGTTGGTGTGTGCGGCCAGTTGCTCGACGGTGATGCGTTCGGCGAGGTGGGCGTCGATCCAGCGGCGCAGCGCGTCGATCCGGTCGTCGTCGCTCGCCTGGAGCGACAGCGGGACGCTGAACTGGGTCTGCCCGCCCGGCCGTTTGACGTACATGACCATGGCGCGGGCGGTGGCCAGGGCGACCTCGGGGCCGTGGTCCTCGGCGACCATGGCGAGCGCCAGGTCGAGGGCGGCGGTGACGCCGGCGCAGGTCCAGATCCGTCCGGCCCGGATGAAGATCGGGTCGGCGTCGACGGCGATCTCCGGGTGCCGGTCGGCGAGTTGGGCGGCGGTGAGCCAGTGGGTGGTGGCGGGCAGGCCGCCGAGCAGGCCGGCCGCCGCCAGCAGGTGGACGCCGGCGCAGACGCCGCCGACCCGCCGCGCGGCGGGTGCCGCGCCGCCGAGCCAGCCGACCACCTCGGGGTCGACCGCGGCCGCGTACCCGTCGGCGCCGGCGGTGATGGCGCCCGCGACCAGCAGCGTGTCCGGGCCCGGCGGGACCTCGGCGAGCGCCCGGTCGGCGACCAGCCGCACCCCGGCGGCCGTGTCGAGGATGCCGGCCCGCGGGGCGGCGATCTCGACCCGGTAGGCGGCGCCGGTGTCGCCGACCAGGCGGGAGGCGACGGAGAACACCTCGGCCGGGCCGGTGACTTCCAGGAGTTCGACGCCGGGGAAGGCGGCGATCACGACGGTGTGCGGTGCGGGCATGCGTCGATCCTTCCGCCGACCGCGTCCGTCCGCAATGACCAGCTTCTGTCACATTCGGCCATCGGGCTCGGGGCTCGGGCCCGGGGCACGCCGTGCGTCGGAGCAGCCGGAGCAGGCCGAGTTCGCCGACGCGCAGGCCCGCCTGGAAGCGGCTCTTGGCGCCGAGGCGCTCCATCGGCTTGGCGGTGATCCGGCGGGTGGTGCGGACGGAGACGCCCAGGCGCAGCGCCACGGCCTCGTCGGTGAGCCCCTGGGCGGTGAAGAACGGGGCGTCAGCCCTACCCGTTCGCGGGGCTGCTCGAGGGTGAGTCGACCTTTGGGGCGGCCGACCTGGCGGCCTGCTCGATCTTCGCGCAGTAGGCTGCACGGGCTTCCTCGTCGATCTGCTTCTCGTGTTCGGCGCGCAACCCGGTCCGGCCGTCGAGGCCCTCGCGCAGGATGTCGGCGTGCCCGGCATGCCGGACGGACTCGCTGAGGACATGGACCATGACGGCGAACAGGTTCGTGTTGGGATACGGCTCCGGCCACCACGGCACGTGGCCGGGGGCGTCGAGGGGAAGCTCGTTGATCGTCGCGTCCGAGTGTTCCCACGTGCGCCGGTAGAACCCGATGATCTGGTCGCGGGTCTCGTCCTCGGTCGCCCACAGATCGCTGCCGTCGGAGTCCTGCCACCGGCGCAGCGGTTCCGGGGAAGGGCGGTCGAAGACCTCGCCGAAGTACCAGGCCTCGACGGTGGCCACGTGTTTGACCAGGCCGAGGAGGTTGGTTCCGGTCGCTGTCAACGGTCGGCGGACGTCGTATTCGGACAGGCCGTCGAGCTTCCAGAGCAGTGCCTCGCGGTCCCGCCGCAGTCTCCCGTGCAGGTTGTCCTTCGCGAATTCATCGATCATGCGGCATGAGCCTGCCATGGGCTGCTCGGGGTCTCAAGATCTTGTGCGGACGCCGCTGCCAGGCAGCTTGTCACCGACCTCTTGAACGAGTACCTCGACGGGGAGCCGGCGGGGCCGGATCGGTGAATGGCGTGGTGGGCGTGTCGGCCGGGCGTGTGACAGATGGCGCGCGGGTCATTGACCCGGCCCTGACCAGTGGGTAACTTCCCGGCGAGTAACTTCGCGGAAACACGGCCGGGCCGCCCCCCAACGGCCCGGGCCTCTCTTTGGCACGCCCCCCACCCCTGGTTGCAAGGAGACCCCGCATGTCCCTACGTGCTCGCGCGCGCCGCCTCGCGGCGACCGCCGTCGCCGCCGCCACCCTCGCCGGTGTCGGCCTCACCCTCCCCGTCCAGGCGCAGGCCGCCGCGACCGTCGACTACGTCGCCCTGGGCGACAGCTACAGTGCCGGTTCCGGTGTGCTGCCGCTCGACCCGTCCGCGGCGCTGGTCTGCGCCCGGTCCAGCGCGAACTACCCGCACGTGCTGGCCGCCCGGGCGGGGCTGAACCTCGCCGACGTGACCTGCGGCGGCGCCCAGACGAAGGACTTCGCGGGTTCCCAGTACCCGGGCGTCGGGCCGCAGTTGGACGCGCTGAGTGCGGGCACCGACCTGGTGACCATGACGATCGGCGGCAACGACAGCAACACCTTCGTCAGCGCGATCCTGGCCTGCGGCTCGGCGGGCGCGGTGACCCTGGGCTTCGGCCACCCGTGCCAGAGCCTGTACGGCTCCAGCTTCGTGGACACCGTCGACAACACCACCTACCCGGCGCTGCGGGCCGCGCTGGCGGCGGTGCGGGCGAAGGCGCCGAACGCGCGGGTGGCGATCGTCGGGTACCCGTGGATCGTGCCGAGCGAGGCGGTGCCGGGCTGCTTCGCGAAGATGCCGATCGCCTCGGGCGACATCCCGTACCTGCGCGACCTGCAGACGCACCTGAACGCGGCGGTGAAGCGCGCCGCGGCCGACACCGGCGCGACGTACGTGGACGTCTCGGCGGCCTCGGACGGGCACGACGCCTGCCGGCCGGTCGGCACCCGGTGGGTGGAGCCGGTGCTGTTCGGCACCAACTTCGTGCCCGTGCACCCGAACGCGCTGGGCGAGGCCGCGATGGCGGACCGGGTGGCGGCGGCGCTCGGCCTCTGATCCGCTGATCCGCTGATCCGCGCCAGGGCGCCCCGGACCGCCTCCGCTGGGGGAGGTCCGGGGCGCCCGCGTGTGCGGTCAGCCGCGCGGCGTCGCGTCGGCGGACGCGAGCAGGGCGTGGACGGTGACGGCCATGGTGTGCCGGGCCTGGTCCGGCGTCAGGCCGCTGGTGCGCCAGTGGTGCCAGGCGCTCCAGGTGGTGACCGCGTCGAGCCCGTTGAGCAGGTCGGTGCGGGCGGCTTCGGGCAGCGGGTCGAGTTCGGCGGCGAAGATCTCGGTGAGGCGGCGGCGGGCGAGTTCGAGCATCTGCCGGACGCCTTCGACGACCGGCGCGGTCGGGTTCTCCAGCCGCAGGACGGCGAGCCGGGCGGGGGTGACGCCCTCCAGGATGCGGGCGCGCTGCTCGGCGACGGCGGCGATCCGTTCGGCGAGCGGCGCGTCGACGGGGATCGGCCTGACCTGGGCGAGGAGTTGCGCCATCCGCCGGTTGACGGCGACCTCGGCGAGCTCGGCCATGTCGGCGAAGTGGTGGAACACCAGCCGGCGGGAGACGCCCGCCCGCTCGGCGACCTTGTCGGCGGGGAAGAGCGCCTGGCCCTCGTCGAGCAGCGAGAGGACCGCCTCGGCGATCTTCTCGCGGGTCTGCCGGCCGCGTTCCGTGCGCCCGTCGGTGCCGGACGGGCCCCCTGCACCGGTCTCGCTGCGCTTCACCTCGGTCCCTTCCGTCCTCGCGTTGACTTTGTTGCACCGCGAGTGCAAGTGTACGCGTTGCACTGAGAGTGCAATGAGTTTCGGCGGGGGCCCGTACGCCCCCGTCGACGTACGAGAGGCGGTCCGCCGCAGATGTTCACCGGTGTCGGGCGTTGGTGCGCCCGCAGACCCAAGCGCGTGGTCGCGTCCTGGCTCCTGCTGCTGGCCGCGGCGGTCGCCGCGGTCGTCCTGTTCGGACGCGTCACCAGCGAGGCGGTCTCGATCCCCGGCAGCGACAGCCAGGCCGCGCGGGACATCACCGACCGGGCGTTCACCGACTCGGCCTCCGGCAAGCAGCCGGTCCTGCTGCACACCGCCGACGGCACCCCGCCGCTCACCGCCGCCGACCGGACGGCCGCCGTCCGCGCCGCCGCCGCGGCCGTCGCCGCGGTGCCGCACGTCACCGCCGTCACCACGCCCTACGACCCGGCCGGCGCCGGGGCGATGAGCGCCGACGGCCGCACCGCCTACCTGTCCGTCGAACTCGACGTCACCGGACGGGACGTCACCTCCGAGATCACCCACGCCGTCCTCGCCGCCACCGCACCGGCCACCGCCACCGGCATCGAGGTCACCCCCGGCGGCTTCCTCGCCGCCGCCGTCGACAAGGGCAGCACCGGCCGCAGCGAACTGATCGGCCTGGCCGCCGCCCTGCTGATCCTGGCCGTCACCCTCGGCAGCCCGGTCGCCGCCGGCCTCCCGCTGCTCGCCGGCGTGGTCGGCCTCGGCATCGCCCTGCCGGTGCTCGGACTCGTCGGCCACCTGATGGACATGCCCGAGGCCGGCGAGACCATCGCCGCGATGATCGGTCTCGGCGTCGGCATCGACTACACCCTCTTCGGCCTGACCCGCTTCCGCGACCTGCGGGCCGCCGGCGTCGGCGTCGAGGACGCCGCCGTGCGCACCACCGCCGGCTCCGGCAAGTCCGTGGCCTTCGCCGGCAGCGCCGTGATCGCGGCCCTCGCCGGACTCGCCCTCGGCGGCATCCCCCTGCTGTACGCGCTGGCGCTCGCCCCGGCCGTCGCCGTGGTGGTCGCCCTCGGCGTCAACCTCACCCTGCTGCCCGCCGTCCTCGTCCTGCTCGGCACGAAGCTCACCCCGCGGCGTGCCACCCCCGCCCCGGACGCGAAGCCGCACGGCTGGGGACGCGTCGCCGAACTCGTCGCCGCCCGTCCCTGGCCGCTGCTGCTGGCCGGCCTCGCCCTGCTCGGCGCCCTGGCCGCCCCCGCGGTCGACCTGCACCTCGGCCAGCTGGACGCCGGCAGCAAGCCGGCCGGCAGCATGAGCCGCACCGCGTACGGGCAGATGGCCGCCGCGTTCGGCCCAGGCTCCAACGGGCCGCTGCAGATCGTCGACGTGCTGCCCACCCCCGCCCGGAACGGCGCCGCCGACCAGCGGCTCACCGCCGTCGCCGCCGCACTCGGACGCGCCGAGGGTGTCGCCTCGGTCAGCCGCCCCGCCGTCGCCGCCGACGGCGTCACCGTCCGCTGGCAGCTCACGCCCACCACCGGCCCCGCCGACCCGGCCACCACCGCGCTCGTCCACCGGCTGCGCGGCGACGTCCTCCCCGCCGCCACCGCCGGCACCGGGCAGAGCGTGCACGTCGGCGGCGCCCCGGCCGCCCAGGCCGACCTCAACGCGCGGATCGCGCAGCGGATGCCGCTGGTGGTCGGATTCGTGCTGACCGTCGCCGGACTGCTCCTGCTGCTCGCCTTCCGCTCACCGCTGGTCGCGCTGAAGGCCGCGGTGATGAACCTGGTCTCGGTCGCCGCCGCGTACGGCGTGCTCACCGCCGTCTTCCAGCACGGCTGGGGCGCGCGGACGATCGGGCTGGACGGGGCGGTGCCGATCCCCGGGTACGTGCCGCTGCTGATGTTCGCGGTGCTGTTCGGCCTGTCGATGGACTACGAGGTGTTCCTGCTCAGCGCGGTGCGCGAGAACTACCTGCACGGACGCGACAACCGCCGGGCGGTGGTCGCGGGTCTCTCCGGCACCGGACGGATCATCAGCTCGGCGGCCCTGATCATGGTCGCGGTCTTCCTGAGCTACCTGCTCTCGGACGACCCGGTGGTCAAGATGTTCGGCATCGGCCTCGCCACCGCCGTCGCCCTCGACGCCACCGTGGTCCGCGGCCTGCTCGTCCCGTCCACCATGGTCCTGCTCGGCGACGGCAACTGGTGGATCCCCCGGTGGCTCGACCGCCTGCTCCCGCACATCGACATCGAGGGCGACGGCCACGAGGAGGAGCGGTCGGCCGACCTCGGTGAGCCGGACCCGGTGGACGCCTCGCGATAGCTGTCCCGGACGGGCCGCCGGCGACCACGACCGTGACCGCGACCGCGGTCACGGGACGCGGAAGCCGCGGAAGGCGACCGGGGTGCGGGTCTCGAAGCCGAGGCGCTCGTAGAGGGCGAGGGCCGCGGTGTTGGACTCGGCGACGTGCAGGAACGGCCGCTTGCCGCGGGTGGTGATGCGGGCGACGAGGGCGTTCACCAGCCGGGCGGCGTGGCCGCGGCCACGGGCCTCGGGGGCGGTGCAGACGGCGCTGATCTCGGTCCAGCCGGGCGGGCGGAGGCGCTCGCCGGCCATCGCGACCAGGGTGCCGTGTTCGCGGACACCGAGGTAGCGACCGAGCTCCCGGGTGCGCGGGCGGAACGGGCCCGGCTGGGCGCGGGCGACCAGGTCCAGCATCTCGGGCACGTCGTCCGCGCCGAGCTCGACCACGCCGGCCGGCTCCTCGGCGAGTGCCGCGCCCGGGTGGACCAGCTGTCGGCCCTCCAGGACGAACACCGGCGCCCAGTCGGCCGGCGGCGTCGCCGGGCTGCTGAACAGGTCGGCGAACCCGCCGGGGCCGAGCAGCCGCGCGAGGTCCGCCCACGCGGCCGGATCCGGTTCGCCGGTGACGGCGCAGAAGGTCGCCACCTCCGGCAGGTAGCCGAGCGCGCGGCCGGAGCGGCGGGCGAGGTGGGCGTGGTGACCGCGCAGCGAGGCGCCGACCGGGTCGTCGAGCACGGCGTCGTCGGGCACGGTGTCCTCGGGCGCGGTGTCGGCGCGGTGCGGCATGGTGCGGTCGTCCCTCTCCGGCGGTGCCGGGCCGCGGGGTCGCGGCCCGTACCGGTCATCGTACGGAGGGCCGGTGAGTGGGTCGGCGGACGCGGCGGGCCCCGGACAGCTGGTCATCCGTCCGAGGCTTTCCTTGTCGGGCACCGCCGCGGGGACGGGCTGCCCCGGCGTCTTGCCGGAGCGGCCCGTCCCGAACCCGCCGCCCCGCGCGGTCAGTCGAGCCGCGCGTCGAAGGCCAGCAGGTCGACCAGCTCGCCGACCCGGGCCTCCGGCAGGCCCCGGGAGACGAACCAGGCGCCGACGTTGCGCACGTCCCGCTCCAGGAAGGAGCGGCCGCGCGGGTTGGCGATCACGTCGACGATCTGCGGCACGTCGATGATCACCAGTCGGCCGTCCTGGACCAGGATGTTGTACGCCGAGAGGTCGCCGTGCGCGTACCCCTCGCGGGCCAGCACGGACAGGCTCCGGCCGAGCTGCTCCCAGAGGTCCTCGACGTCGGCCTCCTCGGTGCGCAGCTGGGCGAGCCGCGGCGCGGCGGCGCCGGTGCCGTCACCGACGAACTCCATCAGGATCTCGGTGCCCAGGATCTGCACCGGGTACGGCACCGCGACGCCCGCCGACCAGAGCCGGCAGAGCGCGCCGAACTCGGCGGCCGCCCACTGGCCGGCGATCGCCTCCTTGCCGAAGGACGTGCGCTTGGCCATTGCGCGGGTGATCCGGGACTCCTTGTGCTGGCGGCCCTCCAGGTAGCCGGAGTCGCGGTGGAACATCCGGTGCTGCGCGTCGCGGTAGCGCTTGGCGGCGAGCAGGGTGCGGCGTTCGGTGCCGGGCACGCCGCGCTCCAGCAGGAAGACGTCGGCCTCCTTGCCGGTCTTGACGATGCCGAGCTCGGTGTCGACCGCGGCGAGCTCGGTCACCACCCAGTCGGGACGGGGCTCGGGGCCCTTCTCGGTCGGGGTGGACTGGTCCCAGGTGGACCAGCGGTCGCCGGTGGGCGGGCCGTCGGTCACCGGGGCGGTGAAGGCGGAGCCGTCGTCCTCGAAGCCGGAGGCGTCGGTGTCCGCGAAGTACTCGGAGAATTCGGTGGGGAACCACTCCGGCTCGACGTCGTCGAACCGCTCGTCCCGGCGGCCGCGCCGGGAAGCGCCCTTGGGGCGGATACGGGAGAAGGAATCGCTGTCGGCAAAGCGCTCGCGCACTGCAGTTGCTCCTGGTGGGAACGGCCCACCGGGTGCGTCGACAGGGGCGACGCGGCGTCAGCCGGTGGGCGAGGTCTGGAAGAGGAAGACGGCGTATGGCGCGCAGGGGAAAGCGCGCCGCGACAGGGCGGCAACCATGCGGACACACCTCCTCGGTCTTCTCGATCTTCCGAACTCGGACTGCGGGGATCACCCTAGCGAACGCTGCGGAGGGCGCAAGCGATTTATTCGACGCGGTTCCGGACGGACGATTGGACGCCGCGTGGGCGGGCAGGCGCGCAGGGCCACGAAAGGAGGGCGGCCATGCTCGTCCTGGGACTTCTCCTGCTCGCCGCCACGGGTGCCTTCACCGGCCTCGTCGTCGCCCAGAACCTCTCCGGCGGACCGGACTACACCGTGACGCTCCTCGACAACGAGCTCGGCACGGTGAACACGCTCGGCGCGTTCCTGGCCGGCATCGGCGTGACGCTGGTCACCGGCCTCGCGATCGCGATGATCCTCGCCGGCACCACCCGGCGCCTGCGGCGGCGGTACGCCACCGGACCGACCGGCGCCCCTGCTCCCGCGGCCCCGCCGCAGCCCTACGCCGAGCCGCAGCCCTACGCCGAGCCGCCGACCACCGCCGGAGGCCGGGTCGACCGCCCGGTGAACCCCGGGCCGCCGCCGGAGACGCTGACCGCCGAGGACGAGCGGGAGGCGCCGCCCGCCCACCCGGCCGGCAGCCCGGTCAGCTGGGTCCGGAACCGGCTGCGCAGCTGACGGCGGCCGGAAAGCCGTGATCCCGCCCGGCGTGGGGGCCGGGCGGGATCGTGGCCGTCCGTGCCCCGGGTCCTGGGACGCGCTGGTCGTCAGGGCCCGGGGCAGGACGGTGTCAGGAGGTGAACGCCTGGAGCTCGGAGAGCTGGCCGGCGGGCCATCCGGTGTTGCCGGTGATGCTCACGCGCAGGTAGCGGGTGGGCGTGGCGGGGAGGTTGACGGTGGCGGTGTTGCCGGTCGCCGGGTCGAAGGTGTAGCCGGTGGAACCGGCCAGGGTGGTGAAGGTGGTGCCGTCGGTGGAGCCCTGGACGGTGAGGGTCTGGGTGCGGGTGGCCCAGGCGCTCGCCGGGGGGAGCTTGAGGACGGCGCGGGAGAGGCTGACGTTGCAGCCGAGGTCGACCTGGATCCACTGCGGGAAGGCGTTGTTGGCGCTCTCCCAGTAGGAGTTGGCGTCACCGTCGACCGCGTTGCCCGCGCCGAAGCCGCCGTTGGTGCCGGAGGCGGTCGCGGACTTGCCCTGCGCGATGTTGCCGGTGCCGCTCGGGCAGACCGGGGTGCTGGTGGACGGGGACGGCGAGGGCGAGCCCGGGGTGGAGGTGGAGGGCGACGGGGACGGCGAGGAGGTCGAACCGCCGCCGACCGGAACGCCGTTGTACGTCCAGACCGGGGCCGGCCACTGGCCGGTGCAGGTCGAGCCGGTCAGGCCGGAGTTGCCGCCGCCGTCGGTGATCTGGAAGCCGGTGCCGACGCAGTTGTGGATCGGGGTGGCGGCCTGCGCGATGTTCTTGGCCTTGACGTTGGTGAACTTCATCTGGGCGTTGGCCTGTGCCTGGATGGCGTAGGTGCCCGCGCCGTCGATGTTCACGTTGGTCATGTTGACGCCGGTGACACCGCCCTCGATGGTCTGGATGGCCTCGTAGGAGCTGTCCAGGATGTCGGTGTCGGTGATGTTGATGGTCGCGCCGGTGACCGGCTCGTTCAGGCCGTCGAACCAGATCGCGCCGACGCCGAACTGCCAGTTGTAGTCGCTGTTGCCGGTGCGGATCAGGGTGTTGCGGGCCGCGGTGATGGTGCCGGAGACGGCGGTGCCGTTGCCGGAGGTGACACCCGGGTAGCGGTTGGCGATGTGCAGGCCGCCGCCGTTGGTGATGGTGTCGGCCATCACGTTGTCCGAGATGGTGAAGTCCTTGCCGCCGTACGTGACGATGTTGTTGGCGAGGATCGGCAGCACCACGGTGTTGTGGGTGAAGCTGTCGTTGACGTTCGCCACCCGCTCCGGCCAGGAGGCCAGGCCGTCGTCACCGGTGTTGCGCAGGAAGGTGTTGGTGACGGTCGAGTTGGTGACACCGGTGTGGAAGTTCACGCCGTCGGCGGTCTGGTCCAGGATGCGGCTGTTCTTGATGGTGAAGCGGTCCATCGGACCGTCCATCCAGGCGCCGACCTTGGTGTGCTGGATCCACAGGTTGTCCACCGTGGAGTTGGACATCGCGCCGCCGAGCGCGTTGACCTGGTCGTCGTCGACCCGCTCGCGGACGTCGCCGATGATCGCGAAGTCCTTCAGGGTGACGTTCTGGCTCGGACCGCCGGCCTCGTGCGAGCGGATGCCGCCGCCGTAGCCGCCGCCCGCGACGTACTTGCCGTAGATGCCGGCCGCGCGGTTGCGGTTGATCGGGTCGCGGCCGCCCAGCACGCTGTACCAGGGGCCGGCGCCGGCCAGCGTCACCTTGTCGACCACCACGTGGTCGTACAGGGTGAAGTTGCCCTGCGGGATGTAGACCGTCCGGCCCTGCGCCGCACCGGCGTTGACCGCCGACTGGAACTTGGCGGTGGAGTCGGTGGCGCCGGTGGGGTCGGCGCCGAAGTCCGCGACCACGTCGATGGCGTTCGCGGGCTTGGCGATCGGCGCGGCGACGTTCTCGAAGTCCGCCAGGTCGATGGTGAAGCTCGGCGACTGCGCGGTGGAGGACACCTGCAGCCGGATCTTCGTCCCGATCGGGTAGGTCGAGCCCAGCAGGGTGCGGGTCTCGTCGAAGAAGTGGTGCGGGTTGCTGTCGCCCGGGTTGTTGTTGAACGGGTAACCGCCGTAGTACCAGCTGTACTTGGAGGTCACGTCGACGCTCTTCAGCTTCTGCCCGTTGACCAGCAGGTCCATGGACGCGTCGCGGCCCTTGCCGTCCGAGGAGTCCGGCAGGCTGTAGCGGAAGTCGATCGAGTTGGCCGGTGCGGTGAGCGTGAACTCGACGTACTGGCCGGCCGAGTTGAGCGTCACGGCCTGGCGGCCCGAGGCCTCCGAGACCAGGTGCCCGTACTGCCGGTCGGGGCCGACCACGGAGCCGTTGGTGGCCGCGTACTCGGCCTCCTGCTCGATGAACGGGACGGTGGCGCCGCGCCCCGGCACGCCCACCGGGGACAGCGCGGGCACCGCGGCGGCGTGGGCGGTGCCGGCGGTGACGAACGCGGCTGTCAACACGCCTGTGGCGCCCAGGGCGAGAGTGGTCAGCGCGGCGACGGTCCGCCTGCCACGGGTGGGGGGATTTTGCATGGATGACCGTGCTTCCTGCGGGGGAATGGGCCCGGGTGGTGGCCGGGCGTGCCGAGCGTAGGGGGCTGGACGGCAGGAAGTCCACGGGTCTGTGCAAAAAACCTTACAGATTGACGCAAGATCGGATGTGTACGGTTGCGGGCAAGTTGACGTGGAGATGCCGGTGGCATGGGACGGGGGCGACGCCGGGCGCCCTCCGGCGGCAGGATGTCCCTGACGGTCGGTGGTCGCTCGCGGAGGAGTGGTGTGGTGCGCGGAGTCGAACAGGTCAATGCGCTGGGGGCGCGCTGGGCACGGGAGTTGGGCGGCGGGCCGGGGGAGGTCTGGACCGCGCTCGGGGTCTGGCCACTGCTCGGGATGCTGGCCGCCGGCGCCGACCCGCACGTGCGGGCCGAACTGGAACAGGCCCTCGGCGTGCCCGCCGGGGAAGCGGCCGAGATGGCCCGCGAACTCCTGTCCGCCGTACGGGAGGTGCCCGGCTGCGGCACCGCGCTCGGTCTGTGGACCGCCGACGCGCTCACCGTCGAGCCCGGCTGGGCGCGCTCCCTCGGGCCGGCCGTCCTCGGACGGCTCAGCGGCGACGCCGGCGCCGACCAGCGGCTCCTGGACCACTGGGCGGACACCGAGACCGGCGGTCTGATCCGGCACATGCCGGTGAAGGTCAAGCCGGAGACCCTGCTGGTGCTCGCCTCGGCGGTGTCGGTGCGCACCCGGTGGGAGCAGGAGTTCAAACCGGCGTCGCTGCGACCCGCGGCCGGGCCCTGGGAGGGCCGGATGCTCGCCGGGCTGACGGCGGAGGGGCCGCGGCTGCTGCGGCGGCTCGCCGTCGCCGAGACCTCCGCGGGCCCGGTCACCGAGGTCCGGGTGCAGGGCGACGGCGAGGTGGACGTCCACCTCGTCCTCGGCGGCGCCGACGTCCCGTCGGGCAGCGTGACGGCCGCCGGCTTCGAACTCGTCGCCGGCACCGCGAAGCGCCTGCCGGTCGCCGGACTGGCCGACGGCGGGCCCTGGCCCGGACTGGAGATCGGCCCGGTCGAATCGACGAGGGCCGAGGACCGCGGCGCACTGACCACCGTCGCCTTCAAGGTCGGATCGACCCACGACCTGCTCAAGCGCCCCGGACTGTTCGGCCTGGCCGCGGCCGCCGGGCGCGGCGGGTTCGGCGGGATCTGCCGCGACACCCCGCTGGCGGTCAGCGAGGCGAAGCAGGCGGCGGTCGCCGAGTTCTCCGCCGTCGGCTTCGAGGCGGGCGCGGTGACCGCGATCGCGATGGTGCGCGGCATGGCGATGCGGCCCGCGGCCCTCCACCGGGTGCTGCGCGCCGAGGTCCGGCTGGACCGGCCGTTCGCGTTCCTCGCGGTCCACCGCCCCACCGGCCTGGTCCTGATGTCCGGGTGGGTCACCGACCCCGAGGAGAAGAGCCTCTGACCGCGCTCAGACGGAGTCGCTGCCCAGGAGCTTCTCCTTGAACGGGCGCTCCGGCGGGAGGAGGCGGTCGGGCGGCAGGGCGGCGGGCGGTTGGGGGCCGGGCAGGGGCGGGGCGGCGGCCTCCACCGCCCGGGCCCGTTCGCCGAGGACGGCGAGGGTGTTCGCGCTGACGTCCTCGCGCAGCGCGGGCAGCAGGTTGGCCTCCTCGTGCCCGAAGTGGCCGGTCGCCTCCTCCACCAGCCGCGCCAGCATCCGGTCGAAGTCCGCCGTCCCGCCGCCCGCGGCCGCCACCCGGACCGGACCCAGCTCGCGGATCAGGGAGCGGATCGCGGCGTGCTCCTCCAGCGCGTCGTCCACGGTGGTGTCGCCGCGCGGCATCCGCCGACGCAGCAGGGGGTAGAGCAACTGGTCCTCGGCCTCCAGGTGCTTGGCCAGGTCCGCCGCGACCTCGGCGGCCAGCTCCCGGCGCCGCGGATCGCCCAGGGGCATCCCGCCCAGCGCGCTGAAGCGGGTGCGCAGCCGGTCGTGGTCGTCGAGCAGCTGCTCGACCAGGTCGAGACCGTCGTTCCGGTCGGGTGTCTGGATGGATTCGCCCGTCATGGTCGGGCCTCCCGGTCCCTCGAACGTCGTGCCGCGCCTGCCCGGCCGGCCGGGCCGCAAACCGCGCCGTTTGCCCGGCGGGCCGCAGGGCATGCGCGCAGCCGGGGGACGGGATCGGACGGACGGGAACGGGGAGCGAGGATGGACGGCGAGGCGGCGTACAGCGACGTGGCGTACGACCTGATGGAACTCCAGTTCCGATCGGTGTGCGCGGTGCGTGGCTCCGGTCGGCGGATCCGGGCGGCCGAGGCGGCGGGCAAGCACACCGTCGCGGCGTACTTCCGCGCGGTCCGGGCGGAGGACGCCGAGCGGGCGGAGTACTGCCAGGAACTCCTCGGTGCGCTCGACCGACCCTACGGACCGTGGGAGGCGCACGCCGACGACTCCGAGCCCTCCGGGCGCGCGGAGGAGGGGGAACTCCGCTGACGTCGGGGTGAACAGGGCGTGTCCGCAGTCTTCCGCCCGGCGGCCTGTCCGGGCATGCTGGCCGCATGCGGGCGATGAAACCGGTGCGGCACCGGTACGACGACCAGTTCTGGCTGCCCTGGTGGGCGGCGGCGGTCATGCGACTGCTGTGGGTGGCACTCATGGTGCTCGACCGGCTGGGGCTCGCGCGCCGGCCCTCCCGCCGGATGTCGTAGCCGCTCCGGGCGGGGTTTCGGGCCGGGCGGACCGGTTAGCCGTACCCGCATGGCACACCTGACCAGGCATCATCGAGCGGACACTCCGGGCAAGGCACCGTGGGTGCGGCGCCGGCAGTCCGCCGTGCTCACCCGGCGCGGGGACGGGCTGGCGGCGGTGCTGTTCGACCGGGACGGCACGCTCATCGAGGACGTCGCGTACAACCACGACCCCGGCGCGGTGTTCCCGATCCCGGGCGCGCGGGAGGCGGTCGCCGAGGTCCGCTCGCGCGGGCTCGCCGTCGGTGTGGTCACCGACCAGTCCGGGGTGGCCCGGGGCATCCTGAACCGGCGCCAGGTGGAGAACGTCAACCGGCGGGTCGACGATCTGTTCGGAGCGTTCGACGTGTGGGCGGTCTGCCCGCACGCGCCGCGCGACGGCTGCGACTGCCGCAGGCCCGCGCCCGGACTCGTCCTCGCCGCCGCGAAGTGCCTGGGAGTCGACGCCTCCCGGGTGGCCGTCGTCGGCGACCTCGGCGCCGACCTGCGCGCCGCGTACGCCGCCGGCGCGACCGGGGTCCTGGTTCCGACCCGGGAGACGCCGCCCGAGGAGATCCCCGCCGTGTCCCTGTCCGCCGCCGACCTGCCGAGCGCCGTCAACCTGCTGCTCCGGGAGTCGCCCGACGGCGGGAACTGACCTGGTGCGGGCCGGTCCGGCGTGCCATCCTGCGGACACGCGGCACGGGCGGGGAGGGCGACGGTGGCACTGCTCCCGGAGATCACCGACTTCTACGACGACGGGGACGAAGCCGGACGGCTCGGCCCCGGCCGCACCGCCGGGGTGCTCGAACTGCTGCGGACGCAGGAGCTGTTGCGTCCCCACCTGCCGCCGCCGCCCGCCGCCGTGCTGGACGTCGGCGGCGGACCCGGCATCCACGCCCGCTGGCTCACCGAGGACGGCCACCGGGTCCTGATCGTCGACCCGGTCGAGCGGCACGTGCGACAGGCCCGCGAGCGGGGGCTCACCGCGACCGTCGGCGACGCCCGGCACCTGGCCCAGCCCGACGGCTCGTACGACGCGGTGCTGATGCTCGGCCCGCTCTACCACCTGCCGGAACCCGCCGACCGCGAACGCGCCTGGCAGGAGGCCCGCCGCGTCGTCCGGCCCGGCGGGCTGGTCGCCGCAGCCGCGCTCAACCGGTACGCCAAACTGCTCGACCTGGAGGCCGACCACGCCCCCGAGCTGGCCCGCACCGGCCTGCGGCACCGGCCGGACGGGCCGACCACCTGCTACCACGCACCCGCCGACCTGGCCCGGGAGGCGCGGAGCGCCGGACTGGTCGAGGTGGTGGTGCACGGCGTGCACGGCCCCGCCTCCGCCGCCCTGCGCGCGGAGGCCCGCCGCCGCGGCACCCGCGACCTCGGCCCCGAGGCGCTGCGGACCGCCCTCGCCGCGGCCCGCTGCGCCGACGCCCACCCGGAACTCGCCGTCACCAGCCTCCACCTGCTCGCCCTGGCCCGCCGCCCGGTCGAAGCGTAGGGCCGGTCTTCCGGCGCCGGGCGGGCGCCGCCGGGACACCCGCGCACGCCCCGGCCGCCGGGGGCCGGGGGGAGACGCCCGCCGAGCCGACGTGAAGCGGAAGGCAGGCCCCGCCCCCGGTTTCGGCTCCGACCGCCGGGACAGACGCGGGGCGACGGCAGCGGGACGGACGGAGGAGGGACGATGCGCGGCTCGGACGGGCTTGCGGGACGGACAGCCCTGGTCACCGGATCCTCGCGGGGCCTGGGGCTCCTGATCGCCGGGGAACTGGCGGCCCGGGGATGCCGGGTGATGCTGTGCGGCCGGGACGGTGCCGCGCTCGACCGGGCGCGGCAGCAGCTCGCCGACCGCCCCGGCGAGGTCGCGGCGACGGTCTGCGACCTCGCGCAACCGAACGCGCCGGAGCGGCTGCTCGGCGCCGTCCGGGAGCGCTTCGGCACCGAGGTGGACCTGCTGGTCAACAACGCCGGGACGATCCAGGTCGGTCCGGTGGAGGCGATGGCCGAGAGCGACTACCGGCGGGCGCACGAGGTGATGGCGATGGCACCGCTGCGGCTGACCCTGGCCGTGCTGCCCGGGATGCGGGCCCGCGGCGGCGGCTCGATCGTCAACGTCACCTCGATCGGCGGCCGGATCCCCGCGCCGCACCTGTTGCCGTACGTGGCCGCGAAGTTCGCCGCCACCGGCCAGTCCGAGGGCCTGGCGGCCGAGCTGGCCCGGCACGGCATCGCCGTCACCACGGTGCTGCCCGGCCTGATGCGGACCGGTTCGCCGACCGCCGCCGAGTTCTCCGGCCAGGCGGGCCGCGAGTACGCCTGGTTCGCCACCGCCGCGTCGCTGCCGCTGGTGTCGATGGACGCCGAGCGGGCCGCCCGGCGGATCGTCCGCGCGGTCGAACTGCGGCGCCGTGAACTCGTCCTCACCCCGCTGGCCCGTGCCGGCGTCCTGGCCCACGGCGTGGCGCCCGCCACCACCGGCCGGTTGCTGGCGATCGCCGCCCGCCTGCTGCCCCCGCCCGGAACCGCCCCCGAACACGGCGTGCCCGGCACCCGCGCGGCGGGCCACCACGGCCCGGGGAGCACCGTCCACCGGCTCACCGCCCTGGGCCGCCTCGCCGGGCGGCGGAACAACGAGCCGCAGCCCCGCGCGAGTTGAGTCGAGGAGTCACCCATGAAAGCCGTGACCTGGCACGGGCGGCGCGACGTCCGGGTCGAGACCGTGCCCGACCCGCGCATCGAGCAGCCCACGGATGTGATCGTCGAAGTCACCACCACCGGCCTGTGCGGCTCGGACCTGCACCTGTACGAGGTGCTCGGGCCCTTCCTCGACCCGGGCGACGTCCTCGGCCACGAGGCGATGGGCGTGGTCCGCGAGACCGGCCCGGACGTGCGGAGCGTCGCGGTCGGGGACCGCGTGGTGGTCCCGTTCAACGTCTCCTGCGGGACGTGCTTCATGTGCGCGCAGGGCCTGCAGTCGCAGTGCGAGACCACCCAGGTGCGCGAGCACGGCAGCGGCGCCGCCCTGTTCGGTTACACCCGGCTGTACGGGCAGGTGCCCGGCGGACAGGCGGAACTGCTCCGGGTCCCGTTCGGCGACACCATGCCGGTCGTGGTGCCCGAAGGCCCGCCGGACGACCGGTTCGTCCTGCTCTCCGACGTCCTGCCGACCGCCTGGCAGGCGGTGCGCTACGCGGACGTCCCGGACGCCGGCAGCCTCGCCGTCCTCGGCCTCGGCCCGATCGGCGACATGTGCACCCGGATCGCCCACCACCTGGGCATCGAGACGGTGATCGGCGTCGACCTCGTCCCCGAACGGCTGCGACGGGCCCGCGAGCGGGGCGTGCACACCCTCGACCTGGACGACCTCGGCGCCGACGGCGTCCTGCGGGCGGCCCGGGACCTCACCGACGGGCGCGGGCCGCACGCCGTGGTCGACGCGGTCGGGATGGAGGCGCACGGCTCGCCGGTCGCCACCGCCGGCCAGCGGCTCACCGGCCTGCTGCCCGACGCCCTCGCAGCCCGGCTGATGACCGCCGTCGGCGTCGACCGGCTCGGCGCGCTGCGGCTGGCCGTCGACCTGGTCCGGCGCGGCGGCACGATCTCGATCTCCGGTGTGTACGGCGGCATGACCGACCCGCTGCCGCTGCTCACCATGTTCGACAAGCAGCTCACCGTCCGGATGGGCCAGGCCAACGTCCGCCGCTGGACCCCGGACCTGCTGCCGCTGCTCACCGACGGCGACCCGCTCGGCGCCGAGGGCTTCGCCACCCACCACCTGCCGCTCGACGAGGCGCCCGCCGCGTACGAGATGTTCCGGAAGAAGCAGGACGGCGTGGTGAAGGTGCTGTTCCGGCCCTGAACCGGGCGGGATTCGGAATGGTGACGCGGGGTAGCCGCTGGCCATGCTGACCATCGGTGTGGAGGAGGAGTACCTGCTGCTCGACCCGGAGACCGGGACCCCGGCTGCCCGCGCCGAGCAGGTCCGGGCCGCCGCTGGGCTGCAGCCGGCACTGCGCGAGGGAGAGGTGCAGCCGGAGCTGCTGCAGGCGCAGATCGAGGTGGCCACCCCGGTCTGCCACGGGCTCGACGAGGTCCGGGGCCACCTGCTGAGGATGCGCCGGGCACTGGCCGGCGCCGCGGGCGAGGCCGGCTGCCGGCTGGCCGCGACCGGCGCCGCGCCGTTCGCCGACCGGCTCGCGGTACCCGTGACGAGGGTCCCGCGGTACAAGGCGATGCGGGCCGACGCACCCCGGCTGACCGACGAGCAGCTGATCGCGGGCATGCACGTGCACGTGGGGATCCCGGACCGGGAGACCGCGGTCACCGTCCAGAACCGGCTGCGCCCCGCCCTTCCGCTGCTGGTCGCGCTGGCCGCCAACTCGCCGCTGTGGGGCGGCGCCGACACCGGCTTCGCCAGCTGGCGCACCGTCGTCTTCGGACGCTGGCCGGTCAGCGGCGTCCCGCCGGAGTTCGCCGACGCGGCCGACCACGACCGGCGGGTCGAACGGCTCCGCCGGACCGGGCTGATCCGCAACAGCGGCGGGATCTACTGGATGGTGCGCTGCTCGGACCGCTACCCGACGGTGGAAGTGCGGGCCATGGACGTGCAGTTGGGCGTCGACGACGCGGTCATGCTGGCCGGGCTGGTCCGCACCCTGGTCGCGGCCGCCGTGGACGGGGACCTGTGCGGGCCCCCGTCGGCCCGGACCCGTCCCGAGGTGCTGGCCGCCGCCGTCTGGCAGGCGGCCCGGGGCGGTGGCGCCAGTCCGGTGTGGGATCCGCTCCTCGGCCGGTCCTGCCGCGCGGTGGACAGCGCCACCCGGCTGCTGGCCCGGCCCGGCCTGCGCGACGGCCAAACCGACGACCTGCGGTACGTGCTGCCGGTGCTGGAGCGGTTCGGCGCGGAGGGCAACGGCGCCGCCCGCCAGCGCCGGGCCCTCCAGCGCGAGGGCCGGGAGGGGCTGCTGCGCCTGGTCGGCTCCGCCTGCACCGGCTCCGGTGATCGGCCCGTTTCGGACCGGGGAGTCCGGGCAGCCGACCGGTGACCGCGACCACCGCCGCACAGGAAGGTACGAGGACCATGGGACACGGCGGAAACGTGATAGCGGAACTGCTGGCCGACCACCGCGAGGTGGAGGAGATGTTCGACCGGATCCAGGCCCTGCCGAGCGGGGACGAGCGGCGCCGCAAGGTCGCCGACGAGTTCACCATCGAGCTGGTCCGGCACTCGGTCGCCGAGGAGATGTACCTCTACCCGGCGGTCCGGGCGCACCTGCCCGGCGGTGACCGCCTGGCCGACCGCGAGATCGCGGACCACTCCGCGGTCGAGCTGCTGCTGAAGGAACTCGAGGGCGTGGACTGCGACGACGTGCGGTTCGACCTGCTGGTGGACCAGCTGGTGAACGAGGTGTCGGCGCACGTCGCCGACGAGGAGCAGAACCTCTTCCCCGCCCTCGCCGAGGCGTGCGCCGCCGAGCAGTTGGACGAGCTCGGGGACAAGGTCCGGACGGCGAAGAAGTTCGCGCCGACCCGGCCGCACCCGTCCGCGCCCGACACCCCGCCGGGGAACATGCTCGTCGCCGCCGGCACCGGCCTGGTCGACCGGGCCCGCGACCTGGTCACCGGCCGCGGCCGGTCCTGAGTTTGCGGGGCACCCTCCTGGCGGTGCGTCAGGAGCCGCCGGGCGGTTGGGCCCGGTGGCGCCGGGTAGGCGCCCGGGTGGAGAGAACGTCGGAAGGAGGCCGTCATGGCCGAGCGAGAGGAGGGCCGAACCCACTGCCCCGGCAGCGAGATCCCCGCGCAGCGGGCCGGCCGGCACGGACGGACCTGCCGTGCCGAGGAGCGGGCCGCGCGGCGGGAGGACCGGTACGACGCCGAGGCGGCGTGGCTGTGCGAGGCCGAGCGCTACGCGGTGCTCGGCGAGGACTGACAGGCCCCCGGTCTGCGGGCGGGCCCGGCCGGACAGCCGGGCCCGCCGCCGTGCTCACCCCGGGTGCCGGGCGTCGCCGTCGAGTTCGTACAGGGCGAAGGCGTGCCGGATCACCGGCTGGGCGACGTTGCGGACCGGCACGCCGCCGGTGGTCAGGCCCCGCTCGGTGCCGGCGTGGGCGTGGCCGTGCACGGCGAGGTCGGCGCCGCCCGCGTCGATCGCCTCGGCGAGCAGGTAGCTGCCGAGGAAGGGGTAGATCTCCAGCGGCTCGCCGGCCAGCGTGTCCGGCACGGGCGAGAAGTGGGTCAGGGCGATCCGAAGGTCGCAGTCGGCCAGCCCGGTGAGCGCTTCGTGCAGGCCCTCGGCGAGCCGGCGCGAGTAGCGGACGAACGCCTTCATCTCCTCCTCGCCGAACTCGCTGCAGCAGCGGCCCGGGAAGCCGCCGCCGAAGCCCTTGGTGCCGGCCACCCCGACCCGCCGCCCGGCGAGCGACAGGACCGCTGCCGAGCCCTCCAGGACACCGACTCCGCCCTCGTCGCGCAGGATCGCGGCCACCTCGTCAGGACGGCCGTCCTGGTGGTCGTGGTTGCCGAGCACGGCGAGCACCGGCACCGGCAGGCCGGCGACCTCGGCGGCGACCGTCCGGGCCTCCTCCGCCGAGCCGTGCCGGGTGAGGTCGCCGGCCAGCAGCAGCACGTCCGCCTGCCCGCCGAGGGCCTGGAACGCGCCGCGGTAGCGGCCGGCGGCGTCCGGCGCCAGATGGATGTCGCCGACCGCGGCGACCCGCACCGGGGCGCTCACGGGACCTGCTCCGGGTGGTCGGGCGCTGCCATGTCGGTGAGTGCGATGTCGGAGTGCACGTCCAGGCCGTCCAGTTCGGCGGCGATGGCGCGGAGCAGGTGCTCGCGGGCCGCCGGGCTGGTGACCACGGCGGACAGCAGCACGACGTCGCCGCGGAACTCCACCCGCAGCCCGAGTTCGGCGAACGGTCCCGCGGCCAGCAGCCGTTGGAGTCGGGCGACCCGGTACTCGACGTGCTCGAGGCTGTTCATCCCGGTACCTCCAGGGGAAGGGTCGACTCCTCGGGACCGATCACGTCCAGCCGCTCCAGCAGGAAGAGGAACGCGTCCGCCATCGGCAGACCGCGGCAGCGCTCGCGCACCCCCGCCCAGTCCACCCGCTCGCGCAGCGTCCGGGCGACCGGCAGGGTGGCGCCGAAGTCGCAGTGGTGCTCGGAGAAGGCGGTGAGCTGGCTGGCCATCAGGTCGGTGGGGGAGAGGACCGGCATCCAGACCGAGTCCACCGGGAGCACCTGAGCCCGCTCCAGCAGCTCGGCGGTGACCGGACGGTCCGACAGGTCGAAGATCAGGTCGATCGGGTGGCCCCGGAACTCGGCCTTGACCAGCCAGTCCTCGGGCGGCGACCAGACCCGCAGGCCGGCCCCGCGCAGCACCTCGACGACGTCCGCCGCGTCCTCGCGCAGCACGCAGAAGTCGGTGTCGTGCACGGTGCGCCGGGCCACCCCGTGGGCGTACGCGGCCACGCTGCCGGCCAGCGCGAAGCGGTGGCCGCTCGCCTTCAGCAGCCCGGCCACCTGCTTGGTGGCCTCCAGGATGCCCTGCCACGGGTCGGCCGGGGCGGCCTGCGCGGACCGAGCGGGGTCGGCGCCTCGGCGATTCACGTGGCCGCCCTTCTCGACGACGCCTCGGGCACGGGAACGGCGGGCACCAGCCACTCACCGGGGTCGTCCAGGTGCTCCACCGCGTTCAGGACGGTCAGGGCGGCGCGGTGGTGCAGCCCGCGGCCGGTCAGCGCCGTCGCGGCCCGGCCGCGGAGCGCCGCGCGGGCCCAGGTCAGCTGCGCCACCGTACCGGGCCGGCAGACCGCGGCGAGGTCGAGCAGGACGCGCAGTCCCGCCACCGGGGCGACGCAGCACAGGGTGTCCCAGAGCAGGAGGTTGTCACCGGTCATCAGGTACAGACGGCGCAGGTCGTGCAGCAGCACCAGCCCCGGGTCGCGGGAGCGGCCCGGGCTCGGCTCGGGGCGCTGCACCCGCACCGGCCCGGGGCCGCGGCCCGGCGGGTGGCGCCGACGGGTCCCGGCCGCGGTCGGCGGCGGAGGCTCGGTGAGCCGGGCGATCCACCCCGCGTGGCCGCGGGAGACCTCCGCGAGCTCGGCGGCCTCCCCGGCGAGGCCGTGGCCTCCGTCAGTGCGGGTGGCGAGTTCGGTGAGCTCCTCGGCGAGTCGCCGCTCGCCCTCCCACAGGTCGAGCAGGACCAGTCTGATCTGTACCGTCATCGGGGCCGCGCCGTCCATGCTCCTCGCCACCCTCCTCGGCCGGACACGTGGGCGCGTCTGCCCACCGTGACGGACGGGAAAACCGATCTCGGGGCCGGCCGGAGGCTTGATCCCCGCCGACGGGGTAGGCGGCAGCCATGACTACGGAGAACGAGGACAGGCCCGGGCGGCCGGGCGACGAATGGCCGCCGACGGAGACAGTGGAGTCCAGGATGACGGGGGAGGGCTCGCCGCCGCCGGACGAGGAGGAGAAGACGGCGGAGGACGGCCCGGAGTTCGCGGAGACCGACGAGGTGGAGGAGGACGGCTGAGGTTTCGAGCGCCCGGCGGACGGCAAGGCGCTCATGCCGAGGAGGTGGACCCGATGAGGACCGAGCCCGCCGTCCGGTACGCCGTGGTCCTGCCGTCCGGCAGCGCGGGACACAGCGAGGCCCAGGTGGTCGTCGTCTGCCGTCTCGGCGTTGCGGGGCCGAACGGCGGATGGCTGTACACCGACGCGCAGGCGCTGTTCCGGGTGGAGATCCTCGGGGACACCGCCCGCCGGATCGGCCCCGACGGCCGAGCGGTGGACGGGGTGCTGTGGCACGCCGTGCCCTTGCCGGACAGGTCGCGGTGGTGAAACGGACGGAGTGGCGGAGAGGACGAGCGGCATGCGGACGACGCACCCCGGACCGGTCGCCGTGACCGGGCGCTGCGAGCCGGCGGTACCGTGCTGGGCCGGTCTGCTGACCGGCAGCCTGCCGACCGCGCTCGACTTCTACGGCCCGCTGCTCGGCTGGGAGTTCGACCAGCCAGGCGGTGGGCGCTGGGTGACCGCCCGGGCGGCCGGCACGCCGGTGGCCTTCCTCGCCGGCGACGGCCCGGCGGACCGGGCGGCCTGGATCCCGTACTTCGGTACGGAGGACGCCGACGGGACCGCCGAACTGGTCCGCGAGTGCGGCGGCACCCTGGCGGTCGGGCCGATCGACACCCGACTCGGCCGCTTCGCGGTCGCGGCCGACCCGCAGGGCGCGGCATTCGGCATCCGGCAGCTCGATGGCGTCGACGCGTGCGTCCTCGGCGTCGGCGCGTCCTTCGGAGCGGAGCTGTGCTGCCTTGACCCGTTCGCGGCGGCGGTCTTCTACGGTGAGGTCTTCGAGTGGGAGCAGCGTCCGCGCATCGACATCGCCTTCGAGGACGACCGGGTGGTGGTCCGGGCCGGCGGGGTGGCCGCGGCGGCGCTGCGCCGGGCCGACGGCGACGGGTACGACGGACAGCACGCCCGCTGGGAGGTCCTGTTCGCCGTTCCGGACCTCGACCGGGCGATGCGCAGGGCCTCCGGGCTGCGCGGCGGCGTCCGGCGGGTGCTCGGCGCCGGGGAGGGCAGGCGGGTCCTGCTCACCGACCCGCAGGGCGCGAGGTTCGCGGTCCTCGGCGCGAGCAGAGCAGCCGCGGACGCGGGCTGACCACCCACGGGGCCGGGCTCCCGGGCGCGGGGCCGGAAGCCCGCGGTCAGGGCTCCAAGCGGTCAGGACTCCAGAGCGTCCGCGAAGCGGCGCAGGAGGCCGGGCTTCTCGGGTTCGCGGGGCGCGGTCTCGCGTACGGCCTGCATCCGTTCGCCGATCCGGCGCAGCTCGTTGCGGCCGATCGCGGTGCGGACCCGGGGGAACCAGTCGTGCTCCTCGGCGTCGAGGTGACGGGAGACAACCTCGATCAGGACGCGGAGCTTGGCGTCGCGCTGCGGGTCGGCCTCGTCCATCACGGCGATCTCCTGGCAGAGCAGGTCGGCGACGTGGTGCTCCTGCTGGGCGACCCGCATCGGGTCGGCGAGCTCGGGCACCTGGCGGCGGACCTCCGGGTACACCACCTCGTCCTCGAGGTAGTTGTGGACGGTCAGCTCGTGGACGATCCGCTCGGCGTCCTCGGCCCGGGCGGCGTCCGTGGTGCCGGGCGCGAGGTAGTCGCGGAACAGCTGCCGGAGCGCGTGGTGGTCCTCGCGCAGCAGGACGATGGCATCGGTGGACATGGCGCCCTCCTTGCTGGGTGGCTGCACGTGTCCCCGTACCGGGACCGCCCAAACCAGGCCGCCGGGCGGAAACGGGTTTGGATCCGCCCGGACCGGCAAGCCGCCGGGCATGGACCGATCCGCACTCACCGATCCCCTGCCCGGCTGGCTCGACGCCCCGGCCGGGTGGGCGGCGCTCGATCCGGTGTCCGACCGGATCCGCGGCGTGGTCGCCGCTCTGCCGCTGCCGCCGGGCCTGCGCGACGCGCTGCACGGCCTGTGGCTCGGCCACCCGCTGCACCCGGCGCTCGCCCAGGTTCCGCTCGGCTGCTGGCTGTCCGCCGCCGTCCTCGACCTGACCGGGGCGCCGACCCCGGCGGTGCGCCGGCTGACCGCCCTCGGGCTGGCCGCCGCGCCGCCGACCCTGCTGGCCGGCTGGGTGGACTGGGCCGACCTGCCGCCCGCACACCGCCGGACCGGGCTGGTGCACGCGCTCGGCGCGGCCGCCGCGACCGGCCTGCACGCCGCCGCCCTGTGGGCCCGCTGCCGCGGACACGACCGGGCCGGGCGCCGGCTCGCCCTGACCGGGCTCGGACTGGTCACCGCCGCCGCCACGCTCGGCGCCCACCTGACGTACCGTCAGGGCGCGGGCGCCGCGCACGCCGAGGCGGTGCCGCGGGTGGCGCCGCCGGGCTGGCACCAGGTCGGCGCGGTCGACGAGTTCCCGCGCGACCGGCCGGTGCGCCGCGAGCTGGGCGAGGTGCCGGTGGTGGTGGTGCGCGGCGCCGAAGGGTTCGACGTGCTCGCCGACCGGTGCACCCACATGGCCGGCTCGTTGTCCGACGGCCGGGTGGAGGACGGCTGCGTCCGCTGCCCGCTGCACGGCTCCCGGTTCCGGCTGGCCGACGGGAAGCCGGTGCGCGGACCGGCGACCGCGGCGCAGCCCAGGTTCGACACCCGGGTCCTGAGCGACCGGCTGGAGGTCCGCGCGGTCGCCGGCTGACCGGCGGCTCGCGGCACGGAGAGGAGACGGACGATGGCGGAGAACGTGATCGAGCTGATCGTCCGGGACCACCGGGTGATGCTGCGGCTGTGCGGACGCCTGCGCAACGGCGAGGCCGGCCGGCGGGCGGCGCTCGGCGAGCTGGACGAGCTGGCCCGGGCCCACTTCCGGGCCGTCGAGCACTACGTCCACCCCCTGGTCGCCCGGGAGCTGACGGACCGGGAGCCTCTCACCGGGCAGACCGCCGCGACCGACCTCCGGGCGGAGCGGCTGCTCGCCCTGCTGGCGCGCGGCACGGCCGGTCCGGACACCGACCGGGTCGCCGACCGGGTGGTGGACGCCGTCACCGAGCACATCCGCACCGAGGAGGCCGAGGTGCTGCCCGCGCTGAGCGGCGCGGTGGCGCCCGAACGGCTGGAGTCGCTGGCCGAGCTCTACCGGGCCGACCGGGTACCGCGGCCGGAGGCCGTCCCGGGGTTCGCCGCCCCGCCGGGACGGTAGGACGCGCGCCGGACGTCCCGGGCGCGGTCGGCTCCCGGCCCAGGATGAGGCCGACGAGATCTCCTGACGATGCCCCAGACGGACAGACGACATGAACTACCTGGCGCGCGTGGCACAGCTGATGGCCGAGGCGGCGGACCCGGCGGACGCCGGCGGCCTGCCGCGGCGGCTGTGCGCGGCCTGCGTCCGGGCGCTGGACCTGCGCGGCGCCGCGATCTCGGTGATGACCGCGGGGACGCACGGCCAGGTGCTGTCCGCCAGCGACGAGGCGGCCGCGGAGGTGGAGCGCGCCCAGCACACCCTCGGCGAGGGGCCCTGCGTGGACGCGTACAGCAGCGGGCTGCCGGTGCTGGTCGGCGACCTCGCGGGGCCGGACGGCGACCGCTGGCCGGTGCTGGCGGCGATGCTCGCCGAGTCCGGCGCGCCGGTACGCGGCGTGGCCGCCTTCCCGCTCGGGATCGGCGGGCGGCGGATGGGCGTCCTCGGCCTCTACCCCGCCGACAGGGGCACGCTCGTGGGGGAGCGGCTGGCGGGAGCCCGGCTGGCCGCCGACGCGGCGAGCCTTGCGCTGGCCGGATCGCTCACCGGGCCCGATCCGTCCCCGCCGTGGCTGGCCGAGCCGACCGTGGACGGCGTGGTGGTCGACCAGGCCGTCGGCATGGTGATGGTGCAACTCGGCGTCGGACCGGAGACCGCGCTGGCCCGGCTGCGGGCGCACTCCTTCGCCACCGGGCGGTCGGTGGACCTGGTCGCGGGCGACGTGGTCGGCCGGACGCTGCGCTTCGCCGAGGAGGACTGAGCCGTGGACCGTGACCGGGGCCGTGGAGGCGGCGTAGCGTTGGACAGGACAGGGAGAAGAGTCGACATGGGCCGCCGGGCGGAGCTGAACGAGGCCTTCGCGAGCCTCACCGAGTCGCTGGTCGGTGACTTCGACCTGGCCGAGCTGCTCGACCGGATCGCCGGGTACTGCGTGACCCTGTGCTCGGCGGGCGGCGCCGGCATCGTCGTGGTCGACCGCACCGGCGCGCTGCGCGACGTCGCCTACTCCAGCGAGGCGGTGCGCGCACTGGAGCGGCGGCAGGTCGAGGCCGGGGAGGGGCCGTGCGTCGACTGCGTCCGGCTCGGCCGACCGGTGATCGAACCGGACCTGTCCGCCGCCGACGTGCGCTGGCCGCTGTTCGCCCCGGCGGGCCGGCAGGCCGGGTTCAACTCCGTCCGGGCCCTGCCGCTGCAGGTGCGCGACACCACCGTGGGCGCGCTGAACCTCTTTGACGTGGGATCCGCCGGCACCGGCAGCGAGGACCTGCGGGCGGCCCAGGTCTTCGCCGACCTGGCGGTGCTCGCCGTGCTCCACCACCGGCAGCTCGACCTGGAGGCCGCCGGGGAGAACATCTCGCACGCGCTGGCCGACCGCTCGCTGATCGAACGGGCCAAGGGCATGCTCGCCGAGGCCGGCGGAATCGAGATGGACGAGGCCTTCGACCGGCTGGCCGCGCACGCCCGGCGCAACGTCCAGGGGCCGACCGAGACCGCCGCCGCCCTGGTCTCCGGCGCCATCGCCCCGGCCGCCGTCCTCGGCCCGCCGCGCCCCGTGCCCGAGCAGGACTGAGCACCGGCGGGCCCTCCGGCCCGGGCATGGACCGCCGCCCTCCGGGTAGCCGCGTGGCACGCGAACCGCGAGCCACCTGGAGGAACCGTGCAGCCGAGTCGAGCGACCGCCGCCGTCCCGTCCCGGGTCCGTCACCGTCCCGGCCGCCGTTCGCCGCTCGGTGCGGTTGCCCGGACCGGGCACTACCCCGCCGCGCTGTGCCGGAGCTCCCGGCGGCGCTACGCCGAGACCCGGGTGGCGGGGGCGACCCCTTGAGGGGACCGGCCGACGAGCAGCCCGAGCGTTCAGTGGCCGGCCGGAGCCGGGTGGGGCAGCAGGCCGAGTGCCTCCAGCAGCAGCCGGCAGTCCTCGACGCCCAGGGCGTGGGACGCCACCACGCGGCGCACCCGGTCCTGCACCTCCGCGTCGGCCGGTTCGGCCGGGCTGTCGAACACGTCGCCCAGCGACTCGAGTTCCCGCTTCGGATCGGTCACCGGGCCCACCTCCGTTCTGCCCGCCGTGCAGCTGACCTTCCAGGTTAGCGCGCGTTCGCGTGGTCCGGACGGGAGGCCAGGGCGGCGCGCAGCTCGGTCCGGTGGGCGGCCAGCCAGGCGTCGAAGTCCTGCAGCTGGGGGTCGAGTTCCCGGACGGCCGCGAGGTCGCGGGCGGCGGTGAAACGCTCCGCGCAGTCGCGGTAGAACTGGAACATGTTCCCGACCTCGTCGGCCCCGGGGAAGCCGAGCGCCCGGAACGCGTCCGGGTCCATCGGGACGTACTCCACCGGCTCGTCCAGGACGGCCGACAGCCGCCGGGCCATCTCGGCCACCGGCAGGTGCTCGCCGGCGACCGAGACGGTCGCGCCGATCAGCTCGGTGCCGCGGGCCAGCACCGCGAGAGCGATCCGGCCGATGTCGCGCACCGCGATGCCCGACAGCGGGCTGTCGCCCATCGGCAGGGCCAGGCGCAGCACGCCGTCCTCGCCGCGCTGCGGGGCGGACATGGTGAGCAGGTTCTCCCAGTAGAACGTGGCGCGCAGGAAGGTGGTCGGCACCCCGGCGTCCGAGAAGTAGCCGTCCGCTTCGGCCTTGGCGTCGAAGTGCGGCACCTTGTAGCGGCCCTGCAGGGTGGGCATCCGGTCGTCGTCCAGCGGGACGCAGTCGCGGGTGTCGTCCAGGGTCGACCAGATCACGTGCTGGACGTCGGCGTGCGCGCAGGCGGCCGCGGCCGCGGCGGCCCGGGCCTTCTCGTGCCCAGCGTCCATGTCCTGCCAGAAGTCGGTGACCACGAACGCCCCGTACGAGCCCGCCAGGGCGGGGGCGAGGGTGGCGGCGTCGTCCAGGTCGGCGCGCACCACCTCGGCACCGGCCCGTTCCAGGGCACGGGCGGCGTCGGAGCCGGGGGTGCGGGTCAGCGCTCGGACGGCGAAGGGCGGCTCGGGCGCGCCGAGGATCGCGCCAGCCAGGGCGCCGCCCTGACTGCCGGTCGCGCCGAACACGGAGACGGTCCTGGTCGGGGTCATCGGATTCTCCTCGTCCGCCACCGGTGCGCGGTCCGCGCGCCGACGGCCAGCAGGGTGGGCGCCCAGACCGCCGCGAACAGCGCGAGCGCCAGGCCGGTGTGGATCTGGGCGGTGGTCAGCAGCAGGGCGGTGGACAGGGCCAGCAGGAGGGCCAGGACCAGGTACGGCAGCCCGACGAGCGCCGATCCGGCGCGGGAGGCCCAGCGCGGCAGGCCGCGGCGCATGGTGCGCAGGGCGCGGTTCAGGCGCCGGTCCGCGCTCAGGTCCCGCTCGATCTCGGCGAGGATCCGCCGTTCGCGCTCGGAGAGCGTCGGCTCGCTCATCGCCGCCACCTCCTGTCGTCAGCGCCGCTCGGGCCGTCGGCCCTGTCCGGCGGCCAGCCGCCGGCGGATCACCGTCAGGTCGATCACGGCGATCCCGGCGAAGGCGGCGCAGACCGCGGCGAACACCTCGAAGGTCGACCGGTTCGGCGCCGGGCCGTCGCCGGAGAACGCCGCCAGCACCGCGAACGCCGCGGTGCCGCAGACGAACAGCCCCAGGAACACCCGCGACAGCAGCCGCCGCAGCTCCAGATCGCTGCGGGCGGTCACCGGTTCGTCGCCCTGCCGCACCTCGTCCTGCGGCCGCAGCTCCGGCGTGGTGCGGCCCGGCCCGGACGGGCCCTGCGGGAAGTCGTGGCGCTCGCCCGCCCGGCCCGGCGAGTGCCGGGCCCCCGGACGACGCTGCACTGCCATCGCGGCCTCCCGGCTCGCTCCTGTGGCCTGCGCGTCTACCCGCCGGGCGGTCCGGCACACCGCCCGTTTCCGGCCGCGGGAGGTCGGGTAGCCGGGGGAACCCGACGAGTACCAGGGAGAGCAGGCCATGGACGACATCCCGCAGGGCGGCGCCGGCGGCGTCCCGCTCCACCACGACGAGCCGGAGCCGGAGCAGAAGCAGGAGAAGCGGCCCGGGAGGCACACCGCGCCGACGGTACGGGCCGGCACACCGGTCGCCGAGCAGAAGGCGGAGCCGGAGCGGGAAGAGATTCCGAAGGAGAACTGAGCCCGGATTGCGGTTTGCGGGCGGGCCTTCACCCGTTCGGGCCGACCCGCCTGGTCGGGGCAGGCCCCGTGGACAACGCTCGGGGGCATGTGTCCACGGGGGCTTCCGGCAGAGAGGGCCAGCAGCATGAGCGAGCAGACCACGCAACCGCCCGGAGCGTCCCGACCGGTCGCCACCCCGCCGCCGCGGGCCCGTCGGGCCCCGCTGACCGGCGGGGTGGTGTTCGCGGCGGTGCTGCTGCTCTGCAACGGCATCCTGGCCGTGCTGCAGGGCATCGCGGCCGTGGCGGAGGACGACGTCTACGCCCGCATAGGCCGGTACGTGTACGAGTTCGACCTGACCGGCTGGGGCTGGATCCACATCGTGCTCGGCGTCCTGGTGGCGGTGGCCGGCTGGGGGCTGTTCCAACGGCACGCCTGGGCCGCGTACGGCGGCATGTTCTTCGCCGCGCTGAGCCTGATCAGCCAGTTCCTCTTCCTGCCGTACTCGCCGGTCTGGTCGGTGGTCGTGATCGCGATCGACGTCTTCGTCATCTGGGCGCTCGCCGGCTCGCTGTTCACCGAGGACTGAGGGGGAGCGCGATGAAACGTCCGACGAACCGGCCGTTCCACCTCGGCCTGGCCCTGGTCCTGGTGTGCGTCACCGCCGTCGTGGTGGCCGGCTTCACCACCCGCGACCGCTGCTCCCCGGACCCGCTGCGCGAGCGGCAGTGGGCCCTGGACACCCTGAAGCTGCCCGAGGCCTGGGACACCGCCGAGGGCGACGACACGGTGATCGCCGTGGTCGACACCGGCGTGGACATCGGCCACCCCGACCTGAAGAGCCGGATCACCGCCGGCTGGGACTTCGTCGACAACGACGCCAAGGCGATCGACCAGAACGGCCACGGCACCCACGTCGCCGGCATCGCCGCCGCCGCGACCTGCAACGGCACCGGCGTGGCGGGCGGCGCGCCCGGCGCGAAGATCATGCCGGTCCGGGTGCTCGGCGCCGACGGCAGCGGCTCGGACGAGAACATCGTCCGGGGCATCGTGTGGGCCGCCGACCACGGCGCCGACGTCATCAACCTCTCGCTCGGCGAGGGCCCGCTGATGGCCAACCTGCTGCAGGGCGGCGTGCTGAACACCGCCTTCCAGTACGCCCACGACAAGGGAGCGGTGGTGGTCGCCGCCGCCGGCAACGACGGCGCCGCCACCCAGCCGTACAAGGTCACCACGCCGGTGCTGATCGTCGGCGCCAGCGACCCGAGGGGCCGGGCCGCCGACTTCTCCAACTTCGGCGCCCAGGACGCGGTGACCGCCCCCGGCGTGGACATCCTCTCCACCCTGCCCACCTACCCCGTGCAGGCGACGGTGGGCAACGACTCCGGCTACGGCGAGATGGACGGGACCTCGATGGCCGCGCCGTACGTGGCCGCCGTCGCCGCGCTGCTGCACCAGCAGGGCCGCAGCCCCGACCAGATCATCGAGACCGTCCGGGCCACCGCCGCCAACCCCCGGCACCTGCCCAAGCTGGGCCTCGGCATCGTCGACGCGGCCGCGGCCGTCGCCGCACCCAAGTGACATCGCACCCGAAGTACCTCCGAACCGATCGGGAGACCCAGTGATCACCCAGCTCAGCGGCCTGCCGGCGAACGTCGTCGGTTTCGAGGCCTCCGGGAAGCTGTCCGCCGAGGACTACCGCGACGTCGTCCTGCCCGTCGTCGAGGCCGCCGTGGCGGCCGGGGAGGTGCGCTTCCTGCTGGTCTTCCACGACTTCGGCGGGATGAGCGGCGGCGCCCTCTGGCAGGACCTCAGGCTCGGCGTCGAGCACCTGCGCGCCTGGAAACGGATCGCGCTGGTCACCGACATCGAGTGGATGGGCCACCTGACCTCGCTGTTCGGCTGGATGTCGCCCGGTGAGACCCGGACCTTCCCGCTCGCCGAGCGCGAACAGGCCCTGATCTGGGTCGCCGCCTGATCCCGCCCCGCACGGCCTGCGGAGGCCGTGCGGGGCGAACTACCCTGGTCGTGTTCCTGCCGCGGGCGGGCGGCCGCCGAACCTCGGACGGGCCCGCCGGCGACCGTGGAGGCGAGCGCGGGTGACGGAGGAGACGGGCGACCGGCCGGTCCTGGAGGCCACCGTGGACCGCCTGCGGGCCGAGATCGAGGGCCTGCGGGCGGCGATGCGCACCCGCGGCGTGATCGAGATGGCCAAGGGCGTCCTGGTCGCCCGGCTGAACTGCACCCCGGACGAGGCGTTCGCCCGGCTCGCCGCCGACTCCCAGCGGCAGAACCGCCGCCTCACCGCAGTCGCCGCCGACCTGCTCGGCGTCGCCGCGCCGCCCGAGGCGCCCGCCGACCCGCACCGCGCCGCCCCCACCCCGCCGCTGCGGATCGAGGCCGAACATCCCCATGCGGCGGCCCGTGACCGCACTTCGGCGCCGAGCCCGCAGGTCCAGGCGTACGCCGGCCGCTTCCACCTGGCCGCCTCCGCGCTCGCCGCCGCCGAGACCCCGGACGACCTGGCCCGGGCCCTGCACGAGGTGGCCCTGGAACCGATCGGCGTCGGCGCCGTGGTGCTGGCCCTGCTCGAACCCGACGGCGCGCTGCGGCTCACCGGCAGCCACGGCGTGTCGGCCCACCAGCTCAGCCAGTGGCAGCGGATCCCGCCGCAGACCGCCGTCCCGCTCACCGAGGCCGCCCACCTCGGCACCGTCGTGTGGGTGCACGACCGCACCGAGTTCGCCGCCCGGTACCCCGACCTCGGCGGCGAGGACCTGATCCCCGGCCGCACCGTCTGCGCACTGCCGCTGCGCTCCGGACACCGGATCAGCGGCGCGATGAAGCTCGGCTGGCCGCAGGAGTACCGGCCCGACCCGGCCGCCGCCCAGTACCTCGCCACCCTGGCCCGGCTGGTCGCCGCCGAACTGCCCCGGGTGGTGGACATCGGCCGGCAGGAGCTCGGGCTGCTGGAATCCGCGTCCGAACCGTGGTTCCGGGCCGTGCTGGACGCCGTGCTCGACCCGGTGCTCATCCTCAGCACCGTCCGCGAGGCCGACGGCACCGTCGCCGACCTGCTGGTCGAACACGCCAACGCCGCCACCCTCGACCTCGCCGGCCGCACCGGCAAGGACCTGGTCGGCCGCCGGCTCACCGAGCTCTACCCGGGCATGGTCGCCTCCGGCGTCTTCCGGCGGCTGGTGGACGTCGCGGCCGGCGGCATCCCCTCCGAAGGCGTCAACGAGCAGTACGTCGAGCGGGTCCGCGGCTCCCTGCGGGCCACCGCGATGACCCTGAACGCCGTACCGTTCCTGGACGGCGTGCTGATCAGCTGGCACGCCCACGACGAGCAGGAGCTGCGCGCCCACCACCTCGCCCAGGCCGAGCGCCTCGCCCGGGTCGGCACCTGGACCTGGCAGCCCGGCGACGAGGGCATCACCTGCTCCACCGAGACCCTGCGCCTGCTCGGCCTCGCCGACCGCCCCGCCGGACCCGTCGACGCCGCCCGCCTGCTCGCCGCCGCCGCCCCCGCCGACCGCCCGGCGCTGCGCGCCGCCGCCGAACACCTGCTCACCGGGCGGAACGGCCCGATCGGCCTCGAGTTCGAGGTGCCGCTGGACGACGGCTACCGCAACCTGCGCGCCCTCGCCGAGGCGAACACCGCCACCGGCGGCGTGGTCGCCGTCAACGGCGTCGTCCAGGACGTCACCCCGTGGCGCCGCGCCGAACAGGCCCTCGCCGGCGCCCGCGACCAGCTCGCCGCCCAACGCCTGCGCACCGACGAGGAACGGCACGTCGTCGAAGCCCTGCAGCGCGCCCTGATGGCGGCCCCCACCGGCCCGCCGCCCGCCGGACTGGAGACCGCCACCCGTTACCTGCCCGCCGCCCACGGCGGCAAGGTCGGCGGCGACTGGTACGACATCGTCGAACTCCCCGACGGCACCGTCCTGCTCGCCGTCGGCGACGTCTCCGGCCACGGCATCCGGGCCGCCGCCGGCATGGCCCGGCTGCGCCACGCGCTGCGCGGCATCGCCCAGAACGGCGGCGACCCCGGCCAGATGCTCGGCGGGCTCAACCGGATGCTCTGCCACGAGCGGGCCGACTTCATCGCCACCGTCCTGTGCGGCCGCCTCGACCCGCGCACCGGCCGGCTCCAGTGGGCCCGCGCCGGACACCTGCCGCCCGTCCTCACCACGCCCGGTGCCGCGGCCCGCGCCCTCGCCCCACCGGAGGGCCTGGTGCTCGGCGTCGTCCCGGCCGCCCGGTACGCCACCGCCGAAACCACCCTGGCCCCCGGGCAGACCCTGCTGCTGTACACCGACGGGCTGGTCGAACGCCGCGGCAGCGACCTCGGCGCGGGCGTCGCCCGCCTGCTGGGCGCCGTCGACGAGTACCGGGCCCCCGACCTGGAGGGCTGCCTCGACCACGTGGTGCGCCGCCTCGGCGCGCCGAACCCGCTGGACGACGCCTGCCTGGTCGGGCTGCGCCTGCGCGACGTCGGCCCGCGCCTGCACGACGCGGAGGACGGGCCGCCGACGTGAGCGGCCGCCGCAGGTCGCCGTGGCCGGCCGCCGTGTCGGGGCGGTCAGTCGCCGGACACGGCGGAGATGCACTCCACGTCGATCTGGTCGCCGAGCTGCCGCAGCACGCCGGCCAGCGCCAGCACCGTGCCGGCGTCCAGACCCGAATCGGCGTCCTCGGTCCACCGCTCCCACTCGTCGGCCAGTGCGCGCATCAGCCCGGTCAGCTGGACCGCCGGTACGACCAACCCGGTGTCCGGCCCGCTGATCAGCGGCAGGCTCAGCCGTCCCATGGTCCTCACCTCCTGGGGATCGCGACCGTCTCCGAACCCCCCTCGACCGGCGCCTGCCCGCACGGCGGGCGCGAAAACCCGCATGCGCGCGCCGCGACCGGGGCAGACGCCCGGCGGTCCGACCGGCGACGAAGGAGCCACCGTGGCAGTGGGCAGCACGCAGGATCCCCTCGACACGCCCGAGCACGGCACGGCCGTGCTGGGCCTGCTCCGCCGCCGGATACGCGGCGACCTGGGCCGCATCCGGGCGTACCTGGAACGGCGCGGCCGGAGGAACGGGGCAGGCCGTGCCCGGATCACCCCGACCTGACCGGCGCCGTCCGGTCCGTGCCCCGCTCGGCAGCCGCCGGCCACGCGCGGTCGGCAGCCCCTACCGCCCGGTCGCGGCGCGCAACGGCACCGGCGACCGGACCGGTCCCGGCCTGCGGCGTGCCGCCGGGTACGCCTGGCGGCTGCTCGCGGTCGGCGCCGCGGCCTACGCCGCGTACATCGTGCTCGGGCGGCTCGAACTGCCCGTCGTCGCCCTGTTCCTGGCCCTGGTCGTCACCTCCGTGCTGCGGCCGCTGACCGATCTGCTGGGCCGCCGGATGCCCCGGGCGCTCGCCGTGCTGCTCACCCTGCTCGGTGCGGCCCTGGTGCTGATCGGCCTCGGCTTCGCGGTCGGCACCGCCGTCGCCGCCGAATCCGGCCGGCTCGGCACGGAGATCCACGGCGGCGTCGACCGGATCGAACACTGGCTGTCCGGCTCACCGTTCCACCTCAAGGAGGGGTCGGTGAGCGACCTGCAGCACCGGATCGGCAGCTTCGTCACCGAGCACCGCGGCCAACTGGTCGACACCGCGCTCCACAGCGCCGGACGGCTGGTCGAGGCCGGCACCGTGCTGGCACTGGCCCTCTTCTGCTCGGCCTTCTTCCTGCACTCCGGCGAACGGATGTGGGGCTGGGCGCAGCAGCAGCTCGGCCCCCGCGCCGGATCCACCTGGGGCCGGGTCGGCCGCACCGGCTGGCGGACCTTCGCCGGCTACACCCGCGGCCTGTTCCTGATCGCCGGCACCAACGCGATCCTGGTCGGCATCGGCCTGCTGGTGCTGCGGGTACCGCTCGCGCTGCCGCTGATGCTGCTGGAGTTCTTCGCCGCCTTCGTCCCGCTGATCGGCTCGCCCGTCGCCCTGGCCGTCGCCGCCCTGGTCGCCCTCGCCACCCGCGGGCCCGCCGTGGCCCTCCTGGTCCTCGCCCTGATCGTGGTGATCGGCCAGATCGAGGGCCACCTGCTGCACCCGCTCGTGATGAGCTGGGCCGTGCGGATCCACCCCGTCGCGGTCGCCCTGTCCGTCGCCGCGGGCGCCGTCCTCGGCGGCGTGATCGGCGCCGCCCTCGCCGTCCCGGCGGTCTCCGTCGCCTGGGCCGTCCGCCAGGAGCTGCGCGGCCCACCGGACCACCACCGCTCCGGCCGGTAGCGGGCCTCCGGGACCGGGGGCATCTTCTCAACGCGGCCCGTGGACGCTTTCCTGGTAGCCGACGACGTCCCCGCGCGCCGAGGAGAGCCCATGACCGCCGCCGACCGTGCCGACACACCGACCGCCCCGGGCTCGCGGCCGGCCGAAGAGCCGGCCTCGGGGTTGGCCGAGGGGTTGGCCGAGCGGCTGCCGCGGCTCGGCGAGATCTACCGGGACCTGCACCGCCACCCCGAACTCGCCTTCCAGGAACACCGCACCGCGGGCATCGCCGCCGCGGAGCTGCGCGCCCTCGGGTGGGAGACCAGCGAAGGCGTCGGCGGCACCGGCGTGGTCGGCGTCCTGCGCAACGGCGACGGCCCCGTGCTGCTGCTCCGCGCCGACATGGACGGCCTGCCCGTCCGCGAGGCCACCGGCCTGCCGTACGCCTCCACCGCCACCGGCCGCGACGCCGACGGCGAGCAGGTCCCGCTGATGCACGCCTGCGGGCACGACGTGCACGTCACCTGCCTGCTCGGCGCCGCAGAGCGGCTCACCGCGCACCGGGACGCCTGGCGCGGCACCGTCCTGGCCGTCCTCCAGCCCGCCGAGGAGTGCGGCGAGGGCGCGGAGGCGATGATCGCCGACGGCTTCGCGGAGCGCTTCCCGCGCCCGGACGTCTGCCTGGGCCAGCACGTCGGACCGTTCCCGGCCGGCACCGCGTTCACCCGGCCCGGGGCGATCATGGCGACCTCCGACAGCTACCGGGTCCGCCTGTTCGGCCGCGGCGGCCACGGCTCCTCGCCCGAGCACACCGTCGACCCCGTGGTGATGGCCGCCGCCGTGGTGCTGCGCCTGCAGACCGTGGTCTCCCGCGAGGTGCCGGCCGGCCAGACCGCCGTGGTCACCGTCGGCTCGATCCACGCCGGCTCCAAGGAGAACATCATCGCGGACGAGGCCGAGCTCAAACTCAACATCCGCACCGTCGACGAGGGCGTCCGCGAGCGCGTGCTCGCCGCCGTCCACCGCATCGTCGAGGCCGAGGCCGCCGCCTCCGGCGCGCCGAAGGCTCCGGAGTTCACCCCGATCAGCACCCTGCCGCTCACCGTCAACGAACCGGAGGCCACCGAGCGGGTGCTCGCCGGGCTGCGTGCCGCGCTCGGCGACGGGCAGGTGTTCACGCTGCCCGCGCCGTTCACCGGCAGCGAGGACTTCGGCGTGTTCGGCAACGCCCTCGGCGTGCCCTCGGTCTTCTGGCACTTCGGCGGCACCGACCCCGCCGCCTTCGCCGGCCACCACCCCGCCTCCGTGCAGACCGGCGGCTTCCCCCCGGACGTCCCCACCAACCACTCGCCCCAGTACGCCCCCGTCCCCGAACCCACCCTCGACGCCGGCGTCCGCATGCTCCTCGCCGTCACCGCCCAATGGCTCGCCCCCTGACCGGTCGAGTCAGCGGTGGTGGGCGGCGGCCTCCGGGAGCAGCTGGACCACGCCGACGCAGGCGGACCCGTCGGCCCACCGGTGGAACGCGCGGACGCGCCAGCGCCCCGGCGGGACGGGGACCGGGGCCTCCTCCGGGAGGCCCGAGCCGCCCGGGTACGGCACGCCGAGGTCCTGGCCGGACACGGCGGAGTCCATCAGCACCGCGGGGCCGTCGGTCTCCCAGACGCCGCACTCCTCCCACGGCGTCGCCGGGTCGTCCAGCACCGCCGCGGCGGCGGCGAACAGCTCCGCGTCGGAGTCGGCCGCGAGCCACCGGACGAAGGCGGTGCGGTCTGGGAGGTAGCAGCTCGTCGAGGGCGCGTCGCCCAGCACCAGGGCGGTCGGGGTCCCGCCGCCGCGCAGGCCGATGACGGCGGCGCAGCCGTCGACCGCGCAGGCCCGGTCGTAGTCGTCGGGGTCGCCGGCGCCGCCGAGGATCACCGCGTCCTCGGTGCAGCCTCCCCACCGGTGCAGCGCGGAGACCGGGACGACGATCAGATGGCCGCCCATGGACCCGACCCAGCGGGGGTGCGGTCCCTCGGGGTTCAGGGTGTCGCTCATCCCCGCAGTGTGCCGTGTGCCGGTGACAGGTCGGTCAGCGGTGGGGGGCGGTGGGGGTGTCGAGGAGGTGGAGGACGAAGCCGCGGGCGGTGGGGTCCGGGGTGTCCTCGAGGCGGACGCGGAGGCCGAGGTGGATGTCGCCGGGGAGCAGGCCGTGGGCGACGGCGGGGACGGTGAAGCCCTCGTCGACGGCGACCAGGCAACGGTGCTTGGGGCGGCCGTGGCGGCGGGAGGCCTCGGTGAGGCGGACGATCCGGCCGAGGCCCGGGCTGTAGGCGTCGTCGAGGTCGGTGGAGCCGCAGGTCCCGCAGAGCAGGCGCTGCCCGGAGTGCGGGGTGCGGCACCAACGGCAGCGCTGGTACGGCACGACGGGGGTGGGGGTCATGATCCGATTCGACTACGCGGCCCGGCGGCGGGCCATGGCGGTCGGCGACACCCTCGGCGGCGGAGGGTGTGGGACGAGCACATGATCAGGCGGTGGGAGGGCCGGGGCGTCCTGCGGCGGCGTCCAGGGCGGCGAGGGCGGCGGTGAGGGTGATGCCGCCGTGGTGGTCGGCGGGGCCGAGGCCGGTGAGGGCGGCGATCCGGCGCAGCCGGTAGTCGACGGTGTTGGGGTGGATGTGCTGCCGGGCGGCGACCTCGCGGCGGTTGTGGCCGCACTCCAGGTAGAGCCGCAGGGTGGGCAGCAGGTCGGGGTGGGCGGCGAGCGGGGCGAGCAGCGCGGCGAGCCGGTCGCGGGCGGCGCCGGGGCGGGTGAGCTGGTGCTCGATCAGGAGGTCGTCCAGCCGGTAGGCGCCGGGCGGGCGGCGGAAGGCGAGGGCGGTGTCCCGGACCTCGGCGGCCAGCCGGGCGGCGTCGGCCACCCGCTCGGGCGGGCCGGGTGCGGCGCCGGCGGTGATCGGGACGTTCGCGGCGCGGCCGAGGTCGGCGAGGACGGTGTCCAGCCAGGTCCGGTGGTCGGCGTCCGGGTCGGTGCGGGGGAGCAGCGCGAGGCCTTCGCCGGCGGTGAACTGGGCGAGGACGGGGGCGCCGATGATCCGGTCGAGTTCGGCGCGGATCCGGCGGATCTTGCGCCGGGCGGCGACCTCGCCGTCGACGTCCTCGCGCGCCTCGTCGCGGTGGGCGCCGATGGCCAGGCTCAGCACCAGGTAGGCGGGCGGCAGGGCGGTGCCGGTGCGGGCGGCGACCGTGTGGATGTCGGTGCCGGTGAGCAGGGCGGCGAGCATCGTGTGGCGGGCGGCGCCGCTCTCGCCGACCTGGGCCTGCCGCTCCTCCAGGTAGCCGGCGGTGACCTCGGCGACGGTGACGCGCAGCCCGGTGAGCAGCGCCCGGTAGGCGAAGCCGACCTGTTCGGGCGGGAGTTGGGTGGCGAGGAAGTCGACGCAGACCTGCGCGCCGAGGTAGTATGCGTCGACCACCGCCTCGATCGGCACGCCCTCCTCGGCCCGGCGGGCGGCCGAGGCGCGCTGGAAGGCCCGCCACTCGGGTTCCAGCGGCCGGCCGGTGCGCAGGGACTGGGCGATGCCGCGCAGGCTCTGCTCGGTGACCCGGCGGACGTCCCGTTCCAGCTGCTCGCCGGGCAGCCGCCGGTAGACGGGCTGCTCGGCGAGCAGGCGGGCGGTGATCTCCTCCTGCAGCCGGGGCAGTTCGGCCAGCATCCGTTCGGCCATGGTCGGGCCGACGGTCTCGTCGGGGCTGTGCTCGGTCACAGGCGGTGCCTTCCTGCGGGGGTGCCGTGCGGCGTTCCGGGGTCTGACAGGGCGTCATCCTAGGGGCGGCCGCGGACGGGGGAGTCCCGTTGTGGGGCAGGGTGCCGAGGACGGCACGCGAGGCGGCGGAGGGTGTCGGGCGGGGCGGCCGCCGGCTGTGACGCGTCACAACACGGGGGCGGAAACTCTGGGCGCCGTACCGGTGCCGCGGCGGCCCGGGCGGCCGCAGGATGGTCTCCCGTCGAGGCCCCCCGTACGCGTCCGAAGGAGTTCGCCGGTGTCACCCTCCGTCCCGCCGACCGAAGCCGAACAGGTTGACGCAGGCCGCCCCGCCGAAGCCGGCCACTCCGCTGGAACGGGCCGCCCCGCCGAGGTCGTCCGTACCGCCGAGGTGGTCCGCGGCCGCGACGGCACGCCGGTCACCGTGCACCGCTGGACGCCCGCGGGCCGGCCGCGCGGGGTGGTGCAGCTCTCGCACGGGGTCGGCGAGCACGCCCGGCGCTACGACCACCTGGCCCGTACGCTGGCCGCCGCGGGCTGGGCCGTCCAGGGGCAGGACCACCGCGGCCACGGCGCGACGGCGGCGCACAGCGAGGCGTTCGGCCGGATCGGCGCGCAGGGCTGGGCCGGTCTGGTGGACGACCTCGACCTGCTGGTCGAGCGGGCCCACCGGGACCACCCCGGGCTGCCGGTGGTCCTGCTGGGGCACAGCATGGGCAGCTTCGCCGCGCAGCAGTACGTGCTGGACCGCGGCGACCGGATCGCCGGCCTGGTGCTCTCCGGGACCACGCTGCTGGACGTCCTGGAGCTGCTGGTCGACCTCGACCTGCCGCAGGACCTGTCGGCGTTCAACGCGCCGTTCGCGCCCGCGCGCACCCCGTTCGACTGGCTCTCCCGCGACGAGGCGCAGGTCGACGCCTACCTGGCCGATCCGGCCTGCGGGTTCGGCCTCGACCCGGCCGCCAACCGGGCGATGTTCACCGCCGCCCGGGCCTTCGCGGACCCCGGCCGGCTCGCCGGGATCCGCCCCGACCTGCCGGTCCGTCTCACCGTCGGCGAGGCCGACCCGCTGCACGGCGGCCTCGCGCTGGTCCGGACGCTGGTCGAGCGGCTGCACGCCGCCGGCCTGACCGACGTCACGCTGCGGGTCTGGCCGGGCGCCCGGCACGAGGTGCTGAACGAGACCGTCCGCGCCGAGGTGGAGGCCGACCTGCTCGCCTTCGTGGAGCGGGTCGGCAGCTGACCGCCGACTGCCGGTCAGGCCCGGTGGCCGACCAGTCCGGCCACCGGCGGGCGGGCCAGCAGGCTGTCGTCCAGGGCGTGCAGCAGGGCGCCGACGTCCGCGTGGACCTCGGCCGCGCCGGCCGCCCGCAGCTCGCGGGAGCACAGGCCGCCGCTCTCCACCGCCACGCAGCGCACCCCCGCCCGACCGGCGGCCCGCACGTCCCACAGCGCGTCGCCGACGAAGACGGACCGCTCCGCTACCCCGTCGACCCGCTCCAGGGCCGCGTGCACCAGGTCCGGCGCGGGCTTGCTCGCGTCCACGTCGTCCGCGGTGGTCACCGCCGTCAGCGCGTCGTCCACGTCCAGCGCCCGGCGGAGCACCTCCGCCTCGCGCGCGGACGCCGAGGTGGCCAGCACCACCCGCCAGCCGCGCCGCGCGCACTCGCGCAGCAGCTCGGCGGCGCCGGGGAACGGTCGCAGCGACGGCCAGGACCGCGCCCACAGCGCCAGGTGCGCGGCGGTGACCGCCTCGTCGTCGTCGTGCCGGCGGTCCTCACCCAGCAGGTGGTCGAGCAGCTGGTCGGCGCCCATGCCGACGGCGCGGTGCACGCGGGCGGCGTCCACGTCGTGGCCGTACTGCCGCAGCGCCTCCCACCAGGCGAGGGTGTGCAGGTACGTGGTGTCCACCAAGGTGCCGTCCACGTCGAACAGGGCGGCCGCCGGGGCTTCGCTCATCGTCCCGCCTCCTCCGTACCGGGGCCCGGCGTCTACCCGGTGCGGTGGGAAGCACACCCGCCAGGCCGGGGGAGAACGGTGGACCGAACCGCCGCAGGAGGTGCGGTCCGTCCGGACCGGCCGCGGCCGCCCGGTGCCGTCACGCCTTCAGGGCCTCCGCGGCAGGGCCGGGCAGCGGGGCCCGGTGGGCGCGGCGGGGGAGCAGCAGCGGGGTGGCCAGCAGCAGGACACCGGCCAGGGCGATGGCCGCCCGCGGGCCGAGCAGGACGCCCAGGGCGCCCCAGCCGGCGGTCAGCAGCGCGGTCGCGGCCCGGGTCGTCACCGACCAGGCGGTGAGCGTGCGGGTGACCCGGTCGGCCGGGGTGCGGTGCAGCCGGTAGGTGGCGCAGAGCGGGTTGAAGACGCCGCAGCTCAGGATCAGTCCGAACTCGACGGCCGTCACCAGCAGCAGCCCGCCGGTGCCCGGCCCGACGAGGGCCAGGCCGACCGGCCAGAGCGCGCGCACCGCCCCGGCGACGGCCAGCACCCGGCGCTGCCCGAAGCGCGCGGCCAGCGGACGGGCCAGCCGCGCGCCCAGCAGCCCGCCGAGCGAGGGCACGGCGAAGGCGAGCCCGTACTGCCACGGCGCGAAGCCGAGCCGGCCGAGCATCAGCACGGCCAGCAGCGGCTCGGCGGCCAGCACCAGGCCGTTGAAGAGGACGGTGTTGAGGAACAGCGGCCGCAGCGCCCGGTCGGCGAGCAGGTGCCGCCAGCCGTCGAGCAGCTCCGCGGCCCGCGGCCGCTCCGCGTCCCGGCGCGGGGGCGGCGGCTCCTCGCCGCGCGCCAGGCGGATGCCCGCGGCGGAGAGCAGGTAGCCGACCGCGTCGGCCGCCACCGTCGCCACCGGCCCGAGCAGCCCGATCGCCGCGCCACCGAGCGGCGGCCCGACGATCGTGGCCGTCCACGCCGTCGACTCGAACCGGGCGTTGGCGAGGAGCAGTTCCTCGCCCGGCAGCATCGACTTCAGGTACGCGCCGGAGGCGGCTCGGAAGGTGAGGTCGGCCGCCGCGACGACCACCGAGACCAGCAGCAGCTGGACGAAGGTGAGCACCCCGAGCGCGTACGCCGCCGGGACGGTCAGCAGCGCCGCGCACCGCACCAGGTCCGCCCCGACCAGCACCGGCCGCTTCCGGCGGAACTCCACCCACGGCCCGAGCGGGACCGCCGCCACCGCGCCCACCGCCGCCCCCACCGAGGCGAGCGCGGCGACCTCGGCCGGTCCGGCGTGCAGCACCCGGACGGCGATCAGCGGGAACGCGCCGAACGCCAGCCAGGTGCCGAGCGCACTCGCCCCGTACGCGCTCCACAGCCACCCGAAGCGCAGCCCGCCGCCCATGCCCGCCACCTCCTTCCACCACAACCCGCACGCGCCCGGAAGCATCCAACCCGGCGCCCGAACCGCAGATCAAACAACCGCGGGGCCGCGAAGGCACAACCAGTGGTTGTGGCCATAGGGTGGCCGGATGGACCTCGACACCGTCCGGACCTTCGTCGCCGCCGCCGACTCGGGCCGGTTCCAGGACGCCGCCGACGAGCTCGCGCTCACCCAGCAGGCCGTCTCCAAGCGCATCGCCGCGCTGGAGCGCGGCCTCGGCGTCCGGCTGTTCACCCGCACCCCGCGCGGCGCAGAGCTCACCATCGACGGGCAGGCGTTCCTGCCGCACGCCCGCGAGCTGCTGCGGGTCGCCGAGCGGGCCGTCGCCTCGGTGCGCGTCGGCCACCGGCCGCTGCGGGTGGACGTGATCGCCTCCCGGGTCGCGCCGTCCGGCCTGATGCGCGGCTTCCACCAGGCGCACCCCGAGGTCGAACTCGACGTGGTGATGCTGTTCGACGTGGAGACGGCGGTCGCCGCGCTGCGCTCCGGCACGATCGACGCGTCCTTCCGCGCCGTCGCCGTGCCAGGCCGGCCGCTGCCGCCCGACATCGCCTCCGTCCGGGTGCTCGACGAGCCGCTGCACCTGCTCACCGGCCCCGGGCACGCCTTGGCGGGCGCCCGCTCGGTGACCCTCGCCCGGCTCGCCGGGCACCGGATCTGGATGCCCGGCATCGTCCCCGGCACGGAGTGGGCCGCCTACTACGACGACCTGCGGGCCGAGTTCGGCCTCACCATCGAGGCGACCGGCCCCAACTTCGGCTCCGACGCGCTCCTCGACACCGTCGCCGACACCCCGGCCCTGGCCACCTTCATGGGCGAGCACACCCGCCTGGTCTGGCCCACCGGCCACGGCCTGCGCCGCATCCCGATCACCGACCCGACGCCGGTCTACCCGCACTCCCTGCTCTGGCACCGCGACAACCCGCACCCGGCGCTGGCCGCGCTGCGCACCCACCTCGCCGCCCTCGCCCCCCGCCCCGACCCTGCCGGCATTTGGACCCCGGCGTGGGTGCGCTAGCGTCCCTCCCGTGACGGAGCATCAGGAGCATCAAGGGCATCGGGGACACCAGCAGGAGACCGGGGCGGCCTACGACGGGGTGGTGGAGCTGTACGCGTCGCTGTTCTCCGACCGCCGCCTGGAGGAGCACCCGTTCGCACGGGCGATGATCACCACCTTCGCCGAGCTGGTCCGCGGGACGGGCAACCTCCGCGCCGCCGACCTCGGCTGCGGACCCGGACACCTGACGGCGATGCTGAACGACCACGGGCTGGACGCCTTCGGCCTCGACCTCTCCCCGGGCATGGTCGAACACGCCCGGCGCGCCCACCCGGAGCTGCGCTACGACGAGGCCCGGATGGAGTCGCTGCCGATCGAGGACGGCACGCTCGGCGGCGTGCTGGCCCACTACTCGATGATCCACACCCCGCCCGCGGAGGTGCCCGCGCTGCTCGCCGAGCAGGTGCGCGTGCTGGCCCCGGGCGGCCTGCTGCTGGCCTCCTTCTTCGGAACGGACGGGCAGGAACCGGTCCGCTTCGACCACAAGGTGGCACCCGCCTACGCCTGGCCGATCGACCGCTTCGCCGACCTGCTGGACGACGCCGGGCTGATCGCCGTCGCCCGCCTGCAGTTCGACCCGAAGTCCGAACGCGGCTACCTCGACACCCACCTGATGGCCCGCCGACCGTAGCGCGTCCTGCGCGGCACCGGCGGTCCGCCGTGGTGGGATGGGGGCGCGGGGGCTGCGGACAGCACACCGAGAGGGCACGACGATGGCCGACAACACCATGCGGGCGATGGCCTACCCCGGCTACGGCGGGACGGAGGTCCTCCGGGAGACCCGGCTCCCACTGCCGAAGGTCGCGCCCGGGGAGGTCCTGGTCAAGGTCCGCTGCGCCGCCGTCAACCCCGTCGACTGGAAGATCATGGCCGGCGGGCTCGACGCCCTGATGGACGTGGTCTTCCCCGTCGTCCCCGGCTGGGACGTCAGTGGCACCGTCGAGCAGGTCGGCTTCGACGTCCCCGAGTTCGCCGTCGGCGACGAGGTGATCGCCTACGCCCGCAAGGACTACGTGCACGGCGGCACCTTCGCCGAGTACGTCAGCGTGCCCGTCCGCGCCCTCGCCGCCAAACCCGCCGCGCTGGACTGGGCCCAGGCCGCCGGACTCCCGCTCGCCGGACTGACCGCCCACCAACTCCTCACCCGCCTCGGCACCGGCGCCGAGGACACCGTCCTCGTGCACGGCGCCGCCGGCGGCGTCGGCTCCCTCGGCGTCCAGCTCGCCCGCGCCCGCGGCGCCCGCGTCATCGGCACCGCCTCCCCGCGCAACCACGAGCGGCTGCGCGCTCTCGGCTGCGAGCCCGTCGAGTACGGCGACGGGCTCGCCGACCGCGTCCGCGCCCTCGCCCCCGACGGGGTCACCGTCGTCGCAGACTTCGTCGGCGGCGTCCTCGACACCACCCTCGCCGTCCTCGCCGACGGCGGCCGGCACGCCTCCATCGCCGACCACACCGTCCTCGGCGCCGGCGGCCAGTGGATGTGGGTCCGCCCCGACGGCGCCGACCTCGCCGAACTCGGCCGCCTCGCCGACACCGGCCACCTCACCGTCGACGTCGCGGCCACCTTCCCGCTCGCCGACCTCCCCGCAGCCTTCGCCCTCAGCCAGGAGGGCCACACCGCCGGCAAGATCGTCATCACCCTCTGAGCCCGCCCGACCCGTTCCGGGCGACAGGCTGAGTGGTATCCGGAGGGCACTGGAGTGCTCGCGACAGATTCTCCCTGGACACCTCACGGTGTCTCGTCGTCAAGCTCCTCGTCGTCGTGGCCGTGCCACCGCCCCCAGGGGACGTCCCAGATGGGTGTATCGGCGTTGGGACGGGGGATGACGGGCAACGGGCCGGGGGCTGTTTCGATGAGGTGAATCAGCGTCCAGCCGACGCCATAGCAGTCGTCGGGTCCGAAGCAGGCCGCCAGGGCATGGGCCTCCTCAGCGGTGACAGGTCTGGTGATCGCGTCCAACTGCAGGCAGCGCCTGTCGATCTCCTCTTCAGTGGAGTCCCAGTCGGGGAGCGGGCCGTCGGCGACAAAGACGTGGACTTCGGTTCTCATGATGGGCCGCAGTCTTCCACGATGGCCTGACAGTCCAAGTCGGACCGAGCTGTCCGTCAGCAGTGGCAGCACACGTCCAGCACCACGGACTCCGGGTCGAGGGCGTCCAGGTAGGCGTTGGCCTCCGGCAGGTAGCCGTCGTCGCACTTGTCGGTCCAGGTTCCGTCGAGCCGCAGCAGCGCGTAGCCGGGCACGGCGTTGGCCCGGGCCTGGGCGAGGTTCTCGGCCCGGTCCGCGGTGAACGGGAAGAGCCACGCCGACGGCGCGTCGCCTCCGGCCGCCCAGGCGTCGTGCCGCTCCCCGGCGAGCCGCTCGTGCGCGGCGCGCAGCGCCTCGAAGTCCAGCAGCCCGCGCGGCCCACCGTCGCACCGGCCGGGAAGGCCGCGGAGCAGGTCGCGGTCCTGGGGCACGTCCCCGTACGCGTGCTTCTCCAGCCGCGGGTCCCCGGCGGCGTCGGGCCGGTGCAGCAGGCGCGGGCCTCCGATCCGCAGGGTCAGGCCGTCCCACTCGCCGCGAGGGTTGAAGGTGCTGAGGTGGTAGCCGTGTCCGGCATCGTCGACGTACAGGTGGCCGTGGTCGCCGGGGACGCTTCCGGTCAGGGCGTTCATCAGGTCGGCGACCTCGCTCCAGCCGAGGTCCGCCCGGTCGGGCAGGACGCCGCGCTCCTTGTTCATCCGCACCCAGTACACACTGTTCGGATCCGCCGACTCGTAGTTCCGGTACGGGGGCACCTCGAGGTCGCTGTTGTACGGCGCGAGGGCGGCGACCAGCGCCGTGCGGTACTGCTTGGGCGGCATCGGCGGCAGGACGACGAGCATGTCGTACTTCGACATCGGACCTTCTCTCTTTGTTCGTCGGCTCACCGCATCCTGCCGAACGGAGCAGCGCCGGTGCATCCGGGTTTCGGGTCCGGCGAGTGCCCTTCTTCGCCACGGCTGCCGGCAGGCGGCTGGGCATCAGGAAGGGCCGGTCGTGGCGGGGTTGGGGCGGGGGATTTCCAACTTCGGTCGGTGTCAAGGCATTGCGGTCGGCGGCAGGTGGGCCCTACGCTCGCTCGACATCGGTTAGGAAACTTTCTTAATTGATGCGCGCGCGAGCACCAGGCCCATCCCCGTCCCCCAAGAGGAGTGGCATGTCCTTCATCGGAAGCAAGCGCGGAACCGCCGTTGCCACGGCCGTCGCCGCCGGCCTGCTGATCACCGCGGTCGCCGGGCTCTCGCCCGCCACCGCGGCCACCACCAACCTCGCCCTGAACAAGCCCGTCACCGTCTCCTCTACCGAGACGAGCAGCTACGGCGGCGCGAAGGCCGTCGACGGCTCGGGCACCACCCGCTGGGCCAGCGCCGAGGGCGTGGACAACCAGTGGATCCGGATCGACCTCGGCGCCGGCACCGGCGTCGACCGCGTCGTGCTCAAGTGGGAGGCGGCGTACGCCAAGGCCTACCGCGTGGAGCTCTCCGACGACGGCTCCAGCTGGCGGCAGATCTACTCCACCACCAGCGGCGACGGCGCCACCGACGACCTCACGGTCAGCGGCACCGGCCGCTACCTGCGGGTCTACGGCACCCAGCGCGGCACCTCGTACGGCTACTCGCTGTGGGAGGTCGAGGTGTACGGCCCCGGCGGCGGTTCGACCACCACCCCGCCGAGCACGCCGCCGTCCAGCGGCGTCAACCTGGACGACCCGGCGAAGAAGGAGATCGCCATGAAGCTGGTCTCCAGCGCGGAGAACTCCTCGCTGGACTGGCGGGCCCAGTTCTCCTACATCGAGGACATCAACGACGGCCGCGGCTACACCGCCGGCATCATCGGCTTCTGCTCCGGCACCGGCGACATGCTGGACCTGGTCGAGGCGTACACCGCCAAGAAGCCCGGCAACGTGCTTGCCTCCTACCTGCCCGCGCTGCGCGCGGTCGACGGCACTGACTCGCACCAGGGCCTGGACCCGGGTTTCCCCGGCGCGTGGCGGCAGGCGGCCACCGACCCGGTGTTCACCCAGACCCAGGAGTCGGAGCGGGACCGGGTGTACTTCAACCCGGCCGTCGCGCGGGCCAAGTCGGACGGCCTGCGGGCGCTCGGCCAGTTCGCGTACTACGACGCGGCGGTGATGCACGGACCGGAGGGCCTCGCCTCCATCCGGGCGGCGGCCCTCGCCAAGGCCAAGCCGCCGGCGCAGGGCGGCAACGAGACCACCTACCTGAACGCCTTCCTCGACGCGCGCGAGGCGGAGATGCGCAAGGAGGAGGCGCACAGCGACACCACGCGGGTCAGCACTGAGCAGCGGAAGTTCCTCAAGGAGGGCAACTTCGACCTGAAGACCCCGCTGTCCTGGAGCGTCTACGGGGAGCCGTTCACCATCACCTCCTAATCCTGACCGGGCGGGGCGGCCCGGAAAGGACGGCGTCCAGCTCTGCGCGCGTGGGGAGCGAGGGCTGGGCGCCGTGCCGGGTGGTGCTCAACGCGGCCGCGACCGCCGCCCAGTGGGCCGCCCGGTCGAGCGGGCGGCCCTCCGCGAGGGCGACGGCGAGGGCGCCGCAGAAGCAGTCGCCCGCCGCGGTGGTGTCCACCGGGTCGACGGGGTGCGCGGGCAGGTGGAGGTCGGTGGAACTGTCCACCAGCAGCACCCCGTCGGCGCCGAGGGTCACCACCACGGCTCCCACGCCGGTCAGTTCGCGCGCCGCCGCGACCAGCTCGCCGCGGGTGACCGGCTCCGGCCGGCCGGTGAGTGCGCCCAGTTCGGCCCGGTTCGGGACCAGGACGTCCACCCCTGGCGGGAGTTGACGACCGCTCAGGGCTGGCGCCGGATTGTGCACCAGCAGCCCGCCGGCCAGCCGGGCGGCCGCGTGGTCGGCCTCGGCGGACACCTCGTGCTGCAGCAGGGTGACCGCCGCGGCGGCGAGCAGGTCGGAGGCCGCTTCGCAGTCCGCGGCGGCCAGCCGGGAGTTCGCGCCCGGGCTGACCGTGATCGCGTTCTCGGCCCGCTCGTCCACGGTGATCAGCGCATGGCCGCTCGGGGTGCCCTCGGTGGTGCGCACGTGCGACACGTCCACCCCGGCCGCGCGGACGGCGGAGCGCAGCAGCCCGCCCGCGTCGTCGGCGCCGACCCGGCCCACCAGGGCCACCCGCGCGCCCAGCCGCGCGGCCGCCACCGCCTGGTTGGCGCCCTTGCCGCCCGGATGCCGCACCAGGTCGCCGCCCAGCACCGTCTCGCCCGGCGCGGCATGGTGCCGCACGGGGACCACCAGGTCCAGGTTGAGGCTGCCGACGACCGCGATCAGCGGCGGGGGAGTCAGGTCGGTCACCCGACCCAGCGTACGCGTCCGGTCACGGGGCGGTGGGGTCCGGCTGCGGCGGGCGCGGCGGCTCCGGGGGGATCGGGGGCTGCGGGTCCGGCGGAACGGGCTCCGGCGGCAGCGGCCCCGGGCCCGGCGGGTTCGGCAGCGGCGGATCGGTCGGCGGCGCGGGCGGGCGGACGTCCGGGTCGGGAGGGGTGGGAACGGTCATCGCGGCACCGGCTCTCCGTGTCCGAGGGCCTCGGCGAGCGGGCGCTCGCTGTCGAACGGCCCTTGATCCGCCTACCCCGGGAGCGGGACGAGAAATCGTGTGTACGCGGTTCGAGGCCGGGTAAGAGTTGATTGTCGGGTGCGCCCGGTGTGCGACACCTCGCGCGGCCGACCCCATGGCACATTCTCTGTGCCGGGAAGCCGTCGCCTGAAGCAGTCGGGCCCACGGACTCCCAGCCCGTCGCAGGCCGGCGTTCAGCGCCGCCGCGACCGGACGTGGGCAGCCGGAAAGCTCAGGAGATGGCCCCCGTGTCGGCCCCTGCAAGCCCGGTCGAAATCGACCCGATGTACCGCCCGACCCCGCAGGAGATGCGGGTCATGGGCAAGACCGAGGCGCGTGAACTCAGCGACGCGCTGTTCCGCCGCCTCGCCGCACTCGAACCCGGAACCGCCACGTACAGCTACGTGCGCGGCACCGTCATCGAACTCAACATGCCGCTGGTCCGCTTCGTGGCGAGCCGCTTCCGGCACCGCCCCGAGGAGCTCGACGACATCCTGCAGGTCGGCACCGTCGGCCTGATCAAGGCCGTCGACGGCTTCGACCTCGGTCGCGGCGTCGAGTTCGTCACCTACGCGATCCCCACCATCTCGGGCGAGATCAAGCGGTTCTTCCGCGACACCTCGTGGCCGGTCAGGGTTCCGCGCAGCGTCCAGGAGCTCTACCTGATGGTCGCGCGCGGCTCCGACCGCCTCGAACAGGAACTCGGCCGGCTCCCCACCCCCGAGGAGCTCGCCAAGGACCTCGACCTCGACCCCGGGGAGGTCGCCGCCGGCCTCGCCGCCGGGCGCCTCTACCGCACCGACTCGCTCGACGCCCTGCGCGACGACGACACCGACGACGGCGGCAGCGCCCTGGTCAACCGGATCGGGGTCCGCGACGCCGCCCTCGACCTGGTCGACCTGCGCGAAGCCGTCCGGCCGCTGCTCAACCGGCTGCCGGAACGCGAGCGGCAGGTGCTGCTGCTGCGGTTCTGGGGCGACCGCACGCAGTCGCAGATCGCCGAACGGATCGGGGTCTCGCAGATGCACGTCTCCCGGATCCTCAGCGCGACCCTCGGCCGGCTGCGGGAGGAGGTCGAGGCAGGCTGACCGGCATGGAGTGCCCGTTCGTGGGCAGGCGCCCGGATACCGCCCACGAACGGGGAGATGGCCCGAGTGCCCCGCACCCCGCAGCTCAGCCTCGACCTGGACGGCCGCCCCGGCACCGTCCGGACGGCCCGACGGGAAGTCGAGCACTTCCTCGACCGGTGCGCCGACCGTACGCAGCTCCGCCCCCAGACCCGCCTGGACGTCGGCTTGGTGGTCGCCGAACTGCTCGCCAACGCCTGTGTGCACGCTCCCGGCCCGTGCCGGCTCGTCGTCCGGCTGAGCGGGGCACGGGTCGACATCGCGGTCCGCGACACCAGCCCCCTGCTGCCCGTCGCCGCCGACCGGCCGGGCTCGCCCGGCCCGGGCGGGTACGGGCTGCTGGTGGTCACCCGGCTGTGCACGGACGTCCGGGCGGTGCGGGTGCGCGGCGGGAAGGTCGTCCGCGCCACCGTCGTTCAGCGCTGAGCCCCGCGGCTCGGCGCCGAGCCCCGTGTCCGGCGCTGAGCCATGGCGCCTCAGCGCCGGGCCCCGGCGTCGAGGAAGGTGCGGCGCAGCTGCTCGGCCCAGGCCCGGGGGTGGGTGGTGTTGCCGTTGTGGCCGCCCGGGAAGAGGGTGACCTCCCGGTCGACGAGGCCGGCCAGCCGGTCGGCGGCCAGGCGGTCGAAGACCGTGGCCGGGGTGGTGCGCCCGGCGGCCGGGACGATCAGGGTGGACGTGGCGGCGAGCCGGTCGCGGCAGCCCGGGTCGGTGCGCAGGGCGGTGAACTCGGCGGTGATGAAGTGCGCGAAGTTGGCGCGCCGCCGCTCGTCCATCGGCTGCGGGGTGAGACCGGGCTCGGTGTCCTGCTCGGCGGGGTCGATGCCGAGCGAGGCGGCGATCGCGGGGAGCGCGGCGGCCAGCCCGTCGGCGGCGAACAGGTCCTGCAGGTGGGCGAGTTCGTCGCGGTGGGCGGCGGCCTCGGCGTCCAGCAGCCAGGGGGCGACCGGCTCGTGGGCGATCAGCGCGCCCAGCTGCCCGCCGTGCTCGGCGGCCACGTGCAGGCCGATCACCGCGCCGAAGCTGCAGCCGAGCATCAGCGCGGGCCGGTCCGTGACGTGGGCCAGCAGGCGGTGCACGTCGTCGGCGTGGTCGGCGAGGGTGACCGGCCGGCCGGCGTCGTGGAGGAGGCTGCGGGAGAGGCCGCGGCGGTCGTAGGTGAGGACCGTGAAGTCGTCGGCGAGCGCGTCGACCAGGTCGACGCTGCGCCCGGCGTCGCCCTCGCCGCTCTGCGAGATCAGCAGCAGCGGGCCGGTGCCGCGCTGCTCGAAGTGGAGGGTGGCGCCGTCGACGGGCAGCAGTCCGGTGGTCATCGGGAGTCCTTCCGCGGTGGGGTGATGGATTGAAGCGTAATGCATCAGAACTGATGTATCAAGAGTGATGCATCTTGGCTGATGTACTCTCGCGGTGTGAACGGCATGGACCTGGCCCTGCTGGGCCGCACCCTGATGAAGCTCGGCGAGGCCGCCATCCCCACCGAGGGGATCGGCGCCCACGGCACGAGCGCCCAGTCGGTGATCATCGTGGCCGCCGACATCAAGGCCCACCCCGGGACGCCGGTGAAGGACATCGCCCTGCGCACCGGCTTCCCGCAGAGCAAGGTCTCCGCCTGCGTCGCCCGGCTGCGCGAGGCCGGCGCGGTCGAGGCCGTCGTCGACCCCGCCGACCGCCGCCGCACCCTGCTCAGCCCCGCCGGGGAGGTCTCCCCGCGGGTCGCCGAGATCCGCTCGGCCGACGTCGACGGCGTCCTCGCGGACGTGCTGGCCGACCCGGCCCGGCTGGCGGAGGTGAAGGCGGCGCTGCGCGTCCTCGCCGAGCAGCTCGACCCGAGCGTGCTGGCCCGGCTCGGCGGTTGAGCCGGGGCGCCGGCTGAGCCGGGGCGGCCGCCCGGTCCGGGCGGCCGCCCGGTCCGGGCGGCGCGCGGGCCGGGCGGTGCGCCCCCGCTGTCGGAGGTGCTGGCTACCATCCGGGCATGAGAGCTTCTGGAACGTTCACCGTGAAGTCCTTCGCCCCCACCGAGTTGAAGCAGGAGCCGGAGATCGCCACCGGGCTGCCGGTGGGCGTCGCGCGGATCGAGAAGCAGTTCGAGGGGGAGGTGGCGGGCCGGTCCGCCACGCTGTTCACCGCCGCGTTCGACCAGAGCACGGGCGTCGGCACCTACGTGGCGATGGAGTCCTTCGAGGGCTCGTTGAACGGCGCGGCCGGCGCGTTCAACTTCGTGCACTCCGCGACGACTTCCGGCAGCGACCGGACGGCGGAGTTCTTCACCATCGTCCCGACCAGCGGCATCGGCGCGCTGGCCGGGATCACCGGGGCCGGCGGCCTGGCGATCGACGAGGACGGGACGCACCGGATGTGGTTCGACTACGAGCTCGGCTGACTCGGAGTGTGACCACGGGCCTGTTCGGTCGTTGAATGGGCATGATTCGCCGTCAGGCCCATGGTCGGCCGAATGAAGAAACGTTTCTTGCCTTGGTGACAGGGGAGGCGCCCCGATGAACGTCCGCCGCCCCGACCACTGGCTGGACCTCGAACTGCGGGCCGTCACCTGCCCCGGTCTCAGTATCCCCGTCGCCGCCCGTCTGCGGTACTACCGGGCGGACCCGTACGCCGTGCACCTCGACTGCCACGTCGACCTGGACGAGCCCATCACCTGGGTGTTCGCCCGGGAGATCCTCACCGAGGGGCTCAACACCTGGGCCGGCACCGGCGACGTCTCGGTCTTCCCGGCCATCTGCGCCGAACGGGAGGAGATCCTGATCGCGCTGAGCGTCCCCGGCAGCACCTGCGCGCTGCGGGCCCCCGCCGCGCAGGTCCGGGCCTTCCTGCAGGGCACCTGCACGGTCGTCCCGTACGGGTCGGAGACCGACCACCTCGACCTGGACGCGCTCACCGCCCACCTGCTCGGGGTCAGAGACGGACGGTCAGTTCCACGGCGACCTCGTCCCCTGCGGTGAGACCCTGGGGCCCCCGCACCGCGTTCTTCAACGGCAGCAGGTACCCGCCGTCCTTCGGGAACAGCGAGGTCTCGAACGCGACCCCGCCGATCCGGGCGCCCACCGGGACCACGCCCCAGCCGTAGCTGGCCATCGCCGCGACCTCGCGGATGTCGGCGCACTGCGCGTCCGGCACCGGGACGAAGAAGTACGGGGCCGGGCCGCGCCACTCGACGACCTCTCCGGTGAAGACGACGTCCATGCGGGCCGGTCCGTTTCCCTCGGGATATTTCGGGTGCCGCCCAGCGTACCCGGACCGTAGGCTCCGCCCCGTGACCGGTGACGAGGTACTGGAGATCCTGGACGTGCTCCGCGAGGCGGGCGCGGAGGTCTGGATCGGCGGGGGCTGGGGCATCGACGCGCTGCTGGGCGAGCAGACCCGGCCGCACGCGGACCTGGACCTGATGCACCGCCAGGAGCAGGAACCCGCCGTCCTCGCCGCGCTCGCGGCGGCAGGCTTCCGCGAGACGCTCGACTGGCGGCCCGTCCGCTTCGTCCTCTCCCACGCGGACGGGCGGGAGATCGACCTGCACCCGCTGGCCTTCGCCGCCGACGGCAGCGCGACGCAGGAGTCCCTGGAGGCGGGGCGGCCGTTCCGGTACCCGGCGGCGTGCTTCGTCGGCGGGACGATCGGGGGCCGGGCGGTGCCGTGCCTGTCGGCCGAGCAGCAGGTGTACTTCCACCGGGGATACGAGCCGAGGGACCGCGACCTGCACGACATGGCACGGCTGCGCGAGGCGTTCGGGATCACGACGCACTTCTGAGGCGCGACCGGGCGGCATGCCGACAGCGTGGGGGCGGTGGATCGGAGACCGGCTCCGCCGGGGTGCGCGCGGCGGATGCTTCGCCGCGGCACCGGGGCGCGGGCTCCGGTCGCGCGGCCGGGGCGTCGAGGGTGGCGGGCCAGGGGGCCGGCTTCGCCCCGACGGCCGCGACCGCCGCGCCGAGGCGGCGACGGATGCTCGGCTGCGGGTCCGGCCGGCTGCTGGCGTTGCGGGCCGGGGTGGTGGGCGCGGTGTGTCCAGGGGCCGCGGTCGGGGTTCAGGCGACGGGGTGGACGGCCGGATAGAGGGTGTCGAGGTGTTCGGCGGCCAGCGGCCAGGTGTGGAGGGCGCGGGCGCGGTCGGCGCCGGCGATGCCGAGGGCCTGGGCGAAGGCCGGGTCGGCGAGCAGGTCGCGGACCGTACCGGCGAGCAGGGCGGGGCGGCCGGGCGGGACCAGCAGGCCGGTGACGCCGTCCACGACGAGCTCGCCCACCGGGCCGTTCTCGACCGCGACCACCGGCACCGCGCAGGCCATCGCCTCCAGCACCGCCGCGCCGCCGGCCGCCCGGGAGGGCACCGCGACCAGGACGTCGGCCGCCGCGAGCAGCCCGGGGACCTTGCGGTGCGCGGTCTCCGGGAGGCGCCGCAGCTGCCCCCGGGAGGCGGTCCGCGGCCCGCCCGCGACGGTGAGCAGCACGCCGGGCAGCCGGCGCAGCGCGGCGGAGAGCAGCGGTACGGCCTCGGGGGAGCGCCCGCCGTCCAGGTTGAGCAGGTGCGGCGGACCGCCGTTGCCGAGCAGGGCGGCCGGGGCGAAGCGCGAGGTGTCGACCGGCAGCGGCACGACCGCGACCCGGTGGTAGGCCGCGCCGAGGCGGCGCAGCAGGGCGGCCTCCCAGCGGGTGCGGGCCAGCAGCAGGTCGGCCTCGCGGGCGAGCAGGCCGCGCAGCAGGCGGAGCCGCGTCGCGGAGTCGGGGTCGCGGTCGGGCGTGCCGGGCAGGTCGGTGGCGCGCTCCACGACCACAGGCAGGTCGGGGATGCGCCGGGCGGCGGACAGCGCGGCCAGTGCCGCGTCGGGGCCGCAGGCGTGGACGACGGCGGGCGGGTCGGGGTGCCAGCAGGCGGCGAGCGCGTCCGCCCAGGCGGGGGTGGAGCGCAGCACGGCGCCGGTCCCGACGGCATCGGGGCGGCCGGCGTACAGCGCGGTCACCGGCACGTGCGGCAGCGGCAGGTCGGCGACCCGGTCGGCGGTGCGTTCGGCGAGCCGGGCGGGGGACGCCCGGGTGGCCAGCTCGACCCGGTGTCCGCGTCCGGTGAGCGCCTGGGCGAGCGCGGCGAGGCGGTCCGGGGCCTGGCCCTCGGCCGGTCCGGGTTCGCCCGCCACGATCGCGATCCGCACCGGCAGCTCCGCTCCGTTGGGTCGGGCACGCCCCCTGTCCATCGTCTGCCACACCGCGTGCGGGTGAAACCGGTCGCGGTCGCGGCCTATCGTGGGGTGGAGCGTCGCCGTCCCCCGGGAGGAGCGTGCGATGGACGTGCCCCGTCCCGAACTCGCCGTGACCGTTCAGGTCCACCCGCGGGTCACCGTGGTCCGCCCCGAGGGCGAACTGGACCACGACACGGTCGGCCCGCTGCGCGAGGCCCTGGACGCGGCACTCGCGGACGGCGCCCGCCGCGTGGTGGTCGACTGCTCGGGCCTCGCGTTCTGCGACTCGACCGGCCTGAACCTGCTGCTGCGCACCCGCCTCGCCGTCCAGGGCCGGGGCGGTGCGGTGGAGCTCGCCGCGCCGGGCCCGGTGGTCGCCCGGATCCTCCAGGTGACCGGCGCCGACGAGCTGTTCACCGTCCACCCGGGGCTGGCCGAGGCGCTGGCCGCCGACGGCGAGGGCGAGGGCGAGTGACGGGCGAGGCCGTGGACGGCACCGGGACGGCTCCCGAGGACGGGACGGGCGCCGGCGGGGAGCGCCGGCGGTTGCTGCTGGCCGGACGGCAGGGCGCGGTGGCGCGGAGCCGGGCCTTCACCCGGGAGGTGCTGGAGGAGTGGGGCTGGCTGCCCGCCGGAGCACCCGACGGGCAGGCGGCGGAACCGGGCCGGTGGCTGGCGGGCGAGGACGTCCTGCTGATGACCAGCGAGCTGGTGACCAACGCCTGCCTGCACGCCGAGGGCCCGTACGAGCTGGAGCTGCGCCGCAGCGGGCCGGTGCTGCGGGTGGAGGTGGTGGACCGCACCGAGCGGCCGCCGGTGCTGCGGACCGGTCCGGCGGCGGCGCCCGGCGGGCACGGGCTGCGGGTGGTGGACCGGCTGGCGGTGGCGTGGGGCAGCGAGGCCAGGGGTGCGGGCAAGGCGGTGTGGCTGGAGACGGTCCGCCCGGTCCGGTGACAATCTCCGTTCGGCCGGAATCGGGTGCGGAACTGCGGACCCGGCCGGGTAGGCGGACAGTGGGAGGACGGGTGTCCGCCCGGTGGGCCGCCGATCCGGCCCCGGGCCGGTACCCCTTCCGACACCGAGGGCAACCGGGGTGTTCCGTGGACGAGCCTGCCGACACCGAGAAGCCGCCCGTCGAGGGCGGGCCCGCCGAAGCCGTCCCCGAGGACGGCCTGCGGCAGCTGCTCGCCGGGCTGACCGCCGTCCGGGACGGCGATTTCGGCCTGCGCCTGCCGCCCGGCCCCGGCCTGCTGGGGGAGACCGCCGCGGTCTTCAACGACATGGCGGACCGGCTCTCGCGGGTCAACGAGGAGGTCACCCGGGTGGCCCGGGAGGTCGGCACCGAGGGCCGGCTCGGCGGGCAGGCGAAGGTCCCGCAGGCGGTCGGCGCGTGGCGGGAGCTGACCGACTCGGTGAACGCCATGGCGGGCAACCTGACCACCCAGGTGCGCAACATCGCGCAGGTCGCGACCGCGGTGGCCCGCGGCGACCTCACGCAGAAGATCGAGGTGGACGCGCGCGGTGAGATCCTGGCGCTGAAGTCCACCCTGAACACCATGGTCGACCAGCTGTCCTCGTTCGCCGCCGAGGTGACCCGGGTCGCCCGAGAGGTCGGCACCGAGGGCAACCTGGGCGGGCAGGCCGCCGTCCAGGGCGTGTCCGGGACGTGGAAGGATCTCACCGAGAACGTCAACGTGATGGCCGACAACCTGACCGGCCAGGTCCGCTCGATCTCCCAGGTCGCGACCGCGGTGGCCCGCGGCGACCTCTCGCAGCGGATCACCGTGGAGGCCAAGGGCGAGGTCGCCGCGCTCGCCGGGGCGCTCAACGCCATGGTCGACACGCTCTCGGTGTTCGCGGACGAGGTGACCCGGGTGGCCCGCGAGGTCGGCACCGAGGGCATCCTCGGCGGCCAGGCCCGGGTGCGCGGAGTGGCGGGCACCTGGAAGGACCTCACCGAGAACGTCAACTTCATGGCGCACAACCTGACCAGCCAGGTCCGCAACATCGCCCAGGTCACCACGGCGGTCGCCAACGGCGACCTGACCCGCAAGATCGACGTGGACGCGCGGGGCGAGATCCTGGAGCTGAAGACCACCATCAACACGATGGTCGACCAGCTGTCCTCGTTCGCCGCCGAGGTGACCCGCGTCGCCCGCGAGGTCGGCAGCGAGGGGCGCCTGGGCGGCCAGGCCGAGGTGGAGGGCGTCTCCGGCACCTGGAAGCGCCTCACCGAGAACGTCAACGAACTCGCGGGCAACCTGACCCGCCAGGTCCGCGCCATCGCCGAGGTCACCAGCGCCGTCGCCGAGGGCGACCTGACCCGCTCGATCACCGTGGACGCCTCCGGCGAGGTCGCCGACCTCAAGGACAACATCAACGCCATGGTCGGCTCGCTGCGCGACACCACCACCGCCAACCAGGAACAGGACTGGCTGAAGACCAACCTGGCCCGGCTCACCGTGCTCATCCAGGGCCACCGCGAACTCGCCGCCGTCGCCGAACTGATCACCGACGAGCTGTGCCCGCTGCTCGGCGCCCAGTACGGCGCGTTCTACCTCGCGGAGGAGACCTCGGCCGGCACCGAACTGGTCCCGATGAGCAGCTACGGCGGCGGGCCCGGCGGACGGCGGTTCCGCCTCGGCGAAGCCCTGGTCGGGCAGGCCGCCCGCAGCCACCGCACCCTCGCGGTCACCGAACTCCCGGAAGGCTACGCCGAGATCGGATCCGGACTGGGCGCCGCGGCCCCCCGCGAGCTGATCGTGCAGCCGATCGTCGTCGAGGACCAGCTGCTCGGCGTCCTGGAGATCGCCACCCTGCACCGGTTCGGACCGCTGCACCGCGACTTCCTCGACCGCTTCGCCCGCGACCTCGGCACCAACCTCTCCACCCTGCTGGCCAACGCCCGGACCGACGAACTGCTGGAGGAGTCCCAGCGCCTCACCGCCGAACTCCAGGCCCGCAGCGAACAGTTGCAGTCCGGCCAGAGTGAACTTCGCCGCTCCAACGCCGAACTCGCCGAGAAGGCCGAGCAACTCGCCCGGCAGAACCGGGACATCGAGGCGAAGAACCTGGAGATCGAGCAGGCACGGCTCGAACTGGAGGAACGGGCGCGGCAGCTCACCACCACCTCCATGTACAAGTCCGAGTTCCTCGCCAACATGAGCCACGAGCTGCGCACCCCGCTCAACAGCCTGCTCATCCTCGCCCAACTGCTCGCCCAGAACCCCAACGGCAACCTGACCCCGAAACAGGTCGAGTACGCCGAGGTGATCCGCTCCGCCGGATCCGACCTGCTGCAGCTGATCAACGACATCCTCGACCTCTCCAAGGTCGAGGCCGGCAAGATGGACGTCAACGTCGAAGCGTTCGCGCTGCGCGAGCTGCTGGAGTACGTCGAGAACACCTTCGGCCCGCTCGCCGGGCAGAAGAACCTCGAGTTCGAGGTCGTCACCGCGCACGGCGTGCCCGAGGAACTGCTCACCGACCAGGCCCGGCTGCGGCAGATCCTGCGCAACCTGCTCTCCAACGCCGTCAAGTTCACCGACCGGGGCGCCGTCCGGCTGTCGATCGAACCGGCCGGCGACGACCTGCCCGAGGACCTGCGACGCGGCGGCGCCGTCGCGTTCCGGATCCGCGACACCGGCATCGGCATCGCCGAACAGCACCTGGAGAGCATCTTCGGCGCCTTCCAGCAGGCCGACGGCACCACCGGACGCCGCTACGGCGGCACCGGCCTCGGACTGTCCATCAGCCGCGAACTCGCCCACCTGCTCGGCGGCACCATCACCGCCGAATCGGTCGCCGGCGAAGGCAGTTGCTTCACCCTGGTGCTGCCCGTCGGCGGACGGGCCGAGGCGCCGGCCGCCGTCCCCGCGCCGGTCGGACCGCACCACGTCCTCGTCGTCGAGGCCGACCCGCCCGGACTGCTCACCCTGCTCGCCCGCAGCGGCACCGCCGGACGCGAACCCGCCGTCGAGGTCGGCGCCGTCGGCGAACCCGACGCCGCACCCGCCGTGCTCGGCGAGGCGGCGTACCGGTGCGTGGTCGTCGACCTGTCCCTGCCCGGCGACGCGGTGCGGCGGCTGCTCGACACCGTCAGCGGCGTCGCCGTCCTCGGCTACGCGGGCGGACTCGCCGACCTGGCGCAGTACGGCGCCGACGAACGGATCCAGGTCGTCTCCGGACTGGACGAGCTGCGCGAGCGGATCGTCCGCGTCCTCGACGCGCGCGCACTCGACGACCGCGACGACACCGCCCGGGACGGCGAGGGCACAGGCGAGGGCGCGGGGGAGCGGACCGAGCGGAGCGGTACGGAGCCGGCGCCGCGACGCCCCGCCTCGGTGCTCGACGGGCGGACGGTGCTCGTGGTCGACGACGACGCGCGGAACGTCTTCGCCATCACCGGCGTCCTGGAACCGCTCGGTGCCCGCGTCCTGCACGCCGCCAACGGGCGCGAAGGCCTGGTCCGGCTCCGCGAACACCCCGACGTCGGACTGATCCTGATGGACATCATGATGCCCGAACTCGACGGCTACGCGGCGATGGCCGCGATCCGCGAGATGGCCCAGTACTCCGCCATCCCGATCATCGCCGTCACCGCGAAGGCCATGCCCGGCGACCGGGCCAAGAGCCTCGCCGCCGGCGCCAACGACCACATCACCAAGCCGGTGGACGCCGACTACCTGATCGGCCGGATCCGCCACTGGCTGAGCTGACCGGGCCGCACGCCATGGCGAACACGGAACGGTCCGCGGAGGAACGGGAGCTGGCGATCCGGCTGCGCCGGGCCCAGCGCGAGGCCGACCGGCTGCGCGGACGGCTGGCGACCCGCGCGCTCACCGCCCTCGCGGTGGGAGCCCTCGCCGAACGCCTGCACTGCTCACCCGCCGACGCCGACCGCCAACTCGCCCACCTCGCCCAACGCGCCGGCATGTCCGTCCCCGCCCTCGCCGCCGACCTGGTCGCCGCCCTGGCCGCCGAACCCCCGGTCGACCCGGCACCCCCGCCCGGCGGCTGGAGCGCGGCGCAGGCGCCGGACGGCGGCGGCGGTGATGCTGCCCGTCCGGGCGCCGCAGGCCCGACGGAGCCGGAGATGGAACGGGACGCGGCGCTCGCGGTGCGGGTGGTGCACGACCAGGCCGGGGTGATGCTCGGGACGACGGCCGTGGTGCTGTGGGTGGTCGAGGAGAGCGGTGCGGTGCGGCCGATGGCGGCGAGCGGGCTGCGGGCGGCCGAGCTGGCGGGGTGGGAGCGGGTGCCGCCCGGGGTCGACACGCCCGCGCAGCGGGTGGTGGGCGCGGCGGGCGGCAGGTACGGCCCGGTCGGGCCGGCCGCGGCGACGCCCGGGCGGGACGGTGCACCGTACCGGCTGGCGCTGCCGGTCCGCCGGGACGGCCGGACCGTCGGCGTCCTCGAACTCGCGTGGCCCGAGCAACCCGCCGACCCGACCGCCGCGGAGCTGCGCCGCCTGCGGGCCCTGACCGAGGTCTGCGCGCTGGTGCTGTCCGGCGAGCCCGAGCCGCCACCGGCCGGCACGCCGTACGGCGACCTGGTGGAGGCGGTGCTGGACCCGGCCGTCCTGCTGGAGCCGTTGCACGACGCGGAGGGCGAGGTGGCGGACTTCCGTGTGCTGCGGTTCAACGGCCGCTTCAGCGACCCGGGCGGACGCCCGCCGGACGAGCTGGAGGGCCGCACCCTGCTCGACGTGTACCCGCTGGCGGGCACCGAGGCCGTGCTCGACCTGCTGCGGCGCAGCTGGAGCACCGGCCGGGCCACGGTCCGCGCCGACCTGCGGGTGACCTTCCTGACCGGCGGCGCCTTCCCCACCCCGACCACCGTCGAGTTGGCCGCCGCCCCGGTCGGCGGACAGCTGCTGCTGAGCTGGCGCCTGCCGGAGGAGCAGGACCGGCAGGCGGCGCTGCTCGCCAACGCCCAGCGCCTGGCGAGGACCGGCGGGTTCGAGGAGGACCTGGACAGCGGCGAGACCCACTGGAACGAGCGCCTGTACGAGATCCACGGCATGCCGGCGGGCAGTTCGCCGATGCCGCTGGCGGCGCTGCCGGCGCACGTCCACCCGGACGACGTGTCGGCGGTCCGCCGGGTGCTGTCGGCGGTCCTCGCCCAGCGGCGGTCCGCGTCGGCGGTGTTCCGGCTGGTCCGCCCGGACGGCCCGGCCCGGTACACCCGGCTGGTCGCCGAGCCCGTCACCGACGACACCGGCCGGGTCCGTGCGGTCCGCGGCGCCTACCAGGACGTCTCCGCCCAGCACCGGACCGAGCTCGCGCTGGCCGCGACCCGCGAGCGCCTCGCCGACAGCGAGCAGGAGTCGGCCGACCGGCACCGGCTGGCACTGCGGCTGCAGCAGGCGATCATGCCGCGGGTGCTGCCGCCGCTGGACCGGGCCGGGCTGCGGGCCGCCGCCCGCTACCGCCCGGCCGCCCGCGAGGAGCGGGTCGGCGGCGACTGGTACGACGCCGTGCTGCTGCCCGACGACCAGGTGCTGCTGGTGGTCGGCGACATGGCGGGCCACGGCGTGGAGGCCGCGACCGGCATGGTGGCGCTGCGCAACGCGCTGCGCGGACTCGCCGTCACCGGCGCCCCGCCGGGGCCGCTGCTGGGCTGGCTCAACCGGGCCGCGCTGGAGCTCGGCGACGCCGCCACCGCCACCGCGGTCTGCGCCCGGTACGACCCGCGGCGGCGCGAGCTGCACTGGGCCCGGGCCGGCCACCTGCCGCCGGTACTGATCCGCGAGGGCGCCGCCGAGCCGCTGGCCATGCCGCACGGGGTGCTGCTGGGCGCCGACCCGCACGCCGCGTACGAGGAGCGCGTGGAGCGGATGGAGCCGGGCGACATCCTGCTGTTGTACACCGACGGGCTGGTCGAGCAGCGCGAGCGCGCGGTCGAGGAGCCGCTGCGCGAGCTGGCCGCGCACCTGGCCGCGCCCGCCGACGACCTGGACGTGCTGCTCGACCGGGCGCTGGCCCGCAGCCCGGCGGACACCGCCGACGACACCTGTCTGATCGCGATCCAGGTGCTGGACCCGGTTTCGGAGCCGTGATCCGGGCATACGCGTGGTCTGGAGGTGACGGCGATGGTCGCGATGCTGCTGGTGTTGCTGCTGGTCCTGATCCTGTTCGGCGCCGGGTTCGCGCTGAAGGCACTGTGGTGGATCGCGTTGGTGGTCCTGGTGCTGTGGATCATAGGTTTCTTCGCGCGCGGTACGAGCGGGCGCTGGTACGGCAGGTGAACCCGAGGCGGCACCCGGCCGGTGGGCCGGGTGCCGTCCCCTGTCAGCTTTCGGCGAGGTGGCGGCGCCAGGACGCGTGGTGGCTGATGTCGGCCGCGTCCGCGAGGGCGGCGGGTTCGCACAGGAACCCGGTCGCCGAGCTGCCGTCGGCGAGACGGACCGGGCCGAGCGCCATCGGCTGCGGGAGGGCGGCGAGCAGGGCGCCGAGGCCGGCGGCGGGCAGGCGCCACAGTTCGACCTCGACGGCGACCCCCGTGCTGGGCGCCACCCGTTCCAGGCCCGGCTTGGGCGGCACGGTGGCCAGGGCGTGCAGCCGGTAGTCCGGCGCGGTGCGGGTGGTGGCCTCCAAAGTGCCCCCGAGGGCGCGGAGTTGCGGGTTGAGCGGCTGGCCCGTCAGGTGGGCGCCGGCCACCGCGAGGCGCAGCGGCGGCTCGGTGAGCTGCCGGGCGATCGCCGCGAGCCGGTCCTCGGTGCGGGCCGGTCCGAGCAGCATCACGCCGAACGGCAGCCCGGCCACCGTGCCCGCCGGGACGGCGAGGGCACACAGCCCCAGCAGGTTGGCCGAGTTGGTGAAGCGGCCGAGCCGGGTGTTGACCCCGACCGGGTCGGCGGCGACCTCGGCGAGCGTCGGGTGGCCGGTGGTGGTGGGCAGCAGCAGGGCGTCGGCGTCGCCGAGTTCGGCGAGGGCGAGCTCGCGCAGCCGGGCGAGCTCCGCCTGGTCCCGGAACAGCCGGTGGGCGGGCAGTTCGGCCGCGGCGGTGATGATCCGGTGCACCGTCGGGTCGAGGTCGGCGCCGCCGCGGGCGACGAACTCGCCGACCGCGGCGTAGCGTTCGGCGACGAAGGCGCCCTCGTACAGCATCGCCGCGGCGGCGCTGAACGGCGCGAGGTCGAGGGGGCGCAGCTCGGAGCCGCCCGCCAGCCGGTCGGCCGCCGCCTCGAAGGCCTCGGCCCAGCCGGGGTCGAGTGCGCCGAGTCGGCCGGTCGGCGGGACGGCGACCCGCCACGGCCCGGGCCGGCGCGGTGGCGCCGACGCGTCGACCGGGTCGGCGAGCACCGCGTACGCGGCCATGGCCCGGTCGACGGTGGCGGCGAACACCGAGACGCAGTCCAGCGTGCGGCAGGCGGGCACGACGCCCTCGGTGCTGATCGCGCCGACGGTCGGCTTCAGTCCGACGATGCCGTTGAGCGCCGCGGGCACCCGTCCGGACCCGGCCGTGTCGGTGCCGAGCGCGAGGTCGGCGATGCCCAGCGCCACGGCGACGGCCGAGCCGGAGCTGGACCCGCCGGAGATCCGCTCCGGATCCACCGCCCCGCGCACCGCACCGTACGGGCTGCGGGTGCCGACCAGGCCGGTGGCGAACTGGTCGAGGTTGGTGGTGCCGAGGACGACCGCGCCGGCCGCCCGCAGCCGGGCCACCGCCGGGGCGTCCGCGGCGGGCCGGTGGGCGAAGGACGGGCAGCCCGCCGTGGTGGGCAGGCCGGCCACGTCGATGTTGCCCTTGACCGCGACCAGCAGCCCGGCCAGCGGCAGGAACGCGCCCGCCGCCCGCCGGCGGTCGACCTCGGCGGCCTCGGCCGCCACCTCGGCCTCGGGCCGCAGGTCGATCCAGACCTCGGGCCGGTCGACGGCCTCGATCCGGCGGTACGCGGCCCGGACCCGGTCGGCGGCCGAGCCGGAGTACGGCCGGGCCGCGGCGGCGGTCATCGGGCGGCCGCCAGCACGGCGAGCGCGGTGCCGGCCTCGACCTGGTCCCCGGCCCGGACCAGCAGCTCGCGGACCACCCCGTCCTGCGCCGCGGTCACCGGCGACTCCATCTTCATCGCTTCGACGGCCATCAACTGCTGTCCCTTCCTGACCTGTTGGCCCACCACCACGTCGACCTTCCAGACGCAGGCGGTGAACTCCGACTCCACCAGGCTGCCACCCGCCGGGACGGCGACCTCGCGGCGCGGCGGCGGCGCGGTGGACTCGGCGCTCAGCGCCCGGTCGAACTCCCCGGCCTCCTCCCAGGCCCGCCGCTCGGCGGCGAACGCCTCGGCCTGGACGGAGCGGAACTCCGCGATCGGCCCGGCGTGCTCGGCCAGGAAGGCCAGATGGTCGGCGAGCGCGAACTCGCCCTCCTCGATCCTCGGCCGGAACCGGCCCGCCGCCATGTCGGCCCGCAGCTCCAGCAACTCCTCGGCGGAGACCGGGTACCAGCGGATCCGGTCGAAGAAGCGCAGCAGCCACGGCGCGCCCGGCTCGAACGGGCCGCGCTGCTGCCAGCCGGACCACATCTGGACCGTCCGGCCGACGAACTGGTAGCCGCCCGGCCCCTCCATGCCGTACACGCACAGGTACGCGCCGCCGATGCCGACCGAGTTCTCCGCCGTCCAGGTGCGGGCCGGGTTGTACTTGGTGGTGACCAGCCGGTGCCGCGGGTCGAGCGGGGTGGCGACCGGCGCGCCGAGGTACACGTCGCCCAGGCCGAGCACCAGGTACTCGGCGTCGAACACGGTGCGGTACACCTCGTCCACCGAGGCGAGGCCGTTGATCCGGCGGATGAACTCGATGTTCCACGGGCACCACGGCGCGTCGTCGCGCACGCCCGCCATGTACCGCTCGATCGCCTCCCGGGTCGCCGGGTCGTCCCAGGACAGCGGCAGGTGGACCGTCCGGCTGGGCACCCGCAGCCGGTCGGTGGCGGGCAGCTCCCGCTCGATCCGCCGGGCCAGCACCAGCAGTTCGCCGACCGGCAGCCGGTCCGGGTCGACGTGGACCTGCAGCGAGCGGATCCCCGGCGTCAGGTCGACCACGCCCGGCAGGCGCTCGGCGGCCAGCCGCTCGGCCAGCGCGTGGATCCGCATCCGCAGCGCCAGGTCGAGCTGCATCGGCCCGTACTCGATCAGCAGGTTGTCGTCGCCGCTGCGCCGGTAGGTCACCGAGGGGCGGTCGGCGCTCTCCGGCAGGCGGTCCAGCACGCCGCCGTCGGTGACCGGCGCCCGGTCGGCCACCGGCTCGGCGGCCGGGGCACGGCGCAGCCCCGCCGCGGCCTGCTCGCCGACCGGGACGAAGCGGACCCGGTCGCCGGGCCGCAACTGCCCGAGCTTCCAGCGCTGCCCGGTGACCACGGTGGCCGGGCAGACGAACCCGCCCAGCGACGGCCCGTCCGGGCCGAGCAGCACCGGCATGTCGCCGGTGAAGTCCACCGCGCCGACCGAGTACGGGGTGTCGTGGATGTTGGAGGGGTGCAGGCCCGCCTCGCCGCCGTCCGGGCGGGCCCAGGTGGGCTTCGGGCCGACCAGCCGCACGCCGGTGCGGGCGCTGTTGAAGTGCACGCTCCACTCGGCGGCGTAGAACTGCGCCATGTCCGCCTCGGTGAAGAACTCCGGTGCGGCGTGCGGGCCCTCCACCACCGCCAGCGCCCAGTCCGCGGTGAACGACGGGCGCTCGGCGGGCGGCACCGGACCGGTGCCCGGCGCTTCGCTCGCGCCGTCGCTCGCGCCGTCCGTCCGGGTGTGCAGCACGTCGCCGGCGCGCAGCGCCCGTCCGCCGTGGCCGCCGAACTGCCCGAGGGTGAAGGTCGACGCGCTGCCGAGGAAGTCCGGGACGTCCAGGCCGCCCGCCACCAGCAGGTAGCTGCGCAGGCCCGGCCCGGGCGGCGCGCCGACGTCCAGCACCGCGCCGGCCGGGACCAGCACCGGCTCCCACTGCGGGACGGGCAGCCCGTCCACGGTGACCGGAGCGGGCGCGCCGGTCACGCAGACGCGGGTGGCCGCGGTGAACCGCAGCGCCGGGCCCTGCAGGGTGCACTCCAGGCCCGGCGCGCCCTCCGGATTGCCGAGCGCCCGGTTGCCGAGCCGGAACGACAGGTCGTCCATCGGCCCGCACGGCGGTACGCCGACGTGCCAGTAGCCGGTGCGGCCCGGCCAGTCCTGGACGGTGCTCAGGGTGCCCGCCCGGACCACCTCGATGCGCGGCGTCGGGTCGGCCACCGCCGCCAGCGTCGCGGTGTGGTGGGCGGCGGCCCGCACCTCGGGCACCTCGCCGATCGCGCGCAGCAGGCCGAGGTTGGTCTCGATCCCCGCCACCCGGGTGTCGGCCAGCGCCGCATCCAGCCGGGCCAGCGCGTCGGCGCGGTCCGCGCCGTGCACGATCACCTTGGCCAGCATCGGGTCGTACGCGGTGGTCACCTCGGTGCCGGTCTCCACCCAGGTGTCCACCCGGACGTCCGCCGGGAAGCGGACCTCGGTCAGCCGGCCCGCGCTCGGCCGGTGGCCGCGGCTCGGGTCCTCGGCGTACACCCGGGCCTCCACCGCGTGCCCGCGCGGCGGCCCGACCTCGCGCACCACCTCGCGCTCGCCCCGGGCGAGGCGCAGCATCCACTCCACCAGGTCCACCCCGTGCACCGCCTCGGTGACCGGATGCTCCACCTGCAGACGGGTGTTGACCTCCAGGAAGTACGCCTGCTCGCGCTCGGCGTCGTACACGTACTCCACCGTGCCCGCCGAGCGGTAGTCCACCGAGGCGCACAACGCGGCGGCCGAGGAGGCGAGTTCGCGCCGCACCCGGTCCGGCAGGCCGGGCGCCGGGGCCTCCTCCAGCACCTTCTGGTTGCGGCGCTGCAGCGAGCAGTCCCGGTCGCCGAGCGTCACCACCCGGCCCGCGCCGTCGCCGAACACCTGCACCTCGACGTGCCGGGCCCGCTCCACCAGCCGCTCCAGGAACACGCCCGCCGTCGCGAAGCTCGCCGCCGCGACCCGCTGCACCCGCTCCCAGGCGTCCGCCAGCTCCGCGGCCGAGCGGCAGGCCTGCATGCCGATGCCGCCACCGCCGCCGGTGGCCTTCAGCATCACCGGGTACCCGATCCCCTCCGCAGCCGCCAGCGCCTCGTCCAACCCCGCCAGCAGGCCGGTGCCGGGCAGCAGCGGCACCCCGGCCGCCTCGGCCGCCGCACGGGCCGTGTGCTTGGCGCCGAAGACGTCGAGCTGCTCGGGCGTCGGCCCGACGAAGGCCAGGCCCGCCGCCTCGGCGGTACGGGCGAACGCCGCGTCCTCCGACAGGAAGCCGTACCCCGGGTGCACCGCCCCCGCGCCGGTCTCCCGGGCCGCGGCCAGTACCAGGTCGGTGCGCAGGTAGCTGTCCTTGGCGGCGGCCGGCCCCAGCCGCACCGCTCGGTCGGCGAGCCGCACGTGCGGCGCCGACCGGTCCGGGTCGGAGAAGACCGCGACCGTGCGCAGCCCCAGCGCGCGGGCGGTGCGGACGATCCGGACGGCGATCTCGCCCCGGTTCGCGACCAGCAGGGTGTCGAAGCTCATCGGGATCCCCCCTCGGTCACCGTCATCCGCACCGGCGTCGGGTCGAAGCCGTTGCACGGGTTGTTGATCTGCGGGCAGTTGGAGACCAGGACCAGGACGTCCGTCTCGGCCCGCAGGGCGACCCGCAGGCCGGGGGCGGAGATGCCGTCCACGATGCCGAGCGTGCCGTCCGCCTCGACCGGCACGTTCATGTACCAGTTGATGTTGGACACCAGGTCGCGCTTGCCGAGGCCGTAACGGGCGCCCTCGGCCAGGAAGTTCTCCACACAGGCGTGCTGCTGCCAGGTGTGGTGGCCGTAGCGCAGCGTGTTGGACTCCTTGGAGCACGCGCCGCCCACCGTGTCGTGCCGGCCGCAGTCGTCCGCGACCACCGTCATCAGCGGGGTGTGCTCGTTGGACAGCAGCACGCTGCCGGTGGTCAGGAAGATGCCCTGCTGCGCCTGGAGGGTGTCGGGGGCGCTGTAGCGGACCGCGGTGTCGTGGGCGTCGTACAGCAGGCAGTCGACCGCCTGGTTGCCGCGCAGGTCGGTGATGGTGAGGATCGCCCCGCGCGGGACGACGGCCGACCAGGCCGCGCGGGCCGGGACAGTCTCGTCCAGCAGCACGCCGGGCGCGGCGGGGACGGCGGGTGCGGTGGCGGTCGCGGTGGCGGGTGCGGTGGTCATCGGGCCCCCAGGGTGCGGGTGTTGAGGAAGGCTCGGGTGCGCTCCGGGGTGGCGGCGGCCAGCGGGTCGTCCGTGGCCGTCGGGACGCCGGGGACGGCGCGCAGGTGCAGCGGCGTGCAGTGGAACTCCGGCCGCGGGTCCAGCGGGTGGGCGGTGTTGGCGAGCAGGACGGTCAGCGGCTGCTCGGCGCGCAGCACCACCTCGGCGCCCGGTCCGGCCGAGCCGGTCGAGCGGAGCGAGCCGTCCGCCTCCACCCGGATCCCGTGGAAGAAGGAGACGCTCGGCGGCAGGTCGCGCGGCGTCAGCCCCTGCTTCGCGGCCGCCAGCTTGAACAGCTCCCGGCCGGCCGGCGACTCGCCCTGCGGCGTACCGTCGCCGTAGCGCGCGGCGTTGCGGGCCGCCGTCGAGGTGCCCGCCAGCGTGTCGTGGCGGCCCGAGGAGTCGGCGACCACGGTGGCCAGCACCCGGCCCTGGTCCGACAGCAGCAGGCTGCCGGCGCCCAGGTACGCGTTCCACTGCACCTTCGCCGTGTCGGCGGTGTTCAACCGCTCCCACGGGCGGCCGGTCACGAACAGCAGCAGGTGTGCGCAGGCGTCGCCGTCCCGGTCGGTCAGGGCCAGCTCCGCGCCGGCCGGGACCGACAGGTGCGCGTAACCGCCGCCCGCCACCGTCTCCTCCCACAGCACGCCCTCCGGCGGCGGGAGGAGCGGCATGCAGTCGACGACGGTGCCGGCCTGTGATCGGGCGTGCGCACGGGCCGCACCGGTGGTGGCGGTACCGGCGCCAGGAGTTTCTGTCATGCGACAGAAATTAGGAGCGGGTGGAGTCGCCGTCATTGCCCGTGTGTGGCAGCCGAGTTACCGTCACCTCACCGCCGGGTCCGGGCAGCCGTGAGGCCGATCGGCGACCGCCGGCCCGGATCGGGAGGTGTGCGAAGATCGAGGAATGCCCGTCGACAACCCCCGCCGGAGCGGCGCCGGACGCGTCGGCCGCCCCCGCGCCCAGGCCAGGCCGGACAGCGAGCTGACCCCCCGGGAAGAGGTCCTGGCCGCCGCCGCCGAACTCTTCACCCGCGACGGCTACGCGGCCACCACCACCCGCGCCGTCGCCGAGAAGGCCGGCATGCGGCAGGCCAGCCTCTACCACTGGTTCGCCGGCAAGGAGGACCTCCTCGCCACCCTGCTGGAATCCACCGTCGAACCCTCGCTCGGCTACGCCGCCGACCTGCTCGCCGCCGTGGAGACCGACCCCGCCGCCCGCCTCTGGGCCCTCGCCGCGTACGACGCCGCCCTGCTCCACCGGGGCCTGTACAACCTCGGCGCGCTCTACCAGCTCCCCGAAGTGCGCGGCGAGCGCTTCGAGGGCTTCCGCCGCGCCCGCGCCGAACTCAAGGCCGCCTACGGCGAACTGCTCCTCCTGCTCACCCCGGGCGAGGGCGAGCAGGAGCTGCGCACCGACCTGCTGTTCGGCCTGGTCGAGGGCGGCGTCGCGGTCGCCCGCGAACGCGCCGACCGGGACGCGGACCGCGTCGCCGGGGCCGTCGCCGCCGCGGCCCTGCGCTTCGCGGGCGTCCCCGCCGACGCCGCCGCCCCCGCGGCGCGTGCGGGCGCCGCGCTCCTCGCTGCGACCCGCCCGGCCGCCGACTGACCGCCCCGGGCGGGGGCGGGCGTGCGAACGCCGTCCCCCTCGGGTCGGCGGGGGACGGCGTTCGGGGCCTGCACGGCAGTGCTCAGCGGCGGCGGGTGGTGGCCAGCCGGTAGGCCGCGCCCAGCAGCAGGGCGGCGGCGACGGTGAGCACGGTGAACCAGCGCAGGTACCAGTGCCCGCCGGTCGGGTCGTAGACCTCCGCGCGCGGCCAGGCCAGGTTCACCGTCATCGCCGCGCCGTACAGCAGGGCGAGGGCGTTGACCGGCAGTCCCCAGCGCCCCAGCGAGAAGAGCGGCCGGCCGCGTTCGTCGACCGCGGGGGCGTCGGCCGGGCCGAGCGGGAGCCCGCGCAGACGGCGGACCAGCGCGGCGCCGACCACCAGCGAGTACGCGGTGTAGACGAGCGCGATGCAGGTGGTCTCCAGCGCCAGGAAGGCGTTCGGGGCAGCCAGGTTCACCAGCAGGAAGCCGACCGCCAGCACGCCGACGGCGACCGCCGCGGCGGACGGCATGCCGGTGCGCGGCGAGACCGCGGCGAGCCGGCGGGAGCCGGGCAGGACGCCGTCGCGGGCCATCGAGAACAGCATCCGGGCGCCGGCGGTCTGCATGGCCAGGGTGCCGACGCAGATCGCGACCGCCACGTCCGCCAGCAGCACCCGGCCCAGCCCGTCGCCGAGCGTGCTGGTGAGCACGTACGACAGGCCGTCGGTGGCGAGCCGGCCGTCGGTGAGGCTGGGGGCGGCGAGCAGTCCGCCGAGCAGCAGCAGTCCGCCGCCCGCGCCGGCGGCGATCAGCGCGGTGAGGATGGTGCGGGGCGCGGTGCGCCGCGGGTCGACAGTCTCCTCGGAGAGCTCGCCCGCGCTGTCGAAGCCGATCAGGACGTAGGCGGCGGTGAACGAGCCGACCAGGAAGGCGCCGAGGTACCCGCCGCCGCTGTGGCCGGTGTGCAGGACGACGGTCGGGGTGCGCTCGGCGTGGGTGAGCAGCAGGACCACGATCAGGGCGATGCCGGCGAGTTCGGCGGTCACGCCGATGCCGTTGACGACCGACAGCACCCGGTTGTCGAGGGCGTTGACCAGGGTGGTGAGGGCGATCAGCGCGCCGCCCAGCAGGACGGCGTTGGCCGCACCGGTCGGGGTGTCCAACGCGGATTCGCCGCCGAGCAGTTGGAAACCCGACCAGAGGGAGGGCAGGACCACCTGCAGGGCGAGCGCCGCCGCCGTCACCACGACGATCTGGCCGAGCACCATCAGCACCCCGGTGAACCAGCCGTAGCCGGCGCTGCCCAGTCGCGACGCCCACTGGTAGATGGCGCCCGAGATCGGATAGCGGGCGGCGAGCTCGGCGAAGCAGGCGGCGACCAGCAGTTGGCCGCCGAGCACCAGCGGCCAGCTCCAGAAGAACGCGGGCCCGGCGAACCCGTACCCGAACGCGAACAGCTGGAACACCGTGGTGAGCACCGAGATGAACGAGAAGCCCGCCGCGAAGGAGGCGAACCGGCCCATGGTGCGGTGCAGTTGCTGGGGGTACGGCTCCGCGGGCCGCGGCGGGCGGCCGCCGGTCGGACGGGGAGCGGGGGGAGCGCTGGTGGTCATCGGGGCACCGGCCTTCCACGACGGGAGACGACGGGGGCGACACTTTCTGTCGACCGACAGAAATAGGGGATCGCCGATTCCCCCGCATTGCCCGACTGTTGCCGCCCGATTGCCTTCTGCTCACCCCGCGTTCGCGGAACCTGCGAGCCCGTGCCCGTGCCCGCGCCCGTGCCCGTGCCCTACGGCGGGGTCAGGACCAGGCGCCGCCGCCGGCCGCCAGGTGGGCCGCCGCGTCGGCCACCGGCGTGTCGCCGTCGGTGAGTTCGACGATCACCCGGCGCAGCGCCGGCTGGTGCAGGGCGGCCGCGATGAACGCGGCGACGTTCTCCCGCTGCACGTCCCCGTACTCGACCGCCAGCCCGGCGTTGACCCGGCCGGTGCCGCCGCCGTCGCGGAGCGTGCCGGGACGCACGATCAGCCAGTCCAGGTCGGTGCCGGAGAGGTACACGTCCGCGGTCTTCTTCACCCGCATGTAGTGCTCGAAGCCCTCGTTGGTCTCCCGGTCCCGGCCCGCGTCCGGGAAGACCGACACCAGGACGAAGGTGCTCACCCCGGCCCGGGCGGCGGCGTCCGCGGCCTTCTCCAGCCCCCGGCCGTCGATCAGCGTGGTCTGGTCGGGCCCGGTGCCGTGCGCGCCCGCCGAGAACACCACCGCGTCGTGCCCGGCCAGCTTGGCGGCCAGCTCGTCCACCGTCTCGGCGACCAGGTCACCGACCACCGGGGTGGCGCCGGTCTCCCGGACCGCGTCGACCTGACCGGGCGCCCGGTACATCCCCGACACCGTGTCGCCGCCCGCCGTGAGCAGCCGCGCGAGCGGGCGTCCGACGCCACCGGCGGCACCGATCTGGAACACCTTCACGGTCACACTCCTTCTCCCGAGTCGTGCACCCCACCCTGCCACTGGTGACACCCCGCCACCGGCGACCCGCCGCGCCCGGCGCGTCGTGCCCCGGCGCGCCGGCCGTCACGACACGGACGGCCTCGACGGCAGAGACGGCAGAGACGGCAGAGACGGCAGAGATGACGGGGAATGCTTCGGCGGGTGCTGTGGCTGCGCCGGCTGTGACGGCGGGTCGGGCCGCGACGGGCGCCGTGGCTGCGCCGGCTGGGAGGGTCGCGACGGCTGCGCTACGGCCGCGGGGGTGTCAGCCGGGCCGCCCGGTCGAGCAGGAGCGCACGCTCCCGCGCGTTGCCCGCCAGCGCCGCCGCCCGTTCGAACTCCGCGCGGGCCTCCGCCGGGCGTCCGAGCCGCTCCAGCAGGTCGCCCCGGACGCTCGGCAGCAGGTGGTACCCGCGCAGGGCGGGGGCCTGCGCCAGCTCGTCCACCAGCGTCAGCCCCGCCTCGGGCCCCTCCGCCATGGACACCGCGACGGCCCGGTTCAGCTCCACCACCGGCGAGGGCGTGAGGACGGCGAGCCGGCCGTAGAGCGCGGCGATCCGGGTCCAGTCGGTGTCCTCGTACCGGGCCGCCGTCGCGTGGCACCCGGCGATGGCCGCCTGCACGGCGTACGGTCCGCTGCCCGCCCGGCCCAGCGCCGCGACCCCGCGGCGGATCAGCAGCCGGTCCCAGCGGGCCCGGTTCTGGTCGGCGAGCAGCACCGGCTCGCCGTCCGGACCGGTCCGGGTCGCCAGCCGCGAGGCCTGGAACTCCAGCAGCGCCGCCAGGCCGTGCACCTCCGGTTCGTCCGGCGCGAGCCCGGTCAGCACCCGGGCCAGGCGCAGCGCGTCCTCGCACAGAGCCGGCCGGAGCAGGTCGTCGCCGGCGGTCGCCGCGTACCCCTCGTTGAAGATCAGGTAGATCACTTCGAGCACCGAGGACAGCCGGGCCGCCCGGTCCGCCCCGTACGGCACCTCGAAGGGCACCTTGGCGGTGGCGATGGTCCGCTTCGCCCGGACGATCCGCTGGGCGACCGTCGGCTCCGGCACCAGGAACGCCCGGGCGATCTCCGCCGTGGTCAGGCCACCGATCAGGCGCAGGGTGAGCGCGATCCGGGCCTCCGCCGACAGCACCGGGTGGCAGGCGGTGAAGACCAGCCGCAGCAGGTCGTCGTCGATGTCGTCCACGTCGGCGGGCTCCGGCGGCGGCACGTCCTCCAACGACCGGCCGACCTCCGCCAGCTTGCGGGCGTACGTCTCCCTGCGGCGCACCAGGTCGACCGCCCGGTGCTTGGCGGTGGTCATCAGCCACGCACCCGGCCGGTCCGGGACGCCGGACCGCGGCCACTGCTCCAGCGCCGCGACCAGCGCGTCCTGCGCGATCTCCTCGGCGATCCCGACGTCCCGCACGATCCGGGTGACGCCGGCGATGATCCGCGCCGACTCGATCCTGAACACCGTCTCGACCGCAACCGCCGCGTCCCGCTCCGTCACGGCCACCCATCAGAGCAGCCGTGAGCGGAGCGGGGCAAACCCGACGCGCCGACGTCGCGCCGACGTCGCGTCAGCCTCGGGTTCGCGTCGGGTTCGCGTCGGCGTCGGCGCGGAAGGTCAGTTGCCGGGCGGGGTCGGCATCTCGTCGATCTGCCGGATCTCGGCGCCCACCTCCCAGCTCTCCGGGTGGGTGGACAGGAAGCGGCGGGTCCACTCCTGCGCCTCCGCCATGTCCTTGCACTGCATGATCGCGTACCCGCCGACCACCTCACGCGTCTCGGTGAACGGACCGTCCGTCAGGCTCACCTTGCCGCCCTGCCAGGACAGCCGGGTACCCTCCGCCGTCGGCTTCAGCCCGTTGGTCTCCAGCATCACGCCCGCCTTGGTGATCTCCTCGAACAGGGCACCCATCCGCTGCTCGAAACCCGGGTCGGACTCGAAATCGGCAGCCGCCTTCTCGTCGATACGGATCAGCGTCATGAATCGGGGCATGGTGTCGCTCCTCGGTCGTCCGGACGGGGCCGTTCCCCGCCTCTCAACCATGCGTCGAACGGAAGACGCCGGGATCGACATCCACGCCGAAGATTTTTCCGAACCCCGTCGACGGGGGCCGCCCATGGGTCCGAACCGGGGTACTTCGCGGCCGATGCGGTGACAGCGGCGACCGACGGACATGCCGGGAGGTGCCCGCCGGGGACAGATGGTGACCGGCGGGTTCGTACCGGCAGCCGTAGGGGTGAGCGATGCGCGGAGTACACGCGGGGCTTCGATGGGCGGCGGTCGTGGCCGCCGTGGCGGGGACGGTCCTACCCGCCCGGCCCGCCGCAGCCATCGAAGGCGGCTGGGACGCCGACGCCGCGCACTACCCGTACCAGGTGGCGGTCGAGTACCGCGGCGCGCACATCTGCGCCGGCAGCGTCCTCGGCCCGTCCAGCGTGCTCGCCCCCGCCCACTGCGCCGACGTGATGTCCACCGCCGCGCTCACCGTCAGCGTGGGCACCGTCCTGCGGAAGGCCGACGGGAGCGACCCCGCGGCGCGCGGCCTGCGCCAGCGGGTTGCCGGCGTCGCCGTCCACCCCGGGTACGACCCCTCCACCCGGGCCGCGGACGTCGCCGTCCTCACCCTGTCCACCCCGCTCGCACTCGGCGACGGCCTCCGGGCGGTCGCCCTCCCCGCGCAGGGCACCGACCCCGCCCCGGGCACGACGGCCACCGTCTCCGGCTGGGGCGCGACCAGCACCCAGACCTCCCGCTCGCCGAAGCTCCGGGCGGCCCGGGTCACCGTCGTCCCGCGCACCGTCTGCGCCGCCGCCCCGGCCGCCGTGGCCGCTACGGCTCCGAGTGCTGTGGCTGCCCCGGTTCCGACCGCCCCGCGTCCGGTCAGCCCGCCCACGGTCGCCCCGCGTCCGGTCGCGGCCCCGGCTGCGCCCACCACCCCGGCTCAGGTCAGCCCGGCTCCGGTCTCCGCGGTCCCGACCGTCGCCGGTGAACTGTGCGCCGTCCCCGAACGCGCCCACCTGCGCCGCGGCGACGACGGCAACCCGCTGATCGCCGGCGACACCCTGCTCGGCATCACCGCCGTCCCCGAACAGCCCGGCGCGGACGGCAACAGCGGCTCCCGCTTCGTCAACATCGGCGCGTACAGCGCCTGGATCCGCACCGCCGCCCGCCTCCCCGCCGCCTCCGGGTGACCCGGTCGACCCCGACCGGAAAACCGTTGGAACCGCAGAGGCAGGCTCCGGCACGATCGTCCGATGGGCGCATTGAACGCAGTCGCAGCACGCGTCGCCGCCGGCGCGACCGTCGAATTCCGACCGACCGGCACGTCGATGGTGCCGCTCATCCGCAGCCGCCAACTCGTCGCCGTCGCCCCGGCCGACCCGACCAGGCTGCGCCCAGGCGACATCGTCCTCGCCAAGGTCGCCGGCACCGTCTACCTGCACCTGGTGTCGTCCGTCGCCCCGGCCCGCAAGCGCGTCCAGATCAGCAACAACCGCGGCCGCGTCAACGGCTGGACCAGCCACGACCGGGTCTACGGCATCTGCCTCGCGGTGGACGGCGTCCCGCGCCCCGGCGCCGCCGACAGGACGCGCACCGGCTGACCCCGAGGCCGCGCCGGTGGCGGGTTCAGGCCGACGGCAGGGACGCCGGAACCCGGCCGGTCTCCACCCACGAGGCCACGATCGGCTCGACGGGCACACCGAAGGCACCCGCCAGCAGGACATGCAGCAGCAGCCCGGTCGCCTTCGCGAACAGCAGCGGCGACGACTCCCGGTCGTACCCCGCCCGGTCGACCACCAGCCTCCCGGCCGGCAGCGCGCCGCTGTCCAGGTACGGCTGCAGCCCGTGCACCGCGGCATGGTCCAGCCCCTCGGGCAGGCCCGGCAGCAGCGTCCCGGGAAGCAGCCCCGGCAGCGGCGCCGGCCCGACCGTCTCCCAGTACCGGACCCGCCAGTCCATCCGCTCGCCCTCGCCCGGCACGTACTCGCCGCCCACCAGCGCGACAGCCCGCTGACCGCCGTAGTTCCGGTGCACCTCCAGCACCGCACGCGACCGCACACCCGAAGCGACCGGACGGGCCGCCACCAGCCCGCCGACACCACGCTTGCCCAGCAGCCGGAACTCGACACGGTCGCCGTCGACGGCCGCCTCCGTCCCGGACGTCCTCACGGCGAACACAGGGAACTCCTTCATGCGTTGCTGCACGGCTCAGACGTGACAGTGGACGTTGACCAGCAGGACATCGTCCGGAAGCGCCTTCAGGTACGCGTCGACGTGTTCCTGACCCGCCGCCACGTCCGGCGCGTGCGGGCAGGCGGCCGGCGTGTCGCAGCGGCCGTGGACGCCCGCACCGCCGTCCTCGTGCCACCAGCCCTCCAGCGTCAGAACATTGCGCCGGTTCAAGGCCCAGGCCGCCGCCTTCGCGACGAACTCCTCGCGTGGAGTGGACCCGATCCGGGCGACCGGATCCATCGGACGCAGGAACCAGAAGCTGAAGCCCGCGACGGGCAGCGTCTCCACGTACGCGGTGAAGGCCCGCACGAGCGGCTGCGCCCAGTAGTCCGCCGACGCGTGCTGGGACGTGTACAGCAGCGGTGCGGCGTCATGACGGGCGAGGAAGGCCTGCCAGGGACTGGGCGCCGGCAGGTCGCGAGCCAGCTCCCGCCAGCGCAGCCACGCCGCGTCGGCGAGCTCCACCGCCTGCTCGTACGAGGCGGAGAGGTCGAGCAGCCCGCGCGGCCCGCCGGCGCACCACCCGAAGTCGTTGGGAGCCACCTCCTGCACCGACAGGAAGCGGCTGGGGATCTCGTGAATCAGCCGGACGTCGTTCTCCGCACCGGTCACGACAGGGAACCCACCGCCATGCACCGTGCCGCCGGTGATCCGCCACGCGTCCCAGATGTCCAGGTCTTCGCCGCGCGCGTAGTCGATCTCGAAGGGCGCCATCGCCTCCGCAACCGCCTCCTCCACCCGGTCGGCCGCCGACGGAGGCAGGCACACGGTGATGCTCATTCCGGCCATGGCGGCATCAGATCACCCCGGCGCCACGGCCGACCAGCGGATTTCCGCCACCGACGACGCGACGACGCGACGACGCGACGACGCGACGAACGCGGTTGACGCGTCCGGACGGAGGATGATCGGCTTCCGGAATGGACGACAGCTCGACCCGTGACCGTGTGCCGCCCGAGGCGGTCGAACTCCTGCGGGCACTCCTTCGGGACGACACGCCGGCCCACCGTGCCCTGCGGGCGCAGATCCCCCACCTGAGGGTCACCGGCGGATGCCCGTGCCCGTGTCCCAGCCTCGACTTCGGCCCGGCCGAGTGTGACTGAGCACCGTAGATGGCCAAAGTTTTCAGGCTACTTGGCCAAGATCGAATGCATCTGTGCTACTCACGGCCGCGAGGTCTGGTGTCGGACGACAGCGAACTGTCAGTGGCTGGCGACAGGCCGTACCGCGCGCTCGGCTGCGGCACGGCCTGCGACTCAACCGCGATCGGCGGCAGGCCTGGTGACGCACCGATAACCCGCGCCGCTGACACTTCATGTCGTTTCGCTGAACCGGATGTCGTCCGGCAAGGCGGACGCGAAGGGGAGGCCGAACGCCGGCTCTCCGCCTGACCGCCCCCTTGACCGCACACCCCCACAGCCCCTCTCATGGAAGGACGGCGGGGAGGTGGTCACGGTGGCCGACGGACCGAACGGCGGACGCGACGTACCGGGAACGGTGATGGTCGTGGTGCTGGCGGTGATCGTGCTCGCCCTGATGCTCTTGGGGGCGACCGCGAACGACGCCCAGCCCGGCCGGTCCGGCTGCATGGCCTCCTGCGACTTGCACTGAGCCTGCGCCTCTCGACCCTCGGCGAGCGTCCCCTGGGGGACTGTCCCCGCATGGGCGGGCGCCAGGTAGACCTGAGAAGCATGTTGCCGCACGGCTGGTCCTTGTGATCGTCACTTCTCGTGCCTCATGTCGCCGATCACTGACATCTCACGTCGCGACCCACTGACGTTCTGACGTCGTCCGACATCTGGCCAACTACGGTGAAAGCCGTGGCCATCTACGGTGCTCAGTCACACCGAGGCAGCCGTGGAATCGGCGCCCGTCACCGGGCAACCCGTGGCCGAGGCCATCGTGCTCGACGCCGCAGGGCAGGAGATCGGCGGTGCGATGGTGTTCGCCTACGACGGGTACCTGTCCAACCTGGAGGTCTACACCTGGGAGGACACACCGATGGCGGGCCTCCCCGCACCCGACCGCCTGCGCTGGTGAGTGCGCCCGGCGGCAGCGGTTCAGGACGCTGCCGCCGGTGCGCTCGCCGAACGGGCGGGCCCGCGACGCTCAGGCGCGCTTGATTGCCGGGAAGGACGCCGTCGTGTCGACGTAGTACTTGCGGACCAGCGGGCCGAATCCGTCCGGCGAGTTGCCGAGGATCATGGCCTTGATCACCTGGTTGCACTTCGCGTCAGTGAACGCCGACACCTTCGCAACGGTGCCGGCGCCGCCGAGGGCGACGGGGATCCACGCGTTCCGGGACTCCGGCGTGGCGCTGACGTCCGGGTCGAGACCCAGGAAGAACGAGCGCCCGCCGGGCTCCTGCCCGGTGGCCAGGAGCAGGATCACGTGGAAACCGGTGCCCTGCTTGTTGTGGAACGTGCTCTTGGATCCGGCCACGTGCCCCGTCGGACCGTTGAGGGTCACGGCGCGGTCGCCGTGCAGGATGGTGCTGATCCCCGCCCACTTGGGCGCGATCTCCACCGCCGCCGACAGATCCCCCGGCTCGTAGAGCCCCCCTGCGCCGGGGCTCAACCGCTCGCCCAGGTCCTTGGCGCGCTCGCCGCACAGCTTGTCCAGCACTCCGTTGAAGAAGGTGGAATCGGTCGGCATCTGCAACCAGACCTTGAGACGGTCGAGAGCGGTGGCCGCCACCGTGGCGTCGATCGCCTGCGAGATCCGAGCCCGCAGTGTCGCGACCGTCGGGGTCGTCACGTCCCCGATTTGGACGTACGCCTGCTCGATCATGAAAACTCCCCCCAGAGTCAACTCCCCTGCCCCCACTATGGCGTACGGACCCCGCCGCCCGTGGTGCAACCAGAAAACGGAGTTGTCAGACCGAGCGGGGCGGCCAGGAGCCGGTGAGGAGCCGTTCGGCCTCGGTGACGACGGCGTCGGACGCCTGCCGACGCGCGGCGTGATCGGCGGCGTCCGCGGCTGCGAGCAGATTCGCGAGCGGCTGGAGCACGTCGGGCCGGCCGAGCGCCGCCCAGCCGTCGTGCACGACCGCCCCGGCGCCGGTGGCGGGTGACGCGCTGCCGGTGACGATCAGTCGGAGCCACCAGCGGACGAGCTCCCAGCGCACCTCGGCGTCGTCGGTGGGGATGGCGCTCGTGATGCCGAGTTCGCCGAGCACCCGGTCGAAGAGGGCGGGCGCGGTGCCGAATTCGGCGGGGCTGAGGGTGGCGAGGCTCTGCAGGGAGGGTGCCTCGACGTCCAGCACCAGCGCGACCAGCCCGGTCTGGACGAACTGCTCGTCCGGGACCAGACGGCCGATCCGGCGTTCCAGCGCCAGCATGCGCAGGTGCTCGACGGCGTCGGCGGCGGACCGCTCGTACGGGTCGTGCGGCGTGGTGAACGTGCTCTCGTCGCGGTGGACGACGTACGACCAGAAGCGGACCCGGGAGCGCGGCCGGGCGCTGCTGCGGGACCGCCCGGTGAACTCGAACGCGAGGTAGTCGGCGAGGTCGTCGCCGTAACAGATGATGTCGGTCTGGTGGACCGAGAGCACGGGGTGGCCGTGGTCGCCCGCTCCGGCCGGCAGGTAGCGGTGACCGAAGACCGGGACCAGCCGGGGTACGGCGGCCAGTTCCGCCCGTGCCACGCGCTGGGCTTCCCCGGTGTCCTCCGGTCGCGGCCCCCACAGGGGGTGCCAGAAGCCGTTGTGCGCAACGGCGAACAGGACACCGTCGACCGGTGCGCGCAGACGCTCCCACAGGTCGTCCGGGTCGCCGTCGCGCCAGTCCGGCCAGGATGGGGAGCCCGACGGGAGCCCTGCGGACAGGAAGGTCCGATGGTCCGCCGCGAAGCGGAAGCCGAACCGGGCCTCGACGGTGTCGAGTTCCTGCTCGCTGAGGCCGGGCCGGACCTCGGTACCGAGGTGGCGCTGCAGTGCGGCGGCGGCCTCGACGGTCAGCGGGCCGGGTGACGGGGAGATCATTCCGGCAGCGTACGACCTGCACCTGCGAGGACGAGCGGGGTGTCGCAGGCGAGGCGCGGAGATGTCGGTCGGTGAGCAGGCTAGGATCGCGCGGGTGGCATCGGATATCCGGCAGCAGGTCGTCGTGGTCGAGCCCGATCCGCTGTGGGAGCTCGGCGGACGCACGCTCGCGGAGGGGCTGCGCGACGTGCTCGGGCCGCTCGCCGTGCACGTCGATCACATCGGCAGCACGGCGATCCCCGGGATGGCCGCCAAGCCCGTCCTCGACCTGCAGGTGAGTGTCGCCGACCTCGCGGCGGCGGAGGCGGCGTTCGACGGGCCGTTGGTCGAACGCGGGTTCCGGCTCTCGCCGTACCGGTACGACCACGTGCCGGCCGGACGGGACGACGACCCGGAGCGGTGGGCCAAGCGGTACTGGTCGCGACGGGGCGAAGCCGGTGCGGGCCCCGACTGCAACCTGCACGTGCGGCTCGTCGGGTCGCCGAACGAGCGGCTGGCGCTGCTGTTCCGCGACTGGTTCCGCGCCCACCCCGAGGCGGTGCCCGCGTACGCGCAGTTCAAGACGGTGCTCGCCGGTGCCCTCGCCGACCTGGACGACTACGCCGACGTCAAGGACCCGGTGGTCGACCTGGTCGTGGTGATGGCGGAGGAGTGGGCCACGGCGACGGGCTGGGAACCGCACCGCAGCTAGGACGTGCAGGTGGTCCTGGTCAACAGGTGGCTCGGGCGAGGCGCTCGTACCGGATAAGGTGCCCCCCGAAGTCAGGCATGAGGGGGACACGTTGGAGCGGCGGAAGCTGATCGGGATCGGGGCGGGGCTGGCGGTCCTACCCGCGTGGTGGGCCCTGCGTCAGGTGGCGAGCGGCGCAGAGGGCGACTGGCACACCGAGACCGCGCCGCTGGAGCGGGCGTTCCCGCTGCTGGGCCCGCTCACCGACGCCAAGTGGGTGAGCAGCCGGGACAACGACCAGGGCGTGCCGTCACCGGAGCTGGTGATCTCGGGCTTCGCCCGGCTGGCACCGGGGAAGCTCGCCGAGCTGACGGCGGCCCACGCCTTCGTCTCCGACGGGCCGGCCGACGACTTCTCCTCGTGGTTCGAGAAGCCGCTCAAGGGCGAGGGGCCGGACAACCCGCAGTGGATCCGATCGAACGACCTCGACCGCGACGGCAACGGCCCCTCCACCACCAACCTGTGGTTCGACCGCCGCACCGACACCGTCCGCTTCTGGGCACTCAACCCGTACGGATAGGGCACGCAGCGGGTGCGATCAGTCTGTGGGTCTCGCCCTCACAGTCATGGCCGCCCGATCCGCGCGGGACGCGGCCCGGGCCTGTGCGGATCACGGGCGGCGGCCCCGGGCGGAGACCATCGGGGAGGTCGCCAGGTCCAGGCAGATCAGCGGCTGCGCGGCCGGACCGCAGCGGTCCGAAAGGACGAGGCGCCGACCGCTGTTCCGTGAACGGGCGTGGGGCCGTGGCCCGGTGGCTGAGCTCAGCTACCGGCGTTCACCAGGTGTTCGGCCATGGCGGCCGCTTCGTCGGCGTCGGCGGTCTCGAGTCGTACGAAGACGGGCGCGTCGTGCGATGCCTGGGTGCAGACGAGATAGCGGCCTTCAGGGACGAGTGCTATGCCGACGGCGAGGTCGTCCCCGTTGCCGATCCACGACTCCGGGCCTGTGCTGAACCGGAGCCTCGCATGGCTGGTGAACGGGTAGTAGCGGCTCAGCGAGGTGTTTCTCGCGGCGAGGACCAGGTCCTCAAGGATGGGCGGAACCCACGAACGGCCAGGGATCCGGCAGCCGTCGTCCTGTTCGGCTGCTGCCTGGGTCAGGAAGTCCCATGCCTCGCTGAGAGAGTCGCTCACCCCTCTGATTCTGCCTCGACGGTGAGCCCTCTCGCATACGATCGACTGATGCACAACACCGTCGTACTGCATGCGGCCGCGATACCGACCGCTCCCGCCCTCCTGCTTCGTCCCTGGTGCACGGAGGACGTTCCCGCGCTGGTAGGGGTGTTCCAGGATCCGGTGTTGCGCCGCTGGAGCAGCTCCGTCGTGAAGGACGAAGCCGACGCGATGCGGTGGGTCCAGACCGAGCAGCGGGGCTGGGCGACGGGAGGCAGGCTCGGCTTCGCGGTCCTCGAATCGCACCCCGGTTCGTCGCACGGGCAGTTGGTGGGCAACGTCGTCCTCAAGGAGGCGTTCCCCGGCAAACCGTCCGCGGAGGTGGGCTATTGGACCGCGGCGCACGCCCGTGGGAAAGGTGTGGCGCCGCGGGCCCTGGAGGCTCTCACCGGTTGGGCCTTCGACACCCTGGGGCCCGATGGGCTGAAGCAGCTCGAACTCCTGCATCAGGTGGACAACCTGGCCTCGTGCCGGGTGGCGGAGAAGAGCCGGTACGACTTCGACAGAGTCCTGGCCGCTGCGCCGCCCGCCTTCCCGCGCGACGGCCATCTGCACATGCGGCGCAGAGAAACCGCCGAGTAGTCGGCGGGACTGCTGAACGAGGGTCGATCTGCCGCTGCCGGCCGACGGGCTTGAGTCTCCAGCAGGGGGAGACGCAAAGCTGAGGGCATGGACGGCGACACGCTCTATTCGATCGGTGACCTGGCTCGGCGGACCGGGCTGACGGTCAAAACCGTTCGGTTCTATTCCGATTGCGGAATCGTGGTGCCGACCGATCGCAGCCCGGCCGGCTACCGCCTTTACGACATCGAAGCTGTCGCACGTCTGGACCTGGTGCGTACGTTGCGTGACCTGGGACTGGACCTTGCCACGATCCGGAAGGTCGTGGACCGGGAGCTCTCGCTTCCCGAGGTGGCGGCAGCGCACGCCGAAGCCCTGGCGGCGCAGATCAGCACCCTGAGCCTGCGGCGCGCGGTGCTGACGGCGGTGGCCGAGCGCGGGGCCACCCCTGAGGAGATGGATCTCATGCACAAGCTGGCCAAGCTCTCCGAGGACGAACGCCGATGCCTGATCAGCGACTTCCTCGACGCCGTCTTCGGCGGTCTCGATGCCGACCCCCGATTCGCCGGGGCCAGGCACTCGATGACCCCCGAGTTGCCTGACAACCCCAAGACCGAGCAGGTCCGAGCCTGGGTGGAGTTGGCCGAGCTGTCCCAGGACCCGGACTTTCGCGCCGGCGTTCGGCGGATGGCCCAGAACCAGGCGGCCGAGCATTCCCGTGGCGACACCGCGATCCTGCGACGCGACCAGGTCGCGGCCGTCCGCGAGCTGGTCGGCCCAGCACTGGTAGCCGGCATCGCACCGACATCGCCCCAGGCCGATCCGACCGTCGCGGCGCTGACAGCTCACTACGCGCATATCGTCGGCCGCCCTGACGACGTCGGGCTCCGCAGGCGGCTGCTGGCCCGGCTGGAGCCCGCGAACGACCCCCGCAGGCAGCGGTACGCGGACCTGCTCGCAGTGGTCAACGGCTGGCCTGCTCCGGAAAATCTGGTCCCCGTGCTCGAGTGGTCCATGCAGGCCCTACGTGCCCGGATCCCGGAGTAGCGGGCCGGACGGAGACAGCGCGGCCGGAACGGGACGGGCACCGTTGACGGACCGCCGGCGGGCCCGAGCGGACTCGACGAGGTCGACTCGATCGGGTCGGTGGTTCGCAGGCGGGTGCTCGGCCAGGGGCGCGCATGCCACCGTTCGGGGTGGGGAAGTTGGGCGGCCGGCCATGATCCAGGGTTTCCCCCGTCCGAAGACACCTTGGGCACGGCAGGGTGCTCAGAGGAGGTAGTGGGCGAGGGCTCCTCGAGGATGGCGCGGGCGGCGACCGGGGCGAAGTCCGGGGTGACGGTGGCAGAGCCGGCGATGCCGGGCACCCGGCGGGCCTCGGCGAGCAGGTCGGCCGCCCGCAGCATCATCTTGCTCGGCACGCACGCCCAGTACGGGCATTCGCCGCCGACCAGTTCGGCCTCCACGCCGACCACGTCCAGTCCGGCCTCGGCGAGGCGTCCGCCGACGTGTTCGCCGACTGCGCCGAGGCCGATCACCACCACGTCCGTGTCCCTGGGCATGGGCCGGCTCCCTCCGTACGCGCTCGTGTCCCGTCGAGGGGGCGGCTGCCCGGCGGGGGCGGATGCAATCCTCAGCGGGCGGGGCGGCGGTCGAGGGCGATGACGGCGATGTCGTCGCCGAGCTGGTGGGTCCACTGGCGGGCGTCGGCGGTGAGGAAGCGGACCAGGTCGTCGGGGGCCGCGGACGGGGCGTGGGCGAGGCGTTCGGTGAGCGGGTAGAACTCGCCGGAGGCGTTGCGGGCCTCGCTGAGACCGTCGGTGTGCAGGATCAGCGTGGTGCCGGCGGGGAGCGGGATCCGGGCGGGTGCGGGGGCGGCGCCGTCGCCGAGGACGCCGAAGCCGAGCGGCAGCAGCGCGGGGACGGCGAGTTCGGCGGTCGAGGCGGGGGTGACGGCGAGCGGGGCGAGGTGGCCGCAGTTGATGACGGCGAGCTGGTCGTCGCCGTCGCGGAGTTCCAGGATCAGCGCGGTGGCGAACAGTTCCTCGTCCTCGCGGGTGACGGCGGCGCGGACCAGCTGCCGGTCGAGACGGGCGGCGAGCTCGCCGAGGTCGGGCGTCTCGTGGACCTGGGAGCGGAAGCAACCGAGCAGGTCGGTGACGGTCTGCACCGCCTGCAGGCCCTTGCCGCGGACGTCGCCGAGCAGGATCCGCGCCCCGTACGGGGTGTGCAGCGCCTCGTAGAAGTCGCCGCCGATACCGGTGTCGGCGGTGGCCGGCTCGTACAGGGAGGCGAGCCGCAGGTCGCCGAGGCGGGGCGGGACGTCGCGCAGGACGGCGCGCTGCAGGGCGGTGGCGGAGGCGCGGGAGGTCGCCAGCCGGTCGGCCTGCCGGACGCGGATCCAGGCGGCGGCCCCAGCGGCCAGGCCGATCGCCATCACCGAGGTGATCGCCCACGGGCGGTCGGCGTGGTCGGCGCCGGCCAGTCCGCGCAGCAGCAGGTACTGGACGCCGGCCGCGCCCGCGACCGCCAGGACCACGGTCCGCTTCCCGAGCGCGAGGGCGGCCGCGCCCGCCACCACGGTGCCCACCCAGATCAGCTCGTGCACCCCGGCATGCCCGGCCGTCGAGAGCACCGTGGAGGCGTGCGGCACGGCCGCGGCGGCGGCCGTGCCCAGCAGCAGCGCCACCGGATACAGGCCGCACATCGTGGTCCGGCACTGCCGGGGCAGCGCCGCCAGGAACTCCGTCGCCTGCGGCACCTGGGCCAGCATCGTGCCGAAGCCGACCAGGGCCGCGATCACCCCCGCGACGGCCGCCGCCGCCGTGGCGCCCGAGGGCAGCGCGTGGAGCAGGACCATCCCCACGGCGGCCAGCGGCAGGCCGAGCGAGGCGGCGGCGACCCGGGAGACGCCCCGCCGCGCGGCGAGCAGGCCGGCCGCCGCCGTACCGAGGCCGAACGCCGACACCGCCAGCAGCCCCTGCCACGCCGGCGCGCCGGCGGCGGTCGTCAGCGCCGGCACGGCGAGCACCAGGACGACCTCGGTGAACCCCAGCGCGACGGCGGCCGCGGTCGCCGACAACGTCTCGGGAACCGGAACCCGCCAGGCGCGCGGGCGGCGCCGGGCCGAAGCCCGCAGGGCCGCGCAGCCCGCCACCGCGAGCGCCGGCCCCGCCGTCTCGGCCGCCAGCACCCACGGATCGGTCCAGCCGCGGGCCGGGCCGAGCTGGAGCGCGGCGACGGTCAGGGCGACGGCGGGCAGCATCACCGCGGTGAACGCCGCGACCTCCGCCGGGCGTGCGCGCGGCACGTCGGCGGGCGGCAGGAAGCGGCGGACGGCCAGCGCCAGCCCCGCGGCGACCAGTGGGACGACCGCGGCGAGGGCCCGCCAGCCGACCTGGTCGACCAGGCGGGCCGCCAGGTTGGACACCGCGAAGAACGCCAGCCCCATGGCCGCCAGCACGCCGCCGACGACCCGGCCGATCCTGCCAGGCAGATGCCGCTCCGGCACCGACGCCAGGCACACCACGAACGCCGCGCTGACCGCCATCCCGACCAGCACCCGGGCGAGATTGAACGACCACGGGTCGAAGGCGGCCACCAGCAGGAGGCCGCCCGCGCAGAGTGCGGCCAGCGACCAGGCGAGGACGCGGCGGGCACCGAACAGGTCCGCCGCCGGGCCCGCGGCGAACAGGCCCGCGACCACCACCAGCACGCCGAGCACCTGTCCGATCCCGGCGCGCGCCGGGCCGACACCGAGCTCGACCGCCGCGCGGGGCGCGGCCGCGCCCTGCAACCCGGGCAGCAGCACGCACATCACGGCCACCACCGTCAGCAGCACGCTCACCAGCCGCGCCGGCTCCGACGGCCGCCGGACCCCGCTCACCTCTCCGGTGGCCGTCGCCTCCGCCGTCACCCCTGTCACCGTCCGCTTCCACACCGTCACGAGCCTATCCCCGCAGGTACCGGCCGGGGGCGACGCGACACCCGGGCGGACGGGGGGTCAGCTGAGGTCAGGTGGGCGGACGGCAGGTCAGGGTGCGGAGATGAGGCGGCTGAGGTCGGGGGCGAGCCAGGGGCGGCGGCCGCCGGCGCGGATGCGGCCGGTGGCGACGGCCTTCCACATCGGGGTGCGGCGGAAGGAGACGAGGAGGAAGGCGGTCGGGTCGGCGGTGATCCGGCAGTCGTAGGCGCGCGGCGGGGCGTCGCGGGTGACGGTCGCGCGGCCGTCGTCGACGACGATCGCGAGGCGCGGTCCGCCCTTGAGGACGAGGTCGAAGGCGACGCTGACGCCGGCGGCCCGGTCCGGGTCGAGGGCGAGCGGCATCATGGTCGGCATGGCCTGGCCGAGGACCAGGCTCGCGTCCTCGGGTGCGATCGTCCACGGGAGGCCGGCGCCGCGGGCGATGTCCAGGCCGTGGACGAGCGACTCGCTGAGCAGCAGGCCGGTCGCCGCGGCGACGGTGAGGTGCTGGTCGGGGCCGTACCAGGGGGTGCGGAGCGGGGTGTCGGGGGAGAGTTCGGCGGTGGCGTGCAGGAAGAGGGTGCCGCGGTCGGCGATGTGTGCGCCGAGTGCGGCCCGCTGCTCGGCGTCGAAGAGCTGGATGGCGACGGCGTTGACGTCGGCGATGCGCCGCTGGAACGGGAGGTCGCTGGCGGGGACGAGGGCGTCCCAGTCCATCGGCTCGTCGGCGGCGACGGCGCTGAAGCCGAGGTGGACGGCCGCGAGGTGGGCGCCCGCGTCGCCGATCGTCCAGTGGGGGACGCCTGAGGCCGCGTCACGGTCGGGGACCGCGTCGAGGAGGCGGACGAGGCGGTCGATCACCGCGGCGAGCGCGGCGCGGGTGCGCGCGTGCTCGGTGGCCGGGTCGAAGGTCGTGGCGGTGCCCATCCCTTGATCTTCGCAGGGAATCCCGGCCTTTGGGCCGGGCGGGGATGCGGTCCTTGGCCCGGAGGCGCGGAGCGGCGGAGTTCGCTGCGTCTCCGGGGTGACGGTCAGGTCGGGCGCTTCTGGTTCTCGATGTACTCCCTGACGGTGCTCAGCGGTGCGCCGCCGCAGGAGCCGGCGAAGTACGAGGGTGCCCAGAAGACGGACCCCATGCCGATCCGGTTGATGCGTCCGGTGTACTCGGCGCGCAGGTAGCGGGAGCTGACGCCCTTGAGGCTGTTGACCAGCTTGGAGACGGATACCTTCGGCGGGTAGTGCACCAGCAGGTGGACGTGATCGCCCTCGCCGTTGAACTTGCGCAGCTGGGCGCCGAAGCTCTCGCACACGTCGCGCATGATCGCTTCGCACCTGGTCAGCATGGCGTCGTCGAAGACATCGCGCCGGTACTTGGTGACGAACACCAAGTGGACGTGCAGGTGGTGAACGACGTGGTTTCCCCGCCGTATATCGGGGTCCGGTTCCCAGCGTGGCGACATGCACCAAGCGTAGTATGGTCTTCGAAGGCCGGACCGAAGGGGGGTGGGCTGGATGATCCGTGCGTACAAGTTCCTGATGCGGCCCACCGTGGGCCAGCAGCAAGCATTGGCCGAGATGCTGCGCGATCACTGCTCGCTCTACAACGGGGCCTTGCAGGAGCGCCGTGACGCCTGGCGGCACGTCTCCAAGACCTCGATCACGTACGGGATGCAGTCCGCGCAGCTCAAGGAGATCCGGGCGTTCGACCCGGAGCGTCAGGGCCGCTGGTCGTTCTCCTCGCAGCAGACCACGCTCCGCCGTCTGGACAAGGCGTTCGCGGCATTCTTCCGCCGGGTCAAATCCGCTGAGACGCCCGGATACCCCCGATTCCGGGGAGTGAACTGGTTCGACACGGTGGACTTCCCCAAGGACGGCGACGGATGCCGCTGGGACTCCACCCCGCACGGCCCCGTCACCCGCGTCCGCTTCCAGGGCGTCGGCCACGTCAAGGTCCACCGGCACCGGCCCGTGGTCGGCAAGGTCAAGACCGTCTCGGTCAAGCGCGAGGGCAAGCGCTGGTACGTCATCCTGACCGCCGAGCAGACGCAGCCCGAGCCGCTGCCCAAGACCGGTTCCGCGGTCGGCATCGACCTGGGCATCGCCAACTTCCTCGCCGACTCGGGCGGCGCATTCGTGCCCAACCCCCGCCACGCCCGCGCCGCCGCCGCGAAGCTCGAAGCCGCACAGCAGGCGCTCGCCCGCTTCCCCCGCGTCCGCCGGGACAAGCGCACCGCCAACCACCGACGGGCCGTCCAACACGTTGCCGACCTGCACCGCAAGGTCCGACGCCAACGCCTTGACCATGCACACAAGACCGCCCTGGGTCTGGTCCGGGAGCACGATTTCATCGCGCACGAAGACCTCAAGATCCGCAACATGGTCAAGGCCCCCGGCCCCAAGCCCGACCCCGACCGGCCGGGCAGCTTCCTGCCCAACGGCGTGGCAGCCAAGGCCGGGCTGAACAAGTCGATCAACGATGCCGGTTGGGGGGTGTTCCTCACGATCCTCACCAGCAAGGCTGAAAGCGCCGGTCGGGAAGTGATCGCCGTGGACCCCCGCAACACCTCCCGCACCTGCCCCGAATGCGGGCACGTCGCGGCGGAGAACCGGACCACCCAGGAGAAGTTCCACTGCGCCAGCTGTGGCCACACGGCCCACGCCGACACCGTGGGAGCCATTAACGTTCTACGGGCCGGGCTGGTCCGTCGCGACGCCAACCCGGCTTAGCGAGAAGCCCCGGCGTTTACGCCGGGGAGGAGTCACGGCGCTCCCCTGGCAGTGGACGGGCCCGCAGATTACCGCTCAGTAGGGTCGATTGGACAGGGGCTGTCAGCGCCGGCTGGGAGGATCGGCGGATGACCGAATCTGCTGCCATCAGGGCCTACTGGGACGCTGCTGCCGAGGCGTTCGACGAGGAGCCGGACCACGGACTGCGGGAGGAGGCGACGCGTACGGCGTGGGCGGAGTGCCTGGCCGACTGGCTGCCGGGCGGGGCGGGCGGGGTGGAAGGGGCGCGCGAGGTGCTGGACGTGGGCTGCGGCACCGGTTCGCTCTCGCGCCTGCTGGCCGAGGCGGGCCACCGGGTCACCGGCGTCGACCTCGCGCCGCGGATGGTCGAGCGGGCCCGCGCCAAGTTCGCCGCCGCCGGTCTCCCGGGCCGCTTCCTGGTCGGGGACGCCTCGGCGCCGCCGACCGGCGGGGCGCAGTTCGACGCGGTCCTCGCCCGGCACCTGGTGTGGACGCTGCCCGACCCGCTCGCCGCGCTGCGCGCCTGGGTCGACCGGCTGCGCCCGGGCGGGACGCTGGTCCTGGTCGAGGGCCGCTGGGCGCAGGCCGCCGAGCCGGACCCGTACGTCGCCGGGGCGGAGCGGCTGCCGTGGAACGGTGGGGTGGGCGCGGCCGACCTGGCGGACGCCGTCCGCCCGCTGGTGGCCGGGCTCCGGGTGGAACCGCTGGGCGACCGGCCGGTGCTGTGGGGCGGTCCGGTCACCGACGAGCGCTACGCGCTGATCGCGCGGGCGCGGTGAGGCACGGCGCGGTGGGGTGAGCAGACCCGGCGGGGTGATCAGGCCCGGCGGGCGAGGAAGACGAGCTCGCGGCCGGGCCGGTCGGGGGCGTCCCGGACGTCGAGGAGCCGGAACCCCTGCGCCGTCAGGTCCGCCTCGACCTCCGGGCGTTCGCGGAACCGCAGGGTCGACTCGGAGGTGAGCCGCTGCCCGTCGGCGGCGAAGAGGTAGGTCCAGCGGAAGGTCACCAGCGGCCCGTCCACGGCCAGCAGGTCGACCCAGTACTCGACCGCGCCGACGTCCGGGAGGTCGGCGACCCGGTGGGTGGCCGACCGGTTCCAGGTCTCCCAGGCACGGGCGGCCGGGTCGCGGGTCTCGAACACCAGGTGCCCGCCGGGACGCAGGGCGTCGTGGGCGCCCCGGAGGGTCCGCTGCCACGCCTCGGGTGCGGCGATCGCCTGGGCGACGTTGGCGGTCATGGTGGCCAGGTCGACCCGCAGCGGCGGCAGGGCCGTCACGTCGCCGCGGATCCAGCGGACCCGGGCGGCGCCCGGTTTGCGCTCCGCCACCTCGACGGAGGCGTCCGCCGGGTCGACGCCGACCACGTCCAGGCCGTGGTCGGCCAGCAGCAGCGCGAAGCAGCCGGTGCCGCAGCCGATGTCCAGGACGCGCCCCGCACCGAGGCCGAGAGCGAGGTCCCGGTAGGGGAGCAGGTCGCCGCGGTCCGGTTCGAGCAGGTCGTAGACGGCCGCGAGCCGGGGATGGCGGAACTCCTCGTCAGCCATCGGAGGGGCCCGACCAGAGCTGGGCGGGCAGGCCCTTGGCGCCCGGGGCGTCGCGGAAGAGCAGTCCGGAGGCGGGGTGCCGGGAGCTGGTGGCGGTGGTGATCCACAGCGTGTCGAGTCCGGGCCCGCCGAAGGTGCAGCTGGTCGGGCGGGGCACGGGCAGCTCGACGGTGGCGAGGACGCGGCCGGCGGGGGAGAGGCAGTGGACGGCCCAGCCGTCCCAGAAGGCGACCCACAGGTTGCCGTCCGCGTCGAGGGTCATGCCGTCGGGCATGCCCGGGATGCGGGAGACGTCGATCGAACGGATCAGCGGCCCGACCGGGCCGTGCTCGGGGTAGGCGAACAGGTCGATCCGGCGGGTCGGGGTGTCGATGTACCAGAGGCGGTCCGGCTCGGGCCAGGCGAGGCCGTTGGGGATGGCCAGGCCGTCGAGGACGGCCGACACGCCGCCGTCCGCGCCGAGGCGGTAGAGCGGGCCGGGCAGCCGCGGCTCGTCGAACTGCATGGTGCCGGCGACCAGGCGCCCGTACGGGTCGCACTTGCCGTCGTTCATCCGCCGGTCCGGGCGGTCGGGTTCGACCGCGGCGAGCAGGTCGGTGCGGCCGGTGGCGAGGTCGAGGCGCTCGAAGCCGCGCTCGGTGGCGAGGACCGCGCCGCCGTCCGCGCCGATCGCCAACGTCCCCGGCACGGTGTCGAGTTCGGTGCGGACGGTGTGCCCGGTGGAGGGGTCGTGGCTGAGCACGCAGCGGTCGGGGATGCCGATCCAGCGCAACTGCGCGGCGGCGGCGTCCCACACGGGCCCCTCGCCGAGGGCGAGGCGGGCGGAGTCGGCGACTTCGGCGAACACGTGCGGTCTCCGGGGTAGTTGGGACGGCGGGTGGGATCACGCTACCCGCTGACCGGCCGGAGGACACGGGTTACGCCCGCGAGGCCCGTGGCGGCGCGAGGCCCGCGAGGCCCGTGGCACGCGCGACACCCGCGACGGGCCTGACGCCCGCGGGGCTCAGCGGAGCAGGGCCTCCGGGAGCATCGCCGCCATCCCGCCGTCCACGGCCAGGCAGGCACCGTTGACGAAGGAGGACTCCTCGGAGGCCAGGAAGGCCACCGCGCGGGCGACCTCGCCGACGGTGGCGAACCGGCCGAGCGGCGAGGCACTGCGCAGCGCGTCGCCGAGCTCCGGGTCGCTCCACACGTCGCGGTTGCGCTCCACCGGGACGAAGCCGGGCGCCACCGCGTTGCAGCGCACCCCGAGCGGCCCCCACTCGACGGCGGCGGCCCGGGTCAGCGCGAGCAGCCCGGCCTTGGCGGCCGCGTACGCGGCGAAGCCGGGCACGGCGCCGTGCGCGTGCGGGGAGGCGAGGTGGACGATGGTCGCCGGGCCGGACGGGTCGCGGGCGGCGACGAAGGCGGTGCCCAGGCGGCGGGCGGCGGAGAGCACCAGGTCGAAGGTGCGGTGCCAGGACTCGTCGGTCTGCCCGAGCGGCGCGGGCGTTCCCTCGTAGGCGGCCTGCACCAGGATCGAGGCCGGGCCGCCGAGGTCCGCGGCGGCGGCCAGCACGAGCGCGGGCGTGCCCGGGTCGGTGACGTCCGCGCGGAGCGGGGTCAGCAGGCCGGGCTCGGCCAGCCGCGAGACGTACCCGGAGACGTCGACGGCGACGATCCGGGCGCCGCGGGCGGCCAGTTCGGCGGTGACGGCGGCACCGATGCCGTGGGCGGCGCCGGTGACCACGGCGACGCGGTCGACGAGGTCCTGCGGGCGGGTCAACGGGGGCTCCTGGGCGGGTCGGGGTCGCGCGGGCGCCGGCACGACCGGGACCGGCCCGACGGAGCGGCGGATCGTGCCGCCGACGGCGGTCCGTGCACCACCGAAGCTAGGGAGGTGACGGGCCGTCGGGCAAGGGCCGAGGGCCGGCGGACATCGGACCGCCATGGTCCGCAACATGGCGAAACATTGCGCAATACCCGTTCCCACCAGGCGAGATGGTGTTTGACAGGGCCCGCCGGCGTTCCCCAGGATGGCGGTCAACCGCAGCCCACCAGCCGAAAGGGGGAACGATGAACGCCGCCGTCCGTGCCGCCTGTCCCTGTTTCCCCTGCTGTCGCTGCGCCTGCGCGATCCGTCTCTGACGTCCGTTCCGGATCGCCGCCCTTCCTTCCCCGGCACTGCCCTGCCGCCCGCCGTGCGGGCCGCCGTGGCGTTCCGTGCCGCCCTCCGCCACACCCCGCACCCCCGTACGCCCCGAACCGGGCGCCGTCTCCTGAGGAGCCATGCCATGACCACCGCTGTCGACCTCCGTACCACCCCCGCCGCCGGCCGGATCGGCGCGATCGTCCACGACGTCCGTCTGGGCGGTGACCTGTCCGCCGGGACCGTCGCGGCGCTGGAGGAGGCCCTGTACCGGCACAAGGTGCTGTTCTTCCGCGGCCAGCAGCACCTGGACGACGCCGGGCAGGAGGCGTTCGCCCGCCTGCTCGGCCGGCCGGTCGGCCATCCGACGGTACCGAGTGCGGACGGCCGCTACATCTTCGAACTGGACGCCACCAAGGGCGTCCGGGCCAACAACTGGCACACCGACGTGACCTTCGTGCCGTCCTACCCGAAGGCGTCCATCCTGCGGGCGCTGGAGCTGCCGGAGGCGGGCGGCTCGACGGTGTGGGCCAACACCGCGGCCGCCTACCAGGACCTGCCCGAGCCGCTGAAGGCACTGGCGGACGGCCTGCGGGCGGTGCACACCAACGACTACGACTACGCGGCGAGCCTGGCGCTCACCCCGGAGCTGGCGGAGAACCGCGAGGTCGCCGAGCTGTTCCGGAAGGTGTTCGTCTCCACCGCGTTCAAGACCGAGCACCCGGTGGTCCGGGTCCACCCGGTGACCGGCGAGCGCAACCTGCTGCTCGGCGCGTTCGCCCAGCGCATCCAGGGCGTCTCGGGCGCCGACAGCCGCGCCCTGATCGGCATCTTCCAGCGGTACGTCGAGCGGCTGGAGAACACCGTCCGCTGGGACTGGAAGGTCGGCGACGTGGCGATCTGGGACAACCGCGCCACCCAGCACTACGCGGTCAACGACTACGGCGACCAGCCGCGCCTGGTGCGCCGGATCACCCTGGACGGCGACCTGCCGGTCGGCGTCGACGGCACCCCGAGCCGCCTGCTGGAGCCCACCGAGCCGCCGGCCGTCCCGGGCCTGGTCCCGGCCGAGCAGCTGGAGCCCGCCCACTCCTAGTCGCTCAAGGCCCGGTGCGGCCGCGGGCCGGCCGCACCGGGCGCCCCTTCCCCCTTCTCCCACCCCGCAACGAACCGACCTGAAAGGGCCGTCATGGCTGCCACCACCCCGTCCACGCCGTCGTCCGGGCTCTCCCGCCGTACCCTGCTGCGCGCCGCGCTGGCGGGAGGCGGGCTGGTGACCCTCGCGGCGTGCCGATCGGCCGCCGACACGACGGCGGACACGGCCGCGGCCTCGCCGCGGCGGGGCGGCACGCTCTCCGTGGCGACCGGCGTCGACCTGACCCCGAGCCTGCTGTTCGCGCAGAGCGCCAACACGCTGGTACAGCGCCTCGTCTACAACACGCTGACCCGGTACGACGACAAGCTCCAGCCGCAGCCGGAGCTGGCCACCTCCTGGCAGCTCGGCGCGGACGGGAAGAGCATCACCTTCAAGCTGCGCGAGGACGTCGCCTTCCACGACGGCCGGAAGTTCACCGCCGACGACGTGATCTTCGCCGTCAAGAACCTCCAGAACCCCGCCCGCTCGGCCCAGTTGAGGGCGACCGCGGCCGCCGTCACGGACTTCCGCAAGAACGGCGACCACGAGCTGACCCTGGTCCTCGCCCACCCGGTCAGCAACCTCTTCGACCTCTTCGAGTTCATGATCATCGCCGACTCGGCGACCGTCGAGGACGCCCTCGCGGGCAAGCAGTTCATCGGCACGGGTCCGTACCTGCTGACCAAGCGCAACCCCGGCTCCTCGGTCACCCTGGTCCGCAACGAGAAGTACTGGAACCCCGGCCGCCCGTACCTGGACGGCGTGGAGATCCGGGTGATCCCGCAGGCCGAATCGCTGCTCTCCTCGCTGAAGACCGGTCAGAGCCACCTCTCCTACAGCATCCAGGGCAAGGACGTCGCCACCCTCAAGGGCAACCCGGCGTTCCGGATCACCCCGTACGACACCGGCTCCGGCGCGGTCTACGTCGGCGCCAACGTCACCGCCGAGCACGTCGGCGACAAGCGCGTCCGGCAGGCCATCGCCTGGGCCGTCGACCGCGAGCGGCTGGTGCAGCAGGCCCTCGGCGGCTACGGCCTGGTCTCCGCCGCACCCTGGCCCAAGTCCTCGCCCGCGTACAGCGACGCCAACGCCGGCCGCTACCGGCACGACCCCGACAAGGCGCGCGCCCTGCTCAAGGAGGCGGGCATCACCGGCACCATCACGCTGCCGTTCGCGCACTCCAACACCCCCGAGTCCACCGCCATCGCCCAGATCGTCCAGTACGACCTCAAGCAGGTCGGCATCGAGACCGTGCTGCAGCCCACCGACTCCCCGACCATGCAGAAGCAGCTGATCGCCCAGTCCATGCCCGCGCTGTGGACCCTCAGCCACGGCTTCGCCCAGCTGCACCCCGCCACCCTCGCGGTCAGCGCCTACCCCTTCAACGAGGCCAAGAACAGCTCCCGCTTCACCTCCCCGGCCTACACCGAGACCGTCCAGCAGGCCTGGAAGCGCGCCGACAGCGACAGCGACGAGGCCAAGGCGCTCTACCAGAAGATCACCGACACCCTGCTCGACGAGGAATTCGTGATCGACCTGGCGATCGCCGGACTCGTCGAGGTGGCCGGCGCCAAGGTGCACGGCGCCACCCTCAACAAGTTCAACTACCTCAACCTCGACGACGCCTACCTGGCGGCCTGAGCCGATGAGATCACTCCTCACCCGCCGCCTGCCCTCCGCCCTGCTGGTCCTGCTGCTCGCCTCCTTCGCGATCTTCCTGATCCTGCGGCTGATCCCCGGCGACCCGGCCACCACCCTGGCCGGACCCGACGCCGGGCCCGAGGCGGTCGCCGCCGTCCGGGCCCGGCTCGGGCTCGACCAGCCGCTGCCCGCCCAGTACCTCGGCTGGCTCACCGACCTGCTCACCGGAGACCTCGGCCCCAGCTACGCCATCGGCGGCCCGGTCACCGACCTGATCGGCAACGGCCTCGGCGCCACCGTCGAACTCACCCTCGGCGCCCTGCTGCTGGTCGTCGCCCTCGGCGTCCCGCTCGGCCTGGCCGGCACCGGCATCCGCGCCGGAGCGCTGCTGCGCCTGCTCACCTCCCTGCTGCTCGCCGTGCCGCCGTACGTCACCGGCCTGGTCCTGGTGCTGGTCTTCGCGGTCGGCCTGCGGCTGCTGCCCGCCGGCGGCCACCAGTCCGTCCTCGACCAGCCCGACATCGGCCTCCAGTACCTGCTGCTCCCCGCCCTCTGCCTCGCCCTGCCCAGCGCCGCCGTCCTCGCGCGCTACCTGCGCGACAGCGTCGACCAGGCCCTCGGCGAGGACTGGGTCCGCACCGCGACCGCGCTCGGCGTCCCGCGCCGCCGCATCCTGCGCCGCCACGTCCTGCCCAACGCCCTGCCGCCCGCGGTCACCGTCCTCGGCCTGCTGATCGGCCAACTCCTCGGCGGCGCCGTCCTGGTGGAAGCCATCTTCGCCTGGCCCGGGCTCGGCCAACTCGCCGAACAGGGCGTCCTGCGCCGCGACTACCCCGTGGTCCAGGACCTGCTCCTGCTGCTCGTCGCCGTCTACGTCGCGGTCCAGCTGCTCACCGACCTGGTGCACGCCTGGCTGGATCCCCGGATCAGGTGGGAGTAGCCGCCGATGACCACAACTGCCTTCCCTTCCAGCCCAGTTCGGCAGCGCAACCGCTACCTCGCCGGACTGCTCACCCCGCGCGGACTCGCCGGCCTCGCCCTGGTCGGCGCCGTCCTGCTCGCCTGGCTGCTCACCCCGCTGCTCACCGGAACCGACCCGACCGCGCAGGGCCCCGACGCCCTCGCCGCACCCAGCGCCGCGCACCCGCTCGGCACCGACGACCTCGGCCGCGACCTGCTCAGCCGCGTCCTGCACGGCATCGGTACCTCGCTCTCCATCACCCTGACCGCCGTCCCGCTCGGCGCCGCCCTCGGCGTCGCGCTGGCCCTGCTCGCCGCCACCTCCCGCTGGGCCGACCTCGCCGTGCAGCGCTGGTTCGACCTGGTGCTCGCCTTCCCCGGACTGATCCTCGCCATCGCCGTCACCGCCGCCCTCGGCCCCGGCCGCTGGCCGGTGATCGTGGTCATCACGCTCGCCGAGATCCCCGGCTTCGGACGGCAGTTGCGGGCCGGGATCGCCGCCCAGCGGGAACGCGACTACGCCCTCGCCGCCCGGATCGGCGGCGCGAGCCGCACCCGCGTCCTGCTGCGCCACGTCCTGCCGAACGCCGTCGACCCGCTGGTCGTCCAGGCCGCCGTCTCGCTCTCCCTCGCCGTCTTCATCGAGGGCGCCATGAGCTTCCTCGGCGTCGGCATCCGCCCGCCCGAGCCCTCGCTCGGCGGCATCCTCAGCCAGTCCATGGCCTACCTGGCCACCCACCCCGCCTTCGCCGCCGCCCCGCTGCTCGTGGTGACCGCGCTGGTGCTCGGCTTCACCCTGATCGCCGAGGCCCTGAACAGGGGGATCCGCCGATGACCGCCATCCTCGACGTCCGCGACCTGCGGGTGGGCTTCGGCGCCACCGAAGCGGTCTCCGGGGTCAGCTTCACGCTCGCCCCCGGCGACACCCTCGGCCTGGTCGGCGAATCCGGCTCCGGGAAGTCCACCACCGCCTTCGCGCTGCTGCGGATGCTGCCCGCCGGCGGCGCCGTCACCGGCGGACAGGTGCTGCTCGACGGCCGCGACCTGGCCGGGCTCACCGAACGGGAGCTCACCGGCATCCGCGGCCGGCGGATCGCCATGGTCTTCCAGGACCCGATGTCCTCGCTCAACCCGGCCCTCACCGTCGGCCGCCACCTCGACGAGGCGCTGCGCGCCCACGGCGGCGCGGGCCGCACGCAGCGGGCCGAGCGGGCCCGCGAACTGCTCGACCTGGTCGGCATCCCGGACGCCGCCCGGCGCCTGGGCGACCACCCGCACCAGTTCTCCGGCGGCCAGCGCCAGCGCATCATGATCGCGCTCGCCCTGGCCAACGACCCCGAGGTGCTGGTCGCCGACGAGCCGACCACCGCCCTCGACCCGACCGTCCAGCGGCAGATCCTGGACCTGCTGGGCGAGATCAACCGCCGCACCGGCACCGCGCTGGTCGTCATCAGCCACGACCTGGCGGTGATCGCCCGCACCTGCCGGCGGGTGCTGGTGATGCGCCACGGCCAGGTGGTCGAGGAGGGCGCCACCGAGGACGTCCTGGAGCGCCCCGAGCACCCCTACACCCGGGAGCTGCTGGCCGCCGTACCGCGCCTGGAGACCCCCTCGGCGGCCGAAGCGAACAGCACGCCCGGGAGCGAACCGTTGCTGACCGTCCGGCAGTTGGGCAAGACGTACGGGCGCGGCCGGCACAAGCACGAGGCACTGGCGGGCGTCGACCTGGAGCTGCACCCCGGGGAGACGCTCGGCCTGGTCGGCGAGTCGGGGTCGGGGAAGTCCACCCTGGCCCGCGCCCTGGTCCAGGCGCACCGGCCCACCGCCGGCGAGATCCGGTACCGGGGCAGGCCCTTGGCGGCCGGCGACCGGCGGGAGATCCAGTTCGTCTTCCAGGACCCGTACGCCTCGCTCAACCCGCGCCTCACCGTCGGCCGGAGCATCGCCGAACCGCTGATCGCCCACCGGCTGCCCGACCGGGCCGAACGCGTCGCCCGGCTGCTCCAGCAGGTCGGCCTGGAACCGGAGATGGCCGACCGCCACCCGCGCGCCTTCTCCGGCGGCCAGCGGCAGCGGATCGCCATCGCCCGGGCCCTCGCCCCCGAACCCCGGGTGCTGGTCTGCGACGAACCGGTCGCCTCGCTCGACGTCTCCGTCCAGGCCCGGGTGATCGAACTGCTGGCCCGGCTGCAGCGCGAACTCGGCCTCGCCGTCCTGTTCATCGCCCACGACCTCGCCGTCGTCCGGCAGGTCAGCCACCGGATTGCCGTCATGCACCGCGGCCGGATCGTCGAGACCGGCCCCGCCGACCGGGTCGTCACCGACCCGCAGCACCCCTACACCGCCGAACTCCTCGCCGCGGCACCCCGCCTCACCGTCACCACCAGGAGCAGCGCATGAGCACCACCCGCCGCGACCCGTACGAGGGATTCCCCGGCACCGTCGGCCGGACCTTCCGGGAGTCCGTCCCCGCCTGGCCGGACCGGACCCGCCCGCGCGAGGGCGCACCCAACATCGTGGTCGTCCTGGTCGACGACCTCGGCTACAGCGACATCGGCCCGTTCGGCTCCGAGATCCCCACCCCGACGCTCGACCGGCTCGCCGCCGACGGCGTACGCCTCGCCAACTACCACACCATGCCGCTCTGCTCACCGGCCCGCGCCGCCCTGCTCACCGGCCTCAACCCGCACCGCGTCGGCTACTCCTTCGTCGCCAACGCCGACCCCGGCTTCCCCGGCTACGGCATGGAGATCGCGCCGAGCATCCCGACCCTGGCCGAGACGCTGCGCGGCGCCGGGTACGCCACCTACGCCGTCGGCAAGTGGCACCTGACCCGCGACTCCGCCTCCAACGCGGCCGACGACCGGTCCAACTGGCCGCTGCAGAAGGGCTTCGACCAGTACTACGGCGTACTCGAGGGCCTCACCAGCCTCTTCCACCCGCACCAGCTCGTCCGCGACAACACCCCGCTCGACATCGACGAGTTCCCCGACGGCTACTACTACACCGACGACATCACCGACCAGGCGATCTCCTCGATCAAGGCGCTGCGCGCCCACGACGCCGACAAGCCGTTCTTCCTCTACCTCGCCCACAACGCCGTCCACGGCCCGCTCCAGGCCAAACCCGAGGACCTCGCCCGGCACCGCGGCCGCTACGACGACGGCTGGGACGAACTGCGCCGCGAGCGCTTCGCCCGCCAACTCGCCGCCGGCCACTTCCCGCCCGGCACCCGGCTGCCCGGGCGCAACCACGAGAGCGGGCACGAGGTCGGGCCGTGGGACGAGCTCACCGACGCCCAACGCAAGCTCTACGCACGGTACATGGAGGTCTACGCCGCCATGGTCGACAACGTCGACCGGAACCTCGGCCGCCTCCTCGACACCCTCGACGCACTCGGCGAACTCGACAACACCGTCGTCCTGTTCACCTCCGACAACGGCGGCACCGGCGAGGGCGGACCCGAAGGCACCCGCAGCTACTTCAGCCGCTTCGTCCACCACCCCGGCCTGCCCGAGGACTGGAACCCCGACGTGGAGCGGGAGATCGAGCTGATCGGCGGCCCGCAGAGCCTGGTCCACTACCCGCGCGGCTGGGGCATGGCCTCCAACACCCCGTTCCGGCTCTACAAGGGCCAGACGTACGCGGGCGGCGTCCGGGTGCCGTTCGTCCTCTCCTGGCCCGCCGGACTCCCGCGCGCCCAGGGCGACAGCGGCGTCCGGCAGCAGTACCAGTACGTCACCGACATCCTGCCCACCCTGCTCGAACTCGCCGGCGTCCGGCGGCCCGACGGCGTCGAGGAACTCGACGGCACCAGCTTCGCCCCCGTCCTGCGCTCCGCCGACGCCGACAGCACCCACGGCGAGCAGTACTGCGAGATGACCGGCAACCGCAGCTACTACCGCGAAGGCTGGAAGCTCGTCACCCTGCACCGCCCCGGCACCCCGTACGACGACGGCGAATGGGCGCTCCACGACCTGCGCACCGACCCCACCGAGATCGACGACGTCGCCGCCGACCACCCCGAGATCGTCAAGGAGCTCTCCGACGCCTGGGAGGACGCCGCCTGGCGCAACGGCGTCTTCCCGCTCGCCGACGGCAGCGGCGCCCTCGCCCTGCGCGACCCCGCCGAGAGCGAACGCCTGCGACGACCCCTCACCCTGCTCGCCGGCACCCCCGAACTCGAGCGCTACCGCTCCTCACGCCTCATCTCCTTCCGCTCCTTCGACGTGGTCGCCGACCTCACCGCCCACGGCGCGGACGACGCCGGCGTCCTGGTCTCGCACGGCGACCAGGGCGGCGGGTACAGCGTCTATGTCGAGGACGGCCGGCTGCGCCTCGCCTACAACGAGTACGGCGTCCTCCACGAGGCCGACGGCGGCCCGCTCACCCCCGGCGCGCACACCGTCACCCTGGAGGCGAGCGCCGTCGCCGACCTCACGTGGGAGTTCCGCCTGCTCGTCGACGGCACGGAGACCGGCCGCCTCGGCCCGGTCCACCAGCTGATCGGCATGGCCCCCTTCCAGGGCATCAGCGTCGGCATCGACCGCAAGTCCCCGGTCTCCTGGCCGCTGTACGAACGCCACGGCACCTTCCGCTACACCGGCGCCCTGCGCTCCGTCACCTACCTCCCGGGCCCGCCCGCGCCGTACGACCCGGAGACCGTCGTCCGCGCCCTCCAGGAGGCCGCCGCCGCCTTCGAATGACCCACGGACGACCCCCGCCCTGCCCCGGCCGACGGCCGGGGCAGGGCGTCTTCGTAGGCTGGGCCGCGTGCTGATCGACGGATACGACGAACACCCGCTGGTGCCCGGGGAGGAACTGCTCGCCCTGCCCGGGTTCTGGGCGGCCCACCTGCTGTGGCTGTGCGAGACGGAGGACGGCGGGGATCCGGCCCCGGAGTGGTTCGGGGTGGACGCGGCCGACACCGACGCGGCGTACCGCGCGCTGACGGACGAGGAGCGCTGGCCGGTCTTCCGGATCCCGTTCGGCGGCGGGCACACCGCGGTGGTGGTGGGCCGCAACTTCCCCGAGGACGAGGGGACGGAGTACTTCGTCAGCCACCCCGGGTGGGGCCGGCACGGCTACCTCGCCACTCTGGACGGGCACCAGGCCGGCCCCGGGCTCGCCTGGCGGGAACTGACGCACATCGCGGACACCCCGGACCTCGCCGCGCCCGGCGTCCACGACCCGGCCGCGCGGCTGCTGCTCCTGCTGCCCGCCCTCGGGGACGAGAACCTGCCCGAGGAGGAGGCCGCGGCGGTGGTCGCCGCGGCGCTGGTACGGGTCGGCGTCCCGGCCGGGGAGGCGCCGCGGCTGGCGGAGCGGCTGCTGGTCGACCACCCGCTGTGGGATCCGGCGCGCTGGTCGCTGCCGGGCTCCTCGCCGCTCAGCGGCGGCGAGGAGGCGTACCCCGGCATCCTGCTCTGCGACGACCCGGGCAGCCCGCGCACCGGCATCCGCCTCGCCCGGGGCATCAGCCGCGAGCAGCACGAGGAGCTGGCCCGCGCGCTGGGCACCTGGCAGCCCTGACGTCCGAGGACGGCCGAGCCGCCGACCCGTCGCGGGCCGGCGGCTCGGTGCGTGGTCAGAGGGTCGCGCGGGGCTTGAGGGCGAGGCGGGCGTAGGCGCGGACGTCGGCGTCGGAGTCGGCGAGGCGTTCGCGCAGGGCGGTCTCGACGGGTCCGGGGCCGGCCCAGGGGGTGAGGGCGCGGACGGCGGCGCGGCGGACGTCGGGGTGGGGGTCGTCGAGGCGGGCGAGGAGCGGGTCGGTCCGGCCGGCGGCGCCGAGTGCGGTGGCGGCGGAGCGGCGGACCTGCCAGGCGTCGTCGGGGCGGAGGGCGAGCGCGGCGAGGGTGTCCGGGGTGCCGATGCCGGCGGCGCCTTCGAAGGCGGCGGCGCGGACCAGCGGGTCGGCGTCCGCGGCGAGGGCCAGCAGGGCGGCCTCGACCGGGGCGGTGGCCTTGCCGACGGTGCCGAGGCCTTCGCCGGCGGCGACGCGGATCTCGCGGGCGGGGTCGGCGGCGGCGTCGGCGAGCGCGCCGGAGGCGTCGAGGGCGACCAGTCCGCGGACGGCCTGGAGGCGGACGGGGACGGCGGGGTCGGCGAGCGCGGCGCGGTAGAGGGCGAGGTCGCCGGTGCGCAGGGAGCGGGAGAGTTCCAGGGCGCCGGCGCGGACGGTCTCGTCGGTGGAGTACGCGGCGGTGCGCAGCGCCTCGCCGAGCGAGGGGTCGAGGACGTCGGCTAGTTCGCGCAGTCCGGCGACGGCGGCGGTGCGCACGCCCGGGTCGGGGTCGGCGAGGGCGGCGGCGAGGGCGGTGCCGGCGCCGTCGGGGGCGGTCTCGGTGAGGACGGTGACGGCGGTCTGGCGGACGTCGGCCGCCGGGTCGTGGAGGTAGGGGATCAGGTCGGCGAGACCGGGCCGGGCTTCGGCGAGGCGGAGCAGGTCGAGCAGGCGCGGCGAGCCGGGTGCGGCGGTGGGGGCGGCGCCGGTGGCGGTGGGTGCGGCGGCGCCGGTGCGGCCGACGGGCAGGGCGTGGACCTGGCCGAGCAGGACCACGTCGCCGCCGGGCGGTTCCAGGCCGTCGACCGGCACCAGGTAGGGCGCGACCGGCCGGGTGAGGAACTCCATGCCGCCGTCGGTGCCGCGGCGGACGTTGAGATGGCGGAACCAGCGGGCGTCGTCGCGGGCGGGGTGGTCGACACGTTCGTGGTAGAAGCCCCAGCGGCTCTCGTCGCGGGCGAGCGAGGAGCGGGTGGCGAGTTCGGCGCAGTCGCGGATGAAGTCGACCTCGACGGCGCGCATCAGCTCGTGCGGGGTGCGGGCGCCCATCGCGGCGATCTCGCCGCGCATCCGCTCGAAGTGGTCGAGGGCGACGGAGAGCCGGGAGCCGGTCTTGGGCGGGGCGACGTAGTCGTTGACGAAGCGGCGCAGCTTGTACTCGACCTGGGGCTGCGGCGGCCCGTCGGGGTTGCGCAGCGGCCGGTAGACCAGCTCGTGCGCGGCGCGGACCTGGTCCTCGGGCAACTCGGCTTGCTCGGACGGGAGTTGTCCGACAGCGTGGGTGGCGGCGAGGTCGCCGAAGACGAACGCGCCGATCATGTAGTTGTGCGGGACGCAGGCGAGGTCGCCGGCGGCGTACAGGCCGGGCACGGTGGTGGCGGCGTTCTCGTCGACCCAGACGCCGCTGGCGGAGTGGCCGCCGCACAGGCCGATCTCGGAGATGTGCATCTCCACGTCGTGGGTGCGGTAGTCGTGCCCGCGCCCGGCGTGGAAGGTGCCGCGGCTGGGCCGCTCGGTGGTGTGCAGGATCGACTCGAGCGCCTGGATCGTCTCCTCGGGCAGGTGGGTGGTGCGCAGGTACACCGGCCCGCGGTCGGAGGCGAGTTCGGTGGCGAACTCGGCCATCATCTGTCCGGACCAGTAGTCGGAGTCGACGAAGCGTTCGCCGTGCCGGTTGACCTGGTAGCCGCCGAACGGGTTGGCGACGTAGGCGCAGGCCGGCCCGTTGTAGTCCTTGATCAGCGGGTTGATCTGGAAGCACTCCAGGCCGCTGAGCTCGGCGCCCGCGTGGTAGGCCATCGCGTAGCCGTCGCCGGCGTTGGTCGGGTTCTCGTAGGTGCCGTACAGGTAGCCGCTGGCGGGCAGGCCTAGCCGCCCGCAGGGGCCGGTGGCGAGGATCACCGCGCCGGCCCGGACGGTGACGAACTCGCCGCTGCGGGTGTCGAATCCGGCCGCGCCGACGGCCCGGCCGCCGCTGGTGAGGACCCGGACGGGCATCACCCGGTTCTCGATCCGGATCCGCTCGCGCAGCTCACGGCGGCGCAGTACCCGGTAGAGCACCTTCTTGACGTCCTTGCCCTCGGGCATCGGCAGCACGTACGAGCCGGAGCGGTGCACCTGGCGGACCCGGTACTCGCCGTGCTCGTCCTTCTCGAAGCGGACGCCGTAGCCCTCCAGCCGCTGGACCATGGCGAAGCCCCGGGTGGCGGTCTGCCGGACGGTGCGCTGGTCGACGATGCCGTCGTTGGCGCGGGTGATCTCGGCGACGTAGTCGTCGGGTTCGGCGCGGCCGGGGACGACCGCGTTGTTGACGCCGTCCATGCCCATGGCGAGGGCACCGGAGTGCCGGACGTGCGCCTTCTCCAGCAGCAGGACGTCCGCCCCGGCCTCGGCGGCGGTGATCGCGGCCATCGAACCGGCGGTGCCGCCGCCGATCACCAGCACGTCGCAGCTGAGGCGGCGGGTGTCGGCGAGGTCGGGTATCTCCATCAGTGGCTGCTTTCAGACGAGTTGGGACAGGATCAGGTCGCGCAGCGCGGGCCCGGGGGTGGCGGGCACCTGGTGCACGGCGGTGAGCGTGCCGCCGCCGAGGACGGCCACCCGGTCGCCGAGCAGCAGCGCCTCGTCGACGTCGTGGGTGACGAAGACCGCGGTGAACGGCTGCGCGCGGCGCACCTCCAGCAGCAGCTGCTGCATCGCGGTGCGGGTGTGCGCGTCGAGGGCGCCGAACGGCTCGTCCAGCAGGACGGCGCGCGGGGTGCCGACCAGCGCCCGGGCCAGCTGGACGCGTTGGCGCTGGCCGCCGGAGAGCTCGCGCGGCAGGCGGTCGGCGTGCGGGGCCAGGCCCACCCGCTCCAGCCACCGGCGGACCGGCAGCTCGCGGGCGCGGCGCGGGGTGCGCCCGATGGCCAGCGGCAGTTCGACGTTGCGGCGTACGGAGCGCCAGGGGAGCAGGCCGTCGTCCTGGAAGACCAGCGTCCGGTCGGCCGAGGGCCCGGTCACCGGCCGCCCGTCGGCGAGGAGTTCGCCGCCGGCCGCCGGGTGCAGCCCGGCCAGCGCGCGCAGCAGGGTGGACTTGCCGCAGCCGGAGGGGCCGACCACGGCGAGCAGCTCGCCGGGGGCGACGTCCAGGTCCAGGCCGCCGATCACCGGGAGCCCGCCGTGGTCGAGCGTCAGGTCGCGGGCGGTGAGTCGCAGCATCAGGGTCCCTCCAGGCGCGGCGGCAGCCAGCGGGTGAGCCGGCGGCCGAGCAGTTCCACGGCGCCGGAGGTGAGCTTGCCGAGCACGCCGATGGTGGCCATGCCGACGAACACCCCCGGGTAGTCGAGCACGGTGTACGCCTGCCAGGTGCGGTAGCCGACGCCGAACTGGCCGGAGACCATCTCGGCGGAGATCACGCAGATCCAGGACACCCCGATGCCGACCGACAGGCCGCCCACCACCCCCGGCAGGGCGCCGGGCAGCAGCACCCCGAAGAGCACCCGCAGGCGGCCTCCGCCCAGCGTGCGCACCGCCTCCTCCCAGCGCGGCGGCACCGCCCGCACCGCGTGCCGGGTGGCGACCGCGACCGGGAAGAACGCCGCGGCGAAGGTGATGAAGACGATGCCCTGCTCGTTCTCCGGGAACAGCATGATCGCCACCGGGACGAGGGCGATCGCCGGGATCGGCCGGACCGTCTCCAGCACCGGCCCGAGCAGGTCGGCCGCCACCCGGGAGCGGGCGGTCAGCACCCCGGCGGCGACGCCGAGGACGGCCGCCAGCGCGAAGCCGAGGCCGATCCGGCGCAGGCTCTCCGCCAGGTCCTGCCAGTACGGCGCGGTGCCGACCCGCGCCGCGAAGGCGCGGGCGACCTCGACGGCGGTCGGCAGGTGGTCGAAGCGCACCCAGGCCTGCACGTCGGCGGCGGTCAGCAGCTGCCACAGGCCGACGAAGCCGAGCAGCGCCAGGGCGCGGACCAGCCGCCGCGGGTACCGGCGGGGGCCGCGTGCCCCGCCCGGGCGCGCGGCGGCCCGGGCGGCGGTCCGCTCCAGGGTGGTGCTCATGCCGCCGCCAGCGCCTGCTGGTAGGTCAGCTTCTCGGTGCCCGGGTGGACGGCGAGGTAGGCGGCGGCGCCGTCCTCGGTGGTGAAGGGCAGCAGCTTCGCGCCGTCGCGCACCCAGTGGTCCTGGTCGGCGAACCAGCGGGTGCCGGTCGCGGCGTCCGGCACGTACGCGGCGCGGAGCTTGCCGCCGCCGGCCTTCACCGCGCGCAGCAGGCAGACCGGGTCGGCCGCCGGGCGGGTGGACTCCTCGCCCTGGTACCAGAGTTCACCGGCGAGCTTCGGGTCCTCCACCGGCTTGCCGCAGACCGCGTCGGTACCGGTGATCCGGGCGGCCGGGACCTCCGGCAGGGCGGCCTTCGCCAGGTAGGACGGGTCGAGGAAGCGCTCCACGTCCAGCGCCTTGAGCACGCCCACCGACTTCAGGAACGGCACGTCCTGGCGCAGCGCCTCCAGCAGCTCGGGGCGCAGCGGGGTGGCGAAGGTCGCGATGCCGTTCGGCCCGTTGTACAGGTACACCACCTCGGCCGGCAGGCCGGTCGCCTCGGCGACCTGGGCGGCGGCGGGCAGCGGCTTCTCGTTGAGGTAGCGGGTGGCGTCGTCCTGCGCCCGCAGGAAGGCCTGCACCACCTCCGGGTGCTCGGCGCCGTACTTCTGCCGGATCACCACGCCGTGCAGGGTCGGCCGGCCGAGGGCCGCGCCGTCGTACAGCAGCCGGCCGTCGCCGGCGAAGACCACCGCGCCGGGCCAGGCGACGAACTGGGCCAGCGCGTCCACGCCGCCGGCCTTCAGCGCGGAGGCGCCGACGGCGGGCTGCTGGTTCTGCTTCTGGATCTCCTCGTCCTTCACCCCGAGTCGGCGCAGCGCCTGGACGAGCGTGCCGTCGGCGGCCGAGCCGACCGAGGTGGAGACCCGCTTGCCCTTCAGGTCGGCCAGGGTGTGCGCGGGCGAGCCGGTCGGCACCACCACGCTGTTGAGCGCGCCGAGCAGGTTGTAGCCGGTGATCGAGACCAGCCGGGTGCCGGGACCGCCGGCCTCCTGCGCGCGGGAGCCGTTGATCAGCAGCGGGTAGTCGCCCATCGAGCCGATGTCGATCTTGTCGGCGAGCATCTGGGCGGTGATCGGCGCGCCCGAGTCGTAGTCCTGCCAGGTGACCTTGTAGGTCTTGCCGCTCTGCTTCCCGGCCTCGGCCAGGCGCTGCTCCAGGTAGCCCCGGGCGCGCAGCAGGGTGCCGGCGGTGACGGTGTTGATGGTCTTGGACTGGTAGCCGACCACCACCTCGACGGTGGAGCCGGAGGCGGCCGAGGAGGCGGAGCAGGCGGTGGCGCCGGCCAGCAGGGCGGCGGCGAGCAGCGGTCTCAGCGGACGGACGGTGGGTATCACGGGGTGACTCCTCAGCGAAGCAGGTAGGGCATATTGACGGTGACCGCGCCGGTGGGGCAGCGGGCGGCGCACGGGCCGCAGTACCAGCACTCGTCCACGTGCATGTAGGCCTTGTTGCTGTCCGGGTCGATGGCCAGCGAGTCGAGCGGGCACATCTCGACGCACAGCGTGCAGCCGTCGATGCACAGCGAGGCGTCGATGGTCACGGGCACGTCGGAGCGGTGGTCGGCGAGCGCCACGGGGGGTCCTCTCAGGGAAGGTCGCGCAGCAGCCGGCCGCGCATGGCGAGCCGGTCGCCGCGGAAACGGACGTACTCCAGGTCGACCGGGCGGCCGTCGGCCAGCGTGGTGAGCCGCTCCAGCATCAGGAGCGCGCCGCCGCGCGGGACCTCCAGCACGGTGGCGGAGTGCGCGTCGGCGTTGACCGCCTCCAGGGTGATCTCGGCGGAGCCGAGCGGGATGCCCGCGGCCTCCTCGATCAGCCGGAAGACGTCGCGGTCGGTGAGGTCGGCCGGGTCGAGGGCGGCGCCGATGTCGGGCGCCAGGTAGGTCAGGTCGAGGGAGAGCGGCAGGCCGTTCAGGCGGCGCAGCCGCTCCAGGTAGATCACCTCGGCGCCGTCCGGCAGGCCGAGGCGGCGGGCCACCGGGCCCGGGGCGCGGACCGGCCCGAAGGCCCGGACCTCGTTGCTGACCCGGCCGTGCTCGTGCAGGGTCTCGGCCAGGCCCTCCAGGCGGTTCAGCCCGTGCGGGACCTTCTCCGCGACCACCAGCGTGCCCGAGCCGGGCACCCGGCGGACCAGGCCCTCGTCCCGCAGCAGGTCCAGCGCCTCGCGGACGGTGTTGCGGGAGGCGTCGAACTCGGCGGCCAGCACGTCCTCGTGCGGCAGCGGCCCGGCGCCGAAGGCGTCCTGGAGCACCTGCCGGCGCAGCACGTCCGCGACCTGCCGGGCCCGGTCGGCCCGCAGCCGCCGGGACGTGCGCGGTGCGAGGTTCTCGCTGGTCATCGTGGTGCTCCCCGGGTACGGCCTGCGGTTCGTCAGAACCCTAGGGCCGACCCGGGGGGCGGGTGGTTGCCACACCATTACGCCATCTGACGGGCCGTCAGAACCGGCGCCGACCTGCGTGGACTCCTCCGTCCGGCAGGTGCCGCGCCACCGGGGAGGGGCGACGGGCGGGGTGGCGGGCCGCGTGACGGGCGGGGTGGCGCGCGGGGTCCTCGGGTCAGATGCGGCCGGTCAGCGCGAAGCCCGCCTCGCCGACCGCGGTGCGCACGGCCGTCTCGTCCAGCTCCAGCTCGGAGGCGACGGTCACCCGGCCGGACTTGGCGTCGGCGGTCACCTCGGTGACGCCGGGGACGGTGAGCAGGCCGGCACTGACCGTCCGCTCGCAGTGGCCGCAGCTCATCCCGTCGACGGTGAACACGGCGGTGGTGGACATGGGGGCCTCCGGCAGACAGGGGGGATCGTTGTTGGCGACGCTATTGGCGACCAGCACAGCGCACCCGGCGGCCGCCGCGGCGGGACACGCCGACGGGGTGGCCCCTTCGAGTGGATCTCGGCCCGGTCCCGCACCCTCGTCGCGGTCGCGCACCCCACTATGCAACTAGTTGCAATGCCGGGGCGTCCGGCCCTACCGTTGGGTAACAACCCGCGACGGAGGCCCCGGAATGAGTGCGTACCCCCACCTGCTGAGCCCGCTCGACCTGGGCTTCACCACCCTGCCCAACCGCGTGATCATGGGCTCCATGCACGTCGGCCTCGAAGAGGCGCCCGACGGCTTCGAGCGGATGGCCGCCTTCTACGCCGAGCGCGCCCGCGGCGGCGTCGGCCTCATCGTCACCGGCGGCATCGCCCCCAACGAGGCCGGCCGGCCCTGGGACGGCGGCGCCAAGCTCACCACCGAGGACGAAGCCGCCGAACACCGGCAGATCACCGACGCGGTGCACGCCGAAGGCGGCAAGATCGCCATGCAGATCCTGCACTTCGGCCGGTACGCCTACCACCCCGGCCTGGTCGCCCCCAGCCCCCTCCAGGCGCCGATCAGCCCCTTCCCGCCGAACGAGCTCACCGACGAGCAGGTCGAGCAGACCGTCGAGGACTTCGCCCGCTGCGCCGAACTCGCCAAGCTCGCCGGCTACGACGGCGTCGAGATCATGGGCTCCGAGGGCTACCTCATCAACGAGTTCATCGCCGCCCCCACCAACCACCGCACCGACCGCTGGGGCGGCTCCTACCAGAACCGGATGCGCTTCCCGATCGAGATCGTCCGCCGCGTCCGCGAGCGCGTCGGCCCCGACTTCATCCTGATCTACCGGCTCTCCATGCTCGACCTCATCCCCGGCGGCTCCACCCTCGCCGAGGTCATCGAACTCGCCAAGGAGATCGAGACCGCCGGCGCCACCATCATCAACACCGGCATCGGCTGGCACGAGGCCCGCATCCCCACCATCGCCACCTCCGTGCCGCGCGGCGCCTTCGCCCGCTTCACCAAGAAGGTGATGGGCGCCGTCACCGTCCCCCTCGTCACCAGCAACCGGATCAACACCCCCGAGATCGCCGAACAGCTCCTCGCCGACGGCAACGCCGACCTCGTCTCGCTCGCCCGCCCGATGCTCGCCGACCCCGCCTTCGTCAACAAGGCCGCCGCCGGCACCCCCGACGCCATCAACACCTGCATCGGCTGCAACCAGGCCTGCCTCGACCACACCTTCAGCCTCAAGATCACCTCCTGCCTGGTCAACCCGCGCGCCTGCCACGAGACCGAACTCGTCCTCGGCCCCACCCAGCTGCGCAAGCGGGTCGCCGTCGTCGGCGCCGGCCCCGCCGGCCTCGCCTGCGCCGTCACCGCCGCCGAACGCGGCCACGCCGTCACCCTCTTCGACGCCGCCGACCGGATCGGCGGCCAGCTCAACATCGCCCGCCTCGTCCCCGGCAAGGAGGAGTTCGACGAGACCCTCCGCTACTACCGCCACCAGCTCGCCGCCCACGGCGTCGAACTGCGCCTCGGCGCCGCCGTCACCGCCGACGACCTCGCCGACGGCGACTGGGACGAGATCGTCATCGCCACCGGCGTCACCCCGCGCACCCCCGAGATCCCCGGCATCGACCACCCCAAGGTCCTCGGCTACCTCGACGTCCTGCGCGACGGTGCGGCGGTCGGCCGGAGCGTCGCCATCCTCGGCGCCGGCGGCATCGGCTTCGACGTCGCCGAATACCTCACCGACTCCGGCGAACAGGCCAGCCGCAACCCCGGCGTCTTCTTCCAGCAGTGGGGCGTCGACGCCGACCACACCGGCCCCGGCGGCCTCGCCGCGCCCGTCCGGCCCACCGCGCCCCGCCAGGTCCACCTCCTCCAGCGCAAGACCAGCAAGGTCGGCGCCGGCCTCGGCAAGACCACCGGCTGGATCCACCGCACCGAACTCAAGCACCGCGGCGTCACCATGGTCGCCGGCGCCACCTACGACCTCATCGACGACGCCGGCCTGCACCTCACCGTCGACGGCGAGAAGCAGCTCCTCCCCGTCGACACCGTCGTCCTCTGCACCGGCCAGGAACCCCGCCGCGACCTCCACACCGCCCTCGTCGACCGCGGCCTCACCCCCCACCTCATCGGCGGCGCCGACCTCGCCGCCGAACTCGACGCCAAGCGCGCCATCGACCAGGGCACCCGCCTGGCCGCCGCACTCTGACCGCCCGCCGCGGCGCCTTTCCGTCACCGGTTCGCCGCAAAGCAGTTCCCCCCGCCGATGGGTCCGACGGGGGGAACAGGGCGGGCTTCCCGCTACTGCAGGATGCGCGCAGCCCGGTCGGTGTCCCGGGCGATTTCGGCCAGGAACAGGCCGAAGTCGAAGTGCTCGGCCTCGACGAACGGGGTCAGGTCGTCCGCGAGGTCGTACAGCTCGTCCGGAATCGGATAGCGGACCGTCACCTCGTTCACCAGCAGACTGCAGTGCCGCTCACCGATCCGGTGCCGGATCCGTGCCTTCTCGAACTCGACCCGGTGGACGCCGATCCGCAGCACCAGGTGCCCCGCTTCCCGGTAGAGGACCACGGGCGTGTCGCCCAGCACCTCGTACCTCCCGGACGTCCGCTCTCCGGCCGAGGCCTCGCGGTGGCCGCCGATGGCGCCCGTTCCGGCGTCGAATTCCGCGACCCAGCCCGATCTGCTGAAATGGTCGACCAGCATCCCTACCTCTTCTCCAGTCCGAGGTCCTTGCCGCCGGACCGTGATGCGCCTTCGATGATCTGCTCCCAGCTCTTGCCCTCGTTGCGGAGCCAGTCGACGGTGGGGCCGAGCGGGTCGCCGCCGTAGCGTTTCATGTTCCGCTCGTAGATCTCCTGGCGCTTCGCCTCGGGTGTGAGGTCCTTGTACTTCACACCGATGTCGCGGCGCAGCTGCTGGAGCGTGCGGGCGATCTCCTCGGGCGTGTGTCCCTTCTGCCGCATCTCCTCACCCAGCTTCTTGAGCGCTTCGACCTCCTTGATGTAGTCGATCCGCAACTGCGGCAGTTTGCCGTTCGGGTCGGCGACGACGTTGTTCTTCGGTCCCTCGCCCTTCGGGTTGCTGGCCCGCGGCTTGCTTCCGCCCGCCTTGGGCGGGCCGCCGGCCGGCTTGCCGCCGCCGTCGTGGCCGAAGACGCCGATCTCGCCGTCCTCGACCAGCGCGGCTTCCAAGTCCTTGGTCAGCTGGAGGAACTTCTCGCAGCGGATCTCTTCGCAGGCCTGGACCGCCAAGTGGTTGTAATAGGAATTCGGGACCTCCTCGCCGTGGTTCCGCTTGTCCTCCTTGAACTTCTTGTCACGCCAGCGCTTGAGGAATTCCCCGACATTGGGCATGTCCGGGGAGACCGCCAGGCCGCCCTTGAGCTGGATCGGCTCGGTCGAGTGCGCCTGCTCGACGAAGAAGTTGCGGTCGACCACGTTCAGGTCCGCAGGGGCGGAGCCCTTGTAGTGGCCGCTGCAGCGGCCTTCCCAGCAGTCGCCGTCGATGAGGCCGCTGGGGTCGGAGCGGTTGACGGGGTCGTTGCTGCTGTAGGTGTAGCCGCCCATCTGGTCGGGGTTGCCGGCAGCGAGGAGGGGGTCGACGGTGAGGAAGCGGCCGAGGGCCGGGTCGTAGGTGCGGGCGCCGAGGAGGGCGAGTCCGCTGCCGGTGTCGGTGGGCCTGTTGAGGTAGCCGCGGTTGTCGGCCCAGGCGGTGGGGGTGGTGCCGCGGGGGGTGCCGTAGGGGTCGACGGGGCGTCGGGTGACGGCGCGGGTGGTGGGGTCGACCTGGAGGGTCGCGGTGTTCTGGGGGTCGGTGAACTGGTAGCTGAGGTTGCCGAGGCCGGAGCGGATGATCGCGGTGCCGTCGGGCTGGTGGTAGTAGCGGTTGCCGCTGACGGTGGTGCCGTCGGGGGAGAGGGTGAGCTGCTCGGCGCCGCCGAACAGGTAGAGGATCGTGCCCTCGGGCCCGCGCTGGAGGAGCAGTTCGCCGTCGGCGTCGTACAGGTACCGGGAGGTGACGGTGGTTCCGCCGTCGGGGGTGACGACGCTCTCGGTGCGGCCTTCGGCGTTGTACGCGAAGACCTGGTTGGCGCCGGCGGTGGGTTTGGCGGTGCCGCCCGCGCCGACAGGGCCCCAGGTCTGGTTGGGGCCGTGGTTGCAGGCGTAGAGCATCACCCGGGTGCCGGGTGTGCCGCTGGCCCACGGGATGTCGACGCACTGGCCGCTCGCCTTGTGCACGAGCGCGCCGTCGCTGCCGGTGCGCCACTGCTGGCTGCCGTCGGCGGTGTCGCAGGCCCACAGTTCGAGCTGCGCCCCGCCGCCGCCGTTGCCGCCGGCAGGCCGGGCGCAGGCGCCGAGGACGCGGAGCGTGCCGTCGGTGCCGAGGGTCCATTCCTGCGCGGGGGTGCCGTTGCAGGTCCAGGTCTGGACGGCGGTGCCGTTGGCGCTGCTGCCGCCGACGGCGTCGAGGCAGAGCGGGGTGGTGCCGGTGGCGACGGCCGAGGGCAGGGTGCCGGTGGTGGCCGTGGCGCGCGAGGTGGTGTTGCCCGCGGTGTCGTACTGCGGGGTGAGGGTGGTGGTGAAGGACGGCCCGGTGGGGGCGTCCGCGGTGGCGGGCCACTGCTGGTTGGGGTAGCCGGTGCACCACCAGAGGCCGGCCTGGGTGCCGGGCTGCTGGTTCCAGCCGGGGATTTCCAGGCAGAGCGAGCTGGCGGTGTGGACGAGGGCGCCGTCGGCGCCGTCCTGCCACTTCTGGGCGGGGCTGCCGTCGCAGGTGGCGAGTTCCACGGCGGTGCCGCCGCCGCCCGTTCCGCCGACGGGCTGGACGCACTTGCCGAGCGCCCGCAGGGTGCCGTCGCCGGGCCGGGTCCAGCGCTGCGCGGGGGTGCCGTTGCAGCTCCAGGTCTCGACGGAGGTGCCGTCGGCGGTGCGTCCGCCGCGGACGTCCAGGCACATCCGGCTGCCGTCGGCCGCGGCGAGGGCCGAGGCGAGGGTGGCGGTGGGCGCGCCGGTGCGGGTGGTGACGGCGGTGGCGGTGTTGGGGCGGGCGGCCGGGGTGCGGCCGTCGCCGGCGTAGGCCGTGGTCTGGGTGACGTCGCGTGAGGTGTCGCCGCCGACGTCGTGCCGGACCTGCTGGGTGCGGTCGCCGAGCAGGTTGTACTGGTAGCTGTGCCAGTACGGGGCCGGGCCGCCGAGCGAGACCCAGCTCGGGTTGTCGTTGGCGCAGTGGGAGACCTGGCCGGCGCCGGGGCCGGTGACGCCCCAGGTGTCGGTCCATGCCTCGGTGAGCCGGCCCAGTCCGTCGTAGCGGTAGCACTGGGTGTCGAAGGCCTGGTCGGTGGAGCCGGAGGACTGCAGTTCGGAGGAGCTGGTGAGGCCGCCGAGCTGGTTGTAGCCGTAGGTGGTGGCCGACACCGGGTTGGCGTCGGACTGCTGGAGCGACACGCTGCGGGTGGTGACCCGGCCGGTGGTGTCGTCGTAGGTGCGGGCGGTGCGCAGCAGGTCGCCGCGGGTGCCGTACTGGGCGAGCAGGAGCTGGCCGAGCGGGTTGTAGTTCGCGCTGTCCATCAGGCGCGTGCTGTCGGTGCCAGTGGAGGTGATCTCGCCCTGGAGGTCGCGGCCGAAGCCGAGGGTCTCGGCGGGCAGTCCGCCTTCGGCGCGGTAGCCGTAGCCGGCGAGCAGGCCGAGGTTGTCGGTGTAGAACGCGCTGCGGGTCCAGTCGCCGGCGAGCCGGCCCTCGGCCGCGGGCACCGAAGTAGTGGTCGACGTCGGCTGGTAGCGGGTGTTGTAGCCGTCGACCTTCTGGACGTACGCGCTGCCGCTCTCGCCGCCGACGTAGCGGGTGGTCGAGGTGGGCAGGCCCTTGGCGAGGGTGTCGTACGTCCAGGAGGCGAGCAGCTTGGAGCGGTCGGAGGGATCGGCGCCCTCGTACCGGCTGGTGGTGCGGCCGAGCACGTCGTAGCTGTACGAGAGCACCTTGCCGAGCGGGTCGGTGGTGCTCGCCACCCGGCCGAGGTCGTCGTAGCGGGTGCCGGAGGTGCCGGCGTTGGGGTCGGAGACGGACACCCGGTTGCCGCGCACGTCGTAGCCGAACGTCCAGGTGTTGCCCGCGTTGTCGGCGATGGTGCTGGGCTTGCCGCGGCGGTCGTAGCCGTACCGAGTGGTGACGTCGCCGCTGCCCGGGCCGCCGTGCAGCACCGAGGCGGTGGTGCGGCCGAGCGCGTCGGTGAACTCGGTGGCGGGGGTGCCGCCGCTCGGCGGGGTGGTGTCGGTGCGCTCGGCGCCCGGGTACGCGGTGGTGGTGCGCCACAGCTCGGTGGCCTTGGCGTAGAGCACCGAGGCGACCGTGCGGCCCGCGCCGTCGTACACGTACCGGGTCTGCGAGGGAACGGTGTTGTCGGTCTCCTCGAACAGCGTCGCGTTCGGGCCGGTGGTCGGGTCGGACCAGGCCGCGGTGGTCTTGCTGGGGCGGCCGAGGCTGTCGTAGTGGGTGGAGGCGACGACCCGGCCGTCCGCGGCGTTGGCGGTGGTGGACTGGGTCTGGCGCTCCGCCAGGAAGCCGTCGTAGATGGTGACCGAGGTGGACCAGGTGCCGTTCTCGCGCTGGGTCAGCGTGGTGACGCTGGGCGGGTCGGCCTGCTGCTTGACGTCCGGGTCCACGCCGCGCAGCCGGTAGGTGAAGGTCTGGTCGGCCTTCCTGCCGTCGTCGCGGTTGTTGCCGGGCAGCCAGGCGGCGGTGCGCCGGCCGAGCGCGTCGAAGGTGGAGTCGGTGACCCGGCCGTTGGCGTCCACCGAGCGGGTGACCAGGCCGCGGGCCGGGGCGACGGTGGTGCGGCTGGTCCAGCCGAGCGGGTTGGTGGTGGTGATCCCGGTCGGCAGGGTGCCGGAGGCCGGGCTGTAGGCGATGGTGCTCGCCGCGCCGGCCGCGTCCACGCTGCGCACGGTGCGGCCCAGTTCGTCGGCGGCCAGTGCGCCGAGCGTCTGGTAGACCGGGTTGCCCTGGGCGTCGTACGCCTTGAGCGACTGGGTGGCGGTGACCAGGCCCAGCGAGGTGCCGTTCTGCCCGAGGGTGCCGACGGTGCCGGGGTTCGCCGGGTCGGCGGCGCCGTCGTAGACCAGCCGGCGGTCGCTGACGGTGGTGTCGGCGGCGGGCGTGGTCGCGCAGTCGCCGCCGAGGGTGAGGATGCGGCTCGGGTAGCTCAGCATCATCGGGTTGGCGGCGGGCGCGGCCGCGTACTCGGTCCGCACGCAGGAGCGGTCGGCGCCGGAGGCCGTGTCGGGCCGGGTGTCGACGGTGACCGGCCGGGCGGCGGCGTCGAACGCGGTGGCGGTGCGGCTCTCCCGCCAGGTGCGGCCGTCGGAGAGCAGCGCGAGGCTGCGCTGGGTGCTCGCGGTGATCCGGCGGGCTTCCAGGGCGGGCAGGGTGGAGACCTTCGGGGCGGGGTTCTGCGCGGTGGGCTGCTCGGAGGTCCAGGCGGTGCGCGGCCGGCTGGCCGTCACCTCGGTGGCCGGCTCCTCGGCGAGCTGCTTGGCGATGACGCCGCTGTCGCCGTAGGTGGCGGTCTCCTGGGCGATGCCGGCCAGCCACGGGCGGTCCGGGGTCTTCTCGCCGAGCGAGTTCTCGACCTTGGGCACGGTCCGCAGGGTGGTCCGGTCCGCCAGGTAGTCGCCCTCCATGCCCTGGAAGGAGCCGGTCGTGGTCCGGCGCACCGGGTCCGGGCCCGCCCCGCTGGTGGTGGTGACGGTCCGGAAGCCGCGGAAGTCGTTCCAGGTGCGGTACTTGTCGTCGGTCAGCTCGGAGTCGTCGCGGTGCCAGGCCGCCCCGGCGTAGTCGTACGCGGTCACCCGCGGCGGCGAGTTGGCCTTGGTGGTGTCACTGACCGTCACCTTGGCGACCAGCGTCTTGTGGAACCAGTCGGCGACCGGCTCGGCCCCGAGCGGGGGCGTCCAGTACGCCGGGTAGCAGGCCATGGTGTTGCGGTCGGCCGCGGCCGGCATCCGGCCCGCCATGCGGCTGCACTCCGGGTCGCGGTAGGTCACCGCGATCGAGGTGCCGGACTCGGTGCGCACGCCGATGATCCGCGGCCGGTAGAGCGGGGGAGCGCCGGTGGGCGAGGCGTCGACCCGGTTGTCCAGCTCGGTGCCGGCGAACTCCACCGGGTCGAGTGCGACCGTCTCGCCGCTGCCCGCCGTGGTGTCCTGCGCGGTGCGCCGGATCTGCGAGAGCCACATCACCGACTGCAGCGAGCCGGTGGCCTCCGGGTGCGGGGTGTTCCCGGTCACCGGGTCGTAGCTGCCGCCCGCGGCGGAGAAGACCTGGGTGAGGGCGTAGTGGTCCACCGCGTGCCAGCCGCCCTCGGTGCGCAGCTCGGTGCGCACCGCGGCGAGCCGCTTGGTTGACCAGAAGGTGGGGGAGGCGGTGCGGCACACGTTCGCGCCGGTGCCGGAGGTCGCCCAGCCGTCCTGGCAGGCCAGGTCGTACGGCACGTCGGGCCAGTTCGCGGCGGTCGCGGCGGAGAGGTTCTGCGGCTTGCACGCCTCCTCGGAGACCGTGCAGCGCTCGGTGACGTCGAACCACACCCGGGCGGTGGGCTCGCGCCCGGCCTGCGCGTCGGCCAGCCGGTAGCCGTAGGAGATCCGGGCGAGCTCCCCGCCGCGGGTGTACGGGGTCAGACCGGTGTCGGCCTGCGCGTAGCGGTTGGCCTCGGCCGCCCAGTCGTAGCGCTGCACGTTGCCGTGCGGGTCGACGACGAAGTCCAGGTTGAACCGCCAGCCGGGCTGCCGGTCGCACTGCGACTTCTTCGCTCCGGCCGCCGTGTGGCACGGGTCGCCGTCGCCCGGGTGGAGCACCGGCATGCCCCACGCGCTGTTGGTCGCGTCGCCGGCGGTCGTCCCCGGCGTGTGGTTCAGGCCCAGGTAGTAGGCGGTGCCGTCGGCCGTGGTGACCTTGAAGTACTCGCCCTGCCAGAGCCCGTTGGCCGCGCCGGTCAGCCGCTCGACCCGGGTGCCGTCGTCGTTCTGCAGGTGGTAGACGCCGTCACCGCCGCGGACCAGCTCGCCGGAGTGCGAGCCGAGCGACAGCGTCGCGTTCCAGCCCGCCCAGCACTGGTCCGCGGAGCCGGCGACCCCGTCCCAGCGGCACGGCCGGTACGAGCGCTCGATGAAACCGGGCGAGTACGACCAGCCGTCACCGATCCAGGACGCCTGCGCGTTGCGCGCCGAGGTCTTCCCGTCCACCGACTGCGAGTCGTACGACAGGCCGACCGAGGGCGGGTTGCCCGCCACCGACGGCGGCACGGCGATCGGGTAGGCGTAGGTGAACGCGCCGTTGGCGCTCTGCGCCCAGGTGCCCGACGCCGACAGGTCGGTCGCCGTGTACGAGCCCTGGCTGCCCTCGGTGCCGGCCTCGGCGGCCAGCGCCATCCCGGAGCCCGCCGCCGAGTCCAGCTTCAGCCCGGACCCCTCGCCGGGCAGCGCCACCGTCGCGGTGATCCGCCGGGCGGCCGCGTCGACGCTCGACTCCAGCGGCCTGCGGGTCCGGCACTCGGCCTTCTCCGGCGAGGTCAGCGCGCACGCGGGCATCGCGACCAGCCGCAGCCGCGAGGCCCAGCCGCCGCCGAAGGCGTCCGCGACCGCGCCGTAGTCCAGCGACACCGCCACACCGGCGGCCGCCCGCTCCCCGTCGGTGCGCTTCAGCGCCACCAACAGGCCCGCCACGCCCGCCTGCTGGGCCTGCGCCCGGTCGGCGACCTGCACTTCGACGGCCGACGGCGCGCTGATCGTCTTGGCCCCCGCCGCGGCCCTGGCCTGCGCCCCGACCTGGTCGGGGGAGATCCGGCCCAGCAGCACCGGCGTGGAACCGGCCCGCACCGGCGCGTCCTTGAGCGCGCCCTTCGCGTTCAGGTCGACGGCCACGGTGGCCCTCCCGGGCCACTTCGCCGCCGCCGGCCGACTGCCCGTCAGCTCCCGGGCGCCCGCCGGGTGCGGCAGCGGCTTCGCGTCGCCCCTGCCGCCGGCGTCGTGACCGGAGACCCTTGGCAGCTGCGGCAGTTCGACCTTCCGGTCCTTGCCCGCGGCCTGCGCCGAGACCGCCAGGCCCTCACCCGCCAGCGGCACCAGCAGCGCCAGCGCGACCGTCAACGCCGCCACCAGCGGGCCGCGCGGCGACCCGCCACCCCGTGGTCGGGCGCCGAACCATGAACGTGCGGAATGCATACCTGTCCCACCCCTCGAAAACGGAAACGACGGCCGGAACCTACGCGCGCGAACCGCCCCGGACAACACCTTTCAGCGAGGACTGAAAGGCTGGATCCGACGCCGCGTCAGCTCCTATGGTTCGCCCGGAAATCGTTCCGACCGAAGGATTCACACCATGCGGGAACCCCGCTCCTGGCGGCCGCCCCGGACGGCGCTGGCCGCCGCGCTGTGCGGACTCGTCCTGTCGACCGGCGCCGGGCCGGCGCTCGCCGACGACCGGCCGTTCGCCGTGCCGCCCGGCACCGCGCAGGCCCCCGCGGCCCCCGGACTCACCGCCGGCGGCGCCGTCCAGGCCGCCCGGCTCGCCGCGAAGCAGACCGGAAAGCCCGTCACCGTCGACGCGTTGACCACCGAGACCACGCTCACCACCGCCGGGCCGGACGGGAAGCTCACCGTCACCACCAACCTGCGGCCCGCCCGGGTCAAGCGCGGCGACCGGTGGACGGCCGTCGACGCGACGCTCCGCAAGGGCGGCGACGGCAGCTGGTCCCCGGCCGCCACCCCCACCGGCGTCCGGCTCTCCGGCGGCGGCACCGGACCGCTCGCCACCCTCACCGACCGGGACGGGCGCAGCCTCGCCCTCACCTTCCCGGTGAAGCTCCCCGCGCCCACCGTCACCGGCTCCACCGCCACCTACCCGCAGGTGCTGCCCGGCGTCGACCTCACGGTGGACGTCACCGACCAGGGCGCGGTCCGCGAGGTCCTGGTCGTCAAGGACGCCGCGTCCGCCGGCAACCCGGCGCTCAAGGCGCTCACCCTCTCCACCGCCACCCAGGGCCTGACCCTGACCGCCGACCCGGCCGGCAACCTCACCGCCGCCGGCGCCGACGGCAAGGCCGCCTTCCGCGCCCCCGCCCCCGTGATGTGGGACTCCGCCGGAGCCCCGGCGGCCAAGGGCAGCAAGGGCACCAAGGGCGGCAGCGGCCTGGCGTCGGGAGCCGACGACGCGAGCGCCGAACGCTCCACCGCCGACGGCCCCGGCCGCGGCGCCAAGGTCGAGCCGATCGGCGTCAAGGCCGCGGACGGCGCGCTCACCCTCACCCCCGACGGCGACCTGCTCGGCGGCAAGGACACCGTCTGGCCGCTCTACATCGACCCGACCTTCCAGCCCGCCCCGACCATCGGCCGCAGCCACTTCGCCCAGGTGATGGAGGGCTGCGCGGGCGCCAGGACGTACGACGTCGCCCACCCCAACGGCGAGGGCGTCGGCTACCAGCACTACGAGAGCAGCTGCCGGGGCGCCGAGCGCTCGTACTTCGAGTTCGACCTCGGCGTGCTCACCAAGGACATGTACATCGACAGCGCCCGGGCGTTCTTCACCGAGACCTACGGCGCCGACTGGAACTGCCGCGCCACCGCCCCGGTCACCGTCCGGCGGACCTGGGGGATCAACGGCGACACCACCTGGGCGACCAAGCCCGACCCCCGCCAGGACGGCGAGACCAAGTGGCTGGAGAGCGCCAGCACGCACAGCGGCTGCGGCTCCCACGGCGTCGACTTCGACGTCACCGGCATGGTCCGCGACGCCGTCCGGGACGGCGGCCCGCTCACCGTCGGCCTCTACGGCGACGAGACCGCCGGCGACTCCAACAACCGCTTCATGCGCTTCGCCAACAACCCGTCCCTGGTCGCCACCTACGACCTCGCGCCGTACGCGCCCGACGCCAACTACACCAGCCCCGCCTCGATCAACCCCGACGGCCCGGCCTGCGGCAGCGGCGAACCCGGCTGGATCGGCCGCACCACCACCCTCGGCAACGGCGCCGCCGACCTCACCCTGCACGCCTACGCCCGCACCCCGATGCCCGGGACCAACATCCAGGTCGGCTTCCACGTCTGGGACAACATGACCGCCGACGCGGCCGGCGACCCGGCGACCGCGAGCTGGCCCGTCAGCGAGGCGATATACCAGCAGGGCTGGGGCCACGCCAACGTCGGCGGCCCGCTCGGCGACGGCCACCAGTACGGCTGGAACGCCTGGGCCACCGACGGACTGCTCGGCAGCCCCGGCTCCCCGTACTGCTACTTCAACGTCGACCTCAGCGCGCCCGACCTCGCCGCCGTCACCCCCTCCGGCGCCTTCCCGCCGCTCGGCAGCGGCATCAGGCCCACCGCCCACGCCGGCGACGCCGGCGCCACCGTCCGGGTGACCAGCACCGACCCGACCCCCGGCGGCTGCACCCGCGGCAGCTGCCTCAAGAGCGGCGTGCGCGGCTTCCAGTACGCGCTCGACGACAACATCCCACCGACCGGCGCCCAGACCGTCTGGGTCACCCCCGACGCCAACGGCACCGCCACCGCCGACATCCCGATCAACCTCAACCCCGACCAGTGGGGCACCCACCGGCTGTACGTCCGCGCCTTCGACGGCGCCGGCAACACCCAGCCGAACGCCGCCGCCTACGACTTCTACGCACCCTGGAACCCCGACCACAAGGTCGTCGCCGGCGACCTCGACTTCGACGGCACCCCCGACACCCTGCTCCAGGCCCCCGACGGCTCGCTCACCCTGCTCCCCGGCAACAGCGACCTCAAGGCGCAGCCCGGCACCGCCTCCACCCGCACCCAGACCCCGGAGGCCGACACCGACGCCGCCGACACCTGGAACAACTACCTGATCGCCCACCGCGGATCGGCCACCGAGAACAGCGTCGACGACCTCTTCGCCTACAGCAAGGCCAGCCGACAGCTGTACATCTACGCCAACGACTCCACCCGCACCCCCGCCGGCACCCCCGGCCACTTCGGCAACCGCAGCGGCATCACCCAGATCGGCAACAGCAACGCCTGCGCCAAGGGCGTCGACGGCACCTGGAACCACATCAGCCGGCTCACCGCCGTCAGCGCCGCCCCCACCACCAAGGGCCGCACCAACCTGGTCACCGTCGAACAGGGCCACCTGCGGTTCTACCCCGGCTCCACCGTCGCCGGCTGCGCCCTCGCCACCGGCGTCGAACTCGGCGACAGCACCGACTGGGCCGGCTTCACCCTGCTCTCCCCGGGCACCGTCGGCGACCAGCCCGCCCTGTGGGTCCGCGACACCGTCACCGGCGCGATCAGCAACCTCCCGCTGCCGCTGCCCGGCGGCACCCCCGCCGCCAACTCCCTGCACGCCCCCGCGCACGGCCCGCTCGTCTCCGCCGTGCGCAACACCCGCGGCGAGACCATGTGCGCCGACATCAACGGCGCCCAGACCTGGAACGGCACCGCCGCCCAGCTCTGGGACTGCAACACCACCGGCGCCCAGGCGTTCACCGCCGGCACCGACGGCACCCTGCACGTCCTCGGCAAGTGCCTGGACGTCACCGGAGGCGCCCGCGACAACGGCTCCCCGGTCAACCTGTACGACTGCAACGGCACCCCCGCCCAGCAGTGGACCACCGGCCCCCACCCCGGCACCCTGCAGAACCCCAACTCCGGCCGCTGCCTCGCCGTCCCCGAAGGACGCGGCGAACCCGGCAACCGCCTGATCATCTGGGACTGCCTCGACGACGACAGCCAGCGCTGGCAGGCCCCCGCCGCCGCCCCCGTCCTCCCCGGCGGCTTCAGCTCCGCCGCCTACCCCGCCGTCGACTCGCCCGGCGACCTCAACGGCGACGGCCGGCCCGACCTGATCGCCACCGACACCAACGGCACCATCACCCAGTACCTCGGCACCACCCCCGCCGACGGCCGGCCCCGGTTCGGCGCACCGCAGACCCTGCCCACCGCCGCACCCACCGGATACAACATCAACTCCGCGCAGAACCCCGGCCGCTGCCTCGACAACTGGGGCGCCGACAACGGCACCGCCGTCCGCCTCTACGACTGCTGGGCCGGCGCCAGCCAGAAGTTCACCTTCGCCGCCGACGGCACCCTGCGCACCGGCGGACGCTGCGTCACCACCACCGGCACCTGGAACGGCGCCGGTGTCACCAGCCAGGACTGCACCGGCACCACCGGCCAGACCTGGACCCTGCGCACCGACGGCACCCTGCACAACCCCGCGTCCGGCCGCTGCCTCGAACTCCCCGGCTGGAACGACGCCAACGGCACCGCGCTCGGCATCTGGGACTGCGCGGCGAGCCACGCCAACCAGCGCTGGACGTACTTCCCCAACACCGCCTGACCGAACTCCCACCGATCGGGCCCGTCGCGCAGCCGTGAGGCCGCGCGGCGGGCCCCGGCGCGACTACCGCGGCGGCGCCGAGCGCAGCAGCGCCAGCACCGCGGCCGTCCGCGGGCCCGCCGGCAGCAACTCCTCCACGAACGCGCACATGTCACCGACCATCAGCCCGGCGTCCGGCAACGCCAGGAACGCCGCGACCAACGCCTCCGGCGGGTCGTCGCGCACCGCGAGACCGTGCAACAGCTCCTTCACCACCGGCTCCACCGGATCGTCCGGATCCGTGAGCGGCGACGCCAGCAGCTCGTCCCACAACGCCACCGTCTCCGCCGCACCCGGCCCGCTCTCCAACAACCGCACCACCGCCCGCGCCAACAACACCCCCGACTCGTCCACGCCCCCGCCGCCGGCCGTGGCTGCCGGCGGACCGTCCCCGCCCGGCCGGGCGGCTGCTCCGCCGGTCTCGACAGCCCCGCCAGAACCGGTGGCACCGGCTGCGCCGTCGTCCGCTGCGCCTTCGGCGCTCGATGTGCTGTTCCCGCCGAGTCGGGCGGTTGCGTCGCCCGGTCCGCCGGGGCCGCTGGTTGCGTCGGCGCGGCCCGGCTTGGCGGCCGGGGTGGTCGGGGGGTCGTCGTCCGGGTCCGGCCTTTCGGCGGTGTCGAGGGTGGCCCAGGCTTCGCTGTAGCGGCCGAGGCGGCAGTAGGTGACGGCGAGGAGGCAGAGCCACCAGGTGTCGTCGGGGGCGCTCTCCAGGGCGGCGGTGTAGTCGGCGAGGGCGTCGTCCAGGCGGCCGGCGGCGCTGTGGGCCTGGCCGCGGGAGCCGAGGACCCAGTCGTCGTCCGGGTCGGTGGCGAGGACCGCGGTGAAGTCGGCGACGGCGTCGTCGAGCCGTCCGGCCAGGCGGAGGGCTTCGCCGCGCCGGGCCTGGGACCAGCCGTCGTCCGGGTCGATGGTCAGCGCCGTCGTGTAGTCGGCCACCGCCGCGTCGAAGCGTCCGGCGATCCGGTGGACCTCGCCGCGCGCGCCGAACGCCCATCCGTACTCCGGGTCGAGTTCCACGGCGGCCGTGAAGTCGGTGACCGCCGCGTCGAGGCGCAGGGCCTGCCGGTGGGTCTGCCCGCGGGAGCCGAGCGCCCACGCGTCCTCGGGGTCGAGTTCCAGGGCCGCGTCGAGGTCGGCCATGGCCTGCTCCAGGCGTTCCGCCTGCCGGTGGGTCTCGCCGCGCCGGGCGAGGGCCCACGCGTACGCGGGGTTGATGACCAGCGCGGCGGTGAAGTCGGCGATCGCCTCGTCCAGCCGCCAGCAGATGCGGTGGACCTCGCCGCGCCAGGTGAGGGCCCACGCGTACTCGGGGTCGAGTTCGATCGCGGCGGTGAAGTCGGTGACGGCGTCCGCGAGGCGGCCGGCCTGGCGGTGGGTCTGGCCGCGGGAGCCGAGCGCCCACGCGTCCTCGGGGTCGAGGGTGACGGCCGCGGTGAGGTCGGCCATGGCTTCCTCCAGGCGGCCGGCCTGCCGGTGGGTCTCGCCGCGCCGGGCGAGGGCCCAGCCGTAGCCGGGGTCGAGCCGGAGTGCCGCGCCGAGGTCGTCGGCGGCCTGGGTCAGCCGCTCCGCCTGGCGGTGGGTCTCGCCGCGCCAGGCCCAGGCCCAGGCGTACTGCGGGTCGAGTTCGACGGAGGTGGTGAAGTCCTCGATCGCCTCGTCGAGGCGGCCGGCCTGGCGGTGGGTCTGGCCGCGGGCGCCGAACACCCAGGCCTGTTCGGCGTCGATGGCGATGGAAGCGGTGAGGTCGGTCATGGCCTCGTCGAGGCGGCCGGCCTGCCGGTGGGCCTCGCCGCGCCAGCCGAGGGCCCAGGCGTACTCGGGTTCCAGGAGGAGGGCGGCCGTGAAGTCCTCGACGGCCTGTTCGAAGCGGCCGGCCCGGCGGTGGGTCTCGCCGCGTTCGGCGAGGTACCAGGCGTCGTCGGGGTCGAGCAGGTGGGCGGCGGTCAGGTCCTGGACGGCTTCGTCGAGGCGGCCTGCCTGCCGGTGGGCCTCGCCGCGCCGGGTGAGGACCCACGCGTCGTCGGGCCGCAGCTCCAGGGAGGCGGTGAGGTCGGCGACGGCCTGCGCGTCCCGGTTGTGCCAGCCGTGCAGCCGGCCGCGGAAGGCGAGCGCCTGCGCCAGGGGATCGCCGCCGATCGCGACGGCCCGGTCCAGGTCCACCAGGGCCTCGTCGTCCCGGTCGGCGAGGAAGTACGCGTAGCCGCGGTGGCACAGGGCCCAGCCGCGGACCCGGGCGGGCAGCCCGGGTTCGGCGAGGGCGGACAGGGTCTCCACGGGCGGCCCGTCGGGGGAGCGGAGGGCGTGCAGCCGGGCCGCCCAGTGGGTCAGCTCCTCGTCGCCGCAGTCGATGGCGGCCTGCACCAGCATGTCGCCCCAGGCGGCGAGCGCCGCGGGCGCCTCGCCGGCCCGCCGCGCGGTCTGCTCCAGGGCGTCGGCCAGCTGTGCGGACGGGTCGGCGCAGAGCAGGTGGTAGGTCTCCTCGGTGAGCAGCCGCTGCCAGCCGGGGTCGGTCCGCCGGGCGGTCACGGACAGCCGCCGTTCCAGTTCGGCGCGCGCGTCGGCGTGTCCGGCGGCGAGCCGCCAGTGGGCGGCCCGCCACTCCAGCGGGGAGCGCGACCGGCAGTACCGGAGCATGCTGGCCCGGACCGCCGCGTGGTACTGGCGGTACTCGCCGTGCCCGGTGACGAACGGCTGGTCGAGCAGCCAGTCCCAGGTGCCGGCGGGTGCGCCCGGCACCGCCCGGGCGAACACGTCCCGGTTGAGCTGTGGCGGCAGCGACGCGGCGAGCACGGTCTCCCGCCGGGCCGGGTCGCGGACCCACAGCAGGAACCGCTCCACCGCCTGGTCGACCAGGTCCGCGCCGGCGTCGGCGACCTCGTCGGTGGCCTGCGGGCGGGTCTGGGCCAGCAGCGCCACGAGCAGCGGCAGGCGCATCGACATCCGCAGGACGGCGTCCACCACGTTCACGTCCACCACGCCGCGGGCGGCGAGCAGCTCCCGCGCCTCCTGCTCGGTGAAGACCTCCAGCGGGACGTCCACCACGGCCGGGCGCAGCGGCCCCCAGTCCCGTTCGGCGAGCTCGTCGCGGCCGGCCAGCACGAACTGCACCTCCAGCGGCAGGTCCCCGAACTCGCCGGAGAGCACGTCCCGCAGCCAGGCGTCCAGGTGCCGCCCCGTCACCTCCCAGGTGTCGAAGAAGAGCACCACCCACGGGCGCCGCCCGCCGTTCTCCCGCCCGCACAGGCGGCCGAGCTCGGCGACGAACGCCCGGCAGAGCGCGGCCTCCTCGTCGCCGCCCGCCGATCGCCGCTGCCGTACGCCCGCGACCAGCCGCTCCGCCGCCTGCGCGACGGTCTCGGGGTTCGCCATCGCCGCGACCACGCCGCCGCCGGGCACCGCCGAGGCCACCCCGCCGATCACCGCGGTGGTCACCAGTCGCGCGGGCAGCGACGCGCCCTCGCCGCCCTGCTCGGTCGTCCGGTCGGCCTGCAGGGCACGCCGGTACTGTTCGAGGGCCCGGTCGAACTCGCGCAGCGGACCGGCCTGCTCCGCCAACTGTCGGGCCAGCGCGCCGAGCGCGCTCTCCAGGCCGCGCACGTCCCCCTCGTCGACCAGGGCGGTCACCGCGCCGGCCCGCCGCGCCGCCTCCCGCCACTGCACCACCAGCGTGGACTTGCCGACGCCGCCCATGCCCCGGACGTGGAAGAGGAAGTCCGCCGGGCTCGGTCCGGCCTCCGGATCGGGATCGCGCGCGAGGTTCTCCGCGAACAGCGCCAGCTGCGCCCGTCGTCCCACGAACTGCGCCCCGGCCCGGCGCCGCAGCGCCTCCGCCCGCGACATCCGCCCGCGCCGACCTGCCACGGCCCACCCCCTCCGTCCCCGGCAGTCTTCCCGCAACCCCCGCCCCGCACCCCCGCCCCGCATACCCCCGCGCCCCGTACCCCCGCGCGCCACACCCCTCCCTCGCCTCCCGGGCGCCGACATGCGGGGCCGCCCGCGCGGACGGACCATGAACCCGACGAGCGGAGCCGACCATGACCCAGGGAGCCCCCGAGCAAGCCACCGGTGATCTGGTGGTGCTGCGCGGGGTCGACAAGCACTTCGGTGATCTCCACGTCCTGCGGGAGATCGACCTCACCGTCGCGCGCGGGGAGGTGGTGGTCGTGATCGGCCCGTCGGGCGGCGGCAAGTCGACGCTGTGCCGGGCGATCAACCGGCTGGAGACCGTCGACTCCGGCGAGATCGTGATCGACGGGAAGCCGCTGCCGGCCGAGGGCCGCGAGCTCGCGGCGCTGCGGGCGGACGTGGGGATGGTCTTCCAGTCCTTCAACCTGTTCGCGCACAAGACGGTGCTGCAGAACGTCACCCTGGGCCAGATCAAGGTGCGCCGGACGGACCGGAAGACCGCCGAGGAGCGGGCGCGCGCCCTGCTCCAGCGGGTGGGGGTCGAGGCCCAGGCGGACAAGTACCCCGCGCAGCTCTCCGGCGGCCAGCAGCAGCGGGTGGCGATCGCCCGGGCGCTGGCCATGGACCCGAAGATCATGCTCTTCGACGAGCCGACCTCCGCCCTCGACCCCGAGATGATCAACGAGGTGCTGGAGGTCATGCGGCAGCTCGCCCGGTCCGGAATGACCATGGTCGTCGTCACCCACGAGATGGGCTTCGCCCGTTCGGCCGCGAACCGGGTGGTGTTCATGGCCGACGGCCGGATCGTGGAGGAGTCGACGCCCGATCGGTTCTTCAGCAGTCCGAGCAGCGATCGGGCCAAGGACTTCCTCTCGAAGATCCTCCACCACTGACCCGGACCCCGAGCACTCCGGACCCCGAACACTGGGAATGATGACCATGAAGCTTCGCAAGGCGACCGTCGCCTCCGCCGCCGCACTCGTCCTCGCCCTGACCGCCGCCGGCTGCGGCTCCGACGGCGGCGGCAGCAGCGGCGCGAGCGGCTCGGCGAGCGCGGGCGGCAAGACGATCACCGTCGGGATCAAGTTCGACCAGCCCGGCATCGGGCTGAAGACCCCGGACGGCAAGTACACCGGCCTCGACGTCGACGTGGCCACCTACGTGGCCCAGCAGCTCGGGTACGCCCCCGGCGACATCCAGTTCAAGGAGGCCAAGAGCGCCGACCGCGAGACCCTGCTCCAGCGCGGCGACGTCGACTTCATCGCCGCCTCCTACTCGATCACCCCCGCGCGCTCCGAGAAGGTCGACTTCGCCGGGCCGTACCTGCTGGCGCACCAGGACGTCCTGATCCGCGCGGACGACAACTCGATCACCACCCCGGCCGACCTGAACTCCAAGAAGCTCTGCTCGGTCACCGGCTCGACGTCCGCGCAGAACGTCAAGACGAAGATCGCGCCCAATGCCCAGCTGCAGGAGTACGGCGGCTACTCGGAGTGCCTGACCGGCCTGGAGAACAAGGTCATCGACGCGCTGACCACGGACAACACGATCCTCGCCGGCTACGCCTCGCAGGCCCAGTTCAAGGACAAGTTCAAGCTGGGCGGCTTCAAGATGAGCAACGAGAACTACGGCATCGGCGTGCAGAAGGGCAGCGAGCTCAAGGCGAAGATCAACACGGCGCTGGAGAAGATGATCGCGGACGGCTCCTGGGCCGCCGCCGTCCAGAAGAACCTCGGCCCGGCCGGCTACCAGCCCGACTCGACGCCGCAGATCGGCGTGATCGTCAGCTGACGCCGCCCGCCCACGGCGCGGAGGTGCCACCGTGTTCGACTTCCTCGAGGGCTACGACCTGTGGGGGGCCTTCTGGGTCACCATCCAGCTCACCTTCTGGTCGGCCATCGGCTCGCTGATCTGGGGGACGCTGCTGGCCGCCATGCGGGTCAGCCCGGTGCCGCTGATGCGCGGCTTCGGGACCGTCTACGTCAACATCGTCCGGAACATCCCGCTCACGGTGATCATCGTCTTCACCTCGCTCGGCCTGTTCCAGACGCTCGGCGTCACCCTGGGCGCCGACTCCTTCAAGACGATCAACTTCCGGCTCGCCGTGCTCGGCATGATCGCCTACACGGCGGCCTTCGTCTGCGAGGCCCTGCGGTCCGGGATCAACACCGTGCCGCTGGGCCAGGTGGAGGCGGCGCGGGCGATCGGCCTGAGGTTCCCCCAGGTGCTGCTGCTGATCGTGCTCCCGCAGGCCTTCCGCGCGGTCGTGGGCCCGCTCGCGAACGTGCTGATCGCCCTCACCAAGAACACCACGGTGGCCTCCGCGATCGGCGTCTTCGAGGCGGCCACGCTGATGAAGACGATGATCGAGAACGAGGCCCAGGTCATCCTGATCTCCGCCGTCTTCGCCTTCGGCTTCATCTGCCTCACCCTGCCGGTCGGCCTGCTGCTCGGCTGGGTGAGCAGGAAGGTGTCGGTGAAGCGATGACCCGGCCCACCGTCCTGTACGACGCGCCCGGCCCGCGGGCCAAGCGGCACAACGTCCTGCTGACCGTCCTGTTCCTGCTCGCGCTGGCCGGCGTGCTCTGGTGGGTGTTCGCGAGCCTCGCCGACAAGAACCAGCTCGCCTGGGACAAGTGGGAGCCCTTCTTCACCACCTCCGGGGCGTGGACCACCTTCCTGCTGCCCGGCCTGAAGAACACCGTGATCGCCGCCGCGCTGGCGATGGTCCTCGCGACGCCGCTCGGCGCGCTGTTCGGCATCGCCCGGCTCTCCGACCACGGGTGGGTCCGGGGCGCGGCCGGGACGGTGGTGGAGTTCTTCCGCGCCATCCCGGTGCTGATCCTGATGCTCTTCGCGAACGCGGCCTACGCCAAGTTCACCGACGTCAGCCCCGACAGCCGGCCGCTCTACGCCGTGGTCACCGGGCTCGTCCTCTACAACGGCTCGGTCCTCGCGGAGATCGTCCGGGCCGGCATCCTGGCGCTCCCGCGGGGGCAGACCGACGCGGCCGAGGCGATCGGCCTGCGCAAGAACCAGGTCATGCGGTACGTGCTGCTGCCCCAGTCGGTCACCGCCATGATGCCCGCGATCGTCAGCCAACTGGTCGTGATCGTCAAGGACACCGCGCTCGGCGGCGCCCTGCTCGGCTTCTCCGAGCTGCTCGCCTCGGTCCGGCCGATGAGCGCGAACTACGGCGCCAACACCATCGCCAGCTTCACCGTGGTCGCGGTGATCTTCGTGGTGCTCAACCTCGCGCTGACCACCTTCGCCGGCTGGCTCGAACGCCGGCTGCGCAGCGGCAAGCGGTCCACCGGCGCGGTGGTCGCCGGCGGCACGGTCGAGGAGCTGTCCACGCCGGGCGAGCACGTCTCCCGCGACGACCTGGACGGACCGGGTCCGGAGGCCGGGCGCTGAGAACCAGGCCCCCGACCCGGCCCCCGACCCGGCCCGCTCACCGGGCGAGCAGCCAGTGCGGGCCGACCGTCCAGCCGAGGAAGCGGCGGGCGCCGGTGCCGTCCGGGTCGAAGCGGTGGCCGGCCGCGGCCAGCCGCAGGCCCTCGACGGCCGGGGCGAGGCGCGCCGGGTGCTCGCCGACGATCACGGCGAGGACGGCCTCCCGCTCCCGCGGCGAGCAGAGCGAGAGGTGGAAGAGCAGCTGCCGCCAGGCGAACGCGGCGTTCTTCACCGTGGCCAGCGGCCACGGCTGCCGCTCCGCCAGCGCGACGAGCCGGCGCACCGTGCCGTACGCGCCGAGCGCCGCCGCCTCCCAGCCGCCGGCCGGCACCACGCCGACCGGCCCGGCGAGCACCGCCAGGTTGTGCGTGGTGAGGATCTGCGCCTGCTCGATCACCGTGCCGTTGCCCGCCACCGAGCGGGACGAGCCGGGCCGGCCCGCCCGCTCCCGGCACAGCGCGGAGAACTCCCGCGCCACGACCGACCGCTCCCGGTCGCTGTCGGACCGCTCGGCGAGCGCCCACACCTCGGCGTAGTCGATGCCGTAGTACCGCTCGTACAGCGTCCCCTCCAGCAGGCCGGCGGCGATCCGGGCGGCGGCCGGGAACTTCGGGGTGAAGCCGCCCATGAAGATGTCGGCGGCCAGCTCCTCCGTGAACGGCAGCGGCTCCTCGGCCCGCCTGGCCAGCCCGGCGAGCTCGCTCACCAGCGGGTTCGGCGGCACGGTACCGGGGAAGGTGCCGAGGGCGAGCTCGCCGAGCCGGCGCAGGGCGGCGAGCCCGGTCCGCCGCGCGGCCGGGTCGCCGCTGCGCTGCGCGCGGACGGCCCGCACCCAGGGCAGCTCCTCCGCGCGGACCTGGTGCGCGTAGTCGAGCAGCAGCAGCGAACGCCGGCCCGCGAACGCGCGGTGCCCAGCGGCGACCAGCCCGCGCAGCGCCGGATCGGGGTGCGCGGCGGCCTCCGCCGCCGCGGCCAGCTGCGGGGCGAGCTCCGCCAGCACCTCGGCGGAGGGCACCAGGCCGCGGCCGATCAGCATCTCGACCGGTGCGCTGGTGGCAGCCAGCACCGGCCGGTGCAGGGCCGCCGGCACCGCGGAACCGGCCGGGACACCGCTCTCCGCGGCCTCTGCGGCGCTCACCGGGGCGAGCACCGCGTCCGGGTCGGCGAGGCCGTCCTCCTGGCCGAGGGGCGCGAGCCGGCCCAGCAGCACCTGGGCCAGCGCGTGGTGGGAGGGCAGCGCGGACTGGCCTGCCTGGACGGCGCGCAGCGCGGAGTGCCGCTCCGAACCGGGCAGGCCGCGGCGGCGCACCATCGCGTCCACGGAGGCGACCAGCAGCCCCCGCAGCTTCGGGTCGAGCGGCTCCCCGGCGACCGTGACCTCCAGCGCCGCGCGCAGGATGCCGAGGTTCTCACCCGGCTTGCGGTGCTTGCCGCACAGCCGGTGCGCGGCGGCCAGCGTCCGGTAGCGGAGCAGCAGCGCGGCGCCGCGCCGGTGCCAGTCCGGCCCGGGGTCGACGGCGAGGGCGCGGCCCCCGTCCGCGGTCTCCAGCCAGTGGGCCAGTAGTTCGTCGGAGTACGGCAGCCAGACCGTCAGCGCCTCGCGCTGGGTCTCCACCGCGAGGTTGGGCCTGCGGGTCGCGAGCGTCGCGACGGCCTCGCCGACGGTGCGGCGGTGCACCGCGTCGGGCCGCGCCGCCGGGCCGTCGCCGGGCGGCGGGGTGAACCGCAGCCGGCCGGCGAACGGCGCCAGCACCGCGACCAGCTCCAGCGCCGCGGACTGCTCGCCGGCCCGGACCAGCCACGCCACGGTCAGCAGCGCGGCCTCCTCCGGCACCGTGACCCGGTAGCGGCCGCTGTCCAGCAGGGCCCACAGCTCGGCGAGCCCCGCCTCGGTCAGCGCATGGGCGAACAGCTCGGCCCGTCCCTCGGGAACCCCGGCCGCCCGGCACGCCGCGCGCTCGTACGGCTCCAGCGGCCCCTCGGCGCAGGCCCGCCCGGTCGCGAAGCCGCCGCGCACCACCTCCGGCGTCACCCAGGCGGGCAGACCGGCCACCGGCGTCCGGGAGCCGATCCGCAGGCTGCCGTCGGCGATGCCGGCCAGCACCTCGCGCCAGCGGCCCGCCTTCGCGTTCGCGCGGGAGCGGGTCGCCGGGTCGGGGTGCGACAGGGCGGTGGTGAACGCGCGGGCGAGCTGCCGGTGCGCGTAGTCGGTGGAGACGGTGGTCGTCGGGTGCTGCTGCTCAGCGTTCTCGTCCATGGCCGACATGGCGGGCCCTGCCCCCGCACCCTCCAGGTCCCAAGCCCGGTGCTCTGACTCGTTGAGCTACATGCCGTCGAGCGCCGAAGCTACGCGGTGGGGCGGGGACCGGGCAACGGAAATTCGAGCAGGCGAGGGGTCAATTGCCGTTCTTGTCGGGGTCCGCGGCGAAGGTGATGACGCCGAGGTAGCCGTCGCCGTCCTGGGTGATCCTGAGGAGCATGCTCGGCTTGTAGATGGAGTCCTTGTCGTTGAAGGTGTCGCGGCCGGTGTGCTTGCTGTACGGGGCCCGCGCGAACACGGCGCTGTTGAGCGACTCGTCCATCATCAGCTGGGTGGTGAGGGTGCGTTCGTTGTCGATGTGGACCATCGCGTGGATGTGCACCGTGCGGCTGACGTACCAGCCGGGCCAGACGGTGGTGAACTGCACGATGCCCTGGCTGTTGGTCACCTGGGCGCCGCGCAGATAGCGCTTGTCGTCCTGCGGCGTCAGGTCGCCCTGGCCGCCGCCGGCGCCGCCACCGTTCGGCGGGGTGCCGGAGGGCGCGCCGGACGGGGCTCCGGCCGGCGGGGCGCCGGTGGGTGCGCCCGAGGGCGGGGTGCCGCCCCCGCCGGGGCCGCCGCCCTGGCCGCCGCCGCCCGAGGAGAGGGTCTCGGCCCCGGAGTACAGGCCGGCCGCGTCGCAGTGCCAGATCTCCACCACCGCGTTCGGGATCGCCTGGCAGCTCTCGGAGTCCTGCACCCGGATCGCCAGCCGCAGGCGGACGCCCTCGCGGTCCTCGCGGATGTCGCTGCGGACCTTGTCCGCGTCGAAGTAGTACGGCCCCTGGGTGGTCTGCGCCGTCAGGGTGCACGTCCCGGCGTCGGCGAACAGCGCGGTGAGGTCCTCGGTGGTGGACGCCTGCGGTGAGATCGAGGCGCTGCCGCCGGTGGTCGTGGTGGCGGTGGCGCCGCCGCCGTCCTTGCTGCTGGCGCACGCGGCGAGCAGCGCGCCGAGCCCGATGCTGCTGATGCCCGCCAGCGCCCTGCGCCGGCTGACCCGCTGCCCCTCGTGGTGGTCCTCGCCCATGCCGCCCGTTCCTCTCCGGTTGCCGTTGTCCTGTTGACGGTAGGCGGCCCGGATGAGCGCGATCTTGGTGTCCGGTGAGAGGAGGGTCAGACCCGCCTTGTCGCCGGGGCGGCCGGTCGGCTACATTTTGAACGCGTTCAATAAGTCGAGGGGGGATCGTGAGGGAGCAGGAAACCGCCACGTCAGTGGGCTTGCCCGTGCCCAGGGGTGCGCGGGTGCTGGGGGTGCTGGCCACGCTGAGCGGGCTGCCGTTCGTGGTGTGGTGGTACGCGATCGGCGCCTACCAGGGCGGGCTGCTGGTGGTGATGACGCTGTTGACGCTCGCGCCGCAGGTCGCCCGGCGGGCCCGGGACTTCCGGGTGGCCTGCTGGACGGTCGCGGGGCTGCTGCTGGTCGCCTCGCTCCTCGGCGCGCTGCTCGGCTGGTTCCTGATGGCGCCGGCGGCCCTGGTCCTGGTGGCGGCCGGGGCCAGGTCCGGCGCCCGGGCCGGCTGGGTCGCCCAGCTGGCCGGCGGGGCGGTGGCCTTCATGGTGTACGCGGGGATGGGCACCGCGCTCTACCGGTCCGTGGTGGAGCCGTACTTCCAGGAGCCGGACGCGTTCGTGGCGGTGACGGACAGCGGCGCCCTTCCGGCGGTGGTCGCCCAGGAGGAGCAGTCCGCGCGCACCGGACGCCCGGCGCTCGGCCACGGTGCGACCGACCTGTGGGTGTCGAGCACCGGCGGCGTGCCGGGCGGTCGGCTGACGGTCCGGTTCGTCCCGGGCACCCCGCAGGCCGAGCTGGACGCGCTGCGTGCCCGGATCGCGGAGCTGCCCGGCGTCCACGACGTGAAGCTGTGCAGCCCGCCCGACGGCAACTGCCGCTGAGGACGGCCCGGCCGTCAGGGGCTGCGGGTGAACGCCGCGCGGTAGGCGGTGGGGGTCAGGCCGGTGCGCCGGGCGACGTGCCGGCGCAGCGAGTCGGTGGTGGCCAGGCCGCTGAGCCGGGCGACCCGGTCCATCGGCAGGTCGGTGGTCTCCAGCAGCTCCTGGGCGCGGATCGTGCGCTGGTGGAGCAGCCACTGCAGCGGGCTCTGGCCGGTCTCCTGGTGGAACCGGCGGGTGAGGGTGCGGACGCTGGTGGCGGCGTGCGCGGCGAGTTCGGCGCGGGTGAGCGGCCGGTGGAGGTGCTCCAGCGCCCAGGCCCGGGTCGCGGCCAGCGAGGTGCCGCTCTCCGGCGGGGTCGGCGCGGCGATGAACTGGGCCTGCCCGCCGGGGCGGACGGGGGCCGCGACCACCAGCCGGGCGACGTCGTTGGCGGCCGCGGCGCCGTAGTCGGAGCGGATCAGGTGCAGGCACAGGTCGATGCCGGCGGACAGGCCCGCCGAGGTGACGACGTTCCCGTCCTCGACGTACAGGACGTCGGGCCGCAGCCGTACGGCCGGATGCCGGGCGGTGAACTCCTCGGACTTGGCCCAGTACGTGGTGGCGCTGCGGCCGTCCAGCAGTCCGGCCCGGGCGAGGACGAACGCCCCGGTGCAGATCGAGGCGATCCGCTTGCCCGCCGCGGCGGCGCGGCGCAGGGCCGCCAAGACCTCCGGGTCGACGTCCTCGCGGGCGCCGGTGCCGGTGACGATCACGGTGTCGGCCTCGTCGACGGCGTCCAGCCCGTGCGGGACGCTCACCCGCAGGCTGCCGCCGGTGGCCAGCGGGCCGGGGCGGGCGGTGCAGACCCGCACCCGGTAGCCGGGGCGGCCGTCGACGACCGCCTCGCCGAGAACGAGCTCGGGGATGGACAGGTCGAAGGTGGTGGCGGGCGGTACAGCGAGGACGGCGACCCGGTGCATGGCCTGAACCTCCGGATGTCTGGCATTCGGGCCACTGTCCCACGGGCCCGGCGGTGACCGAGGGTTGGGGGTGCCCGGGGCGGTCGGCCCCGGCCCTTTCCCCGGGAGTGTGGAGATGTCCTTCTCTGTCGTCGTCGGAGCCGGTGCCACCGGGTCGGCCGTCGCGCGGTTGCTGGCGGAGGCCGGCGAGCGGGTCCGGCTGGTCACCCGGCGGGGCGGCGGACCGGAGCACCGGCTGATCGAGCGGCTGGCCGTCGACGCCGCCGACACCGGGCGGCTGGTCGAGGCGGCCGGCGGGGCCGCGGTGCTGTTCAACTGCGCGATGCCCGCGTACGACCGGTGGCCGGCCGAGTTCCCGCCGCTGGCCGCCTCGCTGCTGGCCGCGGCGGAGCGCGGCGGGGCCGACTACGTGATGCTCGGCAACACCTACGGGTACGGGCCGGTGGCGGGCCCGGCCACCGAGGGGCTCCCGATGGCGCCGAGCAGCGTGAAGGGTGCGGTCCGGGCCCGGATCTGGCACGAGGCGCTGGCCGCCCACGCGGCGGGCCGGGTGCGGGTGACCGAGGTGAGGGCGAGCGACTTCCTCGGCGCGGGCGCGTACTCGCCGTTCACCCTGCTGGTCGGGGCGCCGCTGCTCGCCGGAGCGGCCGTCGCCTACCCCGGCGACCAGGACGCCCCGCACAGCTGGACGTACACCGGCGACGCCGCCCGGACGCTGGTCGCCGCCGCCCGCGCCGACACCGGCTGGGGGCGGGCCTGGCACGTGCCCTCCACCTCGCACCTCTCGGTCCGCGAGCTGGCCGCCCTGCTGGCCCGGGCGGCCGGCGTCCCCGACCCGGTGCTCGGCCGGATGACGGCGGAGGAGCTGGCGGAGCTCGGCCGCCGGGACCCGGTCATGGCGGAGTTCCCGGAGATGCTCTACCTCTACGACCGCCCCGCCCTGCTCGACGCCTCGACCACCGCGGCCCACCTGGGCATCGCCCCCACCCCGCTCGCAACCGTGCTCGACGAGATGGCGGCCGCGCGCTGATCCGACAGGTTGTCAGAGCGGTAACGGGACGCCTGACACCTTGCCGGTTTGTCGGGGTGCGTCCAAGGGCTGAGACTCTGTCCACCGGCGGCGTGATCTTGCGGCCGGGCCTGCCCGAAGCACGGACCTGAGGTGAGAATGACCACGATGCCCGTGGGCCAGTCGGATGTCCGCTGGCCGCAGCCCAAGCGCGTGCGCCTGTTGGCGCTGGTCGCGCTGATCTTCTTCAGCGTCTCGGGGGGCGCCTACGGCATCGAGGAGCTGTTCTCCACGTCCGGACCGGGCATGGCGGTGCTGCTGATCATCGTCACCCCGCTGATCTACAGCGTGCCGCACGCCCTGGTCTGCGCCGAGCTCGGCACCGCGATACCGGTCGAGGGCGGCTACTACCACTGGGTCAAGCGCGGCCTGGGACGCTTCTGGGCGTTCCAGCAGGGCGTGCTCAGCTGGGTGTGCAGCTTCGTCGACATGGCGCTCTACCCGGTGCTGTTCACCAGTTACCTGCAGAGCCTGGTCGGCGCGGTGGCACCCGGCGAGCACATCCTGTTCACCGTCGGGAACCTGCGCTTCGACCTGAACTGGATGATCTGCGTCGGCGTGATCGTCGTCTTCACGCTGCTCAACCTGCTCGGCGCCGGCTGGGTCGGCGAGTCGTCGGTGGCCTTCGCGCTGATCTGCCTCACCCCGATGCTGGTGCTGACCGCGATCGGCGGCTACCACCTGGTCGCCGACGGCATCAACCCGATCTCCTCGATGACCGCCTCGCAGGACCAGTCCACCTGGAACGCGTTCGGCGCCGGCCTGTTCATCGTGATGTGGAACTACTGCGGCTGGGACTCGGTCTCCAACGTGGCCGGCGAGATGGAGAACCCCCGCAAGCACCTGCCCAAGGCGCTGGGCATCTCGGTGGTCCTGATCATGGTCGGCTACCTGCTGCCCTCGATCGCCTCGCTGGCGGTCGGCGCGGACGGCGAGACCGGCTGGCAGAGCTGGGAGGCGGGCTCCTTCTCGGAGATCGCCAAGCAGCTGGCCGGCCCCTGGCTGCAGATCTCGGTGACGATCGGCGGCATGTTCGCCGCAGTCGCCATGTTCTCCGCGCTGCTCGCCGCCAACTCGCGCCTCCCGCTGGCGCTCTCCCGCGACGGCTACCTGCCGGGCTGGCTCTCCAAGGAGTCCAAGCGGTACAAGGCGCCGATCGCCTCGATCGTCGGCTCCTCGGTGATCTACGCGATGTTCTGCCTGAGCAGCTTCACCGACCTGGTCGTCTTCGACGTCTTCCTCACCAACATCGGCATCCTGCTGGAGGTCGCGGCGCTGATCGCGCTGCGGATCAAGGCCCCGCAGATGGCCCGCCCGTACCGGATCCCCGGCGGCTGGTGGAGCCTGTCCGCGATCACGGCCAGCCTGCTGGCGGTCTGCGTCTGGGCGGCCTGGCAGCAGTACGCCGACGAGGGCACCAAGGCGGTCACCTACTCGCTCGCGGTGGTCGGCGGCTCGCTGCTGCTCTACCCGCTGCTCTCCCGCCGCAAGGCCGCCCGCGCCGCTGCCGAGGCCGACGCGGCCGGCTACGGGGTGTCAGGCGACACGCCGGAAACGGGACAGCTTGCAGGGTCCGCCCCGGCCGGTCGTACCGATAGCGTCGACGCATGATCGACAGCTTCGCCCTGCACGTACCCGACGTCGCGCTCGAACCCGAGCCGCTGGACCCGGACCAGATCGTCTCCGGGAACCCCGAGGTCACCGGAAAGGTGGTCTGGGAGTCCGAGGACGGCCGGCAGTTGCGCGGCGTCTGGCAGATCACCCCGGGCGTGGTGACCGACACCGAGGCCGACGAGCTGTTCGTCGTCCTCAGCGGGCGGGCCACCGTCCAGGTCGAGAACGGCCCGACCCTCGAGGTCGGGCCCGGCGACCTGGCCGTCCTGCGCGAAGGCGACCGGACCGTCTGGACGGTCCACGAGACCCTCCGCAAGGTGTACGCGATCAACCTCGGCCGATAGCGCCGGGGCGATCGAACGCGGCGGGTACAGCACGGCCACCAGCCGGCAACCGACCCCGCCAAGCACTCTCGAGCAAGGAACCGAGACCATGGACCCCGTCCACTCCCTCCGGGACGTCAAGCCGACCCCGTTCTGGCTGGACGACCTCGGCCGGCCGGAGGCGCAGCCCGCCCTCGTCGGTGACGCGCAGTGCGAACTGCTCGTCGTCGGCGGCGGCTACAGCGGCCTGTGGACGGCGCTCATCGCCAAGGAGCGCGAGCCCGGGCTGGACGTGGTCCTGGTCGAGGGCAAGGAGATCGGCTGGGCCGCCTCCGGCCGCAACGGCGGCTTCTGCGCCGCCAGCCTCACCCACGGCCTCGGCAACGGCCTGGAGCGCTGGCCGAACGAGCTCGCCCAGCTGGAGCGGCTCGGCCTCGACAACCTCCAGGCCATCGAGGACGCCGTCACCAAGTACGGCATCGACTGCGACTGGGAGCGCACCGGCGAACTCGACGTCGCCACCGAGCCCCACCAGGTCGAATGGATCCGCGAACTCGCCGACCTCGCCGGACAGTACGGCACCGGCGGCGAGTTCCTGGACACCGACCAGATCCGCGCCCAGGTCAACTCCCCGACCTACCTGGCCGCCTTCTGGGACAAGGAGGGCGTGGCCATGGTCAACCCGGCCAAGCTCGCCTGGGGCCTCAAGCAGGCCTGCCTCGACGCCGGCGTCCGGATCTTCGAGCACACCCCCGCCACCGACCTCGCCGAATCCGGCGCCGGCATGGCCGTGAAGACCCCCTACGGCCGGATCTTTGCCCGCAAGGTCGCCCTCGGCACCAACGTCTTCCCGTCGCTGGTCAAGCGGCTGCGCCCGTACACCGTCCCGGTCTACGACTACGCGCTGATGACCGAGCCGCTCAACGACGAGCAGCTCGCCGCGATCGGCTGGCAGGGCCGGCAGGGCATCGGCGACAGCGCCAACCAGTTCCACTACTACCGGATGTCCGCCGACAACCGGATCCTGTGGGGCGGCTACGACGCGATCTACAACTTCGGCGGCCACGTCCGCGCCGAGTACGACCAGCGCCCGGCCACCTACCGCACCCTCGCCCAGCACTTCTTCACCACCTTCCCGCAGCTGGAGGGCCTGCGCTTCACCCACGCGTGGGGCGGCGCCATCGACACCTGCACCCGGTTCTCGGCGTTCTTCGAGACCGCGTACAAGGGCAAGGTCGCCATCGCCGCCGGCTACACCGGGCTCGGCGTCGGCGCCACCCGCTTCGGCGCCGAGGTCATGCTCGACCTGCTCGCCGGCGAACGGACCGAGCGCACCCAGCTGGAGATGGTCCGCAAGATGCCGCTGCCGTTCCCGCCCGAGCCGGTCCGCTGGGCCGGCATCGGGATCACCAAGTGGTCCCTCGACCGGGCCGACCGCAACGAGGGCCGACGCAACCTCTGGCTGCGCACCCTCGACCGCTTCGGCCTCGGCTTCGACAGCTGACCCTCCGTCCGGCCCTCCGTCCGTGCCCGTCAGGGGCTCGGGACTCGTACGAGTCCCGAGCCCCTGACGGCTTTTCCTCCGCGGTGCATACCTCCGGCCGATCGGGGCAACCGACGCCCACCGAGTCCGACCGACGGAAGGACAGCACAGGCATGAACCTCTGGGAGTACCGCGACACCGCAGGCCACCGCGCCGAGACCGACCTCGTCGGCTACCACGTCGAGGCGACCGACGGCCCGATCGGCCGGATCGACAAGCTGTCCGACGCCATGGGCGCGCGCTACCTGGTCGTCGACACCGGCCCCTGGATCTTCGGCAAGCTCATCCTGCTGCCCGCCTGCACGGTGGTCCGCATCGAGCCCGCGGAGCACAAGGTCCACGTCGACCGCTCCAAGGAGGACATCAGGAACGGCCCCGAACTCGGCGTCGCCGCCGAACCCAGCCGCGAGGACCGCGAGCGCCACGCCCTCTACTACACGCCCTTCTACGGCGGCCGCCAGATCTAGGCACCATCCTGCGTGTTCCAGGAGATCGTCACCACGGCCGGTGTCCCCGCCCAGGCCTGGTCCTCACCGCCACATCAACCGCCGGCGCGCCAACGCCCCTCGAACCCGCGCGCGGGGGGCCTGCGGGGTGGAACGCCGTTGATGCTCCGTCCAGCCGGAGCGCAAAGGCCTCCCTGAAGATTTCCGAGGACTGCACATGCCCGGCTCGCCGGCGGTGGCTCGGCAGGACAGCCCGGGGCCGGTTGCCGGGTACTCCAGCTGTAGATCGTGATCACGGATGGGAAGGTCAGGCCCGGGACGCTCCGAGGAACCGCAGCACGGCCAGGACACGGCGGTGGTCCGCGTCGACCACGGGCAGGTCGAGCTTGGCGAAGATGTTGTTGATGTGCTTCGCCACGGCGCTCTCACTGACCACCAGCGCCTGCGCGATGCCGGTATTGGAGCGCCCCTCGGCCATCAGGCCGAGCACCTCCCGTTCGCGGGGGGTCAGCCGCGCGAGCGGATCGCTGTCGCGCCGCAGCAGCAACTGGGCGACGACCTGCGGGTCCAGGGCCGTGCCCCCGTCCGCCACTCGCCGGACCGCCGCCACGAAGTCGGTGACATCGGCAACCCGCTGCTTGAGCAGGTAGCCCACACCGCTGGTGTGCGCAGACAGCAGGTCGGCCGCGTACCGCTCCTCCACGTACTGCGAGAGCAGCACCACCGCCGTCCCCGGCCAGCGCCGGCGGATCTCCATCGCCGCCCGCACCCCCTCGTCGGTGTAGTCCGGCGGCATCCGGACGTCGATCAGGGCGAGTTCGGGCCGGTGCTCCGCCACCGCCGCCAACAGCCCTTCCGCATCGCCGGCTTCGGCGGGGACCTGGAACCCGCCCATCTCCAGCACCTTGATCAGGCCGACCCGCAACAGCACCGAGTCCTCGGCGATCACCGCGCGCACGGCAGCTCCGCGGTGACGGTGGTGGGCCCGCCGACGGGGCTGCTGACGCGGAAGGCCCCGTCGAGGGAGCCGACCCGCTTGGCCAGCCCGGTCAGCCCCGTGCCGGCGGCGTCGGCACCGCCCAGCCCGTCGTCGGTGACGCGCACGCGCAGCACCTCGCCGACCCGACGGACTGTCACCTCTGCACGCATCGCGTTGGCGTGCTTCGTCGCATTGGTCAGCGCCTCCGAGATCACGAAGTACGCGACCGACTCCACGCTGGGCGCCACCCGCTCCTCCAGATCGACCCGCAGCCGTACCGGCAGGGGCGTGCGGGCAGCCAGCCCGGACAACGCCGCGTCCAGACCCCGGTCTTCGAGCACGGCCGGGTGCAGCCCCCGCACCAGGTCATTGAGTTCGGCGATCGCCTCCTTCGCCTCCAGGTGCGCTGTCGCGATCACCTCGCGGGCATCACTCGGCAGGTCCGGGCGGGTGGCCATGGCCAGACCCAGGTTGACCGCGAGCGACACCAACCGCTGCTGGGTGCCGTCGTGCAGGTCGCGCTCGATCCGGCGGCGCTCCGCGTCGACGGCCTCGATCAAGTCGGTCCGGCTCACGGCCAGCTGATCGACCCGCTCCTGGAGCCGCTGCGCCCGGCTGGGCCCGAGCAGGCCCGACGCCAGCCGTGCCTCGGCCCGGGCCACTGCCCGCGCGGTCCAGGGCAGGGCGCACAGGAGGAGGAGCCCGGCCGCTGTGCAAGCCGGCAGCAGGGTCAGGTGGCCGAACCAGTCCTGGCGGATTCCGGTCGGCAGCGCCCATGACCAGGCGCAGGCGGTGACGCCCGCCAGGCCCGCCGCCGCCACCGCGAGCACCAGCAGCTCCAGCAGCGCGAGCGGCGGGCCCAGCAGGAGGTGGTAGCCGACCCTGCGCCAAGGCCGCGTCGCCGCGAGCCTATGGGCGGTCGAGGCCCACGTCCGTCGTTCCGGTGCGGTGGGGGTGAGCCGGGGGACGTCCACACCGATGAGCGCCCGGTAGCGAGCCCGCTGAACGGCCGTCAGCACCGGGGTGCCGAGCAGGACCAGGGCGGCCGACACGGGCACCGTAAGGAGCCAGTTCCCCGTCCTGGCGGCAGTCGCCGCCGCCCAGGCCCACACCGGCACCAGCGCCAGGTGCGGCAGCACACCAGCGGCAAGAAAGCCGGTGTCCCGCCGCGCCCGGAGGACCGTGCGTCTCAGCCCAGCTGGAATCGTCATGGCACGACGCTAGGGCACCGCACGAGGTCGATGCCATGAAGCCTGTACCCGATCTCATGGTGAACCTAGTACCACCTGCAGATCTTGATCTTGGCCCCAAGAATCGTGATCAAGATCTACAGCCGGAGTGCCGGCCCCCTCGACCCAGGTGGTTTTGAGGGCGGAGACGGCGAAGCCCGGGCCGAAGCCGAGGAGGAGGCCGTGGGCGCCGGGGGGCGGTGGGGCGGTGTGGGTGCGGGCGAGGACGTCGAGGACGCTGGCGCCGCCGAGGTTGCCGACCTCGTCGAGGGAGGACCAGGAGTGGGCGAGCTGCTTGTCGTCCAGGCCGAGGCGGTCGGCGAGGTCGGTGAGCAGGGCGGGGCCGCCGGTGTGGGCGACGACGAAGTCGAGTGGCCACGGGTCGGCGGTGGGGTCGCCGCCGGGGAGCGGGCGGGCCAGCCAGTCGCGCAGGGCGGGTGAGGCCTCGGCGACCGAACGCGGCGCGGAGCGCTCGGAGTCGAAGTGCACGCCGGCGGCGTCGGTCCGCTTGCGGTAGCGCAGCGCGCTGCCGGGCAGCAGGTACTCCCAGGTGTCGGCGACGGCGAGGCCCGGCCCGAGCGGGCGGTCGGCGACCAGCAGGGCGGCGCCGGAGTCGCCCCACAGCGCCTTGTAGATCATCATCTCCAGGCCGGTGTCGCCGTGGTGGTAGGTGCTGGAGAGCGACTCGGCGACCACCACCAGCACGGTCGTGCCGGGGTGGGCGCGGACGTGGTCCACCGCCGTGATCAGGGCGTGCGCGCCGCCCGCGCAGCCGAGCTGGGTCATCGGGCGGCGGGCGACGTCCGGGCGCAGGCCGAGCTCCGCGACCAGGTGGACGTCCAGGCCCGGCACCGCGTCGCCGGTGGAGTGGCTGGTGACGACGCAGTCGACGTCGGCGGGGGAGAGGTGGTGGGCGTCCAGGGCGCGGCGGGCGGCGGCGGTGCCCATCCGGCAGACGTCCGCGAAGGCGGTGGTGTTGCGCTCGGTGGCGTCGCGGTCGGCGAGGACGGTCTCGAACGGCTGGGAGTACCGCCGCTGCGCGGGCATCCGGTCCAGCACCCGCCGGACGGAGGCGAGGCGGGGGTGGTCGGCGTGGCGGCGCTCCATGTCCTCCGCGATCCGCCGGCGCGGGATCACGTGGCCCGGCAGTTGGACGGCGGGTCTGCCGATGTACACGACCACGCGGGAACCTCGTCTCTTCTCGGCGGGCAGACGATCTGCCAAGACGATCAGTCAATCTGCCACAGCCGCAGCTGAGCCGTCATCGAGCGCCCACGGACCGATACACACTCCGCCACAACGGGACACGTGCAACGCACATGCGGGGTCAGGCGGCCGCGCGGGGCCAGGTGCGGTGGTGGGGGTCGATGACGTAGTGGTGGTCGTGGTGCCAGCCGCCGGCGGTGGCGGGGTGGGCGTCGGCGAGGTGCGGGTGGCCGGCGGGCAGGTCGGTGTGGACGTGGTCGAGCCGGTCGGGGTCGTGGGCGGGCCACAGGGAGGTGGCGGCGACGGTCGCGGTCAGGGCGAGGACGCCGAGGAGCGCGGCGGTCGCCGGCAGTCCGAGGACGGCGGCGAGCAGCCCGGCGAGCGGGTAGGTGAGCAGCCAGCAGCCGTGCGAGAGGGAGAACTGGGCGGCGAAGGCGGCGGCCAGGTCGCCGTCGTCCGCGGAGCGGCGGACCACCCGTCCGCCCGGGGTGAGGACGGCGGAGCTCGCCGCGCCGATCAGGGCCCAGGCGGCGAGCAGCCCGGTCCAGGTCCAGGCGGTGGCGGCGGCGGTGGTGAGGGCCGCCGCGGCGGCGAGGACGACGGGCAGGGCGAACCCGGCGGGGAGCATCACCGCCCGGTCGCCGTGCCGGTCGAGGACCCGGGGCAGCAGCAGCGCGGCGGCCATCGACCCGGCCCCGTAGGCGCCGAGGGCGAGGGTGACGGCGGCCGGGCCGCGGTGGAAGTGGTCGCGGACGAGGACCACGGTGTCGACGAAGACGAGCGCGCCGGCGGCGGCCACCGCCAGGTCGAGGGCGAGCAGCGCGCGCAGCCGGGGCGTGGCCCGGAAGAGCCGGGAGCCGGCCGCCGTGCGCGCGTACGGGGCGCGGTGGCCGGCGGCCGCGACCCGGGGGAGGACGGTACCCGCGACCAGCAGCGCCGAGGCGAGGAAGCCGGCCGAGGTGCCGGCGAAGAGCGCGTGGTACGGGACGAGGGTGAGGGCGAGTGCGGCGAGTGCCGGGCTGAACAGGCTCTCCAGGTCGTAGGCGAGCCGGGAGAGCGAGAGGGCGGCGGTGTAGTCGCGTTCGGCGGGCAGGAGCCGGGGGATCGTCGCCTGGAAGGTCGGGGTGAAGGCGGCGGAGGCGGCCTGGAGGAGGAAGACGGCCAGGTAGACCTGCCAGATCCGGTCGACGAACGGCAGGGTGAGCGCGACGCCGGCGCGGACCAGGTCCAGCCCGGCGAGCAGGGCGCGGCGCGGCAGCCGGTCGGCGAACGCGCCCGCCAGCGGGGCGATGGCCACGTACGCGACCATCTTGATCGCCAGGGCGGTGCCCAGCACGGTCGACGCGTCGCGGCCGGCGAGGTCGTACGCGAGCAGGCCCAGGGCGACGGTGGCCAGACCGGTGCCGGCGAGGGCCACCACCTGGGCGGTGAACAGGCGGCGGTACGCCCGGACGCGCAGAACGGAGAGCACCCGGCCATCGTAGCCAACATGTGCGTACCTGTGCACATGTTGGCGGCAGGGCAGGGCAGGGCAGGGCAGGGCAGGGCAGGGCAGGGCAGGGCAGGGCAGGGCAGGGCAGGGCAGGGCAGGGCAGGGCAGGGCAGGGTGGGGCGGGGCGGGACGGGCGGGCGGACCGGCGGCGCCGGCGCGCGTACCCGCGGGCTCAGTCGTGGGGCGGCAGCGCGCCGATCTGGTGGTCGGCGACGCTCAGCGCCTCGGCGACCAGCCGGCGCAGGTGGCCGTGGCGGAGCGAGTAGACGACCCGGCGGCCGTCGCGGCGGGTGGCGACCAGCCCGGCCAGGCGCAGCTTGGCGAGGTGCTGGCTGACCGACGGCCGGGCGGCGCCGGTCGCGTCGGTGAGGGTGGAGACGTCGGCCTCCCCGGCCGCGAGGCGCTCCAGCAGGGCGAGCCGGGTCCGGTCGGCGAGCAGGGCCAGGACGCCGGCCGCGACCTCCAGCCGTTCGGCGCCCGGCGGGTGCGCTGTCGGGTGCTGGTGCGCATCGTGCGCGGCTGCGAGGTCGGTGCGCTTGCTCATCCGCTCATGGTAGGCCGCCGCCCGGGGGCGGGGGCGCCCCCGCCGGGTGCCCGGCGGGGGCAGGGGCGGCTCAGGCCAGCGACCCCGTGATCGGGTCACGGGCCGTCAGGCAGTACGTGCCGCCCGCCGGGTCGCGCATCACGATCCAGTGGGCGTGCTCGGCGACGAACTCCGCGCCCAGCCGCTCGTGCGCGGCCCGGGTCGCCCGACGGTCGGCGCACGCGAGGTCCAGGTGCGCCCCGGTCGGACGCGCCGCGTCGAGCCGGTGCAGCAGCAGCCGGACAGGCAGCCCCGCCGGGCCCCGCACCACGGTGAACTCCGGCCGAGATCCGGTCAGCACCTCCCAGCCGGTCAGGGCCGACCAGAACTCCACCTCCGCGGGGTACGCATCGGCCGGCAGGTCGATCGCGACCTGGTCCAGGCGCGAGCCGTCCACCGGCTCCGGACGCCGGGACTCGCCGTGGAACGGCACCGCGCAGAAGAGCATCCCGCCCGGCGAGCGGAGCACCGTCCACTCGCCGTGCTCCGCCACCACGTCCGCCCCCGCCTTCACCGCCAGGTCGACCGTCTCCCGGACGTCGGCCACCGCCAGGTCCAGGTGCACCCCGCCCGGCCCGGCCGCCACCCCCTGCAGCTTCACCCACGGATCCCCGTCGGCCGGCAGCAGCGTCGCGAACTCCCCGCCGTCCCCGCGCCACGGGGACACCCCGGTCGCCCCGGTCACCGCGGCCCAGAACTCCGCGGCCCGCTTGACCTCCTCGGACGGCCGGTCCACGAACGCGTACACCCACCGGATCACGGCCGGCTCCTCCCACTCGACTGCCGCCACCCTGCTGCCCGGAGCCGTCCGGTGGCAATCCGAATACGCGGCGGCCGTCGACGGGCCGGGCAGGCAGGGCAGGTCGGGCAGTCCTGGCGGGGCGTCAGGCGCGGGACAGGGTGATCTCCTCGTTGGAGACCACCCAGCGCTGGTCCGGGTCGTTGGGGTTGCACGGCTTCACCGAGGTGCCCGGCTTGCCCCAGGTGTCGGCCAGGCAGTAGGCGCGCGCGTTGGTGAGCGAGATCTGCCGGCCGCCGACCGTCCAGTGCTGGCCGGCGTCCTTGCCGTCGCACGGCTTGCTGGAGATGTTCGGGGTCTGCCAGGTGTTGGCGAGGCAGTAGAGGCCCGGGGTGCGGGTGGCGGAACGGGCGGTTGTCGGAGGCCCCCGCGGGCCCGGCCGGCAGGAGCGAGGCGGTCAGTGTCAGGGCGGAGAGGGCGAGCGTCCTGCGAAGGGCGATGGCCATGGGTGTCCCGTTCTCTCAGCAGATCGCATGGTTCGTCGGGCGGTCGTGGACCCGGTGTCAGGCCGGGTGCGCCGCAAGGGGATCGGTAGCGCCGATCGCAGGCGAACCAATAATGTGCAGGGGTCCGTTCGGATGAAGGAGCCCACGTCAGTGCGTACTGGCGAACGCCGCCCGCGCGGCCCGGCGGTGGGTGTGGCGGATCAGCGACGCGACCAGGTTCGCCAGGGCGAGGGCGTCGGCCGGATCGTCCGCCGCGCGCTGCAGCCGGCGGACCGGGCCGACCTGGTCGAGAGTCACGCCGGCCGCCGCCAGGACGTACTCCAGCGCGAGGAACGCGGCCCGGCCGTTGCCGTCCGCGAACGGATGGAAGAAGCACACGTCCAGGTAGGCCCGCGCCGCGCGCGCGGCGACCGGCAGGCCCGGATCGGCGGCCTGGGAGAGGCAGGCGTCGAAGCGCATCCGGGTGTCCGGGGCGATGCCGTACCGCTCGCGGCCCGCCTTGGCGAAGGCCGCGGTCGTCCGGAAACCGGGGGCGTCCGCCGTGGCCAGGACGTGCCGCTGCCACGACGCCAGCCGGTCGAAGGTCAGCGGCGCACCGGCCGAGGCGTCGGACCGGGCCCGCGCGAGGGCCGCGAGCAGCCCGTCGGCGCGGTCGGCGCCGTGCGCCCGGTCGAAGGTCCGGATGTCGTGCACCGCGCCATCCCGCACCGGCAGGTGCACGGCCGCCGCCGGCGCGGCCGCCGGCGTCTCGTGCCAGCGCGCGGCCTCCCGGACGTCGAGCCAGCTGCGCAGGTGGTCCTCGGTCACCACGCCGGCCCGCCGTCCGCCCGGGCGGCCAGCTGCTCGGCGACCTCGGCGACCAGCTCCCGGGAGGGCTCCGCCCAGCTGTGGAAGCGTCCGTCGATCGCCTCGGCGACCATGAGGTCCGCCGCGTCCGGCGCGACGCCCCAGCGGGTCAGGAACCAGCCGAGCACCTGCCGGCAGTGCCCGTACCAGGCGTCGCCGGCGCCCGTACGGTCGACCACCAGGTTCACCAGCTGCACGGTGGCGCGCTCCCAGGCGAGCGAACGCTGCCCGGCGGACCCGGAGTCGAGCGGATGGCGCTCGAAACGCTCGGCCAGCTCCACGACCCAGGACCGCCACTCGCACAGCGCGGCGGCGACGCGGGCCAGGGTGTCGTCCGGGGTGGTGATCGAGTCGCGGGGGCAGCACCAGGCGCCCACCGGCCCGCCACCGATGTCGCCCTCGTCGCGGGCCCACCGCCACCCGAGACTCCACGGCCCGTACCGCTCGACCAGGGCGCGGGTCATCGCCTCGGTCCACTCCCGCCCCTCGGCGTACGACCACGCGATCACCGCCCGGTCGGCGGCCCCGCCCACCGGGCGGACCGGAACGGACCGGGCCGGCCCGAGCCCGGCAACCGCCACCGGCGCGGCCGCGGCGTCGAACGGGTGCCGGGCGGGATCGACGTCGGCCCAGCCGAGGACGTGCGGTGCGAGGTCATAGGCCACCCGGAGACTCAACAGGCCCACGCGGGCGGCCCGCAAGGCAATTTCGGCATCCGGAACCCGCGCGGTAATCCGGTGTCCGGCCGACCGGCCGCCCGGTGATACTCGGGAGCCATGACAGGCGACGAACAACCGACCGGCCCCGCGCTGCGCCGCATCCTGGACCGGGTCGGCGGCCCGCAACTCCTCGACCTGCTGGCCGAGGACCTGAGCGGTGCGGACCTCACCACACTGATGCTGGAGGTCTACCGGCGGCGGGCCGACCGGCTCGGGCCGGCGGAGGTGATGCGGCGCTACCGCACCGACCGGTTCGTGGCCCCGGCCCCGACCGTCTTCGCCCGGCTGCGGCAGGCCGAGGACGTGCTGCTGGCGGCGCTCCCCGGCGCGTTCGAGATGGTCACCCCCGCCCCACTGCTGCCCCTGGCGGCGCACTCGGCAGTCGCGACCGTCGACCCGCGCAAGGTGGTCGCCACCGTCCGCGGCAGCGAGGTCGCCGCCGACCCGACCAACGCTCTCGCCCTGGAGGCGGCACGGCGCCGGTCCGCCGCCCTGGCCGCCGACCACCGCTGCGCCGAGCCGGTCCGGCTGGCCGCCAACCAGCGGGTGGTCCGCGCCCAGCACTTCGCCGCACCCGGTCAGCACGCCCACTTCCAGCTCTTCGCCCTGGTCACCGCCGGCCGGGACACCGGCGGCGGGTCCTTCGAACGCCGGCACCTGGTCGACCACCTGTGGTTCGCCGCCCGGGCGACGGCAGGCGCTGGCCTGAGCGGCACCGAGATCCGCCTCACCTGCCTCGACGCCTCCGCCGCCGGGCTCCTGACACACGCTCGGGAGGCGCTGTCCGCAGCGCCGGGCGTCGCGGTGGTGGACGACCCCGACCGGACGACCGGGCGCGGCTACTACACCGGCCTCTGCTACAAGGTGCACACCACCGTCGACGGCCGGCCGGTGGAACTCGCGGACGGCGGCTTCGTCGACTGGACCCGGCGGCTCACCGGGAACCGCAAGGAACGCCTGCTGATCGGCGGGTTCGGCGTCGACCGGCTCGCCGCCCTGCTGCCACCACCGGGCTGAGTGGACGCCGCCGCTTGCGTCCCGGCCGGGGGTCGGTGCACCATCGGCCGATGGCCGAGTCGCCCGAGGACGTCACCCCGCACGCCGCCCCGCCGGCCGGACCCGTCGCGCCGCTCGGGCGCCGGGCCCGGGCCGCGGCCGAAGCGGCCGAGGTCGAGCGCGCCCTGGCCGAGCTCGAACCGCTGTGGACCACGGAACGCGACCACTGGCAGCTGCTGGAGGCCGGCAGCGGCCACCTGCCCCGCCGCCGGGAGGAGCCGCAGACCGTCCTGATGGTCTGTCACGAGGAGGTGGCCCGGCGGCTCACCGCCGCGATGCTCGCGGCCGGTGTGGAGGTCGTCCCGGAGCAGGCCTGAGCCCGGAGCAGGCCTGAGCCCGGCGCCGGCCGATCGGTCAGGCGGGCTGCCAGAGTTCGATCCGGCGGCCCTCCGGGTCGGTGACCCAGCCGAAGCGGCCGACGCCCGCCATGTCCTGGGTCTCCTCGGCCACGTTCGCGCCCTTGGCGCGCAGCTGGGCGAGCATCGCGTCCAGGTCGCGGACCCGGAAGTTGAGCATGGTCTGCTGGGTGGGCGCGCCGAAGTAGTCGGTGTCCGCCTCGAAGGCCGCGAAGACGGTCGGGCCGGCCTCCTGGCGCCAGAGGCCGTGTTCGTCGAGGTCCAGCCCCAGGCAGTCGCGGTACCACGCGCTCAGGGCCGCGGGGTCGGCCGCCCGCACGAAGTACCCGCCGATTCCAAGCACTCGTTCCATGCGGCCATCCTGCCAGTCGGCCGACGGGGAATCCGTCACCCGGGCCGCCCGGCCCGGGTGACGGGGGGTCCGAAAGAGACGACCCAGCCGCCGTGCGGAGCGATCGCGGCGGTGACCGGGAACGTGCTGAGGACGCCCGGCTGGGCGGCCCCGCCGCTCCGGCGGTAGCGGCGGGCCCAGTGGTCGCCCTCGGTGTACAGGGTGTTGCGGTACAGGCCGGTGTTGGTGCAGAAGGCGTCGGTGCCGGCGCAGGCCGGGGTGGGAACGCCGGCGGCGGCCGCGGTGGCGCCGCGCCCGCCGAGATCGCCGGCGAACGCGGTCAGCACGGTACGGCGTGAGGGTATGTTCATGATCGACATCCTCGCCCCCGCCGGACGCCCCGCCGGTCGCCCCGCCGGTCGCCCCACCGGTCGTTCAGCCGCCTGCGAACACCGTGCCCGCCGCGAAGGCGGTGACGGCCCGGTGGAAGTCGTCCGGGGCCGAGAGGTTGGGGAAGTGGTCGGCGTCGGGGAGGTCGATCCGCCGGGCGTTGGGGAGGCCGCGGGTGAGGCGGTCGGCGCAGCGGCGCGTGAAGGCGGTGTCGTGGCCGCCGATCAGGACCAGGGCGGGTGCGGTGATCCGGTCGAGGTGTTCGATGCCGGGCTCGGCGGCGGGCAGGGGCTCGACGTTCCAGCCGGTGAGGAAGCCGATCGAGTCGGCGTACAGCCGCTCCAGCAGGGCGCGGTGGGCGGGTGCGGCGCGCGGTGCCCAGACGTCGAGGTCGTGGCGGAGGGCGGCGTCGGTGTCCCCGCGCTCGACGGCGGCGGTGCGCGGTGCGAGGGCGGCGCGCAGGGCGTCGAAAGCGGCCTGCTCCCCGGTGTCGGGGTCGGGGAGCTGGAGGGCGCACCCGGCCAGGACCAGCCCGGCGACCCGGTCGGGGTGGGCGAGGGCGAAGTCGAGGGCCTTGCGGCCGCCGTCCGAGGAGCCGACCAGGACCGGGCGCTCGACGTCCAGCGCGTCCAGGACGGCGAGCAGGTCGTCGGTGTACGACCAGGGCTGCTGCGGGGCGGGGGAGTGGGGGCCGGCGCCGCGGTCGTCGTAGCGGGTGACCCGGTGGGCGCGGGTGAGGGCCGGGAGGTTGTCCTCCCACATCCGGGCGTCGGAGGCCCCGCCGTTGAGCAGGACGAGGTCGGGCCCGGCGCCGTCCTGCACGGTGTGGAGGCGGGCGCCGTCGGTGGTCTCGACGTAGCCCGTCGTGCTGGTCCCCATGCTGTTCCCCCCGGAGATCGAGCCATCATGTGACGTGTGAAATGACCATATGCCATATTTGGCCCGGTGGGCGTGGGGATGGCAACGCAGCGTGCGCGGGCGTGACATGATCCTCGTATGGCTTCCAACGTATTTTTCGACATCACGATCAACGACGAGCCGGCCGGTCGGATCGTCTTCAAGCTGTACGACGACGTGGTCCCGAAGACCGCGCGCAACTTCCGCGAGCTGGCCACCGGCGAGCACGGCTTCGGCTACAAGGGCTCCGGCTTCCACCGCGTCATCCCCGAGTTCATGCTGCAGGGCGGTGACTTCACCCGCGGCGACGGCACCGGCGGCAAGAGCATCTACGGCGAGAAGTTCGAGGACGAGAACTTCCAGCTGAAGCACACCCGCGCGGGCCTGCTGTCGATGGCCAACGCCGGCCGCAACACCAACGGCTCGCAGTTCTTCATCACCACCATCGTGACCAACTGGCTCGACGGCAAGCACGTCGTCTTCGGCGAGGTCGTCGAGGGCATGGACGTCGTCAAGACCGTCGAGGGCCTCGGCTCGCAGAGCGGCCGCACCTCGGCGAAGATCGTCATCGCCGACTCCGGCGTAGTCGCCGAGTGACGCTCTGACATCCTCCTGGATGTGACGGCCGGGCCGCCCAGCGGCCCGGCCGCACCCGTTCCCAGGGACGGCGCGCCGCGCCCGGCGCGGATCCCCGGCGGTCGGTCGGTGCTGCGGCATGCTGGCAGGACCGCCGCCGGCCACGGAACAGGCGGGACCGTCCGGAGCCCGAGGAGCCCGCCGCATGGAGCAGGACCGCCCCCGCCCGTCCTCCACCCCCGAGAACCTGCGGGTCCTGGTGATCAGCGGCTCGGCCCGGGAGGGCTCGCTCAACGCCCGGCTCGCCGCGCTCGCCGCCGACGCCGTCCGGGAGCGGGGCAGCACCGCCGACCTCACCGACGTCCGCGAACTCGACGTCCCCGGCTACGACGGCGACCGCGAGCACCGGGACGGGCTGCCGGCCGGCGCGCTGCGCCTGAAGGAGCGGCTGGAGACCACCGACGCGCTGGTGATCGCCTCGCCCGAGTACAACGCCTCGATGCCCGGCGTACTGAAGAACCTGATCGACTGGACCTCGCGGATCCGCCCGCAGCCCTTCCACAACCGGCACACCCTGCTGCTCTCCGCCTCGCCGTCGATGTCCGGCGGCAACCGCGGCCTGTGGGCGCTCCGGGTGCCGCTGGAACACCTCGGCGCGCACGTCTACCCCGACATGTTCTCGCTCGCCCAGGCCCACCAGGCCTTCACCGCCGGCGGGCGGCTCGCCGACGGCACGCTCGCCGCCCGCTTCACCGACAACCTCGTCAACTTCCTCAACCTGGTCGAGGCCGCCAAGCACTACCCGTGCGTCAAGAAGGCCTGGGTCGAGTACCTCGGCGAGCGGCCCGACCCGGCCTTCGACCGGACCGAGGAGACGGTGGAGGCCTGAGCGGCCGTCACCCCTCCCGCCGGCCCGCGTACAGCGCCCGCGCCAGGTCCAGCACGCTCAGGCCGAACATCAGGACGCCCAGCGGGACGTGCAGCGCGGGCCGGTGCGCGATGCCCAGCACCACCTGCACGGAGGCCAGGGCCAGGAACCCGAAGGCGTACCCGATCGGCCGGGCCGGGCCGCCGCCCGGGCGCCAGGCGAGGACCGCGGCGAGCACGTACAGCATCGACGCGCCGTACATCACCCGGGCGCCGACACTGTGCAGCACCTCGCCGTGGTGGGAGACCAGCAGTAGCCCGGCGGTGGACGCCTGGAAGAAGATCGCCAGGGTCTGGAGGGCCACCGAGACCCGGACGAAGGCCGGGCTGCGGCGGGCTGCGGGGACGGTGCGGACGGAGGTCAGGGCGGCCATGGTGACGACACCTCTTCTGCCGTGGGGCGGTCGATCGGTACTGTCTCGGAAGATCGACGACGCAGCCCCGCGAAATGTGAGGCGGGGTGACCGGCGTCACAGCGAAGCGTGGACGCGAGGGGGCCTCCGAAGTGGAAGCGGGCAGTGCGGCGGTGGTCGGGGAACGGCGGCGGCTGATCAACGTCGCCTACCGGATGCTCGGTTCGCTCGCCGAGGCCGAGGACGCCGTCCAGGAGACCTACGCCCGCTGGTACGCGATGGACGACGACGGGCGGGCGGCCATCGAGGTGCCCGCCGCGTGGCTGACCAGGGTCGCCGGCCGGATCTGCCTCGACCAGCTCGGCTCGGCCCGGGCCCGGCGCGAGAGCTACGTCGGCGAGTGGATCCCCGAGCCGCTGCCCGACCACGAGGAGTGGGGCCGCGGGAGCGGCATCGGCACAGTGGACCCGGCGGACCGGATCACCCTGGACGAGACGGTGGACCTCGCCTTCCTCGTGGTCCTGGAGACGATGACCCCCGCCGAGCGGGTGGTGTTCGTCCTGCACGACGTCTTCGCCTACCCCTTCGCCGAGATCGCCGAGATCGTCGGCCGCACCCCCGCCGCCTGCCGGCAGCTCGCCACCGCCGCCCGCCGCCGCGTCCACGCGGTCCGGACCCCCGCCGCGCCCACCGCCCGACAGGCCGGCGTGGTGCGCAAGTTCAAGGAGGCGTGGCAGGCCTGCGACATCGCCGCCCTGGTCGGGCTGCTCGACCCCGCCGCCGCGATGACCGCCGACGGCGGCGGCATCGCCGCGGCCGCGCTGCGCCCCGTCGAGGGCGCCGCGCTGATCGCCCAGTACCTGGTGCACTTCGCGAGCAGGGCCACCGGTCTCACCCTGCTCGAACGGACCGTCAACGGCCGCCCCGGCCTGGTCGCCCGGCACGGCGGCAGCACCGTCAGCGTCGCCGCCTTCGACCTCGACCGGGACGGCCGGATCACCCGGATCTGGGCGGTGCGCAACCCGGAGAAGCTGCGGGCCTGGAACGCGCCCGAGGCCGTCGGCCGGCCCTGACCGGCGGCCGGATCTCCGAGCGGTGGCCCGGGGCCGGTCAGCGGTAGCCGGTCGGATCGGCCGGCAGCCCCTTGTCCTGCACCTCCACCAGGTACCGCCAGGCGTCCGGCCGGCTGCCGTCCAGGTCGGTGAAGCCGTACTCGCGGGCCAGGGCGCCGCTGGACAGCGAGGTGCCGTTGTACCGGGCCACCTCCGGGTCGGCGGCCAGCGCGGCGACCGCGCGGCCCACGTACCGGGGCGTCTCGGAGATCGCGAAGTGCGGCTGGGCGGCGAGCGCCTCCCGCCAGGTCTCCTCGGTCACGCCGAACGCCTCCAGCATCAGCTCGGAGCGCATCCAGCCGGGCGTCAGCGCGACCGCCGTCGCACCGCGCGGGCCCAGCTCGTGACCGAGCGAGAACGCCATCCGCAGCACCGCGGTCTTGGCGAGGTCGTAGAAGAAGGAGTTGCGGTACCGCGAGCCGTTGTACTCCGCCGTGCCGTCGGTCATCTCCACCACCAGGCCGCCCGGGCGGCGCAGCAGCAGCAGCAGCGCGAAGTGGCTGGTGATCGCGTGGGTGTCGACCGCCAGCCGGAGCAGCCGCAGGCCGTCGTCGAGGTCGTGCTCCCACACCGGGACGTCCCAGCCGAACAGCTTCTCGCCGCCCCAGATGTCGTTCACCAGCACGTCGAGACGGCCCTGCTCGGCGTCGATCCGCTCCACCACCGCCCGGACCTGCGCCGGGTCCAGATGGTCGGCGGGCAGCGCCACACCCTTCCCACCGGCGGCGGTGACCAGCTCCGCGGTCTCCTCGATCGTCTCCGGCCGGTCGTACTCCGAGCGCCGCCCGACGGTGGACCGGCCCGTCACGTACACCGTCGCCCCCGCGGCACCCAGCTCCACCGCGATGCCCCGCCCGGCGCCCCGGGTCGCCCCCGCGACCAGCGCCACCCTGCCGTCGAGCCGTGCCCTCGTCATCCGCGCACCCTCCGTCGAACCCTGCCGCAGCCGAATCCCCCAGCATCGCGCACGCCGGTGACAATCCGCGGGCGGCCGCGCTGCGACAATGATCGACATGCGCGTCGACTTCGATCCCCGGGCCATGGGCCGCAACGACTTCTCCCGGCTGCTGACGGCGGTGGTGATGCCCCGGCCGATCGCCTGGGTCTCCACGCCGGCGGCCGACGGCACGGCCAACCTCGCCCCTGCGGGGTTCTGAGGAAAGCGATGTCGGTGCGCCGACATTGACACTGGTGAAGGGGCTCTGGGCTTCTACCTGACATTCGCCCGCCGAGGCCATGACCCGGTCCGGCTCGCCGAGTTCGAGGCCCTGCCGCCTGCCGCCTGCCGCCTGCCGCCTGCCGCCTGCCGCCGCGCACCGCCCGGCGGGCGCGGCCCCCGGCACTCCGGCTGCCGGCTCACCCTGCACCACCGCGCAGCCCTGTGCGCCCGTGCACGAGAACCCCAGCCGCGTTGAGCTGCTGGGGTTCTCGGGTTCAGCGCACTCTGTGCGCCGGTGTCCGCAGGTGGGGCAGAGGACTCCCGTCGATCGCGCTCAGAGGTCCTTGCCGAGCAGCCGGTCGAAGACCATGCTCCACCAGTTGTCGTCTTCGGCGAACGCCTGGGGGTCGCGGGCCTCGAGGTACTTTCGGAGCTGCTCGGTGTACTCATCGGCCTGCTGGTCGTTGACCGCGGCGATGTGCTTGAACCGCAGGCCGAACCGGTACAGGAACTCGATGAAGTCGGCCAGGGTGGTGTTGACGATCTCCGCGGCCGGCTGCTCTCCCAGCGTCAGCAGGATGACGTAGCCGTCCTCCAGGTCGAGGCAGTACCGCATGTCGGGGTTGCCAGTCGGGCCCCCGAGGGAGAGCACCTTGACGATGCCTTCGCCGGTGTCGATCGGTACGAGCGTGAAAGCCTCATGAGCACCAGGCGCGGCGAGGCTGAAGATGACGTCGAGCTCCGCCGGCAGGCCGACCTCGGTCAGGATCTGAGCATCTGCATCCGGCACGCCGCCTGCGGCTGCCTCGCCGCGGGGAAGGGTAATAACGCCTTCGGCTCCGAAGAGCTCGGTCAGTTCAGCGTGCGTAGCCACGGTGCTCCTTGTTCGGCTGGACGGGATGAGTCTGCGGTCGACGTCAGGACGCGAGGCCGCTCAGCTTGAGTAGACGGTACCAATCGCTGTCTGCTGCGACGTCCGGGCTCAGGCCAGCCAGGTCTGGGAACCGGTCCCCGACAACCCAGTCGGTGACGAACTCGTTGACAGTACTGGCGATGCGCTCGAGTCGGCAGCCGGTGTACCAGACGACGCCATCGTCCGGCACGCGCCAAACACTGCCGTCTCGCTCGTCCACCAGCAGCGGGTTGCCGACCGCCTGGCCGAAGCAGAAGAAGGGCACCGCGTCGGTGAGCCGGCTCCCGTCCGGCAGCTGGGCACCCACGAGGTTCTCGGACACCTGCTCGTCCGGCAGATCGCCACTGCTGAAGAGCCGGGTCGAGTGGGTGAGATACAGCCCGTCGCAGATCGCCAGCAGGCCGGCAACACCAGGCGGAACGTCGTCTCCCACTGCCTGCAGCTCGCAACCCGCCGGGATCTCGGGCGTCCACAGCTCGTACGGCCGCCGATGCTCCTCGAGCGTGTCTCGAAGCGTCGCGACGAGCGGCAGGATGTCAGCGCCGGTCATTTCCATTTAACCTTGATCTTGATCGGTGTTCCGTCGGGCAAGTCTCTGATTTTAGGCCAGATCTGGTGATTGCCGATGTCGGTATTGGTTTTACCGTGCAACATCCTAATGTTCTCCCAGTGGTCGCGGCCGCCCACTTGGAGCTCCTGTATGTGGTCAGGGTGCATGGAGCGGGCGGCCGCGCTGGCCGCATCGGCCAGGTTGGGATTGCCCTTGTGGTTGTTGTTGATGATGCGGATCAGCGCGCCCTTGTAGTCGTCCGTGATGTTGGTGTCACGCGAGACCGGGTTCGTGGCCTTGTACATCTGGCCGCGCCGTCCCAGCGAGTGCAGCTGCTGTGCCTTCCGCGCGAACTGCGACTTGGGCATGCCCGGCTTCCACTGCACCGGCACCGTCTTCGGCTTGAGACTGTTGTTCGGCGCCTTGACGCGATCGGTCCAGCCCTGCCGCGCCTTGTCCTGCGCCTCGGACCGCTCATGGATGCGGCGGACCATGTCCGCCAGCGTCTTGTCGTTCTGCTGGTGGTTCTGGGTCGTCTGGTGCAGGCCCTTCTGAACGTCCCGCAGGTGCTTGCGCAGCTGGCGCTCGGCCTGCTTGACAACGTTGAGGATCTCCTCGGAGCTGTGAACCACCGCGTTGGCCAACGGGTCGCGACCTCGAACGCCGGCCATCCGCTGGCGGGTGTTGCGCGTGTGTGCGCCGGCGGTGCCCTCGAGGTGGTCGGCGTGCGCGCCGATCTGACCCGCCAGGCGCGAGACCTCGTCGGGGTTGTGCTGAATGTCCGCCACGCTCACTTACCCCCAGTCAGTGCCGACCCCAGCTGTGAGTTCTTGGCGCCGTCCAGGCCGGCGTTGGCCACCGACTGCATGTCGTAGCCCTTCTGCACGCCTAGCGCGTTGCCGGCTACCTGGATGGCGAGATCGCCCGCCATATTCGACAACGCGTCGATGATGGGTGCCTTTGCCACGGCCATGAGCTCGGACACGATCGCCTGCTCGGCTTCCTTGAGGAGCCGCTTCACAATCAGTCGCGTCGCCTGCGTAGCACCCAGCGCTCCTACCTCCGACAGGCCGAAAGTGAAGGGTGCGGCCGCCTGTGCGGCGATCACCTCAGCGGCCATGATGCCGAGTTGGACGACGGCAGCGACCTTCGCACCGGCGATGAGGACCGCGGCGCCGTCCAGAGCTGTCGCCAACAGTCGGCCACCTTCGGCCAGGTTGTGAAGGTGCTTGCCGGAGACCTTCTCCCAATGAGCCGCGAACGCATCAGTCGCGGGGCCGACGTTCTCGGAGATCATGCGTTGGACGGCGACCAGCGAGTCGGCCCGACCGTTGTCGATTTCCTCGGCGAAGCTTCTCAGCGAGTCCGCCATCTCCCGGAACTCGTCCTCGTCCACGTTCGGCCAGTGAACGCCAATGAGGTCGAGCACCCAGGCCAGTTCATCCGGCAGCACTACGCCCACGCGGATCGTCCCCCTTTGCCAGTGGTCCCGTCACCTGACCCAGACGGTCGCCTCCGTCAACGCGGTTCCCACCCCGGGTCACTCACTGTGTGTGCGCTAACCGTTCCCGTGACAGCGCCTCACGCACGGTATCACCTGCGTCGTTCCAGCACTCATGGCCCGGTTCTCCAGACTGAGGGATGTCTCGAGACGTCGACGGCATCCGTTTGTCGGCGGTCGTGGCAGTCTGATCCCCGGTAGAGCCGCAGGCAGACGGCCCCGCTTCACGGATGCGGGTAGTACTCGTCCCGGAACCCGGATCGCCAGACTGCCCTTCGAGAACGCGGCAAGGGCTACCCGCACCGTCTCCGCCGGGACCTCGTTCGGCCCGCTCGGCTGCATCGGCATCCGCACCCGCCCCACACGACAACGTCGGCCCCCGAATTAACCAACAGCGCCGATCGCTCCGCCGGGGGCCGTGACCCGGCCTTCACTACCGCTGTCAGTCGAGCGCCTCTTCGGCGTGCACACTGGCCGCGTCGAGGTGCAGCTCATAGACCGTGGAGCAGTCGGCGGCCAGCGTCGCGACCGGCTTCCCGCACCGGCACGCGCGGTTGAGGCCCTGGTCGCCAGAGGGACCGCCGCAGCATCCCATGCTCGCGTCCAACAACATCTTCAGGTCCACTGCGTCGTCGGGGTGCAGGACGAGGTTGCCCCGGGGGCCGGCGGACTTCAGGAGGCCTCGCTCATCGGATTTCCAGCCCGCCCGGCGCTGTGACGGACCGTCCTCGTCCTGCGGGTAAGGCTCGTAGGGGGCACCCCAGGGCTCGGTCTCGATCGCGTAGTGCCCTCGGGGGATCGTCGCGCCGGGTCCCCGCGAACCCGGCCTTGGCTGCTCGAAGGGGGGCGGCGCCGGTACGGTGGGCAGCAGCTTCAGCGGGGGCGTCAGAGCCGCACCACACCCGGAGCAATGGAAGATCACCATCAGGCAGTTCTAGCCGTGAAGCGCCCACCGCGCATCTGAATTCTCGCGTTTGACTTGACATCCCGGAGCTTGCGGGTCGCAGCCAAGTGGCTTTGTTCACGAGATGAACCGCCCCGGGTTTGGTAGAGATCTCAGGTTGTGGCTTTGGCCTGCGGCCCTTCCTGCACGGCTGGAGCCCGCACGAGCCCAAGCGACGATGAACCACGGGCCCTCGCCGCCCGCACGCCGTACTCTCGCGTCCCCGCCCGGTCGGCGAAGCCCGACAAGTCCGCCCGGCAGGACGCGTGCGCAGCGCAGATCAGCGGGAGCCGCTCTCGCTGCGATGCTGGCGCCGGAGTTCGCGCTGGGCCTGGGCGCGGGTGGCTGCGTAGGTGAGAGTGGGTTCTGGTCCAACTTCTGGGCTCTGTCGCTGATTGAGGGGTCCGCGTCGACCGTGCTCGGGTGGTGGGCATGACCTCGGCGTGATGGATTCGGTGCGTGTGGCTGACCTTCTCTTCCCGGGGGATCGGCGTGGAGGTCGAGGAGATGGTTCTTGGGGATGGCGAGGTTCGTCTCGCCGTGCGGTCGGCGGCGGCGTCGGCCGCCTGCCCGGGGTGCGAGCGGAGATCATCGCGGCTGAACTGCTACTACCGGCGGCGTCTTGTGGACCGTCCGGTGGCGGGTCGGCGGGTGCGGCTGGACCTGAGGGCGCGTCGTCTCGTGATGCCGGTCCAGCGCGGCCTGTAGATCCTCCGGCTGACGCCGACGGGCGTCAGCGTGGGGCACAGCGACATTATGCTGGGGGAATGGTTGAGTCGTTGCCTTTCGCGGTCGCGGGTCGGTGGCGGCCAACAGCTGGGTTCATCGTTCGTGCCGGGCGTCGCACGTTCGTGGAGTCGCTGTATCTCCTCACCGCACCGTTGAGCGCCGCTGTCGGTCTGCTTCTGGCGGTCGGCAGCCTGTGCGTCGCCACGGTCGGTTCGTTGTTGCCGAGCGGGTCGCCCGTTGTGGCCCGGGCGCTGGCGCTGGCACGGTGGCCTGGCGACCTGGAGTGGTGGCGGATGGGCAAGGTGCCTTCCCGGGCCGGCGGGGTACGGGGCAGCGGCTGGCGGCCGAGGTCGAAGGAGATGGCCGACGCGGCCGACCCTGGGCTGTGGCTCGACCTGGCGCACGCGGTGTTGGTGCTTCCCGTCGTACTGGTCACCTCGGTGATGACGGGGCTGTGGTGGTTCGTGGGAGTCGCGACCGCCACGTACCCCCTGCGCAACCATGTCACGCCTGGGTCGCTGCGACCCATGACCCTGTACGCGGGCAGTGACCAGTCCCACATCGCCCTGAGCCTGGGATTGACGTCGCCGACCGAGCGGCTCGTCTTCGCGATCACGCTCGCCGTGCTGCTGCTGTCCACCCTGCCGCTGGTGACCCGGGTTTGCGTCGCGGTTCAGGCCGGTCTCGGCAAGGCGCTGCTGTCCAACATGTCCGCGTTGCACCGCAGGATCAGTGGGCTGGAGCAGGAGCGCGACACCGCCCGTGCGCAGGCCGTCGCGGCGGTGACGGCCGAGGCTGCCGCCCTGCGTCGACTCGAACGCGACATCCACGATGGCCCTCAACAGCATTTGGTTCGTCTGGCAATGGAGCTGGGCCGCGCCCAGCATCACTTCGACCGCAATCCGGAACTCGTCCGGGCCGCACTCGCCGACGCGGTCATCCAGACTCAGCAGGCGCTGGACGAGCTGCGGGCTCTGGCGCGAGGCATCGCCCCGCCGATCCTCACTGACCGAGGGCTGCGGGAGGCACTCTCCGCCTTGGGCGCGCGCTGCATTGTCCCCGCCGAGCTCGACGCTGGTCCCATCAGCCGTCGGCTGGACGCCGCCATCGAGACGGCCGCGTATTTCGTGGTCGCCGAGGCGTTGACGAACGTGGCCAAGCACAGCCACGCCCGCCGGTGCACGGTCGGAATGCGCCACGCTGACGGACTCCTGCGGGTCTGGGTAACGGACGACGGGGTGGGTGGAGCGGCCTTGGCCAAGGGACACGGACTGCAGGGGCTGGCCGACCGGCTGCACGCGATCGGCGGCCGCCTGCGGGTCAGCAGTCCCGAAGACGGTCCGACCACGGTTACCGCGGAGCTGCCATGTCACTGATTTCGGACGAGACAACGCCTGAAGCACCACTGGGAGTACAGCTCGCTCCTGGGGCCCGGGGACCGCTGCGGATCGTCGTCGCCGATGACGCCGTACTGCTGCGCGAGGGACTGGTCCGCCTACTCGCCGAGGACGGTCACGAGGTGGTGGCGGCAGTGGGTGACGGCCCTGCCTTGGTCGAGGCGGTGCGTGAGCACCGCCCGGACGTGTCCGTCGTCGATGTACGGATGCCGCCGACGCATACCGACGAGGGTCTGCGGGCGGCGGTCGCCGCCCGCATTCAGTTGCCCGGCTCTCCGATGCTGGTGCTCAGCCAGTACGTGGAGGTGTCGTATGCCGCCGACCTGATCGCGGACGGTTCCGGCGCCGTTGGCTATCTGCTGAAAGACCGGGTCGCCAGGGTCGAGGAGTTCCTGGACGCTCTGGACCGGGTCGCCCGCGGTGCGACCGTGCTTGACCCGCAGGTCATCGCCCAGTTGCTGGCCGGAAAGCGCCGGGGCGACGCGCTGGGCGTGCTGACCGCGCGTGAACGGCAACTGCTGGCGCTGATGGCCGAAGGATATTCCAACTCGGCCATTGCCCGGCGGCTGGTGCTCTCCAGCAGTGCGGTGGAAAAGCACATCGGCAATGTCTTTGCGAAGCTCGGCCTCCCGCCCGACGACGCCCATCACCGCCGGGTGCTGGCTGTCCTCGCCTACCTCAATACCTGACTCCCGTCACCATCCGCCTGTGAAGAAGGCAAGGAGCGCCGGCGCCGGGTCGGCTGCGGTGGATACGTTCGCCACAGCGAGAACGATGAAGGTCAATGACAACAGGGCCCACAGGAGACCGAACGACCTGAATATGCGCCTGGCTCGCCTGTCGGACGCCTCGGTCCTGGCAAATCGCCTCCACGACACCACGCTCAGGCCGATGAGGACGACCGCCACCATCGGGGCAGCCACGGCTATTACCAGGTGGTACCGGGAGAAGTCACCGACCATCACCTCGACAGCAGGTGGAGTTCGGTTGCCGGCGTTCGGATAGTCGGCCAGATGCCGCCTGACCTGACCAAGCGTATCGGCGAGCGCTCCGCGCGACGAGTGCATCGGTAGCATCGACAGCAACGAGGAGAGCGGCGCTATCGCACCCTGGATGTTGGCCATGACCGCCGCCAACGAGATCAGCCCGAGAGCCGTGGCAGCGGCCCCCGCCGACGCGATGGCCGCCCGGCGTGCCGCTCCAAACCCGCCGGCCCGCACAAAGGCTTTCCAGAGCAGAACGCCGAACGCTGTCAGCACGGCCAGCAGGGTCGCAGCGATCACGGCCTTGACCACGTGGTAATGGACCCAGTAATCAACAACCCTCTCCAAACCCGGGGAAAAGTTCCGGTCGCCGGAACTCCAGTAGCCGACGAACGACTCGGAGAAGCTACCGATGAGGTGACGTTGGTCGCCGAATCCGCCATCGGACATGCTCGATGCCAACGGGCCGGGGGCGAAGACGAAAGCCGGGACGAGGGCCACAGAAAGAGCGGCGAGCGCAACGAATGCGTGACCAGGGACACCTGTGGATCGAGATTTTCCCTGCGTGCTGGTGAGCCGTGAGGTTATTGCCATGCGAACGACTATTTCGCACCGGCGCTCAGCCAGTCACTGCGGTGGGGGGGGCCCGGTGGGGGGGGGGGGGGGGGGGGGCCCCGGCGGGGGGGGGCCGGGCCCCCCCCCGCCCGGCGCCCCCCCCCCCCCCCCCCCCCCCCCCCGCCCCCCCCCGCGCC